>JADFUR010000067.1 GCA_015222055.1 Bacteroidota bacterium | reverse complement strand
GAGCTCACCGAAGGTAAATAAGTTGCCACTTCGTGGCGTAATACATTTCTCAATTGCTTTAAATGAATCAAGATAACTTCTATATAAAATATTCAAAACACAGCAAATATAAAATTTTAATAAATTTATTTCCACAATTTTTTAAATTGATCCAAAGAAATGCTGTGTTAAAAAAATAATTCATGTTTCTTAACATGTACAAAAAATTCCACAACTGCCAATTTCTTTTTAAATTCACGTATTAATTAGTTTATAATATAATATTACACAAGCACATATAAATGATACAAGATACATTGATGGGGGAATTGAAATGTTCGCAATAAGACTGTGTCGGCTTACAGCAAAAGAGTTATAAATTTTGCTATCCCCTAGCAAACTAAAAAATTTGCGACATATTTGATTTTGGGTTCCCCTCAAAAGAAAATAAAAATGAAAAAAACAGAAAAAGAAATAATAGAAAGGATAGACCAATTAATTCGGTTAGAAGCTACAGGCAATGCCAAGGAACTTGCAGATAGATTGTGCGTTTGTGAAAGAACAGTTTTTAATATACTAAAAAAAATTCGTGAAGAATTCAAAGCTCCTGTTTTATATATCAAATGCAAGAATAGTTATGTTTACGATATAAAAGGAAAAATTGTACTTGAATTTTAAGCCAAAGCATTAGATGTATTTGATATGCATGAAACAAAGGGAGGTGGTAAATTGTTTTTTTTATACGATGCTGTATACAGAGAAATGAATATAGGCAAGAACTGGTTTAAATTAAGAACCAATACAAAACCTTGTTGTAATTGTTTATATAACACTTTATGCCCACCTATTTCAAATTACGAATACGCATTAGGGAAATATAACCTTTGTAATGTCTATAATCTAATAAATTAAGATGTGAAAATAACTTCGAAAGGTATAAATCTAATTATTTTTTTTTATTTAATATTTATTGCTTCATCAGTTAATGCTCAAAAAATTGATATAGCAGGGGTTTTTGTTGATAGCATTAGTAAAACAGTATTGCCTTATGGCTCTGTATCTATTAAAAATATAAATGATTCAATAGCTATAACTGTTATAACAAATGAAAGGGGTAAATTTTTATTTAAAAATATTTCTTTTATTAAAGGTATGTATCTATCAACGCATTATTTAGGTTATCAAGAAAAAATTATTCAACTAACTCCAAATATAAAGTCAAATATAAATCTTGGAAAAATCTTATTAGTTCAAAAAAATATATTGATAGATGAAGCTGTAGTAGAAGGAAGTGTAAATTACGTTGTGAAAAAATTTGATAGAAAAGTTTACACGATGGATGCAGAAAAGACTTCAACAGCAAGAACTGTTTTAGACTTATTGAGAGTTTTGCCAGGTGTAGTTGTAGATAATCAAGGGACCGTTAGATATAAAGGATCTGAAGCTGTTATATATGTTGATGAGCAGCCTTTAAATTTCCAATTCCCAAACATAGAAATGATTCCTGTTATCAAAGTAAATAAAATTGAATTAATTGATGCCTCCATGTATTCAGGAGGTAATGGTCAAAGTGGAATTATTAATATTAAATTTAAACGAGTTAATAGAAATGGTTTAAGTGGAATGTTGAGTACAAAAACGAGTACAATTTTATTTAAAAGCTTAAATAAGTCAAAAGGGTTTTTAAATATCAATTATAAAAATGAAAAGTCCACATTTTTTTTAAACACATCAATTGAAAACAATTTTTCAAAAAGCAATTCAGTTATTACTAAGAATGTTGATATCCCACTAACATCATCTATCCAAAGTATTAATTTATTTAATAAATATCAACGTAAAACAAATTTTAACAACGTTGGTGTTATTTATTGGCTTTCATACAATACAAAATTATATTTAAGCTGTGGATTTTATACATTAAAATATAAGTCTGATATTGAGACCAATTTTATAGAAAATTATGCAATTACTCAACAAATCCAGAATAGCTATTTTTGCAAAGAATCCTCTAATGATAATCAACTTTATGAAGGTGTAAATTTTTCATACTGGCATAAATTTGATACTTTGGATACTTATATCAAAATATTTGGCAACTTTAATATTTATAAAATTCTCTCTAAACAGAATTCTGATTACTATTTTAATAAATTAAATACAAATATTTTAGATAGTGTTTATAGCTATGGCAATGATAGGCAATTTGAAAGCAATGGAATAAATTTAAATATTTTTTATAATCATTCTATCTCAAAAAAAACTCGATGGAATCTTTCGTATAATTTAACAATTGGATTAAAGGATACTACGGCAAATGAGCACTTCGTTTTCAACAACATCTACTTGCCTCAAAGTCAATTTGATGCAAATAATAGTCATCGACATAATTTATCATGGCGAATTGGCATAAAATTTAAGGAAAAATGGAAAGTAGATGGGGGACTTAATATTGTTGATTATTTTGTTTCTGGAAATTACACAAGATACAACAATTCAAATTTTCAAGATACTATAATTGCATTAAGAAAAAATTATTTTAGAATTCTTCCATCTGCAACATTTACCTATGAAGTAAATGATAAAAAAGAAATAAAATTCACTCTATCAAAAAATAGCACCCTCCCAAACTTTAATAAGCTATCAAATTATATTGATAAAAAGGAGCTTTATAATTGGTATTCTGGAAATTCTGAATTAAAATCAGTTGATTTTTACTCAGCATATCTTGGATATAGTTATAATATTAATAAATGTAATGCTTCAGCAGAGTGTTTTTATAATTATACAAATAATGAAGTAGCAAATATATCTATTCCATTAACATCTCAACTAACTTTAACTAGACCTGAGAATGTTGCTCAAAAATCAAATATAGGAATTGATTTGTCAACCTGGGTTAAACTAAATAAGCAGTTAAATTTTTCACTTTCGTCAACTTTTTTTTATTTGTTATTTGATATTAGCACCTTAAAAAACACTGCTATTTATTACAATTTACCCATTGAAAGATTAACAAAAAAGGAATTTGGCTATAATATTAAATTAAATTTCGAATATAAATTTAAAGAATATTATACAATGTTTTATTTTAATTACTATGCCAAGAAAATTACGTTTAATGGTTATTATTCTCCGTGGATTAATTCATCCATTAGTTTGAGTAAAAAGTATTTTGATAAAAAAATAAGAATTTCGGTTGGTATTAATAATATTTTTGATGACATGATAGAACATAGTACATATTCAAGTAATTTTGGTATTATAAGTAATATAATAACTTCAGGATCTTTATATAAAAGGTTCTATTTCTTTTCAATTCAATATAATTTTAATAAAGGTGATAGAGGTACTAAAAATTTGAGAATAGGTGGGTAATTTTAACATGAAAAGGAGTATTCGATAAACTGTGTAAAGTTGATTTTTCCCCTTCCTTCATTTGATGTCAAATGAAAGAAGGGGAATTTTTTTTATTAATTTTATTAATTAAATACAATATTACGACAAAAGAAGAATTACTAAACAGTGATTTTTAAATCAATTTAAAGATTCAAAATATTTTACCTATTTTATATCTGATCTTTATAAAAGAGATGTAGAATATATGCTTGAAGGTGAACTTGAAGCCACTGCTAAGTGTACTCTCTACCCACACCTTATTTTTACAATTACACCGCCTTCCATAAAAATATAACAACTTTCCAATACTCTTATTAAACCCAATTCCTGTTTCTTAACATTTACAATAAATTCCGAAACTGCTTATTTTTTTATAAATTTACTTTCTAATTAACTTATTGAGTTAAACAAATGTATAATTGAAATAAAAGGAATTGTCCGTTTATTTAATTGTTGGCAATAATATGAAAATGAACATAGAGAAAGCATATAATAATTGGGCAGACCAATATGACACCAATGAAAACAAGACAAGAGATTTGGACAGTAAAGCGACTATTCAAACCTTAAATAAATATGATTTCTCAAAGGTTGTTGAGCTTGGTTGCGGAACAGGAAAAAACACAACTTATCTTTTAACAAAGGCTAAAGAGGTTATTGGATTGGATTTTTCTCAAGAGATGTTGAATAAAGCCAAGGGAAAGTTTGTAAACAAGCGAGTGACATTTCTTAAAGCAGATTTAACAAGAGAGTGGAAAATAAATAATAGCTATGCTAATCTAATAACATGTAGTCTTGTTCTCGAACATATCAAAAACTTAGATTTTATTTTTAGTGAAGCTAGTAAGAAACTTAAAAAAAATGGATGTTTTTTTATTAGTGAACTACATCCTTTTAAGCAGTATTCTGGAAGCAAAGCCCAATATGATACAGATAAAGGAACGCGGGAGTTGGAGACATACGTTCATCATATTTCTGAATATTTAACCATAGCTCACAATAATGGATTTAAATTAATAGAGCTTAATGAGTGGTTTGATGAAGTGATTGAAAATGAAATTCCCAGACTGATTTCGTTTGTGTTTCAAAAATAGATACTATTGTTAACACAGTAATCATTAGAAGGTTTTTTGCCCTGTTAGGTGTAGCCTTTGACTACCCCGCTGTTGCACGATTGTGCCGTGTTGCATAAAACCACAATTCAATTTAGTCTCCAACTATGCCTTTTTATTAAAAAGAACAAAAACCCAATAATTTATTTTTTAGCTCATACATATTTTTGTAAATTTACCATAACAATAAAAAATTGTATTTAAAACAATGTCTTTTTTGCTACACTTGTTATAACAAAAAAAACAATTTTTTTTACAGCTTTTAAGTAATTGTCTCCTTTTTACGACGAAACGTATATTACTATAATGGAAATAAACGGAATTGTCCGTTTATTTAGGTGTTAAAAACAATTATAATGTACAAAACGAGATTGAATTGTACATGTTTATAAAAAGAATATGGCAAACAGAAAATTTGCAACAATAACATACAAAATTAATGTTACATTAAAAAAAGCAAGACAATGACTAAAGAAAAAATTCGGGCTTGTTCAGGAGCAATTATTGTCTGATTTTATAAAACATGAAATAAAACATGAAACAAATATTTAACATAATCAAAATTGTTTCCGCTTTAATAGCCCTTGCGTTTGTGATTTTAATAAGTAATATTGTTCCGAAAAACCAATTTGAACCTTACAAATTGGAATTAGATTCCGTTTGGGTAAAAGAAGAGGCTCAACAAGAATACTGGACAGATATCAACAATGACCCAAAAATTGAAAAAATAAAGCATCACAATATAAATATTCACGGACATTCAATTGAACAGTGGAAAGGTAAAAAACTAAATCAGGTATTTATATTTAGAGAAAACGAAAAATTTGCTGGTAAAAATTTAACGTTTGCCGATGTTGACAGTAACCGTACAAAAGAATTACTGTTTGTCTCGTTTAAAAATAACAGTGCTTTTTTAAATATTCTTTCTTACGATATTGAAATGAAAATACTTTTACCAGTTGAAAAAATTTTTATTGATTCAATAAAGTGTTATAAAAACGAAATTGACGTAAAAAATAATTTTATTATTACCTCAGGATTCAATGTCTTTCTCGACCTGCAATGCGGATATTCCGTGCAGCCCCGAAATATTTACAAATATGACTTTAAGCATAAAAAGTTGATAAAAAATAAGCTAAACAGTTTTGTAAATCCTAAAGTTCGACATCTCAGTTTTAAGAAAAATAATTTTTTATTAGCAACCTACTCCAAAGCAACCGGCAATACAATTTCGCACTCAGAGGCTGAGTGGCTTCGTAATTCCACCAACTCCGATACGCTTGCAATGTATAAAGAGGTAAAACATTTGGAATATTCGTATGGCGATTTTTCCTCATATATATTACTTTATAACGATAGTCTCGATTTTGAATTTCAGCCCATTGAATTTTTTGGCTGGACAAATTTTACAAAAGCGGTATTAGTATCGACAGACAGTATACCACATATTGTAGCTTTTACAAATGCCCAGTTAAATGAACCCGATAACCAACGGTGCAAATTGCTTACTGTTTGTAACCTGAAAGGTGAAATTATCAAACAAATACCATTGCCACATAATTATACAGATATTTTTTCTGTAAACAACGATGTTATTTTTTATGGAGATAAAACCTTGTATGTTAACAATAAAAACCTTGAACTTTTGCAAAAAATAAAATGTATTACTCATGCTGTAGGCTTTATAGATATTAATAAAGATAACAAACCAGAGTTTGTGGCACACCAAAATAATGTTCTTAAGGTTTTTTCCGGTGATTTTGACATTAATGCCACCTTTAAAATTGAACAAGAATTTACTCCATACCCCGAAGAACATGGAATTACCACCTTGCAAATCAACAACAAAAATTGTTTGTTATACAATACCCGGTTATTTTATTATTTGTTCAGTTATCAAAAAAACAATATCGCATTTTTAAAATATCCTTTTTACATTTTTGTATTCCTTTTTACTTTTGGTTTTTTATTTCTTATTTCCTTAATTAATACAAGGCGACTTGAAAAAGAAAATTTGAAATTGGAACAAATTGTTACCCAACGTACAAAAGAAATTGCAATGCAAAAAGAAGAAATTCAAACTCAAGCCGAAGAATTACAAATCAAAAATACAAACCTTATAGATCTTGATAAATTTAAAAAACTTATGACCGATACGGTTATTCACAGCTTGAAAAATCCGCTTAACCACATTATTGGAACTACTAACGATAAGGCCATACGACAATCGGGCTATAATATGTTGAATATTATACTTAATATACTAGATATTAATAAAGCACAAACAACAAATTTAAATGTTAACTTAAACAAACAAGATGTTGATGATTTAATAGACAGTGCTATTTTACAAGTTAAATATTTAACCGAACAAAAAAATTTGAGTTTCGAAAAAATCGCAAGGGGGAAATTCACGGTTAAAGCCGACAAGAATTTGACAATTAGAATCTTGGTAAATCTGCTTACAAATGCCATAAAATTTTCGCCCCTAAACAGCAAAATTACAATACAGGTAAAAGAAAACAAACAATCGGTGCGAATAGATGTAATAGATTATGGGAAAGGTATATCGCCCGAAAATATTGATATAATTTTTAACGAATACTCGCAGATTGAAGCCAAAAAATCGGGGGAAATTCAATCTACAGGGCTAGGATTAACTTTTTGCAAAATTGCCTCAGAAGCACAAAATGCCAAAATTGATGTTTGTTCAGTTCCGGGAGAAAAAACTCGTTTCAGTCTGATTTTACCACTAATTTCTTCTTCAGAAAAAAAAACAGAAAGTAAACAAAAAAATCAAATCAAAAATTTTCTTACAGAAGAGGAAAGAAAAAATTTGCAACAAGTTCTGCAGAAACTTAAACAAACAGAAATTTTTCAGGCTACAGAAATATTAAACCTGCTTAATACTGTTGAAGACACATCTGAAAATATAAAACATTGGAAAGAAAAGATTAAAATTGCCATGTATGCAATGAATCGAAAATTATTTAAAAGCATAATAGATAATGAGTTATAAAATTCTTATAGTTGATGACGAGCCTCACAATATTGAGGTAATGATTAACAAGTTGTTGAAAAAAAATTACAATGTATTAATTGCGTCAAACGGTAGAATCGGTTGCGAAATAGCCATTAATAACTTACCGAATTTAATCATTATGGATTGGGAAATGCCCGATATAAGTGGCATAGAAGCTATAAAGATTTTGAAACAAAATGAAAGAACTGCAAAAATTCCGGTAATCATGGCAACAGGCGTGATGCTTACCTCCGAGCATCTGAAAATAGCTATGGAAGCAGGTGCTATAGATTTCATTCGAAAACCGATTGATGAAGTAGAATTGCTGGCTCGTGCAAATTCGGCCATTCTGCTTTTCGAAGAAATGAGAAAAAATTTTGAATTGGAAACCGAATTATTACGAAAAAATAAAGAACAGGCTGAACGTGAAATCATTGAAAATAAACAAACACTTGCCAAATTAACTCTGCGTATTATTCAAAATAACGAACTCAACGTACGCTTGTTCAACGAATTGAATAGCCTTTGTTCTGAATGTAACGAAAATGTGTCACAAACGATTAACCGTATTATTTCAAACTTTAAAACCGACTCCAAAAATATAAACTGGCAGGAATTCGACCTGCTGTTTGAACAAGTACACCGTAATTTTTACGAAAATCTAAATAAACATTTCACCGACCTTTCTCAAAACGAGCGAAAATTGTGCGTTTTCTACAAACTGAACCTCAATTCAAAAGAAATTTGTTCCATGACACTTAGGCCCGAAAATACGCTAAAAAAAGCAAGAGCAAGACTAAGAAAAAAACTGAACCTTCCGCCCAACGAATCGCTTCACCAATTTTTACAACAATTTGTGTAAAAACCATTATTCCTTCATTTTTAATATTAATAAATGATTAATAAATTGTACCCTTTTTGTACCCCCTTTGTTACCCTTTTGTACCCCCACTTTTTTTAATTCCCTTGCTGTATAACAATATCTTTGTATTATTAAATAAAAAAAAATAAACACAAAAACACTGATATTAATATGAATAACAAAGCTATACATAAAAATACCGAAGACGATGATAATCTAAAAAGTGCATTGCTAAAAATATTGACAGACCTCAATGTAGAACTCCCAGACAACATTAGTACCCTTAAAATAGATACCAATGAAGAAGAAAAAGAAAACATTGAACTTAAAGATATTAAAAACGAAGAATAAATACTACAAAAGGAAAAAAGCCGAAAATCCTGATAAAACAAGTAGGCATAAATTTTAAATTTACAATTATGAAAAAAATTACAATGGCTTTATTAATGTTAATAATGAGCACAAGCCTATTTGCTGGCACCTATTCCGGAGGCAGTGGCACATCAGGTGCACCTTATCAAATCGCCACAATTGATGATTTGATTGAACTATCAAATACTTCAGCTGATTGGGTAGCTGATATCTACTTTATCCAAACTGTCGACATTGATGCTTCGGCAACAAGCACTTTAAACGTGGGAGACCACGACGGCGATGCCGGAACACCCGACGAAGCAATGGGCTTTTTGCCTATAGCTACGGGTACATTTTCTGCTTTCAGTGCGAACTATGACGGACAAGGTTTCACCATTAGCAATCTTTACATCAACCGACCTATTGCGTTTCAAGTGGGCTTGTTTGGTAATACGGGCGGTTCTATTAGCAACTTAGGACTTATAGCTGTAGATATTTCCGGAGGTGATCGCACAGGTGGAATTGCGGGATCTTCTTTCAGTGGAACCTTTTCAAATTGTTACAGCAGAGGTAGCGTAAGCGGAAACAATAACGTTGGTGGTTTTATAGGAGGAATCGGGCGTCCAACTATTTCAAACTGTTACAGTAGCGGTAGCGTAAGCGGAAACTCCATAGTTGGTGGTTTTGTGGGTGGGGGTAGTCAGTATGACCCACCAGAAATCACAAGCAGTTACAGCACATGTAGCGTAACTGGTACCGGTTCACGTATCGGTGGATTCATGGGACTGAACTATCAAATTATTTCAAACTGTTATAGCACGGGTAATGTATCAGGAACTGATAAAGTTGGTGGTTTTGTGGGTGCTAACCTTTGCAATGCTCGCAGTTACGATACAGACATTATATCCTGTTACAGCACTGGCGAAGTTTCTGGAGCCACCAAAGTAGGAGGATTTGTTGGGGAAAATGAAGGAGGGCGACCACCTGCTAAAATTAACGGTTCGTATTGGAACACCGAAACCTGCAACCAAGCCTCGGGCGTTGGATATGGTTCGGGAACATTTAATGCCACAGGTCTTACCACCGCACAAATGCAAGTACAAAGCAATTTTAGCAGCCTCGATTTTACCAACACTTGGACAATTGATGGTAAAAACAACAACGGCTACCCTTACTTTCAATGGCAAACCTTTGAGCCTGTCATAGCATCCATGCAGCTCGTTATAACCACTACCGATAACGGACAAAGCATTGCATTACCTCTCTACGAAACAGTAAACTGCACAGTAGATTGGGGAGATGGCTCTGCAACCGAATATTTTACGACCGAAGGCGACAAACCTCATACTTTTGCTACTGCCGGAACTTACACCGTGGAAATTAGTGGAAGTTTAACAATTTTTGGCTATCCTGGTTCCGATTGGACTGGCGTTGAGTACTTAACACACGTTAATAGTTTTGGAAATTTAGGTTTAACTTCCATTGGCTGGGCATTTAGAAATGCTGATGCCTTAATATCTGTACCAACAGATCTGCCTTCAACTATTACCAATTTACATGCTACTTTTAGTTCTATTGGTCAAACAGAAATTACAAATCTTGATAACTGGGATGTTAGCAACGTAACCGATATGTCTTCTTTATTTTGGCAATCAAGCAACTTTAACAGCAGTGATATTACGGGTTGGAATGTAGCTAATGTTACAAATATGAGATATATGTTCAATGGTGTAGGAGCATTTAATCAGGATATTTCAGCTTGGAATGTCAGCAATGTTACCAATATGGGAAGAATGTTTTACAGTGCATATGCTTTTAATCAAAATATCGGAGGTTGGGATGTTAGCAAGGTTACAGACATGAGTTATATGTTTAACAATTGTTCTGATTTTAATCAAGATATAAGTACCTGGAATGTAAGTTCGGTTACCAATATGGAAATTATGTTTAGCTATGCTGGTAGTTTTAATCAAGATATTTCTAATTGGGAACGAACAGGTTCAACACTTGCAAATGTTACCAATATGAGACTAATGTTTTTTGCATCCGCTGTTTTCAACGCAAACATAAGCAATTGGGATGTAAGCAATGTTACCAATATGTATGGAATGTTCAAACAGGCTTACGTATTTAATCAGGATATTAGCACTTGGGACGTAAGCAAAGTTACCAATATGTCAAATATGTTTATGAAAGCTTACGCATTTAATCAAGACATTCACACTTGGGATGTAAGCAAAGTTACCGATATGAAAGATATGTTTAAAGAAATTACTCTCTTAACCGTCAACTACGATGCTATACTCACAGGCTGGGCAGCTCAAACCCTGAAAAGCGATGTTGTTTTTGATGGCGGTAATAGTCAATATACATGTGGAACAGCTGCTGATGCTCGTCAAAGTTTAATAGATAATTATAATTGGACAATTACAGATGGCGGTTATACTGATGTAACTGCTCCAGAAACACCAACTTTAGCAAGCTTAACAGGCGAATGTTCAGTTACTGCCATAGCACCAACAACCAAAGATAATTG
>JADFUR010000066.1 GCA_015222055.1 Bacteroidota bacterium | reverse complement strand
TATCCATTTTTATTCTATTTAATTATTTTTTCTACAAAGTTAATTTTTATTAGATAGTCCACAAAAATATTACTTGACCCATGGTTATCTTGAAACTCTTGATGTTTGGACAGATTTTTCAGAAGCATTATCAAAAATATTTCGGGTGATTTCAATCGACCTATTGGGTCATGGACAAAGTGGAACGTTGCATGTTAACACAATGGATTTGATGGCAGAATCTGTTTATGCGGTTCTTACGAATCTTAATATTGATAAATGTGTTGTTTTTGGGCATTCCCTAGGGGGTTATGTAACGTTGGCTTTTGCAGAGAATTATACTGACAGACTTCTTGGATTTTCTCTTTTTCATTCATCTGCTTATAGCGATAACGAAGAAAAAATTAATAATAGACAACGTGAAATAAAATTAGTTGAACATGGGAAAAAAGATTTGCTTTTTAACGCAAATATTCCGAAAATTTTTGCTGATGATAATTTAATGAAATTCATGCCCATTATAGAAAAAATTAAAAAAAATGCCGTAGAAATATCAGATGTTGGAATTATCGCAACACTGAAGGGCATGTTGCAAAGACCAGACAGAATCAATGTTTTGAAAAATACCAAAGTACCTGTTTTATATTTTATTGGTGCCAAAGATAATTTTATTCCTTTTCAGGAAGCAATAAAGCAGGCTGAATTGTCTGAAAAAATAAAATCTGTTGTTCTAAAAAATTCTGGTCACATAGGATTTGTCGAAGAAAAAGAAAAATCTGTTAAAGAGTTGTCCGACTTTGTTAATTATTGCTACAAAATTATTAAAGAATAAGTACTTAAAGTGAACTAAAGTTACGAGTGCCTAAAGTTTAATGGTATAGATAACTTTAAATCAATCCAATTGATTTTTTATAAATATTTAATCGTTGTCTGTTAATGCTTGTTCAATTATTTGTGGGAAATACTCATATTCTAGTGAATGAACTTTTTGAGCAATTTCTTCGGCAGATTTAACACCTTCAATATTGCATTTTTTCTGAAAAATTATTTGACCATCATCATAATTATTGTTAACGTAATGAATTGTTATGCCTGTTTCTTTGTCTTTATTTTTAAGCACTTCTTCATGAACTTTTGCTCCATACATTCCTTTACCGCCATATTTTGGAAGTAGTGCTGGATGAATATTTATAATTTTATTTTCGAATGTGTTAATGAATTTTTCGGGTATTAGCCATAAAAATCCGGCTAAAACGATAAAGTCAGTTTTTGCTACGAGCAGAAAATTTTCAATAATATTCGTTTCGTAAAATTTATGTTTGTCAAAAACTAGGTCTGGTATATTAAATTTTTTTGCACGTTCAATTACATAAGCATCTTTATTGTTTGATAAAATTGTTTGAACTTTAATGTTTTTGTTGTCTTTGAAATATTCAATAATGTTTTGTGTATTTGTTCCTGAGCCTGAAGCAAAAATGGCAATTTTTTTCATGTTCTGTTTTTTTTAAGACAAAATAAAAAGCGAAAGTGATTAAAGACAAGTTCTAAATTCAATTACAAAAAAGTGTTGCCCCCTTTTTGTTTTACATATTCTTCATCAATAAGAAGATTAGCTTTTTTTGAAGCTTCAACAGCTAATTTGTCGCACACTTCATTTTCAACAATATCGTTATGTCCTTTTATCCATATAAATTTAACTGTGTGATTGGGATGTATTTTTAAAAAGCGTTTCCACAAATCTGGGTTTTTCTTTTTTTTGAAATTTGTTTTTTCCCAATTAAAAAGCCATTTTTTTTCAACAGCATCAACAACATATTTTGAGTCTGTATAAATTGTAACATTGCTGTTTTTGTTTTTCAGTTGTTCGAGAGCAACAATAACAGCCAAGAGTTCCATGCGATTATTGGTAGTTAATTTATATCCTTGTGATAATTCTTTTCTGTGTTTGTCGGTTTTCAAAACAATGCCATAACCTCCTGGCCCGGGATTTCCGCGAGCAGCACCATCAGTATAAATTGTAATATTATTGTTCATATATGCGAATTTAATATAAATGCAGAAATATTAAAACAAGAATGAGTAAAAAATTATTGTGTTATTTTTGTATTGCGAATTTTTTAGACAAAAAAAAACCCGACTTTTTGTCGGGATTTTTTTTGTAATAAAATTATTTTGTTGCTTCTGTATATTGCTCAGGAGTTAATAATTCCTCAAGCTGAGATGCATCTTTAATAGAAATTTTAACTAACCAACCTTCTCCATAAGGATCTTTGTTAACAATTTCAGGAGTTTCTTCAGTTTTTGGATTTACTTCAAGAACTTCGCCAGAAATTGGCATGAAAATGTCAGACACAGTTTTTACTGCTTCTATAGTTCCAAAAGTTTCTTCTTTGTCAAGATGTTCACCTTCGGTTTCAATTTCAACAAAAACAATGTCTCCTAATTCGCCTTGTGCAAAATCAGTAACTCCTACATAAGCCTCGTTTCCTTCAACACGTACCCATTCATGGTCTTTCGTGTATTTTAAATTTTCAGGTATATTCATAATTTTTGGGTTTTGTTTTATTTTTTTTAATCTTTAATAAATAAAAAGTTATACAAAGATATTTAATTCATTTAAATTATTGCAAAATTTTTTCTGTTTAGAACAGATATTTTTAATAATTTTTATAATCAATTGCGATTTTATCCAAAATATCAATTATTTCTGTTGTGTTTTCTGAGGTTAATAGCTTAAGTCTTGTTGTTTTGAAATTTGGAAGTCCTTTAAAATAATTGGCAAATTGTCGTCTCATTTCAAAAATTCCTGTTGGTAAACCTTTCCACTCAAGCGATTTTTTAAAATGTGTTTTAACCATTTCTACTTTTTCTTTTATTAATGGGTCTGGAATTATTTCCCCTTTATCTAAGTATTGTTTTATTTGATTAAAAAGCCAAGGTTTTCCAACGCAAGCTCTGCCAATCATAATTCCGTCAACACCATATTTATTATACATTAATTCTGCTTTTTCGGGACTGTCAACATCACCGTTGCCAAAAATGGGGATGTTCATGCGTTGATTGTTTTTTACTTCGCCAATCAACGTCCAATCGGCTTCGCCTTTATACATCTGAGCTCTTGTTCGTCCATGAATTGTGATTGCAGCAATACCAACGTCTTGAAGTCTCTCCGCAATTTCTACAATATTTTTTTTGCTATTGTCCCAACCTAAGCGGGTTTTTACTGTTATGGGAAGTTTAACAGCTTTTACAATTTCTGCTGTCATCTCAACCATAAAATCAATATCTTTAAGCATACCTGCTCCAGAGCCTTTCATCGCAATTTTTTTTACAGGACATCCGTAATTTATATCAATAAAATCCGGATTTGCCTGTTCTGCAATTTTTGCAGCTTCAACCATTGAAGAAATTTTATTGCCAAAAATTTGAATTGCTATTGGTCTTTCATAATCGGAAATTTGTAATTTTTTTATGCTTTTTGTTGCATCGCGAATTAGCCCTTCCGAAGCAATAAATTCAGTAAACATTATATCTGCACCATATTGTTTACATAAAAATCTAAATGGAGGGTCGCTAATATCTTCCATTGGAGCAAGCAGAAGAGGTTTTTTTTTAAGTGTAATACCTCCAATTTTTATCATGTTAATATATTTTGTATTTTCGCAACAAAAGTATTAAAAATAATTTATTATAAAATGTTTATTCATAAAGGATTGTTGTCAAAAAGTAAGCCAATAGAAAAATTTTTCTTTTCATTGTTTATTATTGTAGTGTCATTTTTGTTTATTTTTCTTGCTGGTGCTGTTTTGGCTATACCGTTTTTCAAAGTAAATATTTTCCAAAATCCGTATGCAATTTCAAATATCTCAGCCGAAAGTATCAATGTTTTAAAATATTTTCAAGTTGTTCAAACAATTGGACTTTTTATTTTACCCGCTTTTATCATGGCTTTTTGTTTTGATACAAAAGTTGCTAAATATTTAAAAATTAATATTAGTCCAAAACAAATGTCAGTTATTTTGGCAGCACTTGTTATGATAACGGCAGTGCCAATAATTAATTTTTTAGCTGAAATAAACTCAAGACTTATTTTGCCTGATTTTTTATCTTCATTTGAAGAATGGATGAAAAAATCAGAGCTTAATGCCCAAAAAATTACCGAGGCTTTTATGTCGACTACAACAACAGCGGGGCTTTTTATTAATCTTTTTGTTATTGCCATAATTCCGGCTATTGGTGAAGAATTGCTTTTTAGAGGAGTATTTCAAAAAATATTTATTAACATGACAAAAAATGTTCATTGGGGAGTTATTATTGCTGCGATTCTTTTTAGTGCCATGCACATGCAATTTTATGGCTTTATTCCTCGAATGATAATGGGGGTCTTTTTAGGATATTTATTGGTTTGGAGTAAAACAATTTGGCTTCCTATTATTGCTCATTTCGTTAACAATAGTTTTGCTGTTATCTATTATTTTTTTGCAAACAAGAATGATGTTAGTAAGGAAATTGATAATGTTGGAAAAAATATTGATACAATGGTGTATTTAATATTTAGTATCTTAATTGTAACTTATTTAGTTTTTGTAATTTATAAACAAGAGACTTCTCATAAGGAATTAAGAATTAATAATTAGGAATTTGAAAGGAATAACCCTGATACTCCACAGTGTGGGCGTCACAGTTTAAATATAGCTTCGTATTTCACAGGGTGAATTTCGTTAAAAGAAGGCTAAATAGCTACAAATAAAAATCAACCCAAATCACTGACAATGAATCTTGATGATGTTATATGAAAAGTAAAACAAGAGGTAATTGTATGTTATGCAGTTAAATTTAAGTTAACATTCGAAAAATAAGAGGTTTCGTTTTTACGATAGACATAAATAATTCCATACTCAATACTTTTTTCACGCATTAGGTCATCGGGAATGTTTTGAAAATGGGCTTCTGTTTCATTCCAAATGTTTAAAATAATATCATCAGCCTCTTCTTTTAATAAAGAAATTTTTTTTTGAGCTTTTATATAAATTCTTTGTAAATCGGATTGATTATTAAACGACTGAATAAATTTTTCATACTGGACTTTAACTAAGGCAATTGTTGGGTTTGTTATTGGACTTCCTCCAGTAGATAGTCTTTCGGCTTCGCCTTCAATAATTTTTTTCCCCCAAAGAATAATATCTTGTTCTGTATTTAATGGTGGAATTTTTTTATCGAAGTTTTGTAAATCATAAAATTTTCTAATCAGAGGAGATAATTCCCCCCTAATAATTGCAAGGTTTAATACCTGAATAAAATGCGAAATATATAATCTAACTTTTTTTTGCCTGTCTAAATATTGCTTGTTTTTTTGAATGCGATTTGTTCGAGATTGATTTACATATATGTTTGCTTGTTTATATGTGGGTAAAAAATATTTTAATCTCTGTATAGTCTTTTGCGACAAGGCAAGGTCTTCTGTTGTGGAGTTGTTGACTTTTTGTTGAGCAGTTTCTAAAGCTCTGTATCTCGCACTATCGTTGTTTGGTAATCGTCGATATGGCATAACTAGGTTGTTAACAATTTGTTGATAAAATGCGAATATATGAAAAATTCTAAAAACAACAAAACTATTCGCAGGTGAATTTGCTTATGAAAAACAAAATTTTTAAGATGCCGTTTGATAATAAAATTTTTAGTAGTAATTTAGGAAACTTTTAATTTAAATTTAAAATTATGTTTGATAAGGCAATTTATACGAATAGAAGAAACAGACTTAGAGAAAAAGTACAGAGCGGATTAATATTAATATTAGGAAATCCACCTTCTACACAAAATACATTTGCAAACCATTTGCATTTTCGTCAAGACAGTTCTTTCCTTTATTTTTTTGGTTTGAATTTTGAAAATCTTGCAGGAGTTCTTGATATTGATAATAATGAAGACTATCTTTTTGGTGATGATGTTGATATTGATGATATTATATGGATGGGACCACAAAAAAGTATTAAAGAAAGAGCAAATGAAATTGGAGTAAAAAATTCCGAATCTTTTTCAAAATTGTTCAATTTTTTAAATGTTGCTATCCAAAAAGGTCGTAAAATTCACTTCTTGCCTCAATACAGAGGAGAGAATGTTATATTACTCGAACATTTGTTGGGAATTCATCCTTCGCAAACCGCAAATTATGTATCAACAGAACTTATTAAAGCAGTTGTTAGTTTGCGCTCAATAAAAGAAGCTTGCGAAATTGAAGACTTGGAAAAATTTGAAGACGTAGCTTATGAGATGCATGTTACTGCAATGAAAATGGCAAAACCAGGAGTTGTTGAACAAGAGATTGCCGGAGCAATTGAAGGTATTGGTCTTGCTCATGGCGGTTTAATGTCGTTTCCACCAATTGTTTCTGTTAACGGACAAACTTTGCACAACCCTTATCATGAAAATGTATTAGAAGTTGGCAGAATGTTACTTTGTGATGCCGGTGCAGAATCTCCTATGAGATATGCTACAGATATTACCAGAACAACTCCTGTTGGAGGGAAATTTAACCAACGACAAAAAGAAATTTATGAAATTGTTTTAGCAGCAAATATGAAAGTTATTGATATTGCTAAACCGGAAATTTTTTATCGCGATGTTCATCTTGAAGCAATGAAAGTTATTGCCAATGGCTTGTCACAACTTGGAATTATGAAAGGTGATATTGACGAAGCTGTTGCTGCAGGTGCTCATGCAATTTTCTGTCCTCATGGATTAGGTCATATGATGGGACTTGATTGCCACGATATGGAAAGTCTTGGTGAAGATTTCGTTGGTTACGACGAAGAAATTAAAAGAAGCACTCAGTTTGGATTGTCAGGATTAAGACTTGGTAGAAAATTACAAACAGGATTCCTGATGTCTGATGAACCGGGAATTTATTTTATTCCTGAGTTAATTGATAAATGGAAAGCAGAGAAGAAATTCACTCAGTTTATTAATTACGATAAATTAGAAACATATAAAGATTTTGGAGGTGTTCGTCTAGAAGATGATTTGCTTGTTACAAAAGATGCCTGTCGTGTGCTTGGTAAACCAATTCCTAAAACAGTTAAGGAAGTTGAAGAAGCTGCAAGTATATAATTTTTTTTATTGGAATAAAATGGGGCTGTTCAAAAATTTTTGAACAGCCCCATTTTTTTTGTATTGTTTTTTAAGGTGTATTTTATTTATTTATTATTGTTTGGTTTTTATTATCTGCGAAATTATTATTTTTACAAATACCTACACGATATTATGATGATGTAAGTGTAAAACCCGGAACACAACTTCAATAAGCACTACATGATATAATTGATAATCATACAGCAATTTTGTACAGTCAAGTTTGGACTTTAAATTTTTTTTTGTTTAGATTAAGTGCATAAAAAAAGATTGAAGAAATTTTTCTTCAATCTTTTTTTATGTGGTGCCACTTGGAATTGAACCAAGGACACATGGATTTTCAGTCCATTGCTCTACCAACTGAGCTATGGCACCCCATTACGGTTTGGCAACGCAAAAGTAAATAAAAAAATTATTTTTCAAAACAAAATTGAAAGAAAAAACTAATTATTTTTTAGTTGCCTTATTATTAGAAAGATCTGAACGCATTTTTTAGAGCTTATTTTTGTTTTTTTAATAATTAGTAGTCCACAAAGCAAGTTTATCAATAAAATAGGAATAAAAAACCTTAATGAAAAGATGCATTTTTATAAATCAAGTGTGTTGTTAATTAACAATTATCACATAAGTAATTAATAAAATCAGGATTGTAAATAAACTTTCGCCCCACCATTTTGACCTTATTGATGCAAAGTAATTCGCAATAAGTAAAGATAAAGGAATGGCTAAAATTATTATAGATTCAATAGATACCGAAGGAACTAAAATAAATAGTGTTGAAGAAAGTACAAACAACCAGAATAATATTTTGAAATATTTACGGGTAATAATTTTTTTTGTATTAACCGTGGATAATAAATAAAATGAAGATATAATTATTAATATACAAAAAAATGAAAATAATATTAAATAACTGATATTAAATGTTGGTATGCTGTTTTTAAAAAAGATGTTTTCAGATAATATTTGAATTAATAAATCAATTTTGTCAAAATAAAAGTAATAAAAGAATAAGAAGAAATAAGGTGTAATTAATCCTATAATTGAAACAAGCCATTCTCTTAAATTAAATCCACGCAAGATTATTTTACTAATCCAAATAATGGGGAGGAAAAATATAAGATTAAAATAAAATAAGCTCCCAATAGATAGCAGAAATCCAGATATAAAGTAGCTTGAAAATATATTGCATTGTTTATTGCTTGTTAATGCTTTATCGAAAGCTAAAATAAAGAACAGATTGCCAATTAAAATTGGATGCAAGGTTTGAAGGGGCAGATAAATGCTACATATTATTACAAAAAAAACAGCCGGTAAATATGTTCTAACAGACAAGAACATATACTGAAAGTTTAATCTGATAATTATATAAGATTCAATAATAATTAATATAATTGCTATAATAAATGATAAGTAAGAGTTTTCAGGAATAAATTTTATTACAAAATCAAAGAGAGGCATTGTTTTAAATATAATACTTGATTGAGTGTGAAAAAAAATTGTTTTACCCCATGCAATAAAAGTTATTAAAGGAATAAAAAAAATTATATAAGGGTGTTGTTTTTTTAATACACTAAGTATCATTTTTGCTATTTTTTTAAAATTTATAAATCAAAACCAATATCTTTTCTGTAATATTTGCCGTCAAAAAGAATTTTTTCGGCATTTTTGTATGATTTAGATAAAGCACTATTCATGTTATTTCCATATGAACTTATTGCTAATACTCTTCCACCGTTTGTAACAATTTTATTATTTGATGTCTTTGTTCCGGCATGAAAAACAATACTGTCTTTAACAGAATCAATATTTTTTATTTCTTTTCCTTTTTCGTATGATTGGGGATAACCTCCAGACACTAACATAATAGTGCTAACTGTTTCGTCTGATATTTGTAAATTTTTATTCTCAAGAGTATTATTTGCAACACCTTCAAAAAGATCAAGAATATCTGATTTAATGCGAGGTGTAATTGCCTCTGTTTCAGGGTCTCCTAATCTCACATTGTATTCAATAACAAAAGGATTTCCGTTAACATTCATCAGACCAAAAAAGAGAAATCCTTTGTAGTATATTTTATCTTTTTTTAATCC
This sequence comes from Bacteroidota bacterium, assembly GCA_015222055.1. Classification (GTDB taxonomy): domain Bacteria; phylum Bacteroidota; class Bacteroidia; order Bacteroidales; family B39-G9; genus B39-G9. The sequence goes on along the minus strand of JADFUR010000066.1, from coordinate 63,795 downwards.
TTTTATTGTAGGAATAATAATTTGTTTTTCTACCTTATCTTTAAATTCTTTGTTTGCAAAAGCAACAGGAGAAATTGCACCCATTCCGCCGGTATTGAGTCCTGTTTCGTTTTCGCCAATTCTTTTGTAATCTTTTGCTTCGGGCAAAATTTTGTATGAGTTGCCATCTGTTATTGCAAAAAAAGAAACTTCAATGCCGGATAAAAATTCTTCAATAACAACACGCTTGCTTGCTTCCCCAAACTGACCATTTAACATCTTGTTTAATGCCTGATTTGCCTCAGATAGGGTGTTTAGTATCAGTACGCCTTTGCCGGCAGCTAAACCGTCAGCTTTTAGAACATATGGGGGAGAAAGCTGTTGTAAAAAGCTTAAACCATCGTCAATTGATTTTGACGACACACTTAAATATTTGGCTGTTGGAATATTATGCCTTAACATAAACTTTTTTGCAAATTCTTTGCTTCCTTCAAGTTGTGCACCAATTTTACCCGGACCAATTATCGGAATGTTTTTTAGCTCAGCATCTTCAATAAAAAAGTCTTGTATACCATTTACTAAAGGGTTTTCAGGGCCAACAACAACTAGATTAATATTTTTTTCGAGTGCAATTTGTTTAACAGATGCAAAATTGCAGGGATCAATATTAATATTTTTGCCAATAGTAGATGTCCCGGCATTTCCCGGAGCAATAAAAAGTTTTTTTAATTTATTGCTTTGAGAAATTTTCCAGGCAAGAGCATGTTCCCTGCCTCCCGATCCTAACAATAATACATTCATTTGCAGTAGTTTAAATGTTTTTTAATTATTTTGAATAGTATTTAGTAAACAACATTCTAAAATCTTTTTCAAGACTGGCGTTTAGCTCCTTTTGGTCGTATAGTCCTGAAAGTCGTGCCAATTCTTGCAATACAGAAATGTTTTTTCTTATCTCAAAATCATTAGACATCTGATATTTTTTTGGTAAAGATAAAAAGTACTGTAAGTTATCTTGTGAAATTTTTGATAAGCGTTTTGCAATATTATTTGCCTTTTTATATTCTCCTGCTTTATAATAGCTATCAGTAACAAGAACATTAAAATAATTGAAAGGGATTAATTTATCTGGCATCAACTCCATACATCTGTCGAGAGCAGCAACAGCAGAATCTTTTTTACCTTCATCTATAAGAGCATTTGCTAAACGAGCAAAATTGCTTTTTAGATTCATGGTCATTCTTAAATTGTTCTCATCAAGATAAACAGTAGAATCGTTAATGCCGCCAAACTTGAATTTGTTCATCATATTGTTATACATAATATCTGTTGCAATTCTTCCTATTTGGCCATCTCTGCTTTTCGTTTTTATAGGAACCAGTCTGTAGGCTAAGCCTTCTAATTGGAAATATTCTTCCAGTTGTAAGTAATTGTCGGAACCAACAGTAATTGCAAAATAAATTGGGCGTTCCCATTCATTATTTGCCAAAAGGTCTAAAACCATTAAGTTGTTTTTTAGAACGTAGTCTTTTTTTATGTCCCATTTAATTGTTTTAACAATCTTATCGGCATCTTTTATATTTACCGTTCCGTTTGAAATAACTTTTGCTGAATCAACAGAAATACTAAATTTTTTCGATGGAAAATAGTCTAAGTCAGGAGCTTGAGGTATTTTTGTTTTAGGATTGTCATCTGCAACAAAATTAATAGCCTCTTTTAAATCAATATGGCTTTTTATTCTTTCAATAACATATACAATGTCTCGTGTTCCTTGAATATACTTGTCGGAGGTAAGAGAAAAGGGAACGGCTTCAGAATCGTAAGCCTTTCGTTTCATTTGGTCAATATACCAGTCTGTTTGTAAAAGACTTAAGTTAATAACTCTTATGTCGGTTCTAATTCCTTCAACCTCCTGAGCATACCATAATGGGAAAGTGTCGTTATCGCCATTTGTAAATATAATTGCATTTTTTTCGCACGAATTCAAATAGTTTGAAGCAAAGTCTCGGGCAGTATATCTGTTAGATCTGTCGTGGTCGTCCCAGTTTTCGCTAGCCATAAGTCCCGGAACAAAGGCAAGACATAAAATAGTTGTAACTATTGCACTAAGTTTGGCTGGTGTTTTTTTGCTCAAAAAGTTGTGAATACCCAGTACTCCGAGGCCAATCCAAATAGCGAAAGCATAAAAAGATGCAGCATAGGCATAATCACGTTCGCGTGGTTGTTGCGGAGCTTGATTAAGATATACAACAATTGCAATACCTGTTAAAATGAAAAGTAAAGAAACAACCCAAAAATTTTTGCCATCTTTCTTATATTGAAAAAAGAAACCTATTAAGCCTAATAAAAATGGAAGCATATAATATTTGTTACGTGCTTTATTGTTTAACATGCTTTGCGGAAGATTTTCCTGTGACCCTATTCTTGCGTTGTCAATAAAATTAATACCGCTTATCCAGTTTCCATTAATATTGTCACCATTTCCTTGTATGTCGTTTTGACGTCCCGAAAAATTCCACATAAAATACCTGAAATACATATAGCCTACTTGGTATTTGAAAAAGAATTTTAAATTTTCACCAAAAGTAGGTTTGTTAATAGTTTCTCGTTCGCCTTGACGGTTTGTAATTGTTATTGGTGTTCCTTTTATTTTTGCCCAATCTTTATATGTTTTAATATGTTCGGGTTTTTGAGAGCTGAACATACGAGGGAAAAATGTTGTAAATCGCTTGTCATAATTGTATGATTGTCCGATTTTTATTAAAACATATTTTTTGTTTTTTTTTACATAAGTCGTTTTGTCAGAGTATGGTTTTTCTTTGTCTAAAGGTGAATTAAAATATTGACCTTTAACTAAAGGTCTGTCGCCATATTGTTCGCGATTAAGATAGGATAAAAATGAAAATACATTCTCGGGATTATTTTCATCCATTGGTAAGTCTGCTGCCGAACGAATAATAATCATTGCAAAAGAAGAATAACCAATTAAAATAACAGTAAAAGCTGTAATAATGGTGTTTAAAACAACTTTTTTGTGTTTAAAGGTGTAATGTAAGCTCCAAACAATTAAGCTTATTAATAATAGTATATAAAAAACAACGCCAGAATTATAAGGCATTCCAAAACCATTAACAAAAAGAAGTTCAAAATAAGAGGCAAGTTTTACTACTCCCGGTATTATTCCATAAACTGTTGCACCAAGAATCAATATCGAAAGAATTATGGTTTTTACTATTCCTGTTTTTGTAACTTCATATTTTTTGAAATAGTAAATAAATACTAATGCCGGAATTGCTAATAAGTTAAGAAGGTGCACCCCAATTGACAGTCCCATAAGGTAAGCAATTAAAATAATCCAACGGTTTGCATGTTTTTCGTCGGCTACATCTTCCCATTTTAAGATAGCCCAAAAAACAACTGCTGTAAACAATGACGAAGAAGCATAGACTTCCCCTTCAACAGCTGAAAACCAGAAAGAATCGGAAAAAGTATAAGCTAAAGCACCAACTAAACCACTGCCTAAAACAGCAATTAAATTGCCTGGTGTTATTTCATTGTTTTTTATAATTATTCTTTTTGCAAGATGAGTTATAGTCCAAAATAAAAACATTATGGTAAATGCACTTGCTAAGGCAGACATTGAATTTATCATAATTGCAACATGTGCAGTATCTTTTGCAAATAGAGAAAAGAAACGGGCTATTATCATGAATAAAGGAGCTCCGGGAGGATGTCCTACTTCTAATTTAAACGAAGTTGCAATAAATTCACCACAATCCCAGAAACTTGTTGTAGGTTCAATGGTGAGTAAATAAACAATAGCTGCTATTAAAAAAGCTCCCCAGCCAAAAATATTGTTATAAAGATTGTATTTTTTCATTTGTTTGAATTCCATAAATTGCTTTTATTAAGTAAATTAATGTTTTTTGATTTTGGGTATTGAGTTTCTACAAAGAAAGTTTATTTTATACTTAATTAGTAAAAATTTTAGCGAATATATAATAAAATATTGGTATTAATTATTCTAACAATAAAAATTGTTTGATTTTGTGTCGTTTGTTGATTAATTTTACATTTTACTAATTAACAATAAACACGTCAAAATATTATGAAAAAATTATTATTTATTCTATTTATTTTTATAAATATTAACTCTTGGGCACAATACACAGAGGTTGGAGGAATAATTTCAGAAAATACAATCTGGACTAAAGAAAATAGTCCATATTTGGTTATTGAAAATATATTTGTTGAAGATAATATTATTTTGGAAATAGAACCAGGTGTTGAAATATTTGTAAGCAATAGCAAATTTTTTTACATTAAGGGAGAAATTCATGCTATTGGTACAATAAATGATTCAATCATCATAAAGGGAGAATCGAATAGTATAACATATTCTTGGCAAGGATTCTCTTTTGAAGAATCAAGTACTAAATTTGATTCGGAATTAAATTATTTGTCAGGAAATAAATTTGAATACTGTAAATTATCTAATGCTGAAAATTTAATAAACTTGGATACTGCTTCCTCTTCATACTTTAATTATTGCGAATTATTTGCTTGTGAAAATGGGATTTATGGCAATTTAAAAGATACACTTGTGATTAAAAACACAAATATCACAAATGTCAAATATTTTTTTTATAATCTTATACAATATAGTAGCAGCAAAATTTTAATTGATAATTGCTTATTTTTTACGAATGAAATAACGGAGTATTGTAAATATTATGAATTAAGAATTAAAAATTTAAGAAATATACTAATTGAAAACTCAAAATTTGAGAATTATAGAATTTATAGTCTCCCAAATTATAATGATATATCGATAAAGAACAATTATTTTGTTAATTCATATATTTATATGTTTCATAGTGAATCTAATTCATCACATGATATTTCTATTGAATCAAATACATTTTATAATTCTTATATTTCTTTTAATGATATAAATGGAAATGTTTTAAATAATATTTTTATAAAATGTGATAAGGGAATAGAATTTGGAGAAAGCAGTGGTTATAAATATCACGGTACAATTAAAAATAATATTTTTATAAAAAACGCTTGTGGTATATACGGAAATTTAAGTGGCAGAGCTGAAATATATAATAATCAATTCATAAGTAATGGTTATGGATTATATATTGATAAGTATAATGGTGTATATACAATAGCCAATACATACATTAAAAACAATACTTTTATTAATAATTCATATTATGGAATTTCAATAGAAGAATTTGATAGTACAAATATCAGTAATAATAATTTTATTAACAGTAATATAGAGTATCGTGGGGAGGCTGATATTGAAATTGATTCCAATTTTTGGTATTCTTCTTTAGGGCAATCCGTTGACGATATGATTTTTGATTTTTACGATAATTTTAATTATGGGAAAGTAAATTATATAAATAATTTATCACAATTAATTGATTCTATCACAATTGTCCCTCCTTTAAAAGTAAAAGCAATAAAAAATAATGAAAATTATATTTTAAGCTGGGAAAAATCACTCAATGAAACTATTGAAGGATACAAACTTTATATTGTTAATAATGATTCCTTAATTGAGAACATTAATGTAGAAAATGATTTGAGTTATACATATTCAGGTGAATTATGTGATAGTTGTTATTTTGCTGTAAGTACTTATAAGGAATATATTGAAGACAATGTTGATTATACACAATTAAATGAAAGCTATCCTATAGATGCATTATTTTCAAGAATATTTGTAAATAAAGATATTTTTTGTCATAATGATGAAGATGGAGAAATAAAAATAAAAGTTTTTGGTGGTATTTATCCATATGAATATCTTTGGGAAAATGATACTAATCTAATTATCAGAAGTGAGCTTTCTGCAGGTTTTTATAGCATTCAAATTACAGATGCATTAGGTACTCAAGTATGCGATACTATTGAATTGATTAATCCAGATTCAGTTTATATTTATTCAAATTTTTCTGATACTATTGTAACAAAAGGGGACTCGGTTGCTTTAATTTTAAGTTCTAATTATCAGGATGTTACATACTTTTTTGAATATGGTAATATTATAGATGACACAACATATATTGTTGTTAATGAGGGTGAAATGAAAAACGCTTATGCAATAAATTCCTTTAGCTGTAGGTCAGAAAATATTACAATAAATTTTTTAGTTGATAATTCTAATATTGAAGATATTCATAAACTAAGAATAAACATTTATCCAAATCCAGTTAATAATCAGGTAAATATTGAATTGTCTGATGAATGGCAACCGGAAAAAGTTCAGTTATATAATATTATGGGACGACTATTGAAAAGCATAAATGTTAATAAATTTAAGAACATTACTATGAATTTTTCTGATATTCCTAAAGGAATTTATATACTAAAACTTTTAGATAAAGAAAAGTTCATTTCCTACAGAATTATTAAACAATAAAAGCAACTCTGTATCAAATTTTTATTTAACCATTACTTAAATTTAATAGAATAGCTTATTGATGGTATAAAAGGAAATAAACTATTACGAAGTAAATAAACTTTTTCGTTACCGTTACTGTTAATGTTAGATGTAGGCTTTGTACTAAGAGTATAAAAATAAGGGTTTTTGCGATTGTAAAGATTATAAACACTTAAATTCAACGTTCGTGTACCCCATTTTATTTCTTTTCGGAAATTTAATCCTAAATCGAGTCGATGATAAGCTTCTGCTCTTTTTATACAAGTAGTATTCTTTTGATATTGACATAAAAATTAGACGAGTTTGTTTTATTCTTTCATTATTATTGATATAGTGTTTTTCAAATGCAATATCAATAAATGCAGTTTTACCATCAAAAAGTTCATCTGAAAATAAAATGGATCTTAGTTCATAAATAAGTTGATCTTCGTTTTCAATTATTGGATTGTTGCTATAATATAAATAGGGTTGGTATGTGTTTATTGTTGAATCTGTTTCAACCGTAAAAGAAATAAAAGCTTCGTAGAAATTTTCAGTATTTGCTGGGTCTTCAAATTGGAATTTTATCAAATCATTAAGAAATCCTTCCTTGTCAATAAAGCCATTTTTAGTAAATTCAACGGCTTCATTGTTTATTAGCGTTTTGTTCGGTATTGTTGCCTCAGCATTTATGGTATCGTATGTTTGAGTAGAAGAAAAAATTTTGAGATGGTCGTTTGTTTTTGGTGTGTAATTTGATATGTATGCTTTATTATTGAACAATAGTTTTTCTTTAAAGTTTCCATTTACATATAAATCTATGTAGGCATTTTTAATCATTTCTACCTTGTATTTTCAACACCTTCATTTTTTTGTAAAAAACAACTAATTTGTTTTTATTCTGATTGAAATTTTTAACGAATAAAAAATAAATTATTCTAACAATAAAAATTAATAAAAATTGTTTGAAAATTTAAATTTTTTATTAAATTTGCAACCTCAAATAATAATTGTCCGATGGTGTAACTGGCAACACGTATGTTTTTGGTACATAAGAGTCCAGGTTCGAGCCCTGGTCGGACAACATAAGCCTCTCAATATGAGAGGCTTTTTTTTTACAATTTTTATTTTTAAAAAATAAGCAAATAGACCTACTGCATTTGCTTGTTGAAAAATAAACAGTAATTTTGCAAATACCAATCAAATATTAGAAGAAATGAACTATATTTTATTTGACGACAAGACATGGATTAATCTTTTGCCATTAACTTATACACGCCCGATTGCTGAAATAAGAATTGGGATTCTTACCATAAAAGAAAAATGGGAAAAACATTTAAACCAAAACTGCTCATATTATACTCAAGATTATTTGCAACAAAAATATGTAGCAGAGTATTCTGATGATAATGTTTTTATTAATGCTTCAGTTTTGCCGGAAGAAAATTTGGTGAATGAAATAAACTCATTAAAAATTAATTGTGCTTTAATAAAAAATGATGTTTTGCTTGCTGTAAGATTGTCTGAAAAATTAGCAAAAAATTTTAAGCAAGTTCAAAATAATTTTGAAGATAATAACGTTGCCCTTGTAAACTGTGTTTCAGAATTTGTAAAAATAAATTATTCATGGGACATTTTTAGCTTAAACGAACAGGCAATAAAGTCTGATTTTCAACTTATCACCAAAGGACGAAAAAGTCAGCCAATAAGTAAAACAAATAATGTTATTGGTAAAGAAAATATTTTTATTGAACAAGGAGCAAAACTTGAATTTGTAACAATAAATGCCCAAACAGGTTTCGTTTATATTGGCAAAGACGCCGAAGTTATGGAAGGTGCAGTTATAAGAGGCCCTTTTGTTTTGTGTGAACATTCGGTTGTTAAAATGTCAGCTAAAATTTACGGTCCAACAACAGTTGGTCCTCATTCTAAAGTTGGTGGCGAGTTAAGCAATGTTGTATTTTTTGGTTATACAAATAAAGCTCACGACGGATTTTTAGGAAATGCTGTTGTTGGTGAGTGGTGTAATATTGGAGCTGACAGTAATAATTCGAACTTAAAAAATAATTATGCAAGCGTGAAATTGTGGGATTACAAAACAAATCATTTTGCTGATACCGGTTTGCAGTTTTGTGGATTAATAATGGGAGACCATTCAAAATGTGGAATAAATACAATGTTTAATACCGGTACTATTATTGGCATTAGTGCAAATATTTTTGGTTCTGGGTTTCAACGAAATTTTATACCCTCGTTTGCATGGGGTGGTACAAGTGGTTTTATGACTTATCGATTAAATAAAGTGTTTCAGGTTGCGGAGAAAGTAATGGCACGACGAAATGTTAAACTTAAAGATGTTGACAAAGAAATATTATCACACATTTTTAATATAACAGAACAGTATAGGAATTTTAAATAATTTTGGCATAACTATTGACAAACAACATAGATAAGTTCTATGTAAAAAAATAAAAATAACAATCTAAAAAGAGAAGAGAATAAGGTTGTTGTTTAATAATAAGGAGTTTATCCTTGCTTGTGATTGGTTTATACAATCGTGAGATTTTTAGTTTTGAGTGAATGAATAAATTTATTGTTTTACATTTATCTGTCAAATTGACAAATAAATTTTTTTATGTTTTATGAGTAATATTGAAGAAATAGATTTTAAGAATATATTATTATCAGGAGATGATAATGCACCTGAGATTGTTCCAATAATAACTGATTTTGATGGAGATATGGGGAAATTTAAAATGCCTAAAAAGTTACCTATTTTACCTTTAAGAAATGCGGTTCTTTTTCCGGGTGTTGTTGTACCTATAACTGTTGGCAGAGAGAAATCTTTGAAGTTGATAAAAGAGATTTTTAAAAAAGACAAAATTATTGGTACAGTAACACAAATTGACAAGAATGTTGAAAACCCTACAGAAAAAGATATCTATAAGGTTGGTACAGCAGCAGAGATTATAAAAATTCTTGAAATGCCTGACAATACGACCTCGGTTATTATTCAGGGCAAGAAACGTTTTGAGATACAAAAAATTGAGTCGGTTAAGCCCTATATTACAGCTTCGGTAAAAGAATTAAATGATATTAAAGCAAAGAAAAACGACAAAGAGTTTGATGCTATTATTGGATCTGTTCGCGATTTGGCAATAAAAATTATTAAGCTGTCAACAAATGTTCAACAAGAGGGTATTTTTGCCCTAAAAAACATTAGCGACAGCACATTTTTAATCAATTTTATTTGTTCAAATACTGATGTAAAAATTAAAGGCAAACAGAATTTACTTGAAACAAATGATTTAAAAAAACGAGCTATTACTTTATTAGAGTATCTTTCTACTCAGCTTCAAATGCTTGAGCTAAAAGACGATATTCAATCAAAAGTGAAATCGGAACTTGATAAGCAACAAAGAGAATTTCTTCTTAATCAGCAAATGAAGACTATTCGCGATGAATTAGGAGGGAACCCTTTAGAGCAAGAAGTTGAGGAACTGAAGGTAAAAGCAAAAGATAAAAAGTGGAGCAAAGAAGTTGAAGAACTTTTTAACAAAGAAAGAAACAAACTTCAAAGAATGAATCCGGCTGCGGGTGAATATTCTGTGCAGTTAAATTATTTGCAGATTTTGCTCGAATTACCGTGGAATGAATACTCTGAAGATAATTTTGATTTAAAAAATGCTCAAAAGATTTTAGATAATGACCATTATGGATTGGATAAAGTCAAAGAGCGTATTTTAGAACATCTTGCTGTATTGAAATTAAAAGGAGATTTAAAATCCCCAATTATTTGCCTATATGGCCCTCCGGGAGTTGGAAAAACTTCTCTAGGTAAATCAATTGCAAAATCTTTGAATAGGAAATATGTAAGAATGTCTCTTGGTGGTTTGCACGATGAAGCAGAAATTCGCGGTCATCGTAAAACATATATTGGTGCAATGCCTGGACGAATAATCCAAAATATAAGGAAAGCAAAAACATCAAACCCAGTTTTTATTCTTGATGAGATTGATAAAGTAGGGAATGATTATCATGGCGATCCTTCTTCTGCATTGCTAGAGGTGCTTGACCCTGAGCAGAATTCAACTTTCCATGATAATTTTCTTGACCTCGACTATGACCTGTCAAAGGCAATGTTTATAGCAACTGCAAATACTTTGAGTACAATTAGCCCTGCTTTGCGCGATAGAATGGAAATGATACAAATGAGTGGTTATATTGTTGAAGAAAAAATAGAAATAGCAAAACGACATTTAATACCAAAGCAACTTGAAGCTCACGGAGTAAAACAACAACAATTAATATTATCGAAACAAGTTGTTGAGAATATTATTGAAAATTATACTCGAGAATCTGGAGTTCGAGAATTAGATAAACAATTAGCAAAATTAACGAGACGAACAGCTAAAAAAATTGCATTTAAAGAAGAATATAATCCAAATATTTCAATTGAGGATTTAAACAAATTGCTTGGAGTGCAAGAATATTCAAGAGATAAATATCAAGGTAATGAATTTGCAGGAGTAGTTACAGGATTAGCATGGACATCTGTTGGTGGTGAAATTTTGTTTATAGAAACAAGTTTGAGCAAAGGGAAAGGAACTCTTACATTAACAGGAAATTTGGGTGATGTAATGAAAGAATCTGCTATTCTCGCTCTCGAATATTTGAAAGCACATTCAAAAAAATTGAATATTAACGAAGATGTTTTTGAAAAATGGAATGTTCACGTTCATGTTCCCGAAGGTGCTATACCAAAAGATGGCCCGTCTGCAGGTGTGACAATGGTAACATCGTTAGCGTCAGCATTTACTCAACGAAAAGTGAAGAAAAATTTAGCCATGACAGGTGAAATAACTCTTCGAGGTAAAGTGCTACCAGTGGGTGGAATTAAAGAGAAAATATTAGCTGCAAAGCGTGCAAATATTAAAGAAATTATTTTGTCGGAAGATAACAGAAAAGATATTTCTGAAATAAAAGATATTTATGTTAAAGGTTTGAAGTTCCATTATGTGAAAAATATTATTGATGTTTTAGATATGGCTCTTCTTAAACAAAAAGTTTCAAGTCCTATAGATATTTAAATGTTTTTTAGGCGAATACAAATATAAACGTTTATATTTGTATATATGTTATAATTATAACGTGAATCTACGTGTTAATCAGAAGGTTCCCATTATTTGTTCTGACTTTTCAATAAAGGAATAATTAATTTATTTGTTATAAGTGTTTTTTTTGCAAAAATCAGGACAATCTGATTCATCATTGTTTTTTATAAATTAATAATTAAAAAATGAACGTATGAAAAAATTTGTTTTGTTATTATTTTCAGTAATTTTAATTGGTGGTTTTTCAGCAAATGCACAAGATTATAAAACCGCTATTGGTGTAAGAGGTGGTATGGCAAATGGCTTAACAGCAAAACAGTTTGTTAGTAAAAATATTGCTTATGAAGGCATATTGTCAACTCGTTGGCAAGGGTTTAATATTACTGCATTGTATGAAATTCACAAACAGGCATTCAAAACGCCTCGTTTAAATTGGTATTATGGTGCTGGAGCACATATCGGTTTTTGGGATGGTAGTAATGTTAATTGGGCTAGCGATAACGAAAGCTACACAGTTATTGGTGTTGATGGTGTTTTAGGAATAGAATATAATATTAAAGAAATTCCAATTAACATAAGTTTAGATTGGAAACCGGCATTAAATATTGTTGGTTACTCAGGCTTTTGGGGCAATGTTGGAGCTGTTTCTGTAAGATATATTTTTTAATATAAATACGAAAAAATTACAGGCTGTCAAATATTTGACAGCCTTTTTTTTTAATCATCGTCATCATCAATACGAATGTTTTCTTCATCTTCATTTTCATCAAACACATTCCAGTCTTTTTGCTCGCTACGAAAGAAAAAGATTTTTATTCTGGCAGTATCTTTTAAAAAATTAATTCTCCCAATTTCAATTCTACTAATTACTAAACCTGTTCGTTTCTCAAGATCCTGAATTAATAAATTTCGTTTTTGTGGCTTAATTAATTTTATGTTTTCATAAATAATTGTTTTGCTTGTCTCATGCTTAAGAAGCCATACATTTTCTAAAAAATAAGTTATTCCAATTACTGCCACATTAGTAAAAATTAATTCGGCATAACTAACTTTTTTGTTTGCAAGAGCATTAATAACCGAAACTCCAATAATCAAGAAAAGATATGACATTTCTTTTATTCGTATCTGGTTTGTGCGGTATCGAATAATTCCAAACACAGCAAATAATCCCAAAGCAAATCCCATTTGTAGTTTAACATTCGACAAAAGGTAACAAATTAAAAAAGTCATTGTTCCTATAATAACATACGAGAACAAATAATCTTTTCGTTTTGTAATTGAATAATAGAGGTATCTAGCTATAATTACGGTTATTATAAGATTTAAAGAAAATCGTATAAGAAGTTCCAAGAAATCTTTGGTGTTAATTAATTCTATTCCAAATAGACTAGCCTGTTTTAACAATATTTCAGCTATCATTACTTAATTTTTTTAATGTTAATAATCGTGGTTTAAACCTATTCTGTTTAAGATTTTTGTATAATAAATTTATGCCTGTGCAATATTTACTTAATGACATTTGTCGAATTCCGTAATTCTTTAATATTTTGATAAATTCAGACGAAGAAGAAAATTTTTCTTGCTTAACTTCTGCAATTGATAAGAAAGGTAATTTATCAATTTTTTTATTATTTTCAAAAGACAAATTAAAATCAATGGTTAATCGTTCATCAAATTTGTTGCTAACCAGAGTAATTCTCGAAAATTTTGTTTCAACCCTAGCTTTTAGCTCGTTTAATGAATAGGGAGAATTTTTTTTAATAAAATCACGAGAAGCTTCTGAAAAAAAATCATTAGTTTTAATACGTTTCTTAATTGTTTTGTTTTTGTTCGATTTAAATTTAATTTCTAAAAAGCTGTCTTGTGTGTTGATATATTTACGAGATCTTATTTTGTAACGATTTAATTTTCCGTTTTGATGAGCAATATACATTGAAAAATCATCGGTATCAAAATATGTCGTTTCATATTTTAAGCTTCGTTTGTTATCAATCTCTAAAATATAATAAAAGGGTTTTGCGTCTTTTAAAATTTTTGAAAGTTTCTGAATAGGAAAAACAAATTTAGTGTCAGTCCTTTTCATAAACTTTACTCTGTCAATTTCTTTTAAAGAGACAGATTCGTAGGTGCTTAATATTTCGTTAATTTCTTTCAATAAATTAATTATAAAGTTTTTCAAACACATGTTTCTCAAAACCAAAGGTAGTATCGTTTTTTGATATTAACTTAGATTTTTTTTCAATTAAATATAATTTATTGATATTAAGATGTTTTAATTTGTCTACTTTAACTGATGCCGGTTCGTATTCGGGCTTTTTCTTATAAATTACAATGCCATAATTACAGTTCGTAATAGACGAAGACGTAATATCAAGAAAAGAATAATCTTTTGATGCAAATGCAATATTTGAGTTTAATATGTTAACATTATTGATTCTTAATTGTGAATTTTCTCCACCACTAATGCCCTTGTCGCTGGCATTTATTATTTCGCAATCGTCAATAATAATATTGCTGCCTGAAAAATCTATTGCATCGTTCCCAATATAAGAGAAAAAAGTTTTTAAAACTTTGCCTTTTGAAAAATCAGAATCAAAAGCATCAGCAAAAATATTGTCAAACGAAGAATTATGAACAAAGAAATTTGAACGAACAATGTTTAAGGCATCTTCGCAGTTGTTGTGGTTAAACAACGAACTTGTTATTTCAACATCTGATTCATAAAAGGTAACCGAGCCTGTTAATTTCCAATTGTTGTAATTTAGGGTGTTTAGGTTCTCAAAAACAGCATCTTTAATAAACGATTTTTCTTTTGCCTGTAAAACGGTAAAACCCATTGCTGTTCCATCGGTTGATTTAATAGTAACAGGGTGTTTTCGCAGACCCTGCATAAAAACAGGTGAGTATGATAAGAAAAATGAATGGTTAATGAAATTTAGGTTTGCACCTGCTTTGAAAATAACTTTATAACCTGCAGGTATAATAATGCGATTTTTAATTGTGTAATTACCGGCTTTCACAATTAAATTTTTCTTTTTTGAAATATGAAAAATTCGATTTCTTTTAAAATCATTGTTATTCGTTAGTTTTTGTTGAGGATTGCATTTTTTGGGCGATTGCCATTGAAAAATTGGGATATTAAAAATGTCGGATTCTCCTTTAACAACAAAAAATAAATATTTTGCAATACTAGTGTCAACATTAATTGTTGTTTGGTGCAACGAATCATTATATGAGTTTATTAATACTTTTGGCTTGAATAGAGTGGTAATTAATTTTTGATTATTACTGATGCCAACAAGCTCAATGTCGCCGGGGTAATAATTCGTTATGCTTACTTTGTTTGTTTGTTCGCTATATGCATTAATAAAGCAAGAAGGCAAAGCTTTATCATACTGAGCCTTGTATTCTTTTTGTTTAACAGTATCAACCTTATTAATAAAATTGAAGTAATTTTTTTTAACTTTTTGTTTGTATTCAGGTAGAGATTTTCTTATTTCAAAAGCATTTTTTGTAAGAAAATTATAATCATATTTATAGTCGGTAAATTCTTTTTGAATAAGAGCTTCATTGTTTTTTATATCTGTTTTAAATTTTGCAAAAATTGAATTAAGATATTTTTTACTAGAATATTTTTGAAGATAAAAAAAATATTTTTTCACAAATGTTTTATCTGAAAACAGATAGTCAATCATAAAAACCCCATTGTTTTGTCTTCTTACATTCCCAATATTGTAATTGCCATAAATTGGTCGGTTTGTCCATTGCATAACACCTTTGTCGCAATAGCAATCGAAAGGAATAAATTCAAGTTTCGAAATTACCGGATTGTAATAAAAACGCTGGTTGTGCCAAATTAAACCATGATAAGCACGAGTTAAGTCAGCTAGAGCAAAATATTTTGCTAGTTTATCAACATCAAATATTTCAGAAGCTTTATTTGTTGCATATTTGTATTCAAAAACTAGGTTTTGTGCATCAATAAAATTATTAAGCAAAGTAGAATTTTTAAGAATACGGCTACTTTTAAAAGCAGTTATCTTGCTGGCTTCAAATGAAGGGAAGTTGTTTTCTTGTTTTGCTATACGTGAAGCCCACAGTTGGTTCTCTGATAATTTTAAAATTGGTCCTTCTCGTCGTCTTTTGTTTTCAACAAGTTGCTTCTCAAAATGTTCTTCATATACATATAAGCCAAGGTTTTTGTTATTCAGATATACAGGAATAAAATTATATCTGGTTGTTAAAAGACCTTCTTTTTCGAAAATTTTGTGTGCCATCCATTCATCAATAAAATAACGGGCTTCGGGAGTTTGTATAGAAAAAGTTCGCATGCCTTTCCATGTTTTTTTCTTTTTAAGTTTTATTCTGAACGACCATTTATCGCCTCTTAGATGATCAAGCCAATCTCCCTTTAATCGAATTTCTGCTTTCATGTCTTTGCCTCCCCAAAAAACTATTGCATTAACATAACTGCTGTCGTCTGTTTCAAGAATTTTTTTCTCAAAAGCTTTTTTTCTTTTTTCTTTTAAGTTTGATATGTTTTTTTCGTCAACATAAATGCGTAATGCTTGTTGTCTATATTCAGGGTATTGTTTTGGAGGTATTTTGTCAACTTTTAAATCATCAAAATATGAAGGAACAGAATCCGGATTCCATAGATAAATTTTTATTTTATTTTCTGCATTATGCGGAGGAATGAAAAAATCGATAGAAATTTTATGCCAACCTATTGTGTCAGAAAGATTATTGTTTCGCTCAGACACCCAAAAGGAGGAATTCGAAGCAACCAACATGCCATTATTGCCATATTGCCAAACGCTTGCCCGGTAATGCTCTTCATGTTTTATTCCAGTTATTTCAAGAGCCATTCCATGCTGTTGGGTCTGGTCTAGTTTTATTGAGTATTTACCGGAATGTGCATAGTCTGAACTTCTCGCATTATTTGCTTTAAAACGAATGTTGTTTGATATAAAATATTTTCCATTAGAGCTTATTGTTTCAGCATCGCAAAAAAAATGTTCTTGTTTAATTGTTGTTTTGTTTTCTTGGCATGCTTGCAACAATAGAAAATAAAAAATAAACAATAAGGGCAAAGTAGTTCTAATTTTCTTTATCATAATTGAATGAATAATTATTATACAAAAGTAATATTTTTTATAAAACATTATTGGTTAAATTTTTGTTTGGTTTTTTGACTTGAATTTTAAGTTTTTTTTTCTTGCCCATTGGCAAGCGTTTGTGTGAGTGTTTTTTTTTGTGTATGACTAGTACTAAAAAAGGGAGCAAATTTTGTTCCCTTTTTTTAGTATTATGATTATATTCTTTTATCTTTAAAAAAAATAAATATTATGAATTTAGTAAAAAAAATATACAAATTTTTATCTCCACATTACCAAACCCTATTTTTAGAATATCCTGTTAAATTCGAAGCTCGTTTTGGGCATGGTAAACCGCCACACGAAATTCTATATAACTTAATTGACAGATATAAAAATGATTATTCAGCCCTGTTAAAAGAATTTTTAAATTATAAAGATATTTTTTCTTCTATCAAAGTTTGTGATGAAGAAACAAATAATATTAATCCGTGTTGGAACAATGGTTTCTTGCCGGGATTAGATATTGTCGCACTTTATTCACTTATTAATAAATTTAAGCCAAAACATTATGTTGAGATAGGTTCCGGCTATTCAACAAAAGTTGCATATAAAGCAATTAAAGACAACTCGTTAAGTACAAAAATCACTTCTTTAGATCCTTATCCCAGAGCAGAAATTGATCAAATTTCTGACGAAATAATTAGAAAACCTCTTGAGAAATCTGATTTTGAGTTTATTTTTGATTTAAAGCCAAATGATATCTTGTTTATTGATAATTCACATAGGATATTGCCAAATTCGGATGCTACAGTTTTTTTTACTGAAATATTTCCAAAAATACCTAAAGGTGTTATTGTTCATATTCACGATATATATCTTCCCTATGATTATCCTCAATTTATGTGTAATAGATTTTATTCTGAGCAATATATGTTAGCTGCTTATTTATTAGCAAACATTGATAAATACAAACCAATACTTCCTAATTATTTTATTAGCAAAGATTCTGAACTGAAAGAGATTCTTAAGCCAATTTGGGAAAATTTAGAATGTAAAAATATTGAAACACATGGGGGCTCTTTTTGGTTATTAATAAATTGACCTAACGAAGTTATCTTTTTATTATAAAAATCATGCCATTTTTGTTTAAAATATAATTACCCATACAAGAGAATTTAATTAAAGAAGTTTTAAAAGAACTTAATAGTATCTCTTATCCTGATTTTGTAAAAAAAGTGGAAATAATTATTGTTGATGATTTTTCAACAGATAATTCGTATGCTGTTGTAAAAGAATATTCTAAAGATTTCTCATAATTAATAATTTTTTTTGTTATGTGTTTTGAAAAAACTAAAGAAATTAAAAAACGAAAATATAATATAAAACTAATATCAGTATTTGTATTATTTGCTATAATATTCGGCTCAATATCTATTGTAAATCATTATCAATTAAGAACTTGTGCTCTCGATTTTGGGATGTTCAATCATGCTATTTTTAATTTTTCACATTTTAAACAAGCATATTATACATTAGGAATTTCTGGGAAAGAAATGTTGTTTCTTGGAACACATTTTTCTTTAATAACTATTTTGTTTTCACCTTTTTATTATCTGTTTGGTTCATACACTTTACTTATTATTCAAATATTTGCAATTCTTATGGGGGGGCTTGCCTCTTATAAATATGCTAAATTTAAATTTGATGATAATTCTATTATCCCCTTTATAGTCTGTATTCATTTTTTTAGTATTTGGGGAATATATTCAGCTTTGTCTGTTGGCTTTCATAATAATGTTATTGGGGCTATGTTGGTTATGTGGTTTATATATTACCTTGAAAAACGAAAATTAATTTATTCCTTTATATTCTTGATTTTAATTCTTTTTTGTAAAGAAGTTATGGCTATTTGGTTGTTCTTTGTGATAATAGGTTTAATGATAAAAAACAGAAAAAAATATAGTAAAGAGTATATTAAATTTGAAATACCTGCTGCTGTTTTTTGCATAGTCTATGGAGTAATTGTTATTTTTTTTGTTATGCCTTTACTTCAAGGAGTAAATAGTAATTTGCAATTTAGTAGATATTCGTATTTAGGAAGCTCAATTGTAGAAATATTTTCAAACATTATTCATAACCCATCTTATTTTGTTTCAATATTTTTTAGAAACACCCTTCCCGACAACCTTTATTCTGGAATTAAACTTGAAACATACCTAATGATTCTTGCATCTGGAGGTATTCTTTTATTTTTCAGGCCGGTTTATTTACTTATGATGATACCATTATTTGCACAAAAATTTTTATCCAATAATTATGGTTTCTGGGGTATAAATGGACAATATTCTATTGAATTTGTTCCAATATTAAGCCTTATTTTGATTGATTTTATTCAAAGTGTAAAAAAATATAAAAAACAAAAGATCATTGCAATAGGAATTACATTATTAACATTGTTTATGAGTTTTTCTAAACTTGAAAACAGAACCTCTAAATGGTATGATAAAACAAATACGGTATTTTACAATAAAAGGCATTATCAACCAAATTTAAATCTTTCTAAAATTTATAAAGCAATTAGATATATTCCTGAGGATGAAATAATTTCTGTTAGTTCTTGCTTGGCACCGCACTTGGCGTTTAGAGAAAAAATATATCACTTTCCGATTGTAAAAAATGCAAAATATATTATTCTAATTTGTAAAAAAAGAAGTACTTACCCTTTGGTAAAAAATGATTTTGCAAGGGAAGTGAATAAATATAGAAATTCTAAAATTTTTGAGATTGTATATGATAATTATAATTTGTTAATTCTAAGAAAGAAAAATATTTCTTTCTTAGAATATAGCGGTTGAAAATTTTAATTGTTTTTATATTAGGCTTTTTTGCCCGAAAATTTTAAACAACTTCTCGAACATCCCGATTATGCAAAAGCTAAAGAAGGTATTCAGGCAGTGAAAAAGGATGAATAGGTAGCTTATTAGCTAGTAAATTCCGATTATTATAATATAAGTATTTGTAAATTAAGCACATAACAAATAACTAAAACAATACCAATTTTAGGCTATTCAACCGCTTATGTTTAATGATAAAAATACCATATTCATGCCGAATTTGTTTAGGCATCTACTTAAAAAAACAATTATTGATAAAAACAGATTCTGATCCGCCAGCTGGCGGACAGAATGAAGACCTTAGATGGTATTGATTAAAAGCCTAATTCAATTAAATTTTTTGCTATTAGCAAGTAGTTCTAAGTACTTTATAACAGCAGTGTTAAACCACAAACAACCAACTAAATTTATTTCGTAAATTAATAAACTGCAATTGTTTGTGGGTTGACATTTACAAAAAAACAAATTGTTAATTTGATAAAAAAATTAACATTGTAGAAATTGTTTTTTTGTTAAAACCTATAAGCTAAAGACACTAAAACTGAAGTGTTTGACAATCCATAATTAAATTGTGAAAGATCACTTTTAATCTTATCGCCAGAAGAATGCTTTTTTGTTACAGAGCCTGTTGAATAAC
This sequence comes from Bacteroidota bacterium, assembly GCA_015222055.1. GTDB lineage: Bacteria > Bacteroidota > Bacteroidia > Bacteroidales > B39-G9 > B39-G9. Next base: position 43,633 of record JADFUR010000066.1, on the reverse strand, counting down.
TAAAATATGGCAAGACCTCTGCACCTACAATAAGATTATTATTAAAGACATAATTAATGCCAAGCACTAAATTTATTCCTGGTGTATATTTTGTTTGTTCACTTGAATTATCAAAATTATTTATAGTTTTATCATCATAATCATATTTTGAATAACGATAGTTAAATGATAAATCAGCCCCATATCTAAATTCCAAATTTTTTACTATAACTTTTCTGTATTCTTTACCAATTGTTATACCAAATCCCATAGATTTTCTTTTAGTTGTTAAACTATCCTCTATTTCATCAATATTATCACCATTAATAAAGAGAGTATTAAACCTCCATAAAGAGTTGTTTGTTCCTGTTTTAAAGGTAAAACCAAAATTGTCTAAATTGCGAAAAGCCAGTCCAACTTCTTTTTGTTTTGTAACTTCTTGTGATATAACAAGTAAAGAAAAACTGAGTGTTGCTAAAGTTAAAAATATTTTTTTCATTTTTAAAAGTTTAAATTAATTAATTGTTTATAAAAGAGAACTATTGTTTGTTCAAACAAATAATATGCCATATTCATTTGTTGATAAAGATTTTTATTTCCAGCAACAATTTTTTAATAAAAATATTCTTCAAAAATCCAAAAAAACCCATAAATTTTATTAAATTTATTTCGGGAAAATAAAAAGGAGAAATTATGGAGCAAAGAATGGCTGTAAAAGAGATGCTAAGACAATTAAAAAATGAAAAAATTAACACCTGGTTTGATTTAGGTTTGTTTATTGACAGGGTAAAAGAAGAAAAGCCAATACCCACAGCAAAATATAACGGCACATTCAATGATTTTAAAAAAGAATTAAACAAATCTGCAATAGCATTTATTACTTTTTATTTTTCAATAGACGGAGTTACAATTGAAGTTGATAAGTATGCACGTATATTTCGTCAGTTTTTTCCGCAAAGCACGATGCACTATATTGCAGGAGAAATACACCCTGAGGCAGATGAATTTATTCAACCCGATGTAAAAAAACTCGAAATTGAAGAGATAAAAGGCTTTGACGATTGGACATTATACAAAGATTTTTTCTTCACAAAACTTGAGCGTGGCAGCAAAGAGTATAATGCTTTAATTATAAAATTTTGGGAACAGGTTTTAATTATTGCCGGAAAACTAGGTAATTATATTGAAGAAAACAATATAAGATTGCTTTATTTAATAAATATTTGTTCAAATCCGGGAAATGTATCTTTAAGCCTTGCAACAGTTTTGGTTTCTGAATATCTTGGCATTCCTGTATTGAATAACAGTCATGATTATTACTGGGAGGGCGGTAGCAAAGAGGTTGATATAAAAAATAAAAAAGCGAAAGAAGGACCACGCGATTTCTTTTTCAAAAATTCCGATGTGGGAGAATTCTTTTCGCAGATTGAAGTTCTGTTCCCATGGGAATCTCGTTCGTGGGTTTCAATAAATATTAATAAACGACAGACTCGGCATTTAATATGTGAAAACGGTCATAATCCTGCTAACGTAGCTGAACTTGGAACAGCTGTTGATACTCAAGAATACCTTAATATCACAAAACGTGAAAAAATAAACACATTTATTCAAATTAAAAAAATATTAAGCAGATATCAAGATTCATTAATTGCCTATTCTGTTAAAGATGTAATAAATTCATCGCTTGTCGATCCAGAGAATCCTGAACCTATTTTGCTCAAATTAGGAGGGAAGTCAAAAATTGCAAATGGTTTTACGGATGAGAACATCATGTTTTTGCAGCCAACAAGAATTATTTCACGAAAAAGAATTGAAACAGGATTCTCTCTTGTTAAAAAATTATTTAACAATAAAATTTTTATAAATAAATTTAAAGAATCGTCACAACTAAAATTAACAATACTTGTTACCGGACCAATTCCTCTCGGACAGTATAGCTATTTTAATAAATTGTTAGTTCATTTTTATGAGATGGCAGATGAGATTCCTCAGGAATTTCACGAAAGAATACATTTGGCATTTATGTTTAGTGAGCTTGACAAAGAACACTTTAAACTGAAATTTAAAGAACCAATAAATATTCCGAATTTATACAGCATTGCTTCGCTAATTTTATTGCCTAGTAAAACCGAGGGGCGGGGCTTGCCAATAATTGAGGCTGCAGCAGCCGGAGTGCCAATTTTTTGCCGAAGATATTACCCCGAGAATGTTTATTCAGAAGTAATTGGTGAGCATTTGCCCGAAAAAGAAAGGCTTAAAGTAATTGAGTTCGTTGGGAAAGAAATAACAAGCAAACATGTTCATGATATTATATTAAGAGTATTATTTCCACATAAATTTATTGATGAGATTGAACAAAATAAAAATGTTGTTCAAAAAAGATATAGTATAGAATCGTTGTCGAAAAATTTTGAAGATATTTTTTATAAGTTGTATTTGCAATTAAAACCAAATACTAAATCTATTCAAACAGCTAAAAAATCATTAAGCGAATATAAAAACATAGTAGAATTTACTAATGATGATTTAAAAAGTATTATTAATGATGAAAACAGGCAATATTTGCCGGGATATGGACGATTAGCTTTTATGATTTATCTAAAATCGCTTATTGACCCAAGTTATTTTAGAGCCGAGCAGCAAAAAATAAGAGGACGTACTTTTGATTTTGCTTATAAATTATGTAATTATAATCCCAATATTGAGGAAGTCCCTAAAAAAACAATTTTTAGTTTTTATAATGCTGTCGATAATATTTTTAATTATAAAAAAGGGGAGGTCTCTATAAGGCACGACCATTCGTTTTCATACAGACATCGAAATAAGAATTATTATCCTTATCAAGATTTTACTTTTCAGGAGTTAACAGGGCTTATAAATATGATGTATATTCAAATTATTAAGCCTAGTCATAGTAAACAAGTTATTCAAAGTTCGCATTTTTTTACCGACTGGAATTTGGCATTATCGCAATTAACATCAAGCTATTATCTTGCAATTGACGATAGATATAAATTAATTGAGAAGTTAAAAGCTAATTTGCCCATTGCTTATTTCCCCGGAAAGTATATTAAATACGAATTGGAATTTTTTGCATTGCAGCCTGTGAGAGCTCGTTTAAAATTGTCAATAAATGATGAATTAACAGAGAAACATATTACAGATTTTAAAAAACCAATTGCGCCAATATACATTTTTGCTCAAAAAAACCGTCTAGGTAAGTGGTTAACAATTAAAGACATAACAAATTATTTTATTGGTGGACATGATAAAGAATTAACACTTTTGTATGAAAAGAAGATAATTAGAATTGTTAGTAGTGAGCAATATAGTGTGGGAATTCATTTTCCTCAGATAGGAGAGGAAGCTTTAAAAATTTTACATCAAATAAAAGATGAAAATGGATTTATTATTTCTGTACGTCGTAATGCAGCTTTAATGACAGATATTGTTGATATTGATAGGTTTCATATTGGTAAAATTACGAATGAATTAACTGCTAATTTTATGGGGATACCTTCAGATAGTGGTTATATACAATACGTTCCTGCAGGAATGAGGACAACCTTAGCTTATCCAACTCCTATTCAAACATCAAAAAATTTTAGCGAAACATTAAAAAGTGATTTGTTTAAAAATCTCTGTGAAGAACATGGCGAAGAGAAAATTTTTTCAATATTAAAAAAAGATGCAGAACAAAATGGTTCGCCAATTAGCTTAGTGCTGGCTAAATTAAAAAAGAATAAAACCGAAAAAGAAGATGTCGAATATTCATTTGTAAGTGGTTTATATAAAGATGGTATGCCATGGAACGGAGTTATTGCTAAAGTTAATTTAAATGACAAAAAATGGGGCTTTGTTATTAAAACAAGCATTGACAAAACTAAAAAAGTAACAACTTTTGTAAAAGAGTTTAATAAGGAATTTAAAAAGAATACAAGAATTGCTTGGAATGGTGGATATATTCTTAATGCAGAGCTTGTTGGTAAATTAGGCTTGCCCGAATCTTATATTGGCTCTCCTCTTGGATTGCTTATTTCTGATGGTAAATTAGTTAGTCCTCCTTTGTTTAATAAACCAGCACTGTTAATTTATAAAGATGGCTCTATAGATATTAAAAGGGTTAATGCAAGTAAAGGAATTACAATTTCTGATTCGAAAAAAACAATTGAATTATCTTCAGATAGTTATAATATGATAATACCCGAAAATAATATTGCATATTATGATTTATTACACGAAAAAGAAAGTATTGAAGGAAATGGACGCGTAGTTGTTAGGTTAGCCGGAAATACAATTAAAGAAGTTATTCATACAAAACAGAACGAAGAAGTTAAAATTATACCTGTTGGGATTACTCTTTCTTTCCCAGAAAAGAAGTTTCCAAAATCGTGGGATAAGATTGGCAAGAAACTAACTATTAAAATTAAAGGATTGAAAAATATTCAACATGCCGTTGAAGCAGGACCAATGTTGGTTAATCATGGTAAGAATGTTCTTAATATGATTAGAGAAGGATGGAAAACAAAAAATTCAATAAAAACCCAAGCTGCAAGATTAGATTATACAGATATGAGAGGGCCTAAAATTGCTGTTGGAATTGATAAAAAAGGAAATTTATGTGTATTGACAATAAATGGACGAATTAGAGAATCTGTTGGTGCTACACATATTGATATGGCAGATATAATGTTGAAATTTGACATAGTGAAAGCTATGGGGTTTGACCCGGGCGGTAGCAGTACTCTAGTTGTTGATGATAAAACATTAAATATCTCTCCATATAATCATAATTACGAAAGTAATATTTATTCATTACCTCCCGAGCCAAGAGCTGTTTCTAATGCTGTGTTGGGTTATGTTGAGGATGTGTAAGTGTATTTACTGATAATCAGACAATAGCTTGAATTGCCATTTTAATTGATTTGTAGTTAAATTATTTTTAAAAATAAGAATTTTATTGTCGGGATCTCCTGAATTAATTCCTGAAGCAAGGAAATATATTCCATCTTTAGTTTTATATTCAAATTTTTTTGTATTAAATCCGATATCCCCGCCAATACAAATAACTTCTATTCCTCTTTTTTTCATTTCAACTAGACCAGGGTAAATGTCGGAGTAAAAGTTGTTTGGATTAATGCAATAAAAACAGCTACCCAATCCTGCATTTGAAACAGAATTGATGAGCGGCTCTAAATTTGGATTGCCATACATCCAGATTAATTTGTGGTGTAAAAGAATAAAATAATTTGAATTCTGAATCGTATCAACAATTTGTTGAAACAATGCTTTCTGTTCATTAACCAGATTACTTAGACTGTCTTGAGTGTCTGTTACAAAAAAAGTTATTTTATCTTTATGAAAGGTGTAATAATTAGGTCTGTGAGTAAAATTCTGAATAAGATCTAAATTAGTATAATCATGATTACCTAATGACCATAATGTGTTTTCATCTCCTAAATTAAATATACTATCAACATGTTGCATTGTTACCGTATCTGCTGAAGTTAATGTAGCCATATCACCACCAAACCACAACATATCGAATTTTTTAAAATTCATATTTTCAACAATGATGTCCATATATGGATTTTTATCTGTTCTTGTATGTGATATATGAATATATGTTTTTATTTCATCAGGTAATATTTCGTTTTTTTTACAAGAAGAAAGAACAATTATTGCAATAAGAAAAAAAGGAATTATAAGTTTATAGACAGAATAAGATGTTGTTTTTTGTTGCATAAGATTTAAATTAATATTTTTATAAGCAAATTTGAGAATTCAATGTAAAGAAAAAAATCAGATTATACACAATGCTAATTTATAATTTTTTTTGTTTAATCTAGGTGGATTTAATTTTTTTTTAATATTTATTCGCTACCTTTTAAGCCAAGAGCTGTTTCTAATGCTGTGTTGGGTTATGTTGAGGATGAATAGATTTCGATAGAAGTAACAATTTTATAAGTTGACCGTTTCACTTACAACACATGTTTTAATTATTATTATTCATAATGCTATTAATTGTATTATGGTGAAGGTAAATGATTTGAAATAAATGATGAATAAGATTTTTGCTACTTTATTTTTGATAAATATTATTACTACAACAGGAGTTTATTCACAAACAAAAGAATTTGGTAATAAGGTTACATCACAAGGGTTTAAAGGTGTTGTTAGGGATGAGGCTGGTAAATTAGTACCTTTTGTTGTTGTCTTTGTAAAAGAGTTGACAAGGGGCACAACAACAGATGCTAGTGGTTGCTATAGTTTTAAAATGCCCGAGGGGAGTTATAATATTATTATTAAACATTTGTCGTATAAAACACAAACAATAAAGCTTAATATATTAGCTAATAAATTTTCAACAATTGATATTACTTTAAAACCACAAAGTTTTCAAATTCCCGATATCAGAGTAAGTGCAAAAAAAGAAGACCCAGCTTATTATGTTATGAGAAGGGCAATGGCGATGAGTCAATATTACCTTAAACAGGTTTCTTATTACGATTGCAGGGTTTATTTGAAAGGCACTGCATTTTTTAACAACATACCTTTCTTGTTAACGAAAATTTTGAAGAAGGAGGGAATTGAAGAGGGAAAATCATATACGCTTGAAAACATTACAGATATTCATTACGACATTCCAAATGGTATTCAAAAAAAAATTGTGGCAATGAAGAGTTCGTTCAGGAATTCAAATGTTGAACCAATGGATTATATTACTCTAAGCCTTTATAATGAAATGAAAACGCCAATCTTACCTTTAGATAAGAGAGCCTTTTCTGTTTATACATTCCGATTAGAGAACACCTTTTCTGACCAAGGACGAAGAATAAATAAAATAAAAGTAATGCCTCGCCGAAAAGGTTATGATTTGTTTTCAGGTTACATCTATATTGCTGATGATTATTGGAATATTCATAGTGTTGATCTTGAGCTTGAACAAAAGATGTTTTCAGTAATAATTAAACAACTTTATGCACCCGTTAAAAAAGATATCTGGATGCCAATAAGTTTTAATTTTGATGCTAATGTTGATGTTATGGGTGTTAAATTAAATTATAAATATGTTGCATCTGTAAGTTATAAGAATATAAAACTCAATAAAAATATTGACAACACAATAATGGCTCAGATTCGTAATAGTATAATTAAATCGAAAAATGAAGATGAGAAAGCAAGAAAGTTAATTTATGAGAACCAAAATGCAAGTAAAAGAGCAGTTGATAAAATCACACAAAAACAAAATCTTAAAAATAGAGATGCCCGAAAATTAAAGCGAATAATGGAAAAAGACGCAAAATCATCAGCGAAATTAAGACCATTGGAAATAAAAGAAAATTATACAATTTTAGACAATGCAAAAAATAGAGACCTCTCTTTTTGGGATTCAATAAGGCCAGTTACTCTTAGCAAATCAGAAAAAAACAGCTATCGTAATAAAGATTCCATTGCAATACTTCTTAATAATCCGCAATATAAAGATTCTGTTAAACGAGCCAAAAAACAATTCAAATTTATACACATACTTTTTGGCAATACTTATATTTATGAAGATGCCGATGCTGAGTTTTTTTCAAGTGCATTGCTTGGTCTTAATAGTTCTTCATACAATACTGTAGAAGGATTACTGTTGAAAAAACAATTTTCTTTTAAAAAGAAATATGAAAGTGGAAAAAGAATATTAATAAAACAAAATTTTTCGTATTCAACAGCTAGAAACAAACTGCTTGCATCAGGCGTTTTTAGTTATAGATATAATTCAATGAAGCGTGCTTCTGTAAATATTTCGGGAGGTGTTAAAACTCTTGATTTTAATGGAGATAATAGCATGCTCCCTTCGGTTAATATGATTACAACACTTATGTTAAAACAAAATTATGTAAATTTATATGAGAAAAGTTTTGTTAAACTTGAGCATAAATTTGATATCGTTAACGGATTAACGCTCACAACCGGATTAGAATATAATTACAAAAAACAGCTAAATAATAATTCTTATTTTTATTTAACAAATCCTTTCGACACTGTTTTTACAAGCAATATTCCTGATAATGATTTTGTAAATGCCAATGCTTTTGAAAACCAATCAACTTTTGTTTTTAATGCTAAAATAAATTATACGCCAAGGTATTATTATAGGGTTAAAAATAATATGAAGATAATGATGTATTCAAAATACCCGAGGTTTACTGTTGATTATAAACAAGGAATAAATAATTTTTTTAATTCAAGCTCATCGTTTCAGTTTTTACAAGCTTCAATATATCAAGGGAAAAGCATTGGTTTTATTGGTTATTTGCGATATAATGTAAGCACAGGCTTATTCTTTAACAAAACAAATATGCATTTTTCCGATTATAAAAATTTTCAGGTTCATCCATCATTTATTTCAGGTAATTCAGATTTTAGGTCTTTTCGTTTGTTGAACTATTATTCACATAATACGAATGATTATTTTATTCAGGCTAGTTTGAAATTCGATAATGATAGAATTCTAATAAAACGCCTGCCAATAATGAATAAATCGTTAATAAGAGAAAATCTTTATCTCAATTATTTAAAAACAGCAGATAACAAAGATTATTTTGAAATGGGATATGGCCTTGATCAGGTTTTTTTATTGTTTAATGTTGAAATATTTACAGGATTTGAAAACTGGAAACATAAGTTTACAGGAATAAAAATTGTTCTTCCAATTTTCTCGGGCAGTGCTACAATAAATGCAGGTTAATACAAAACACGACATGTTTTTACTAGTGCAAGCGTCTTCGCTTGTACTTAGATATTTCTAAATTTGTTTCGGAATTTTTTCAGAGAGCAAGGTACAAGCGAAGACGCTTTCACCATTAACAGGTTCTTTGTGCTGAAACATTATTTTTCAATAATTATTATTTCAGAACTTAGTTCCATCGCTTTGCTATAATTAGCACTTACTCCGCAATATCTTTCTTTTGAAAGATTTACAGCTTTTTTTAATTTTTCAATAGGCAAGCTTTTGCCAGTGAATTCATAAATTATGTGCATTTTATAATAATGCTTTGGTGGTTCTTCGGTTACGTCGCCTTCAATTTTAACATTAAAATTTTCAATATCAACTCTCATTTTTTTTAATATTGAAATAACATCCATACCTGTACATCCTGCCAAAGCAAGCATCATTAAAGCTTTAGGGCGAGGGCCCCTATCATTACCGCCACTTTTTTCGTCAGCATCAATTATTAATTTATGACCATTTAGTTCGGTTTCAAAAGCCATGCCTTTATCCCAAGAAATGTTAATTTTATTTTTCATAATAAAATTTTTATTCATATATGCAAATATATGAATATAATGATTTAATTTTATAGTTTAGAAGAAAAAACATTTTCATATTGTTTAATATGTAGCGTTTTTCTTGCTAAGGAATTAATAATGAGGGTGTAATTGTATGTAGTTTAAATAATTGTCGTAAAATGATTGTATCTGATTGAGATGTAAAATGTTATGAGTCTTTTGCTCTGGCTATTTATTTTGCTATATTTGTTTTTTGTTGAATGCACGTTTTAATTTAAAGTGATTATTATTTAATGGGAAATTTAAGACGAATACCAAATTGTTCTGAATGTGTTTTAAAGGGCGATTCTGTTTTTAATAATTTATCTGAAGATGAATTGTTGATGTTGTCGATAGAGAAGAACTGCAACTCTTACAAACGTGGTGATATTGTTTATCACGAGGGCAATAGAATGCCCGGATTGTTTTGCATAAGTCAAGGAATTCTCAAATTATATAAAACAGGAATTGAAGGGAAAGGACAAATTGTTTCATTTGCAAAAAAAGGAGATATTATTGGTTATCGTTCGGTGTTGAGTAATGAGGTTGCTTGTACTACCGCTCAGGTTATTGAAGAGTCTGTTTTGTGTTTTATACCTGCCGATGTTTTTATTAATTTAGTGAAAACGAATTCGAAGTTTTCAATAAAAATTATGCGACTTGCATGTAATGAGCTTGGAACGGCAAATAAATTAATAACTGATATTGCTCAAAAATCTGTTCGTGAAAGATTGGCAGAGATATTATTAATCCTAAAAGATATTTTTGGTGTAGATGAGAATAATATTCTTCAGATATCACTTACAAGAGAAGAAATAGCGAATTTGGTTGGCACGGCAACAGAATCTGTTATTCGTCTTTTATCAGAATTCAAAACTGAAAAAATAATTGAACTTGATGGCAGAAGAATAAGAATTCTTGATGAGAAGAAAATAATAAAGATTGGTAATGTTTATTAAAAAATTATAAAAATCCAAGCTCTAGTTTAGCCTCTTCACTCATCAGGTCTTTATTCCATGCAGGTTCAAAAACCAAATTTACAAATACTTCTTTAACCTTAGGTACGTATGATACATTTTCGTTTACCATTGAAATAATTTGAGTTGAAGCAGGACAGTTCGGTGCTGTTAAAGTCATCTCAATTTCAACATTGTAATCGTCGTCAATATCAATTTTATATATTAAACCTAAAGCATAAATATTAACCGGAATCTCAGGGTCAAAAACCTGTTTTAATGCAATAATAATTTCCGATTCTATTTTTGAGTGTTCTGTTGCTTCCATAATTTATTCTTTTGATTTAAATGCAATTGCATAAAGTTTCATTTGTTTTATCATTGACAATAAACCGTTTGAACGAGTAGGCGATAAATTTTCTTTCAATCCAATTTTGTCAATAAAATGTAAGTCAGCATCAATAATTTCCTGAGGAGTGCTTTCTGATAATACACGTATAAGCAAAGCAACAATTCCTTTTGTTATTATTGCATCACTATCGGCAGAAAAAGAAATTTTTCCGTCGGTAAATTTTGCATCTAACCAAACTTTTGATTGACAGCCGTTTATTAGATTTTCCTCTTTTCTGTCCTTTTCATTAATAATTGGTAAATCTTTACTTAATTCAATAAGATAAGAGTATTTATCCATCCAATCATCATATATTTCAAACTCTTCTACTATATCTTGTTGTCTGTCTTTAATAGTCATTTTTTTGTATAAATTTATTAATTAGTGTCAGAAAGAAAACTATCTATTTTTAAGTCTTTGATAAGAAAATGTCAAAGACAAGGCTTTCGAAGTGTTGAAAATCAAGGAGTCTACTTTTGTAAATAACGGTTTTCAACACAAGAATAACGCAGTATTTGGCGTTTTTTTGCAAAGACTAATTAAACATTTTAACAACTTTTAATAATCCTTCATACAACACATCAATTTCTTCAATAGTATTATAAAAAGCAAATGAAGCACGAACAGTACCCGGAATTTTGTAATGATCCATAACTGGTTGAGTGCAGTGATTTCCTGTTCGAACTGCAACTCCAAGTTTATCAAGAACCATGCCTGTGTCGTAAGGATGTATTCCGTTAATTAAAAAAGAAATAACACTTGTTTTATTTTTGGCATTGCCGTAAATTATTAGATTTTCAATTTCACTTAACTTTTGTGTGCCATATTCTAAAAGTTCTTTTTCGTGTTTGGCAATATTGCTAATTCCAATAGAACTAACATAATCTAAAGCTTTCCCTAAAGCAATGTTACCAATATAATTTGGCGTGCCTGCTTCAAATTTAAAAGGCAGTTCATTATAAGTCGTTTTTTTAAAAGTAACAACATCAATCATGTCGCCGCCACCTTGATATGGAGGCATTTGTTCAAGCCACTTTTCTTTTCCGTAAAGAACACCTGTGCCTGTTGGTGCATAAATTTTATGCCCCGAAAAAACATAAAAATCACAATCTAATTTTTTTACATCAACTTTTTGATGCTGAATAGCTTGTGCTCCGTCAATCATAACAGGAATGTTGTTAGAATGAGCTATCTCAATAATTTTTTTTATGGGATTTATTGTTCCTAATGAGTTTGAGACCTGATTTAATGTGATTAATTTTGTTTTTTTCGAGATGAGATTTTTTAATTTATCAACAATGAGTTCTCCTTTTTCGTTAAAGGGCAAAACTTTTATTTTTGCTTGTTTGCGTTCACATAGCAATTGCCAAGGAACGATGTTTGAGTGGTGTTCAAGTTCAGAAACAATTATTTCGTCATCCTTATTAATGAATTTATCGCCAAAAGATGTGGCAATAAGATTTATTGAATCTGTAGTGCCGTGAGTAAAAATTATTTCTTTTGAGCTATTTGCATTGATGAATTTTTGAATTGTTTTTCGGGCATTTTCATTTGCTTCTGTGCATTTGGCACTCAAGAGATGAACACCGCGATGAACATTAGAATTGTAATTTTTATAAAATTCGCTAATAATATTAATTACACATTCAGGCTTTTGAGTTGTGGCTGCATTGTCAAAATAGATAAGAGGTTTGCCATAAACCGTATGACTGAGTATTGGAAAATCAGAGCGAATTTTTTTTATATCAAAGTCCATTTTTTTAGTTTGTAAATTTTATTATTTCGGACAATTTGCTGCTTTAACATTATAATTACAGAAATCACATTTTGAGAATTCGCCTCTTAGACGACTTTCAACTAGATCTATTAATTGAACATCAAGAGAATCAACGCGAATTTTTTTCAGTATTTCATGAGCAAATGCATACATGAGCATCATCCTTGCCTCTTTTTCGTTAATGCCTCGTGACCGTAAATAAAATAATGCGTCTTCGTCTATCTGACCGATTGTTGCACCGTGGCTACATTTTACATCATCTGCATAAATTTCCAGCTGAGGTTTTGTATTCATCTCAGCATTATCTGTAAGTAAAATATTTTTATTAGACTGTAACGCTTCGGTTTTTTGAGCGTCTTGTCTTACAATTATTTTTCCGTTAAAACCACCGGTTGCTTCATCATCAAGAATTCCTTTATACAATTCATTACTGTGGCAATTTGGTTTTGCATGGTCAATAAAGGTGTAATTATCAATATGTTGGTCTTTGTCAGCTAAGAATAAACCAAAAACATTACTCTCACAACCTTCATCGTCAAGTAAAATAGAAACATTGTTTCTTATTAATTTACCGTGCAAAGAAAGAGTATTTGTCAGCACATTACTATTTTTTTTCTGACGAATAAAAACAGAGCTTAATTGTGTTGTCAGATTGTGTTGTTTTTGAAGATTGTAATAATCGAAAATTGCATTTTCTCCAACATTAACTTCAGTAACAGTGTTGGTTAAAAATCGGCAAATGCTTAATGCGTGGTCGCAAATAATTAATTTTGCACTGCTGTTTTCGTCAAGAACAACCAGGTTTCGTTGAGTTACCATAAGATCTTTTTCCGACCGCAATAAATTAATAACCTGTATTGGTTTATCAATAATGGTATTTTTTGGAACATAAAGAAAAAAACCGTCCTGAGATAATGCAGTGTTTAAGGAAACTATGCTATCATCGTTTGGCTTTGCAATTTTTGAATAATATTTTTCAACTAATTCAGGATGCTCTTTCGAAGCTTTTTGGAAACTTTGTAAAATTACACCTTTGGGTAAACTGTTATATTCTGAGTTTTTTTCGTAGAACCAACCGTTCGAAAACAAAACAGTATATGTGTCTAAGTTTGGAACTTGACATTGAAAAGCTTTATTTAATTCAACATTGAATTTTTGGCGTTCAAAAAATTTTGTGTAGCCATTAGCAAAAACAGGTTCAAGATCAGTGTATTTATAACTTTCGTTTTTAGTTGTTGGAATTCCTGTCTTCTTAAAATAATCAATGGCAATTTTTCTCTCTTGATTTATAAAATCGGAAGAATTTTCAAATAAATCGGCTTTGTTATCTTCGTAAAGAGCGACCAATTTATCTGTTGTTTTATTAGCTTTGTTACTCATACTAAAATTTCTTAATAATTACCATTTTTAATCCAATCGTACCCTTTGTCTTCAAGTACAAGAGCAAGGTCTTTTCCGCCTGTTTTAACAATCTTACCATTATAAAGAATGTGAACAACATCAGGAACAATATAATCAAGCAAACGCTGATAGTGTGTAATAACAATAGTGGAATTGTCTTTTGTTTTAAGTTTATTAACTCCATTTGCCACAACCCTGAGAGCATCAATGTCTAAGCCAGAATCTGTCTCGTCAAGAATTGAAAGTTTGGGCTCTAACATTGCCATTTGAAAAATTTCATTTTTCTTTTTTTCACCACCAGAAAAACCTTCGTTAACAGAACGATTTGTTAAACGAGAATCTATATCAACGAGTTTCTTTTTATCTCGCATTAGTTTTAAAAAATCTTGAGCAGATAAGGGTTTTAAATTTTGATATTTGCGATGTTCGTTTACAGCAGTTCTCATAAAATTAACCATGCTTACACCAGGTATCTCAATAGGATATTGAAAACTTAAAAATAATCCTTCTTTGGCTCTTTCTTCAGGATTAAGGTCAAATATGCTTTTTCCGTGAAAGAGTATTTCGCCCTCAGTAACATTAAAAATTTCTCTACCGGCTAAAACTGAAGCTAGTGTGCTTTTGCCAGATCCGTTTGGACCCATTATTGCATGTACTTCACCAGGTTTTACTTCCAGATTAATGCCGTTTAGTATTTTTTTTCCATCAATTGATGCATGCAAATTTTTTATACTTAACATGTTTGTTGTTTTTTTAATTCTTATTTTTTAATAATAATTCCTCCACCAACAAGGTCGTCATTTTCATAAAAAACAGCCGACTGCCCTGGAGTTATTGCAGAAACATCATTGTTAAATGTTATTTTAACAGTGTTGTTTGTTTTGCTTAGTTTACTTAAAACTGCTTTGGTGCGATATCGTATTTTAGTATTTAGTTCGATGTCTTCAGGCAAAGTTTTATATTTTATTAAATTTATTTCGTTAATAAACAATTCGTGTTTTAATAAGTCTTCTTTTTTTCCAAGAGTTATTGTGTTTTTTTCTGCATTAATATTAAGAACATACAAAGGGTGACCAATAGCAATATCTAAACCTTTACGTTGACCTATTGTATAAAATGGATGTCCTTTATGTTTTCCTAATATTTTACCATCGGTTGATATAAAATTACCCGAGCCAATTTTTTTTTCAATGTTTTTTACATTATTTTTTATAAATGCTCTGTAATCATCATCAGCAATAAAACAAATTTCTTGACTTTCTTTTTTTTGAGCAAGATATTCGAACCCAAATTTTTTAGCAAGTTCTCGTATTTCTTCTTTTTTGTACTTACCCAGAGGAAATATAGTTTTTTTAAGCTGTTCTTGTTTTAATTTCCATAAAAAGTATGATTGATCTTTATTCTCATCAACACCTTTAGAAAGTATAAATCGGTTTTTTTCTTCCCTTATTTGTGCGTAATGACCTGTTGCAAGTAATTCGCAGTTTAATTCATCTGCTTTTTCTAATAATCGTTGCCATTTAATAATAGGATTACAAAACACACAAGGATTAGGTGTAATTCCTGCTAAATAATTATCAATAAAATTTTTTATTACCGTATTTTTAAAGTCTTCTCTTAAGTCGAGAACATAATGTGGAATGCTAAGTTTTTCGGCTAAAATTTTAGCATCAACAACATCTGTGGCTTCTTCAATGTTTTTATCAGGAGCAAGCCACGAAACAAAAGTAACTCCAAGAACATCGTATCCTTGTTCTTGGAGAAGCATGGCAGTAACTGAACTGTCGATACCTCCACTCATTGCTACTAAGACTTTTTTTGTATCCATTTTGCCTTTAATTTTTGATCTCTTACTTTAAACTTTCAATCCCGAAGTCTCGGGATTTCGCTTCGCTCAACTTTGAACTTTGAGCTTTATACTTTATACTTTTTTAACCAACACTTCCTTCGAGACTTATTTGAAGTAGTTTTTGTGCTTCCACAGCAAATTCCATTGGCATTTTGTTTAAAACCTCCTTAGCATATCCGTTTACAATAAGTCCAATAGCATCTTCGGTTGAAATTCCCCTTTGGTTGCAATAAAATATTTGGTCTTCGCCAATTTTAGATGTTGTCGCTTCATGTTCAACGATAGCAGTTTTGTTTTTAACTTCGATATAAGGAAAAGTATGTGCACCAGATTTATCACCTAATAGCAACGAATCGCATTGAGAATAATTTCGAACATTTTTAGCTTTTTTTACAACTTTCACAAGTCCTCTATAACTGTTATTGCTGTGTCCTGCAGATATTCCTTTTGAAACAACTCTGCTTTTTGTGTTGCTGCCAAGATGAATCATTTTTGTTCCTGTATCAGCTTGTTGGTAATTGTTAGTAACCGCAACTGAGTAAAACTCGGCAATTGAATTATTTCCTTTTAAAATACAACTCGGATATTTCCAAGTAATTGCTGATCCTGTCTCAACCTGATTCCATGATAGTTTTGCATTGTCGCCGTTGCAAATGCCACGTTTAGTAACGAAATTTAAAATTCCGCCTTTGCCTTGTTTGTCGCCCGGATACCAGTTTTGAACAGTTGAATATTTTACTTCTGCATTAGTGTTAACAACAATTTCTACAATTGCAGCATGTAATTGATGCTCGTCTCTTTGTGGTGCTGTGCATCCTTCAAGATAACTTACATAGCTATCGTCATCGGCAATAATCAGTGTTCTTTCAAATTGACCTGTGTTGGCAGCGTTTATTCTGAAGTAAGTTGATAATTCCATAGGGCATCTTACACCTTTAGGAATATAACAAAATGACCCATCGCTAAATACTGCTGAATTCAAAGCGGCAAAATAATTGTCGTTATATGAGACAACAGAGCCCATATATTTTCGAATCAAATCAGGATGTTCTTTTACGGCATCACTAAATGAGCAAAAAATTACTCCTCGTTCTGCCAGAGATTCTTTGAAAGTGGTTTTTATAGACATACTATCAATAATTGCATCAACAGCAACGCCCGATAATATTTTTTGTTCTTCTAAAGGAATACCCAGTTTGTTAAATGTTTTTACTAATTCAGGATCAATATCTTCAAATTTTTTATCAGGGTTTAGTTCTTTTGGGGCAGAATAATATATTATGTCTTGTAAATCAATTTTTGGTAACTTTAAATGTGCCCAATTTGGAATCTCCATTTTTAGTAATTGATTATAAGCTTTTAAACGAAAATCTAATAAAAATTGAGGTTCGTTCTTTTTTGCAGAAATCAATCGAATAACTTCTTCGTTTAATCCCTTAGGAATTATATCGTTTTCAATATCAGTTACAAAACCGTATTTATAATCGCTGTTTGTGACTTCGCTAATGATATTTTTTTCTTTCTCAGACATAAAAATGTGCTTGTTTATATTTATTGTTTAGATATGCAAATATATAGATAAATTTTTGTTTTCCATTAAGGTAAATCTTGTAAAAATCGTATTATTTAATACGAAATGTTTTTTGTTTTGTTTTAAATATTGCAAATAAAATAAACAGCAGAAAGGATGACTTATTGAATGATGCAAAAACATATTCATTCATATGTGTTTTTTGTTTGTTTGTTGTATTTTTGCAGTCAAAATTAATATTAAATGAGCGACGATAAAATAAGAACAATATCTGAATTAGGTGAATTTGGTTTGATAAGCCATTTGACAAAAGATATTGAAATTAAAAACAAATCAACATTTAAAGGTATTGGAGACGATGCCGCTGTATTAGATTATCAGAACAAGAAAATTGTTGTTACAACCGATTTGTTAGTCGAAGGTATTCATTTTGATCTCACATATACACCATTAAAGCATTTGGGATATAAAGCAGCAGTCGTAAATTTTTCCGATGTGTATGCAATGAATGCTCAGCCAAAACAAATTATAGTTGCAATTGCATTGTCGAGTAAATTTACCCTAAAAGCTATTGAAGAGTTATATTCAGGTATTCGTTTAGCATGTGAGAATTATAATGTTGATTTTGTTGGGGGAGACACTTCTTCATCAATAACAGGATTGACATTAAGTATTACTGCCATAGGAGAATGTGATGATGAAAATATTGTTTATAGAAATACTGCAAAAGTTAACGATATAGTTTGTGTTTCAGGCGATTTGGGTGGTGCATATATGGGCTTGCAATTATTAGAAAGAGAAAAGCAGGTTTTTAAAACAGACCCGAATTTTAAACCTCAGCTTGATAAATATGATTACATACTTGAGCGTCAACTAAAACCCGAAGCAAGAAGAGATATTGTTAAGCTGTTAAAAGATAATAATATTTGTCCAACATCAATGATTGATATTTCTGATGGCTTATCTTCAGAAGTTTTGCATATTTGTAAAGATTCTATGGTTGGTTGTAGCATTTATGAAGAAAAAATACCAATAAATCAACAAACAAAAGACATGGCTCTTGAGTTAAATATTAACCCGGTTGTTTGTGCATTAAATGGCGGTGAAGATTATGAGCTTTTATTTACTGTTTCGATTAATGATTATGAGAAGATTAAAAATTTACAAAATATATCTATAATTGGTCATATTACCAAAGAAGGCGATGGTGTGAATTTAATTACTAATGATAATAAAGATATTCCGATAACTGCACAGGGGTGGAATGCGATGGAAGAAAGTTAGTTAAAAATGAAATAAAATTAGCCTCTGATTTTAATCGAGGATGTTAGTAATGAAAAATAAAACCGCCTGAAAAACAGACGGTTTTATTTTTATAAATATTCTAAATATAATTTATTTGGTTTCGTATCCTTTCATAATGCCCCGTTTCGAGTTTCTAATAAATTGAATTATTTCATCTCTTTGCACTGAAGAAGGGATTTCCGTTTCAATAATTTCAAGAGCATGAGCGTTATTGTGGCCTTTTTGATATATAATCCTATAAATTTCTTGAATATCACGAACTTGATCAACCGTAAATTTGCGTCGTCTTAAACCAATAGCGTTGACTCCGACATAACACAAGGGCTCGTGAGCTGCTGTAACATAAGGAGGTACGTCTTTACGAACTAAGCTGCCACCAGAAATCATGACATGAGCCCCAATATGAACAAATTGATGAATTGCGGCTGTACCACCTATAATTGCCCAGTCGTTAATTTTTACTTCACCGGCAACCTGAACGACATTCGCAAGAATACAATTATTACCAATAACACAGTCGTGAGCTATATGAACATAAGCCATTAACAGACAATTGTTTCCAACAGAAGTTTCGTTTGCGGCAACTGTTCCTCTATTAATAGTAACACACTCTCGAATGGTTGTGTTGTCTCCAATTTTTACAGTAGTAATTTCTCCATTAAATTTAAGGTCTTGAGGAATAGCTGCGATAACAGCACCGGGAAAAATTTTACAGTTTTTTCCAATATGAGCCCCCTCAAAAATTGTTACATTAGGACCAATCCAAGTTCCTTCACCAATTTCAACATTTTTTTCAATTGTCACAAATGGGCTTATTGTAACGTTTGAAGCAATTTTTGCTTCAGGATGAATATATGATAGTGCTTGTTTCACTTTATTTGTTTTTATTTATTTTTAACTATTTGTGCTAACAAATCGGCTTCCATAGCTAGAGTTTTTCCCACAAATGCTTGTCCTCTCATATGTGCCAAACCCCTTCTAACAGGTTCAACAAATACTAATTTAAATACGATGGTGTCGCCGGGAACAATTTTGTGTTTAAATTTAACATCGTCAATTTTTAAAAAGTAAGTTGAATATTTTTTTGGATCAGGAACCGAATTTAAAATTAAAATTCCACCAACCTGTGCCATTGCTTCAATCTGAAGTACGCCAGGCATTATTGGTTCGTCAGGAAAATGACCGGTAAAAAACGGTTCGTTCATCGATACATTTTTTAATCCAATAATTGAGGTTTCGTCTGCTCTTAAAATTTTATCAACTAAAAGAAATGGGTAACGATGTGGTAATAATTTTTTTATTTGATTAATATCAAGCAAAGGTTTTTCATTTGGGTCATAGTCTGGTGCTATACCTCTTTTTTCTGCAATTCTGATAAAATGACGTATTTGTTTAGCAAATTTTGTGTTTACTGAATGGCCGGGGCGTGTTGCAACGATTTTTCCTTTAATAGGTCTTCCAATTAATGATAAGTCTCCAATTAAATCAAGTAGTTTGTGTCGAGCAGGCTCATTGCTGAATCGTAAATCAATATTATTTAATATTCCGTTAGGATGAGGTTTAACACTTTTTTTATTAAAGAGTTTTGCAATTTGGTCAATTTTGTCTTGCTCAACATCTTTATTCATTATAACAATAGCATTGTCTAAATCACCACCTTTAATTAAATTTTTGTTTAGCAATGGTACTAATTCATTAAAGAAAACAAATGTTCTGCATGGAGATATCTCTTTTTCATAATTGTCGATATTGTCTAAAAGAGCATATTGATTTCCTAAAAAATAAGAATCGTAATCAACAAGCACATTAAGGTTTAGATGGTCGTCGGGAAAAATAACAATTTCAGAATTTCTATCTTCATCACAATAGCGAATTTCTTCTTTTATTTCGAAATAATTTTTTTCAGCTTTTTGGTCTACAATTTCAGCTTCTTTTAAAGCGTCAACAAATCGTATTGAACTGCCATTCATTATTGGAATTTCAGGACCATCAATTTCAATAAGTATGTTGTCAATGCCTAAACCATAAACGGCTGATAAAACATGCTCGATGGTTGCAATTTGAACTCCGTTTTTTTCAATTGTTGTACCCCTTGAGGTGCTAACAACATATTCAGCAACTGCCTGTATAACAGGCTTGTCTTCTAAATCTATACGTTGAAATTTGTATCCAAAATTTTCGGGAGCAGGTTTAAATGTTAATTTAACATGTATTCCTGTATGTAAACCGTTACCTTCAACAGAAATAGGGCTTTTTATGGTTTTTTGTTTTTCATTCATGATATTAGAAAATCAAATTTTTTGTAAAAAAATTAGTTGTAAAAGTATGATATTTATTTTAAAATATAAAATGTGTAATAAGATATGCTTTCGTAATTTATAACAAAAACGGTGGTGGGTGTTCTTTTGTAAATAATTGTTGCATTTTTATATTTATAAAATGGAAAAAATAATTTTTCGAATTTAATGTTTTTATTTGTCAATATCCCATCCTATTTCATTATCCCAGTTTGATTTAATTTCTATTGCGTCTTTGTAATAATAGATTTTTTCGGGTTGATTATTTTTTAATAAATTACCGCTATCCCATTTTTTATTATTGTTTTTGTCAGAAATTAATTTAATAATATATTTTTTTGGATAAAGATAATTTATGTTTAAAGTTGTGTCGTTTGATATGAAATATTGTCGTAATAATTTTTCTTTATCATTTAACAGCTGAATAATTGAATTTGTGCTGATATTTGTAATCTCTAATTTAATGTTGCCATAATAATCAGTCTCCCTAGTTTTGAAATTTATAATAGTTGTGTCGTTCGCATAATTGTATATGTCGGTAAATGCTTTAGGATAGATTATTAATTTATACGTTGTTTCTTCTTCCCATTTGTTGGTTATGCTGAATTTTCGCAAAAAAATTGAATCCTTTGAGAATTTTGTTGCTTGAAGTGTTTCTGTAGAATCGGCTATTAAAAATAATTGGATTTTTGTTGAATCGTAATTTTTAACAGGCGATGGTGTTGTTAAAACAATATTTTTGTTTAAGTCAAATGCACTTTTTATGTTAGAAACGATGTTTAAAAAAATTTCTTTTTTTGGTTCTTCAGCTTTTTTATCTTTCCGTTTCCTTTTTTTTCTTGGTTTTTCTTTTTCAATGTAAGCAAAAATTAAGGTGTCTGTAATAAGAGAATCTTGCATTAAAATATTTTTTTTGTTGTATTTGCATTCAAAAATAAGGCTGTCTCTTTTGTAAATTGTTGAATCAATGAGCCAACAAATTATTGTGTCATTAGTAATGTTCTTTTCTATAATATTCCATTTTTCAGATTTTGTGTCGAAATTAAGTGGAGAAATTTCACATTTTTTGTCTGACGGTTTATTGAATATAAAAGTGCATATTTCTTTTTTATCTCTTTTGCTTTCAGTAATATATTGCTTCTTATAATCTTCTTGAAACATATTTAATTCAAGATTTTTTATTGTTGAAACAAATTCTGTATGCCTAACAATCGAATCTTTATATGTTGTGTCGTTTTCAACAATTGCTTCAATAATTTTAAGAGTATCAATAAGCTCGACTTTTTCCAAATTGGGTGTTATTAACGAATCGATAAATGCAATTTCTTCACTTGGCTGGTCAAATAAAAGATTGTTGTTTGCATCGTTTAAAGCAAACATATGGTAATTGCCGGGTTTTATATTGTTAATTGAAAACTGTCCGTTTTTATTTGATTGCGAAACAAAATCAGGAATTTTTTTATATGGTGTTGAGTCACTGTAATTTTCATACAACATTATTTTAACAAATTCTTTAGGTTCTAAGCTGAAAGCATCTAAAACAAGTCCGTCAACATAAAGGGAATCAATATAATCGCCTGTTGAGAAGCAATATTGATAGTTTTCCAAAATATTATTTTCGTTTAAATCTGAAATAGCCTCATGAAAATTAATGTTATAGCTTGTGTTTTCTTTTAAGGTGTCGCTTATTTCAATAATAAGGTTTTTCCCGGCTACTCTAATTTTGGGTTGCTCCTTTAATGGTGGAGAAACCAATAATTCCTTATTTAGATTTTTTAATTGGAAAAACTCATCGAATTTGACATAAATTTTTTTTTCTTTAAAATTAACAGAAAAATTTTCTGGAGAGCTTTTTAAAATTTGTGGAGGTGTGATGTCTTTTTTGCCACCTGTAGGCATAACAATTTTAGCACACGATGCCGTAAATAATATTATAGCAATAAATGAGTAAAGCCTTATTTTTGATGTTAGAGTATTGGTCGATTTAATATTCATCTATAATTGTATATAACGATAAAAATTACAAAATTAACTTAATACAACAAATTCAGCAAAAATTAATTACTTAACTTATTAATACTCTCAGAAAAGTATGTTGATGCTTGATTATAAAAAAATTAAAAAAGACCGTGAATTTCAGCATCAATTTTATCAATAATAGAACTTAAATCTTCAGGTTTGTCAATGAAATTACGATTATCGACATCAACAATTAATAATTTACTAAGATTATAAGAACTTATCCAGGCTTCGTATCTTTCGTTTAATCTTTTAAGATAATCGAGACGAATAGAATTCTCATATTCCCTGCCTCTTTTTTGAATTTGACTGACTAAGGTAGGCACTGTAGCTCGAAGATATATCAATAAATCGGGAGGCTTTACCAAAGAACACATTAATTGAAACAGAGATGAATAATTATTAAAATCACGACTTGTCATTAAGCCCATTGAGTGCAAGTTGGGAGCAAAAATATGTGCGTCTTCATATATTGTACGGTCTTGAATAACTGTTTTCCCTGACTTTCTTATTTCTAGAATTTGATTAAAACGACTGTTAAGAAAATATATTTGAAGATTAAACGACCATCGTTGCATATCTTCATAAAAATCATTTAAATAAGGATTTTCATCAACATCTTCGTAACGGGCTTCCCAGTTGTAATGTTTTGATAACAATCTTGTTAGTGTGGTTTTTCCTGAACCAATATTACCTGCAATTGCAATGTGCATAATTATGTTTTTTGGGGATTTAAATTGAAACTAAAGTACAAATGATTTTTGAATAATCAAAAAACTAAAAATAAGATGCAAATCTAAAGTATTATTAAGTGTTTTATAAATTTTTTTATTGATTTTTATTTGATTCTAAATTTTTATCAAAAACTGTTTTTAAACATATTGCTAAAAGCCAAAAAAATTTGATTTTCTCATTTTTTTGCCTTCAATTTGTTTGAAGTTTAAAAAATTAATAAAAGTTTAATAAGCATGCACCATAAATTTATAAATTCATTTGGTAACTATTATAGTATTGACACAGGCAAAATTATTTATTGCACAGTAAAAGATCATCTTTCCGAGATTTTTTGTGAAGGAGATAATAGTTATTCAATTAATAAGAGTTTAAAACAAATTAGCGAATCTCTTGGCAAGAATTTTTTTCGTTGCCATAAATCCCATCTGATAAACATTTGCTATATAAAAAAGTTTTTACCCGGAGAATTAAAAATAATTTTTCAAAATAATAAAGAAATTAAAGTTTCGAGAAGGCAAAAACCGAAATTAATAAAATTATTAAATTCATACAATAAAAATGGGGGGGGTAAAATTCACTACGTCAGGCAATTAGGGTTTTCCGAATCGATTAGGTCTCGATTTTTACCGATTGCGACTTAAAACGTACCGTTTATGAACTACTTTTAACCTCTTGGTTTTTTGTCGTTTAACGAATATTGAAAGAATACTTTTTTTTCATTCTTTTGTTATGAAATTTCTTTTTGGCCGAAAAGATTTCTGATAACTATTTTATTAACTTAAAATTAATTTAAAATGAGAAAAATTAATAAATTATTTTTCTGTTTGCTGACAGTTTTAATTATCTCAAGTTGTAATAAAAACGAAGAGATTAATCCTGTTAATAGGGAAACAGAAAATAGTGATGCAATCACTCAAAGAAATGTTGCATTAGAAAAAATGGCACTTCTTGTTGTAGATGCTGTGAAAAACGAAGAATTTCGCGAATTGATAAAACAAGAAGCGGATAAGCAATTTGATGGTGATTATGATGTTCTTTACGAACGAATAGCAAGACGTCAATTGAAAAGCAGTAATAGTGTGAGCATTAACGACTTTTTTGTTAAGAGCATAAGCCAAAAAGAGCAAAAAAGCGAAAATGAAGCTCAAGATAATTTGGAACAAATGGTAAATAATATTCCGGATTTTCAAATATCTGTACCTGTTAATTGCGACAAATGGGATACAAAAAATTATGTTCCTTTGGTTACTTACATACCTGCTAATTTTGATGAGAAAACGTTTACCAAAATTAAAGCATTTGACCAAGATGGTAATGTTGTTTGGCTTAGTTTAGACAAAGCACCTGATTTTCCTGTTATAGTTCTTGGTCGCTGCGAAAGAATTGATGAAAATGGAAAATTGAAAGATATGGCTCTTCCTCCTGATGATGGTAGTGGTGGTGCTACAGGTGTTTATGATAACTTTGATTATATTCCTAACTCTTTATATTTAATTAAATTAAAATTTAATGATTTAAGTAATTATGAACCATGGTTTTATGGAAAGCCTGAAATATACATAGACATACATAGCGACAATTCACAATATCCTTATGGACAATTGTATTCGCACCCTACAAGAAGCAAAGTTGATGAGGTATATAAAACATATAATCATAAATTTTGTAGTTGGCCTTCTAATGATAGTAGGTTGTATGTTAAATGTTATGAAAAAGATAATAATATAACTATAACGGGCAGTATTAAAATTAAAGCAGCTATTACATTGGCTGGAATTGTCACTCTTAGCAAAGAATTGTCTATTCAATCAAAATATCAAGAAGGGGATGATGATATGGGAACTTATATGATATTAAAAAGTGATCCTTCTACCGCAAAATATACTAATTCTAATTTAGTGTTATACATTAAGCATTAATATATTACAGGGGCTGTTTATAAAAAATATTTTAGACAGCCCTTTTATTAAAATAAGAACTTATGAAAAAAACAATTCTAATTTTAATAATTATATCTGTTTTGTCATGCAGAAAAGATTTTTATTATGACTTTGATCATATACCTCAGGTAAATGTAAGTTGTTTTCTTAAGGCAGGCGATACTGTAAGGGTGAGATTATCATATTTAGTAGGCGATACTCTTTTTGGAACTATTCTTGCAGATAAAGATTATATTAGCAAAGCCGATGTTTATTTATACGAAGACAATATTTTTCAGGAAAAATTAACTTATAAAGAAATTCCGCAAATTAATTTTGTAGAAAAAGGTTGGTATTATTCGCAATATTTTATACCGACAGAAAAACATCATTATAATTTAAAAATACATGTGCCGGACTATGATACTGTTTATGCTGAAACATATATTCCGGAAGCAATACCAATAGATTCTATTCAAATAAACGGGGAAGCCTTAAAAGACTCTATTATTTTTGACAGAAATTTAGCTTCTTCTGTTCCTGACGGAATTTTAGATTTTTCAGTAAATATTTTTTTTAAAGATAAATCCGGAACCACAAACTATTATGATTTTTGGAGTAATAAGTTTTTTATATCTTATGATCCGGCTATTGAACCCCGTTACAATAGAGAATACTATGAAAATATTTCTTTAGCTGCTTTAAAAATTGCCTTTTTTTCGGATGAGATATTTGACGGTCATACTTATGCGATAAATACCAAATTTAAAATTGATGATTATAAATTTGATTACATTTCAGAATTTCCCATAAAATTGGGGTTAAATTCATTGTCTTATGATGCCTATGCTTTTTATAAAAGCTCATATTTATATTTAAAATCGTTAGACAATCCCTTTACAGAACCGGTTATAATATATTCAAACGTAAAAAACGGAACCGGAGTTTTCGCCGGAATATCATCTGTCGAAGATTCCTTTTTAATAGTTCCTTCTCAAAATTAAAAAAAAATGAAAAAAGCAATATTATATTTTACACTTTTTTTTATTTATATATCATCAATTACTGCACAAAACCACACCGTAAGCGGAATAATTCGTGATTCATTGTCAAGGGAAAGTCTAATAAGTGTAGCAATTGTTGAAAGAAGTAAAAATATATTCACTTTTTGTAATGAATATGGCTTTTACAGCATAAGTTTACCAAAGGGAAAAAACACATTAGATATTATTTTGTTAGGATACAGAAAAAAAACCATAAATATCAACAGTCAGAATGATACAGTATTGAATATAGATTTATATCAAATAGACATAAGCCTACAACAAATAATTGTTAAAGCAGATATTCCACAAATGAATTATTATAATTTGCCAATGGCAAAAATAAGCAAAATGCCAGTTATCGGTGGCGAAACAGATGTGTTAAAGGCATTACAACTTGCACCGGGCGTAACAAGTGGCAATGAAGGAAGTGCCAGCTTAAACGTGAGAGGCGGTAGTCCTGACCAAAATTTATTTTTACTTGATGGTGTACCTGTCTATAATGTAAATCATGTTTTTGGTTTTTTTTCTGTTTTCAATACAGACGCCCTAAAAAGAGTAAAACTTATAAAAGGCGGTATGCCGGCAGAATATCATGGACATGTATCGTCGGTTGTTGATTTATATATGAAAGAAGGAGATTTGGGAAAAATAAGAGGAAAATTCACAATAGGTCTTATTTCGTCAAAATTTATACTTGAAGGGCCGGTAATTAAAGATAAATCTTCTTTTATAGTTACAGCGAGACGGACTTACATTGATGCTTTATTTCGTCCGATATCTAAAGCTATTGCAGATAATACAATAACAGGTTATTATTTTTATGATGTCAATGCTAAGTGGAATTATAAACTTTCGGAAAGAAGCCATTTATATCTAAGTTTTTATAGCGGTAAAGACAAGGGTTTTGTTAAAAATGATAAAAAAGACAATCATGATCCGGATATTTTGAAAATAAATACAAAACAAGAAATAGCATGGGGAAATAATACCGGAACTTTACGTTGGATGAAAATATTTGGTCATAAATTGTCAATGAATAATACATTATTTTACACAAAATATAAATATAATTCGGCAAATGAATATTTCGTGCAAGAAAAAATTGAAGACGACATAGTAACAAAACAGTATGATCTTTACAATGGTTCAGGCATCGAAGATTTGGGTTATAAATTAAATGTAGATTATTTTATGTCAAAAAACAACAAGATAAAATTTGGTGCTACTGTTTCTCAAAAAAAGTTTTTTCCAAATTTTACGAGTGAACAATTTTTTGATAATTCGAGTTTGAAAGATACTATTGTTAAAGATAAACAAATAAGTTCAGCTACTGCAACAGCTTACGAATATTCTTTATATGCACAGGATAATTTGTCCATTGGCAAATTCAATACAATATTTGGAGTTAATGCCAATGCTTTTTATGTCAACGGAAAACTTTATTATTTTATTGAGCCACGTATGAACCTGATTTGCAATATATCAAAAAATATAAATATTCAGACTTCATATTCTCAAGTTCATCAATATTTGCATTTACTAACGAATTCAAGTTTGGGGATGCCGACAGATTTATGGGTTCCGTCAACAGAAAACCTAAACCCAATAAGTGCTGAAATTTATGATGCCGGATGTAAGCTAAAATTACTTAAAAATATATATGTTGGACTTTCTATTTATTACAAAACGCTTGATAATCTTATTAAATACAAACAAGGAACAGATTTTATGGATGTAAAAACAGACTGGCAAGATAAAGTAACTATTGGAAATGGCAGAGCATACGGAATAGAATTTTTTGCACAAAAGAACAATGGAAAAATCAAAGGACAAATCTCATATACTTATTCCCGCTCTTTCAGGACTTATGAATATATCAACAATGGTAAAGAATTTTCCTATATATATGACAGACCGCATAATCTGAACATTCAGACTGAATATCAATTAAATAAAAAGATTATGTTTGTAGCTAATTGGATATTAATGTCAGGACAAAATAAGACCTATGGGTATGAACGGTTTGTTATTGAGGACATTGGTGAGCTTAATACGAGTCTTTCATATAGCTATATTTCAGATTACAATAATATTCGTTTACCAATATATCATCGTCTGGACTTAGCCTTTAATTATACTAATAAGCGTGAAAAAACAACAAGGATATGGTATTTGGGAATATATAATATTTATAATAGATTAAATCCATTCTATATGGAGAGATCTTCGCAACGAAATGCTTTAACTGGTATATCTTATGCGCCAATAACCCCTTTTGTAAGTTATTCTGTGATATTTTAATTGAAATAAAATAGCAAATTATATTAATAAAAGATTAAAGAAAAAATTTAGAAAAGCTAAATTGCAAATTGAAAGATCTATTTTATTCTTTAAAATCTTTAAGAATTGTGAATTTTTATTTTGTTTTTTTTTGCTTTCAATTTGTTTAATTTTTAATGACTAAATAATTTTAATAAAGAGTTAGGTAGTTATTATAATTAGCTCTTTATTTTTTAACATAAATTTTACCTATGCTTAAATCCTATTTTAATAAAAATACCCGCAAAAATTTGTTGCGGAAATTAACATTAATAAACGTATTAATAATTGTTTTTTTAATTCTATATACATCCTGCACTAAAGAATTAAATTGCAAATTAGAAGACACAAAATCATTGGTTATAAATTCTGTTTTTAACCCGAAAAATTATTTCACCTTCAATTTATCATACACTACTTCACCTTTAAATTCTTATGATTCAATAAATGAGAAGCTGCATTTTTTGTTTTATGAAGAAAATAACCTGATAATTGATACGTTTTTACAATCTGGAATTTTAGAAACGAATATTCGACCAATTCCTAATAAGGAATATAAAGTTGAAGTGTTATCCGATAAGCTACCATCAATAATCACATCCGATTCAATACCAAACATAGTAAATATTGACAAAGCAATATTAATTTACCCGGCGGGTGTTGATGAATATGGTGATTTTTGTGTGGAAGCTATGATAACTTTTACTGATCCTCCTCAAGAAGAAAATTATTATGAACTACTTATATATCATCTTCATAAATATGACAATGAGAAAAATTATTGGAATTGGGATGGAGATGTTAAAATTACCGATCCAGTTCTGCTTAACGAAGGGGATGTTGATTATTTACCTTCATCCTTATTTTTTTCAGACGAATTATTTAATGGGGAAACCTATACCCTAAAAGTTAAAAGAGGGGGGTATAATACTAGGTTTGAAACAAATAGTGGATGTTATGCAGAACTTCGTTCTGTTAGTAAATCTTATTATCTATATCGTAAGTATTACACTCGGCATGTTTTCAATCAACAACTCCAAGGTGAAGACCTGAGAGATTTTATTTTTATGGGTGAACCTCGATCAATGTATACTAATGTTGTAAATGGTTATGGGATTTTTGCAGGATATTGGGGAACAACAAAAGAATTAATTTATATAAAATAATTAAATGCAAAAAATAATTTTAAGTATTAGTTTTATATTCATTTTAAATTTTTTTTCATTCTCGCAAAAATTAACACTTAGTGGTTATATCATAGATCAAAATTCAGGAGAATATTTAATTGGAGCAACCATTTATGATACGACAAAACATATTGGACATGTAACCAATAAATTTGGTTTTTATTCCATTGTTTTAACAAAAAGGGAAACTTACACTTTCCAATATTCATATGTTGGGTATGGCTCTTTGTATTTAACTGTAAGACCGCAATCAGATACAGCAGTAAATATATATCTTATTGCAGGAATAAACCTTAAAGAAGTGCAAATAACTGCAAATAAAAAAAAGCTAGAAAATTTATGTGAAATAAGCAAACTTGAAATTCCATTAGAACAAATAAAAATATTACCGAGTATAACAGGCGAACCAGATATTTTAAAGGTTTATCAATTAATGCCCGGCATACAATCCGGTTCCGAAGGTAACAATGGACTGTATGTTCGTGGTGGTACTCCTGATCAAAATTTATTTTTACTTGATGATGTTCCATTATATAATGTTAGCCATATGGGTGGGCTTTATTCTGTATTTGATCCTTCAATGGTTAAAAGTGTTGAATTATATAAAGGTGGTTTTCCTGCACGATATGGCGGACGTATATCTTCTGTAGTGGATGTGCGTAATAAAGATGGTAATATGTATAACTATAAAGGGGAACTTGGTTTAAGTTTATTATTAAGCAAGCTTTTTATTGAAGGTCCAATAATAAAAGATAAAGCTTCCTTTGCTTTTTCAATAAGGAGAAGTAATCTTGACTTATATTCATCTTTCTATAATTGGTTTGTATCAAATCCATATAACTCAGGATATACATTTTATGATATCAATTTAAAGTCCAATTATATATTATCCAAGAATGATAGACTATTTGTTAATTTTTATCAAGGCAAGGATAAATTTTTTTATAAAGAAAAGGAAAATAAAGATCCTGTAGAGAGTTATATATATAATGCTGAATCTGAACTAAAATGGGGGAATAGTTCTGCAAGTCTTCGTTGGTATCATGTTTTTGGTGGTAAGATATTTAATAATTTTACGTTAGCATATACTAAATATCAATATAAAAGTATTAATTTTTCAGAAAGGTCTGACGAGACAGATAATTCGGTTTTAAAGGATGAATATTTGATTAATTCAGCAGTACAGGATGTAATTATTAAAACGGATTTTGAAATCCCGTTTGTTAGAAATAGTTTGCGCATAGGTGGTAAATACAGTAAGCATTATTACATCCCAAGTTCGGTATCATATTCACAAAACAACAATTTTAATGATAGCGATACAGTTTTAAACAATCCAGAGCAAAAAACTGATTTGTATGCTGATGATATATCTGTTTACGGAGAATATCATTTTGATTTTAACAAAATGTCCGGCAATATTGGCTTGCGGGCAGGTTATTATCTTGTAAATGATAAAAAGTTTCAATCCGTTGAACCACGAATAATTATAAACTATTTACTATTCTCCTCATTTTCAGTGAAAGCTTCATATTGCTCAATGCAACAAAATATTCATCTACTTACAAATTCAAATACGGGTTTGCCAACGGATTTGTGGATTCCTTCCACTAATAAAATAATTCCAGAATCTTCAGAACAAATTACTTTGGGATTTGCTCATACAACAAAAAAAAATTATGAAATTAGTATCGAAGGGTATTTTAAGAAACTTAACAATTTAATAGAGTATAAAGAAGGAATTCTTGTTTTTAATGGTTCTCTAAATTGGGATGAGAAAGTTGAGACAGGAGGTGTCGGTAAAGTCCAAGGAATTGAATTGTTAATACAGAAAAAAGAAGGTATTATAACTGGTTGGATTGGGTATACCCTCTCTAAAAACCAACGAACTTTTGATAATTTAAATAATGGTAGGGATTTTTCTTTTAAATATGATCAAAGACATAATATTTCAGTAGTATGTAATTGGAAAATTAATGATAGGATAACACTTTCCGGAACTTGGCTTTATCATTCTGGAAATAGTGTAACACTACCTTCCGGCAAGTATCAGCTTGCTAATGTGAATTATTCTGATTCTTACATTGGGAACCGTACTGTATTAGATGACGTACACATATATTCTGAAAAGAATGGCTATCGTATGCCAGCTTATCATAGGTTAGATCTGGGATTAAATTATGTTAAATTAAAGAGAAAAGGATCAAGTAAATGGACAATAGGTGTTTATAATTTATATAATAGACAAAATGCATATTTTTTGTTTTTTAAAACATCAAATGGAGAGACTAAATTATACCAAAAAAGCTTATTTCCGGTTTTAATTAATCTTGGATATACAATTATTTTTTAAACATAAAATAATTGCTCGGTTTTATGCTTGTCAAAAAGATGAGGTAATAAAAAATACAGACACAAACAACAATAAAGAGATTATTACAGAGTTAATTAATAAAGTGGGAACCTCTTATATGGAGGGAGATGAAAAGTGTGAAAATGGAAACACACCTAAAAAAATCACCTGTAAATCTTGAACAAGAACAGATATTGTCAATAGCACAAGAAATTGATTTAGATATTTATCAATTTTCATCAGATATGCAAGATTCTA
Source organism: Bacteroidota bacterium (assembly GCA_015222055.1). Taxonomy (GTDB): domain Bacteria; phylum Bacteroidota; class Bacteroidia; order Bacteroidales; family B39-G9; genus B39-G9. The sequence goes on along the minus strand of JADFUR010000066.1, from coordinate 10,993 downwards.
CTATTTATGAAGAGATAATTCAAAATTTTAAACACATAAATGATTTAGGATTTTATGGTACTCCTACAATAGTTATTAATAACAGAAAAATGTTTGATGCTTTTTCTGAAACTGAAATCGAAAATGCCATAGTAAGAGAACTCTCAAAATAAAAAAAGAATGCGATTATATATAACAATAATATTAAATTTTTTTTCAATTGGATTATTCTCCCAAATAAATATTGTATATGGAACAGTCAGAGATTCTATAAATGGGGAAACGCTAATCGGAGCAACCGTTTATGTTAAAGAAATGAAACAGGGGACTGTTTCAAATGAATATGGTTTCTATTCTGCAAGTTTGTCAAGAGGGAATTATACGATAGTATATTCTTATATTGGATATCAATCTCTTGAAGTTAAAGTTGAATTAAAAAGCAATATGTTAAAAGATATTTTGCTTTCACCTCAAAATATGAAACTGCAAGAGGTCAAAGTTACAGCCCAAAGGGCACGTGTTGAAGAAGTAGGCACAAGTGAAAATAAAATAGCAATCAATACAATAAAAGCAATTCCTACAATTACTGGTGAGCCGGATGTGATAAAGTCTTTGCAATTACTACCTGGTATTCAGGTGGCTAACGAGGGAACAAGTAACCTTTATGTAAGGGGAGGGAATTATGACCAGAATTTGATAATATTAGACGAAACACCTGTTTACAACCCTACACATTCGTTAGGTTTTTTTTCTACTTTCAATTCCGATGCAATTAAAAACGTAACTGTCTACAAAGGGGCATTTCCCTCTCAATATGGTGGTCGATTATCTTCAGTAGTAGATATTACAATGAAAGAAGGGAATTACAACAAAATGAAAGTAAATGCAGGTGTTGGTCTTTTAGCAAGTAGGCTGAGTATAGAAGCTCCTATTGTCAAAGAAAAAGCATCGTTTATTGTATCCGGTAGATATAGTTATGCAGGCACAACATTAAATTTGTTTGGAGGTAAAATAGGAGGCGACGCATTGAAATTAAGGTCGTTAAATGATTTTAACGATCAAAACGATATTTCGTTTTATGACTTCAATGCTAAAATCAACTACAAAGTAGACGAGAATAATCACATTTATTTAAGCACATATACAGGTCGTGACCATTTTTATTGCTATTCGCTAAATAATGAAAACCAATTGGAATGGGGTAACTTAACCAGCACATTAAGATGGAATCACCTTTTTTCAGGCAAACTTTTTTCAAACCTAAGCACCTATTATAGTAACTATAATTACAATTCGTCTATCAAAGAAGACATTCGCAACTATGAGTGGAAATCTAATATACAAGAGTTAGGTTTAAAATATGATTTCACTTATTATCCAAATCAGAAAAACAGAATAAAAACAGGCTTGTCAAGCGTTTATCACTACTTTGAACCCGGTAAAATATCACCCAAAGATACTACTTCCATTATAGTGCCTTTCTCTTTGGATGGTAAAAGGTCTGTAGAGTTAATAGGATATTTTAATAATGAGCAAAAAATAACTAAAAGACTTACATTAAACTATGGCTTACGTTACACTGTTTTTATGAATTATGGGCAGGCTACTGTATACAATTATACACCTTTAATGAATAATATTACTGACAGCACTGTTTATGCAAAAGGAGAAATAATAAATTTTTATCATGGACTAGAACCAAGATTTTCTGTAAGATTTAAGATAAACAATAACAATACTATTAAGTTGGCTTATGCCTACACCAAGCAATATTTACATATGCTTAGTAATTCTTCAGTAGGTTTGCCGACAGACGTATGGCTGCCTGCTGACAGCTATATAAAGCCTCAATCTTCACATCAATACGTTTTAGGATTTTATAGAACATTTTATCAAGGCTTAGAATTAACAATAGAATCTTATTACAAACAGTTACACAACATTATTGACTTTGTTGACAATGCAGATTTGTTTATGAATAAAAATGTTGAGACACAAATATTGGCAGGTAAAGGCTGGAGTACTGGGATAGAATTTTTATTAGAGAAACACTCTGATAAGCTAACAGCTTGGTTAGGCTACACACTCGCCAAAACAAAATATAAAATAAATGGTATTAACAATGATGATGATTATTCACCACGTTACGATATTCGTCACAATTTTACAGCTGTTGGTATTTACAAAATCAATAACAGATGGTTGTTATCTTCCACCTTTAAAATTTCATCGGGTGGATTTGTTACTGTGCCAACACAAATATTTTTAGTAGATAATGCTACTTTTTTTGACTATCCTGAACGAAATAACTATAAATTGCCGATATACCACAGGTTAGATATTGCAGCCACTTACAAAAGTAAAAAAAGCGAAGAAGCTAAACGGTGTAAATCAAAATGGGTATTTGCCATTAACAATGTTTATAATAGAAAAAATGTTTTTGCTCTATATCTTAAACAAGACGATTACGATTTTTTGAATATACAATCTTATAAAATGTATTTGTATGGAATAGTTCCTTCAATAATTTATAATTTATCATTTTAACAATTATGACCACAAGATATTTATGTCTATTCGTAACATTATTTTTGCTCAACTGTTGTACTGAAGAGTATAATATGAATTTGCCGGAACAAGATTCCAAAATTATTATTGATGCAATGATAACAGACGGCGAGCCTCCTTATTTTGTTCGTTTGACATTAGGGAAAAACGCATTTGGGGAGAATTTTGAATATATGGATACTTCGGGTTATTTTGTTGATAACCGTTTTGTACCTGTGTTAAATGCTCAAATTATCATTACTGATAATGTCGGCAATTCGGATACACTTATAAGTGATTTTTCGGAGCAGTATGATTATACTTATAATTCAGAGACTAATAAATGGGATTCTTCTTTTGTTGGGATTGACAATACAAGAGGGAAAATCGGTTATTATAAGACAACAAAATTGCAGGGAGTTCCGGGCAATATCTATAATATTTCTGTTTTATGGAAAGGAGATGAATACACATCTACTTGCACAATGCCCATTTGTCCAAAAATTGATTCTGTAACTTACGAATTTACTGTTGGAAGAGTTGGAAAATCAGATTATTATATCCCTCACATTTGGTTTAAAGATAACCCTAATACGAAAGATTATTATATGTTCAAAACCTATGGCTGTGGAGGCTCTTGGTCAAGATCAATACTCTCTGATGAATTTATAAATAATAATGTGACAGGATTAAATGTTTTTCAAGGAGAATCACATGATTGGTGGAGAAATGCTTATCCTATGCCAGGCAGTGAATACAAAATTGAAATGTATGCAATAACTAAAGAAATTTATGAATATTACGAAGCATTAATTGCACAATTTCGTAGCGATGGTGGTGTCTATACACCTACTCCTGCCTCTCCACCAACAAACATTTCGGGTAATTCTCAAGGGTTTTTTAGTGCATCAGGTTTTCAGGTTGTTACTGATATTATGCCACATACAGAAGAGGAGTAGAATTATTTAAAATCTTTCAACCAACTTTCCGCCTCAATTAAATTCTTCACAACCGGCACATTAGTTTTTAATAAACGATCTCTTGATTGGTGTCCTCTATCAACAAGAATACATTTACAACCAATTTTTTGAGCAACTTCATAATCGTGAATTGTATCTCCAATAAGGCAGGCTTGTCCCGCTTGTAAGTTTGATTTATTTATATAATCTAAGGCAATGCCAATTTTATTATTTGCAAAATGATTGTTTATACCCAGAATATGCTGAAAATAATTTTTTATACCCCGCTCAATTACTGATTGTGTTAAATCTGTTTCTTGCATAGCCGATAAAATTATTTGTTGGTAATTATTATTGTTAAATTTTTGCAAGATGGGTTTAACGTCATCAAAAAGATTGCATGACTTTAGTTTTTCGCGGTAAATATCGATAAACTCCACAGCCAAAATGTCAAACGAATCTTTATTAAAATCAAAGCCTACTTTTTTGTAATAATCAATAACAGGGAAAGTGAATATTTCTTTATAGAGTGTTTTAGTGATTTGTTCAATGTTCCTTTTTTGCAATAAAATATTGATTGCATCTATACACACATCAACATCATTGAGCAATGTGCCATTCCAATCCCAGATTATTGTATTTATGTTGTTCATTTTTCAAAAGTATATTTTTTGTGATAGTAAACAAAATTATTTTTTTAACCATTTCGGGTAAGCAGATTTTAACCACAAAGGGCACAAAGTTTCAAAATACATTAATAATTACATTGTGCACTTAGTGCCTTCTTGGTGTTCTTAGTGGTTATTTGTTTTTCAACCACCAAGATCACAAATGTTTCATTAGTTTTTTATTGTTCCCTTTTATATTCTTTTCATGGTTCTTTTTTTCTAACCAAAAAGTTTCATAATACTTTAAGAATTCCATTGTGCACTTTGTGCCTTCTTTGTGTCCTTTGTGGTTTAAGTTTTTAAAAAATAACTTTGGTATAAAAATTGATAACTAAATTGCATTATGGAAAAAAATATCAATAACTTTGTGTCGGAAACTAATACATTATAGTTATGAGATTAACCGGATTTTTTAGATTGCCTAAGCACGAAAAGTTTAAATACAATCCCATTTATTACAATGAGGAGAAAGTGGCACAAGAACAACGCATAAAAAGAATAAAGAAAGAGTTAGAACTCGAAGGTGAGGAAGGAGAAAAAAAAGCTGTTAGTATAAGTAATATAAAAGGTCAGTTTCACCGAGGTTCACGATTAAACAGTAGTGAAAAAAGAAAATCGAACTTAAGAGTTTTTGTTATTCTTATAATATTAATTGTTTTGTTTTATTTATTGCTTGCGTAGTTTATTAGAAAAGAAAACAAAGTTAAATTTGTTGTTTAAAAATATTTAATGTCAGATATAATTCATCTATTACCCGATTCTGTTGCGAATCAGATTGCTGCCGGTGAAGTAATTCAACGACCGGCTTCTGTTGTGAAAGAATTAGTTGAAAATGCAATTGATTCGGGTGCTTCAGTTATTAAAATAGTAATTAAAAATGCAGGCAGGACTTTAGTTCAGGTTATTGATAATGGCTGTGGAATGTCTGAGACTGATGCTCGATTGTCTTTTGAGCGACACGCTACTTCAAAAATTAAGTCGGCAAACGATTTGTTTGCAATCAGAACAATGGGTTTTCGTGGCGAAGCTCTTGCGTCAATTGCTGCCATTGCCTATGTTGAGCTTAAAACAAAACGTGTTGAAGATGAGCTTGGTACTTTTATAAATATTTCTGGTTCTGATCTTGTTAAACAAGAACCAATGGCTTGCTCAAACGGGACTAATTTATTAGTTAAAAATCTTTTTTTTAATGTTCCTGCCCGTCGAAAGTTTTTAAAATCAAATACTACTGAATTCCGTCATATTCTAAATGAAATACAGAGAGTTGCACTTCCAAATCCTGAAATATCATTTATATTAATTCATAACGATGTTGAGGTATATAATCTTCCGGCATCAAATTTACATCAACGCATAGTTAATGTGTTTGGGAAAAATACTCAAAAAAATCTTATAAAAATAGATACAAAAACGAGCATTGTAAATATAAAGGGATTTATTGGCAAACCAGAATATGCCAAGAAGACTGGTGGCGAACAATTTTTCTTTGTCAACAAAAGATACATGAGGCATCCTTATTTTTATAGAGCTGTTTTAAAAGCTTATGAAAGAATATTACCTCACGATTCTATCCCTTCTTTTTTTATCTATTTTGATATTGACCCAAAGTCAATTGATATAAATATTCATCCAACAAAAACAGAAATAAAGTTTGACGATGAACGAGGTATTTGGCAGATAGTGCAGGTTTCGATAAAAGAAAGTCTCGGCAAATATAATATTGTTCCATCAATCGATTTTAGTATTGATGCAGACAGCATGATTGACATACCGGCCTTTTCAAAAAATAGCGAGGTGAAAATTCCTTCTATAACTTACGACCCTAATTATGATCCGTTTAAAGAAAATAATAAAGGGAGTAATTATTATCAAAAAAAGGAAGTGCCAGATAATTGGGAAAAATTGTATTCGGGTTTTGAGAATGAAGGCAAACAAAGCTCAAATGACTTGTATGGTTGCGAAAATGAAGGCATTACTGATAATTCAGAAAAAAATAATTTTCAGTTTTATCAATTAAAAAATAAGTATATTCTTACATCTGTTAAATCGGGATTATTGATAATTGACCAAAAAAGAGCTCATGAGCGTATTTTGTATGAGCGGTTTTTAAAAGTTATGAAAAACGATGTTGGAGTAAAGCAGAAAAATTTATTTCCCGAATCATTCAAATTGAATGTTGCTGATGCAGAAATATTTAAAGAAATTATTAATGATGTTAATTCCTTGGGTTTCGATATTAGCGAATTTAGCGATAATACTTTTGTTGTTAACGGAACACCTGCAGATCTGGCTAAAGTAAATTCAGTTAGTTTTATTGAGAGCTTAATTGAAAATTTTAAAAACAATAAAACCGACATAAAAACCGATATAAGGGAGAATGTTGTGCGTTCAATTGCTAAAGCATCAGCAATAAATTATGGCAAAGAATTAACCGTTAAAGAAATGAACAATATAATTGATTGTTTATTTGCTTGCCAAACGCCAAATTATTCACCAAGTGGGAAATCTGTTTTTAACATAATTAGTATTGACGAATTAGATAAAAGATTTAAAAATTAATTTACTATGAATGCATTTAGAAGGCCGGGCTTTTTTGATATGCCACCTGTTGTAAAAAATATTATAATAATAAATGTTTTGTTTTATTTGGCAATTTATGCCTTTAAAGCTATGGGTATTGATTTAAACCAAATATTAGGTCTGTATTATGTTCAATCTGAATATTTTCAGCCATATCAGTTTGTAACCCACATGTTTATGCATGGAGGTTTTATGCATATTTTTTTCAATATGTATGCTTTGTGGATGTTTGGAAAAATTCTCGAGAGTGCTTGGGGAAGCAAAAGATTTTTAATTTATTATTTTGTTACAGGTATAGGTGCTGCTGCATTAAATACATTTGTGAGCTGGATTAGTATCTCATCAATACAAGATGCGGCAGTTGCTTTTTCAAATACACCAAGCCCTGACAGTTTGGCTACTTTTATTCGTGATTTTTTTCCTCAATATTATACTCAGATTTATGATAAATTATTAACTGTTTGGTATAATAACCCGTCAAATCCTGATTTTATTAACCAGGCTAACATTTTTGTAAACCAATTGGTTAGTCTTAAAATGAATATACCGACAATAGGTGCTTCGGGAGCTGTGTTTGGAGTTTTGTTGGCATTTGGAATGATGTATCCTAACTCAAAGTTAATGCTGTTAATTCCTCCAATTCCAATTAAAACTAAATATTTTGTTATCGGCTACGGACTTATTGAGTTGTATACCGGAGTTATTAATCAACCCGGCGACAATATTGCTCACTTTGCTCATCTTGGTGGCATGCTTTTTGGTTTTATCTTGTTAAAATATTGGGGAGTGAAAAAATCCTCCTTATATTAAGTGTGTTTAAGTTTTTAAATATTGATAATAAGTATTTTCTAATTCAAGGCATTTTAGTCACTCATAACTTTAGTCACTTAATATTTGTAAATTATTAAAATTATCGAAAATGAATATAGTTGATGAAATAAAACATTCGTTTAAGCATGGCAACGCTCTTACAAAATTAATATATTTTAATCTTGGTGTTTTCTTAATTATTAAGATTGTTGAGATGCTCTCGTTTTTGTTTAATTCTCCCGAAATTAATCAAATTTTAATCTCATGGCTTGCTCTTCCTGCCGATTTGTCACAATTACTAAGCCGCCCTTGGACTGTTTTTACTTACATGTTTCTTCACGAAGGATTTATGCATATTCTTTTTAATATGCTTTGGCTCTTTTGGTTTGGGAAAATATTTTTAGAGTATCTTGACGGTAAGAAACTCGTTGGCATTTATTTGTTAGGTGGTTTGTCTGGTGCTTTTCTTTTTATTCTTTTTTATAATGTTTTTCCGGCTTATAAATTAGTTGTTGATCAAGCTATATTGTTAGGAGCATCAGCATCAATACTTGCTATTGTTGTTGCAATTTCGTTTTATGTTCCAAATTATACTATAAATTTATTGTTCATTGGCAGAGTAAAACTTAAATATATTGCAGGAGCAAGTGTTTTACTTTCAGTTTTAAATGTTTCATCATCCAACTCAGGAGGAAATATTGCTCATCTTGGAGGTGCTCTTTATGGTTATATTTTTATTAGTCAATATTTAAAAGGTAAAGATATTGTTAAATCTTATATGGAGTTTTTTGACGGCTTTATTGCTTTTTTTAAGCCACGAAAAAAAATGAAAGTAACTTACAAAAGGACAAAAACAGACTTGGATTATAATGCTGAAAAATCACGGAAACAAGAAGAAATAAATAAAATTCTTGAAAAAATATCAAAATCAGGCTATGATAGTCTGAGTAAAAAAGAAAAAGAAATTTTATTTAATATGAGTAATAAAAAATAAAATTTTTTATTGTAGAATTTACATCAAAAAATTTTTAAATACCTATATATATTATATTTTTGAAAATAATTAATGGTCATTAAATATAATTCGCACGGTAATAAATTGAGTTTTTTATGTTTTAAACGGTTATTAATTGTCATTAAGTCATTTTGTAGCCATTCATTGTTTAAAACAATGAATGACAGTGAAACGAATGACACGAAGTTAATGACCTGAAACATAATGACAAATAGGAAAACGCAATTTGTGAACGAGAGCATTATAAATGACGGAAAAGCCAAATGACGTAAAATATTTAACAGTAAAGCAAAAAGTTCATAAATGAAAATAACTGGGAAGTTTTTTTTTTAAAAAAATTACAAAGTGTATTACAAAATTTAAGTATTGAGAAAATTTATAAATAAAATATTGTTTTGGCTTAATATACTCTCAATAATTTTTTTATTGCTTTCATACCTGTCTTCATACATTAGTCCGGAAGATAATTTGGTTTTCCCTTTGTTCGGTTTATTATATCAATACATCTTATTGGTAAATATTTTATTTGTAGTTTATTGGATTTTTAGAAAAAAGCTTTTTTTTCTTTTATCGTTAATTACAATATTAATTGGTTGGAATTTTTTCAATAATTTTTTTCAGTTTCGATTCCCGGAAAAAAGCACAACAAATCAAACATTAAATGTAAATACTTTTAAGTTGCTTTCTTATAATGTAAGATTATTCGATTTGTATAATTGGTCCCATAATAAAGACACAAAAAACAAGATGTTCGATTATATTAAATCGCAAGATGCTGAAATTTTATGTTTCCAAGAGTTTTATAACGACGAGACAAATAGTTTTTCAACTCTTGACACTCTGGTAAAATTTCAAAAAGCAAAGAATTATCACCATGCTTACACTTTTGATGTTCAGGGCGTTTACCATTTTGGTATTGCAACATTTTCATCATACCCAATAGTTGGTAAGGGTGAAATTAGGTTTAAAAACACTAATAATATTTGTATATATACAGATATAAAGATTAAAAATGACACAATAAGGATTTATAATAATCATCTTCAATCAATACATCTGCAAAAAGAAGATTACAATTTTATTGATAACATTAATAGTGAAAAAGATAAGATAAAAGGAGCAGAGGGAATTGTAAAACGCTTGCAGAAAGCATATAAGGAAAGAGCGTATCAGTCAGAAATAATTTCAAATAATATTAAACAATCGCCATATCCGGTAATTGTTTGTGGTGATTTTAACGATAATGAGGGTTCTTATGTTTATCGAAAAATGAGAAATGATTTAAACGATGCTTTTGTTAATTGTGGTTCAGGATTTGGCAACACTTATAATAGAAAAATAACGGGATTTCGTATAGATTATATCCTTTATGATGATTTTTTTAAAGCAAGCAATTTCAAAATTTCAAAAATTAAATATTCTGATCATTATCCGCTTCAATGCAGGTTTGAGATTAGTGAATAATTAGTATATAAATTGAACATAAAAAATTATACAAATGAGACTATTATTAATAAGCAATTCAACAAATGCCGGTGAAGCATATTTAGACTATCCAAAAAATAATATTAAAGAATTTTTGGGTAGCAAGTCTGTTAAATGTCTTTTCATTCCTTATGCAGCAGTTACATTTTCGTTTGACGAATATGAAGAAAAAGTAAAAAATCGTTTCAATGAAGTAGGACACGACATTATTTCAATTCATCATTTTGCCGATCCTGTAAAAGCTGTAAACGATGCTGAGGCAATAGTTGTTGGCGGAGGTAACACATGGCAGTTGTCAAGAATGATGAACGACAACAATTTAATTACAGCTATCAGAAACAAAGCGTTGAAGGGAACTCCTTATATTGGTTGGAGTGCAGGCTCAAATGTTGCTTGCCCTACAATTATGACTACCAACGATATGCCGATAGTTGACCCAAAAGGTTTTGATGCTTTTAATTTAATTCCTTTTCAAATAAATCCTCATTACCTTGATGCTAATCCAGAAGGTCATGCTGGAGAAACTCGTGAAGCAAGAATTGAAGAGTTTATTGTTGCTAATCCAGATGTTTATGTTCTTGGCTTACGTGAAAGTTGTATCTTGCTTGTTGAAGATGGTAAAATTGAACTTATTGGTAAAAGAAATGCACGAATATTTAAAAATGCAAAAAAACCAATTGAACTTAGTTCAAAAGATGATTTTTCTTTCTTGTTAAAATAGACTATTTATTAGGATAAGAATTTTGTAAGCGTTTAATGAGTTAACAACCAAATTGTTCAATTGTTCATTAATAACCATTTAACAATTGAACAATTCTTGTTAAACGACTAAATGTTTATTTGTGATTGTATCTTTATTTTATTAATTTTTAATTTGTTTTCTCTTATCAAGCAAATCGTCAATCTCGTTGGTTGACAGCTTCGGATTTGTTAAAAGTTTGTCAATTTCT
>JADFUR010000065.1 GCA_015222055.1 Bacteroidota bacterium | reverse complement strand
TATCCATTTTTATTCTATTTAATTATTTTTTCTACAAAGTTAATTTTTATTAGATAGTCCACAAAAATATTACTTGACCCCATACTTCGTCAAACCATCCATGGTTTATTGAGGCTTCTAAAAGCAAGAATAATAAATATCATGACTATTATGTTTGGTCTAATGACGAAGCAACAATCAGCAAAGAATCACATCACTGGCATTATTTAAAAGATTCATTAGGGAAAGAGATAAAAGACGAAAAATACTATGGTTTTTTTTGGCATGAGATGCCTGATTTGAATTACGACAATGAAGAGCTTAGAAAAGAAATAATAAACATTGGAAAGTTCTGGCTTAAGGATATTAATATTGATGGTTTTCGTTTAGATGCCGTTCGTTTTTTTTATCCTGAAGAAGAGTCGGAAAAAAATTATTTATGGTGGAAGCAATTCAGAAAAGAGATGAACAATGTAAAACCGAATTTTTTTATGGTTGGAGAAATATGGGGAGAATATACTGTTGTGGCACCATTTCTTACCAAGGGGATTCATGCAGGCTTTAATTTTGATTTGAGTTATGCAATTATTGATGCAGTAAACAAGCAAGTTGATAACGGTTTGGTAGATAAAATAATAAAAATCAGAAATTTATATAAAAGTTATGAAGAGAATTTTTATGATGCTGTTTTTTTAACTAATCACGATCAAGACAGAGTAATGAGCGTGTTGCAAAATAATATTGATAAAGCTAAAGTTGCAGCGTCATTATTGTTAACACTGCCGGGCTCACCTTTTGTTTATTATGGTGAAGAAATAGGTATGCGAGGGAAAAAACCTGATGAACTTATTCGGGAACCCATGATTTGGGATTATGACATCGCCGATAAAGGACAAACATATTGGGAAAAACCTCAATATTCAAGTTCAAACACAATAGTTCCTGTGTCTTTACAAATAAAAGTGGACAATTCTATTTTTAATCATTATAAAAAGCTGATTGATTTTCGAAATAGTTCCAAAGCTATGACTATGGGTGGTATTAAAGCGACAGAAATAAAAAACCCTAAGATAATTTCTTTTTATCGTGAGTTTGAAGATGAATCGCTATTGATTATTAGTAATGTGTCACAAGATGAGGCAATAATTAATTTAGCAAATAATGCATTAAAATATAAAAAGCTTGTTTTTTCAACGAAAGGGAATATAAATAGAGTTGGTAAAAAGATTATTGTTCCGGCTTTTGGGACTGTGGTATTTGCGAAATAAATTTAAAAAAGCGGAGAGAGGGGGATTCGAACCCTCGGAGGTGTGACCCTCAACGGTTTTCGGGACCGTCCCGTTCGACCACTCCGGCATCTCTCCATTTGTGTACAAAAATATATAATCAGTTTTGATATAAAAAATTTATGAAGTAGAATTCGTAGGTGTTTAAAATTAAATTAATTTTTTAATTAAATAATATTCTGGTTTCTAAAGCGGAGAGAGAGGGATTCGAACCCCCGGTCCCAATTACTCAGAACAACGGTTTTCCGAACCGTCCCGTTCGACCACTCCGGCATCTCTCCTAAAGTCGTGCAAATTTAAATAATAAGTTCAGATATTAAAAGTTATGAAGTATTATTATTTTTTTTCTTTAAATAAATATAATTGACCTTTTTTTGTAAAATTTTTATCGTTCCAGCCTCTGGCATTAATTATGTAAAAATATAAACCAGGAGAAGCTTCACCACCATCTCCGTTAATTTTACCGTTCCAACCTTCCCATTTATTATAATCGGATTTGTTATAGCAGTCTTTATAGCTATATTTATATTGATAAACTTTTCGCCCCCAGCGACTTATAATAAACATTTCGAAGGTTTTGATTGAAACAATTTCCTCGGTTTTTATTTTAAAATAATCGTTTGTGCCATCGCCGTTTGGAGTAAAAACATTTGGAATTTCACCAATATATGAAGTGTCAATATTAATGTATTTTTCTTTTGTTAAACTGTCTATACATCGTTTTTCAACTCCTTGTTCATAATAAGCCGGACCTTCAACAACAAGTTTTACATTGTATTCCCCCGGTTGCTTATAAAATATTGAATCAATAGGTATTTCAGAATCGGAAATGTCAATAAGACTATCGTTTTCGTTTTTGATATTATACTCATCATTAAAGAAAACCCAATGAAATAATTCTGAGTTTAATGAATTGTTTTCAAATTGAACATTATATGGTGCTTCACCTGAAGAATCTGGCAAAGCTTTAAAATCAGGTTTAACTGCAATTGCAAGTATATATATGCTGTTTTTTTTCACACAATTAAAACTGTCTTTAACAGTAACAAAAAATTGTTCGTTTTCATATGAAGGTCTTGTGTAAACATGCTCTAAATTAGGATTAAAAGTCATTTCAGGGTCGGAAGACCATTCGATTTTTAATCCATTATTTATTGTTATTTTTTTACTGTCAAGCAAATCATAATAAGAAAAAGGAAAGCCTCCGCTAATACCTGAAAGCTCTAAATTTTCACATGTCGAGACATACTCAATTTCTACTTTTAAATGATTTATATAAAGCCAAGCAACAAAACTTGTATCAATAGTTGTTCCGTTTGTAATTTGAACATGGTAGCCTCCACTTTCAAGATCATTAACAATTGAAGAGTCAACACCAAGCTCAGTTTTTATATCAATATCGAATTTATATGTAGTAGAATTGAATTTTTTCCATATGTAATCCAATTTTTTTATTTTATCTAACTTTGCTGTTAATGAGCCACTAACAGGCCATCCATTTTTTTGAGGTGAATAAAACACAAAAATGCTGTCAACACCAAGTAAATCAACATTGTTGTATTTAGTTGTGTCAGTGTAATCTGATTTTGGAGATGTTATTTGTGCATTGATGAAATTAATATTCAATAATTGAATTATTAGTAATATTAATATGATTTTTGATATTCTCATTAACAAAATTATTTTACCTATCTATAACGATTTGTGTTTTAAATTATTTCAAAACACGACATATAATATTTGAATATTTTCTATTAGTGATTTTTTTTGAAGCGAAAATAATCAAAACATCATATTAAAAAAACAATATTTAGTTAAATTACATTTTGTAATAAACAAATTACTTTTGAATTTTTGTTAATTTAATGAAAATGAGAGAGAAACAAAATAAATAAATTGTTTAAAAATATATTGATTATTCTGATATATATTTTTTCAATATAGTTAATTTTGAAGTTTTAATGTAAAAATAATTAGTATTGTGGATAAGAGCTATTTAGAAGAATTAAACAGTGTGCAACGTGAAGCGGTAACAAATGTTAAAGGGCCAGAATTGGTCATAGCCGGTGCAGGCTCAGGAAAAACAAGGGTTTTGACTTATCGAATTGCACATTTATTGACATTAGGTGTTTATTCAAATTCAATTTTAGCTTTAACTTTTACCAACAAAGCTGCAAAAGAAATGAAAGAACGTATTGTGTCGTTGGTAGGTAGTGATGCTTCCAGAAATTTATGGATGGGTACTTTTCACTCAATTTTTTCTAAGATTTTACGGTTCGAAGCTGATAAACTAGGATTTACTTCTAATTATACGATTTATGATTCAGCCGATTCTAAAAGTCTTATAAAATCAATAATTAAAGATTTACATCTTGATGAAAAAGAATATCCTGTTAATGCTGTTTTAAACAGAATATCATCAGCTAAAAATAATTTAATTACTGCTGATGCGTATAAAAGTAATGCACAAGTAATTGAACGTGACAGAAGTAGCAACAAACCTGAAATAGCTCGTATCTATGAAATTTATTCAAGTAAGTGCAAAAGAGCAGATGCAATGGATTTCGACGATTTGTTGTTGAATACTAATATTTTGTTTCGTAATTCCCCCGAAGTACTTAATAAATACCAAAAAAAGTTTTCTTATATTCTTGTTGATGAGTATCAGGATACTAATTTTTCTCAATATTTGATTGTCAAAAAATTAGCAGAAAAGCATAAAAATATTTGTGTTGTTGGAGATGATGCTCAAAGTATTTACTCTTTTAGAGGTGCTAAAATTGAGAATATCTTAAATTTCAGAAATGATTACCCTGAATATAAGCTTTTTAAACTTGAACAGAATTATCGCTCGTCGCAAACTATTGTAGATGCAGCAAATAGTTTGATAAAAAAGAATAAAGACCAGATTGAAAAAGTTGTCTTTAGCAAAAAGGAACAAGGTGAGAAGATAAAAGTTGTTAGAGCTCTTACAGATAAAGAAGAAGGCTTTGAAGTAGCTAGTTCAATAATTAACACAAAATTAGATAAACACATTGATTATAAAGATTTTGCAATATTATATAGAACAAATGCTCAGTCGCGGGTTTTTGAAGAATCGTTTAGAAAGTTTGATATTCCCTACAAAATTTACGGAGGACAATCTTTTTATCAACGTAAGGAAATAAAAGATTTGATTGCATATTTCAGACTTATTGTTAACCATAACGATAATGAATCGTTTAAGCGAATAATTAATTATCCTGCACGAGGAATAGGCAAAACAACTTTTACCAAAATAACATTGGCGGCCAATAATAATAATTTGAACCTTTGGGATATTGCAGTTAATGCTCAAAAATACGGATTAGAAATTAACCAAGGAGCATTTCTTAAAATAAATAATTTTATAAATTTTATTAAAGAAAATTCAGATAAAGCATTAGAAACATCAGCTTACGATTTTGCATATTCAATAGCAAAAACATCAGGAATAATAAATGATTTGAGTGCTGAAAAATCGTCAGAAAACATTGTTAAACAGGATAATATTCAAGAACTTTTAAATGCTATTAAAGATTTTGAAGAGAATGACGAGAATAAAGATAAGCTGGTAACTCTTGACCAATATCTGCAAAATGTATCATTGCTCACAAATGTTGATAATGAAAAAGAGGAAGATTTTAATAAAGTTGCTTTAATGACAATCCATTCTGCCAAAGGTTTGGAGTTTAAATATGTATTTATTGTTGGAGTTGAGGAAGAGCTTTTTCCTTCGCACATGTCAACAGCGACAAGACAGGAATTAGAAGAGGAGCGAAGATTGTTTTATGTTGCGATAACACGTGCAGAGACACAAGTTCAAATTTCATATGCTTTAAATCGTTACAAATGGGGTGTGTTGTCAGATTGTCGTCCAAGTCGTTTTATAAAGGATATTGATGTCAAATATTTAGAAATGCCTGAAGAAGAATCTGATATTAAACAAGAGAATACTGATTTTAATGATTTTAAACCCAAATTTAAACCTAAATATAATTACAAGAATAAGTCAAATGCCTCAAAGGCAAAACCATCAACAGTAAGCATAGAACCTGATAAAAAATTCACTAAATTGCAAGATGCTAAACCTAAGAGAGTAGCTGATGAAGGTTTTGTTGCTGACGACCCGAAAAAAATTCAAATGGGAATGAATGTCGAACATCAGCGTTTTGGTGCTGGAAAAGTAATTAGCCTCGAAGGAGAATTCCCAAACATTAAAGCAAAGGTGTTTTTTCAAAAATCAGGTCAGAAGGAACTGTTGTTGAAATTTGCTAAATTGAGAATTTTAAGATATTGATTTTTTTAAAGTAAAATTTAAAATGGTGCAAGCGTTTTCGCTTGCACCATTTTTTTTTAGTTCCCCTGCTTGTTGCGTAGTCACTGACTACCCCTTTTTAGAAAAAATTAATGACGCAAACAAATAATATCCAGAAAAAATATTTTTTATCTCATACAATAGTTATAAATTTACCTGAGTAGTAAAAAATGGTATCTAAAACAAAGCTTTTTTGTTATATCTCGTACTGAAATAGAGTTACAAGAAAAATAAAGGGATAGATATAAAAAAAATTATTTCAAAATAGTTGTCAGTTGCAGTAAGTAAAAACGACAGTTATTCAATAGCATTTTATCTAAAAAGTTGTTAATAATGATTTATTTATAAATTAAAAAAATACAATTATGGAAAAAAATATTTTATTAATTTACATGAGTACACGTAGAGAAGCTGCCGAAAAAGTACAAAAAATTTTAACCGGTTGGGGCTGTTATATAAAAATTCGTTTGGGTATTCATGACGGTATACTTGATAAGTGTTCCAATACTGGTCTGGTTTTTATCGAATTAGCTGGCGAAAATGACAAACATGTTGAAATTGAAAGAAAGTTAAATTTAGTGAAAGGTGTTACTGCTCAACTTGTTAAATTGAAACTAACAGATTAACCTAGTTGAAATTATCCTACTGTAAGAACTCATTTTGTACTCTATTAAATTGAAAAATTAATAGTATTTTAAGTGAAAAAGGATATAAATAACGTGCATAAAAATAATTATTAGAATTGCAATGCTTTTAAAGACTTCTGCCCGCTTAAATTTTTTTGTAACTGGACAAGGAAAGTAGTTAGCAATCCCCAACGTTTCATACCGCCAAATTTTATACCCCTACTTGGTGTAGTCTATGACTCGCCTTTTTTTTTAAAAAATTAATGCACAGAAATCAAATAATATCCAGAAAAAATATTTTTTATCTCATACAATAGTTATAAATTTACCAAAGTAATAAAAAACTGTATCTAGAATAAAGCCTTTTTTGCTACACTTTGTTATATCAAAAACCGAATTTTTTCTACAGCTTTTAAGTTCATGCCACTTTTTAATGGCAAATCTTATATTACTATAATTGTAATAAACGGGATTGGGCGTTTTATAATTGATACAGTTTTTTTTTAAATGATAAATACTCAAGAATTTTAAAATAATTATTTTAGAAATTGAAAATCAATTTCTGTTTTTTAACATTCACAAGAAGCCGCACAATAGTTTATTTTTTTATAAATTTACTTTCTTATAAGATTTGATGTAAATTGAAATAAACTTATAAAGGAAATAAGATACACTGGGGTGTCTTATTTAAGTGTTGGCGTTCATACAAAGAAAGACCCGAATAGACAGAAAAATTGAATTAAAATAATGAGAAACGAAAAGCAGATATTAGAAAACAATGTAAAAGAAATTTCCAAAATAATTTTTGGGGATTCTGAATTACATATATCTGTTTTTTCAAAAGAAGAATCAATTGAATATTCTGAAAGCCAATTTGATTTTTTATGTGAGATTGAATTACTTGAAAAGAAAATTGAGCAAGAACAAATTGGAAAATTATCAAAATTCTTAAACAAGGAAGTACAACAAACTTCACGAAAAATATTTTGGTTTGTTGGAGCAAATGGAAGAACCATTAAATCTATAAAAAAGCTTAAGTCAAAAGAATTACAAAAGGATATTACGTTACCTAAATTCATAGATGATTATATTTTTAATAAATTAAATGCAAGCTTCGCACCCAATTTTAAAAAATTCAACAAAAACTTAAACCATAAAAAAGGGGATGTTCTAATTTATATAGGTACATATTTCCCAAGAAGTTTTGCTGAAACGTATTCCATATTCAATAATATTATACAAAATGAAATAATTGAAAAATCATATCAAGAACAAGAAGAAATTAACATACTTGATATTGGTTCAGGTACTGGCGGAAATTTATCAGGACTACTACTAAGCCTGATTGAAAATATTTCAAAAAAAGCTAACTTCAATATTGTTGCAGTTGATGGAAACAAAGAAGCGTTAAAATTCCTTGAAAAGATAGTATTTCATATTCAATTAAAATATAATTTAAACATAAGTCTTAATTGTCATTATGTTGCTTTTGAAACGATAACAGATTTATATGAGAACTCAAAGCAATTTTTTGAACCAAATTTTGATTTCATTATTTCATCAAAGATGATAAATGAAATAATTACAAAAGACAGAGATTCATATTTCAATTTCTATAACCATTTTGCAAAATATCTGAATAATGAAGGGCTTTTATTAATGCTTGACGTAACAAAGAAAATAGAAGTTGATTATATGCCAATACTTCTAAATAAACAGACAAATAGGTTTATTCAAGAAAATAAAGGTACATACAAAACTCTTATTCCAACAAGTTGTGCCAAATTTGATAGTATTTGCAAACAAGATTGTTTTAGTAATAATCATTTTGTAGTTACTCATAGTAAAAAGAAAAATGACAGAACAAAAGTTACTTATAGAATAATAGGAAAAAGTAAATTTGTTAATTTGATATTATCAAAAATAGATAATATAGGAAATGTAATTGGTTGGGATAATATCGGAAATCAAAAATATTGTTACTTTATTTCTTCTACTTCAAATACACAATCAGCATATAAAATATAAATTATGAAAGTTTGGGATAAAAAAAATATAATCAATGATAAAGGCGAAACGGTTGAAGCAATTCTTCCTTTTGTAATTTCAGCAAGTCGTTCAACTGATATTCCAGCTTTTTATTCACGTTGGTTTATGAATCGACTTGAAAAAGGTTATATCACTTGGATAAACCCATTTAATAGAAAAGAACAGTATGTGTCTTTTGAAGAAACTAAAATCATTGTTTTTTGGACAAAAAACCCAAAACCAATAATTCCACATTTGAAAGAACTTGATAAAAGGGGAATTAAATTTTATTTTCAATATACTCTAAACGATTACGTAAAAGAAAACTTAGAGCCAAATGTACCAAAACTTGATACAAGAATAGAAACGTTTATTAATTTATCAAATCAGATTGGAAAAGAAAAAGTTATTTGGCGTTTTGACCCGTTAATTCTAAGTTCTTCAATAACAATTGACAATTTAATTTCAAAAATTAAAAATATTGGAAATCAAATATATCAACATACAGAAAAGTTAGTATTCAGTTTTGCAGATATTGAATTATATAAAAAAGTTAAATCTAACTTATCAAAAACAAATGAATCATACAGAGAGTTTACACAATCTGAAATTGATGAATTTTCTGAAAAAATTGTGTATTTAAATAAATCTTGGAAATTATCACTTTCGACTTGTGCCGAAAAAGTTGATTTAGAAAAATTCAGCATTAAGCATAACAGATGTATTGATGATGAATTAATATATAAAATAGGAAAAGATGACCCTAAAATTCTTGATTGGTTAGGTTTAAGTAATCCAATGCTATCATTGTTTGATAATGATTATTCTAGTAACATAAAATTAAAAGACAAGGGGCAAAGAAAGGCTTGTGGTTGTATCGTAAGTAAAGATATTGGAATGTATAACACTTGCAATCATCTTTGTACTTATTGTTATGCAAATTATTCGGAGAATATAGTAAAACAGAATTTGAAGAAACACGATGTTAATAAACAGAGTATTATTTAATATAAAATAGAAATGCCAAAAAAATCATTTTACATCAATGAATCTGAGCTTGATGGGTATCAAGAACAAGTGATTCGAAGAAGGACTGACAAATCATTTTTAGTAAAAGGCTGTGCAGGAAGCGGCAAGTCAATTTTAGCTTTGTGGAAAGTAAAACAAATCCAAGAAGAAAACATGGGTAGTTTTTATTTTATCCTATTTACAAAGACACTTAAACAATATATGAAAGATGGAATCACCGACATTGGATTGAGAAGTGATAGAGTTCTTCATTATGATAAGTGGCGTTGGCGTTGGACAATGGAGAATGGAACTTGGATAAAACACGAAAATGCACCTTCAGCAGATTACATAATAGTTGATGAGGCGCAAGATTTTGCAGCTGAAGATATTGACATATTTAAATCAAAGGCTAATAAAGCTCTAATAATGTACGGTGATAGTGCTCAACAAATTTATAAGTTTAGAACGCCAGAACCAATATCAATGGAGCAGATAGCTGCTCAAACTAGTTTTCCAAGTGAGCAATTAGTATTCAATCATAGGTTGCCAAAAAAGATTGCAAGATTAGCTGAACAAATTACAAATTCTGATGATGAATTAGAATTGAGATGCCGTAATGAAGGAACAGAATTGCCAAAAGTCTTGCTTTATAATAATCTTATTTTACAGCTAGATGCGATTATTGAAATAATTAAAAATCGACAATTTGAAGATGTAGGGATATTTTTCAGAAATAATACAGACGTAAAATATGCAGAAGAGTACATTGCTCAAAAAGGAATTGATGTTGAAGCTAAATATGACATAAAAGGAGGAGCAAGTAAGATGACTTTAAATTTTAGTACAGACAAACCTAAATTGACAACATATCATAGTAGTAAAGGTTTACAATTTGAAGCAGTTTTTATTCCAAATTGTACTGTTTCTGACGAAGATTATAGAAGCCCATTATATGTTGCGATAACACGTTCTTATCAATCATTGTTTATAATGCATTCAGGAGATTTGTCACCATTTTTTAATGACGTATCAGATAACTTATATGAAACTTCATTAATAAGTAAATCAAGCAGAAGATTATAATTATGGAAAAACTATATATTGCAACAAACACATTGAATTTTAATAATATATTGACGACTGAATCAATATCGCCAGAAGCTTTCTATACAAATAGAAAATTCGGATATAAGCGTTTTACAAAAGTTGAACCTAATCCTTTTATAAATTCAATTCTTGCTTACGATAAAATCCCTTTATTTAAAATTGGCGAAACTGATTTTGACGAATATCCACTAATTATTGAAATTTCAAAAGAATTAATAATAGATAGCATTACTAATAGTTCTGAAAATAATGGAATAAAAATTTTTCAACTTAATAAAACTATATATTTTCATCCAAGTAAGGTTAGATTTTTGTTTTTTAAGGAAAAAGAATTAAATACAACTTTGATTAAAGTAGAGCCAAGTATTGGAACAAAATTATTGCCTGTTTATAAAAAAGCTATTTCTTTAATAAGTAATAATAATGCTTCGTTTGATTGGGATAAATCATTTATCTCAAAATTATCAGATTTGCCTAACAATGAAGTTTCTAAACAAATAGATATAGATTCTAAAACAAATAAACTGAAAGGGTTTTATTATTCATACTTTCTAGGTATAATACTTTCATCTTCGATAAAAGAAAAAACATTAAAAGAAGAATTTATTTTAATCTCACAATTAATTTTAGAGTTCTTTAATCAAAAAGGAAAGCAAACGAGTTCCTCTCAAAATATAATTGATAAATTAGAGAGCTTTAAAGTAAGTATTGATAATGCAATTGGAAATAAAAAAGTATTAAAAGAAGAATTAGTAAAAGCCAAATATATAGACGATTCAAATATTAACGAGCAGTCAAAACTTGTTAATTTCTTAAAAGGGTTAAAGTTAGAAAAAGAATCTGTTTATCAGCAATTAGAAAATAAAATTAAAGACAGTGAAAATGATATTTTATTTCTAATTGATGACCTTAAAGAATACTTAACCAATCCATATTCAAAACAGATACTATCAGTAAAGACAAGTAGAATAACGAGATATGTTTCTGAGTTAAAGAAAGAAGAAAGAAAAAAAACAGATCCATTATCTCTAATTGAAAATCTCAATTTTAATGGATTTAAAATAACACAATTGGAAGATAATTTTTTTGAAAAAGGCAAAGCAGATTTATACAGAAATATTATTAACGATATTTTTGACTACCCAATAAATAACATTCAGACTTTTAAAGAAGAAAAAATAAATTTAGCATTTAAAGTTGGTGCTATTCTGAAAGAATATATTCCAAACTGGGAAAATAGCAAGGAGAGAGATTACTTTAATAGTTTAATGGATAATATTGAAAATTATCAACCATTTGACTTAAAAAGTCATTCAAGCATACTTTTGCAATCTATCGCTTTATTCATTCAAAAAGGAGAAGAAGCAGAGAAATTAATTGATAGTTTAAGAAAGAATCAACTTTCAGATTATAGGATTGCACTTGGTCTTTGGGGTAGTATTTTCGGATTTTCTGCTTTGCCTAAAACAATAACAAATTTATTATTTGAAAAAGAGAATATTGAAAGTACTCGTAGATTATATCAAGACGTACAAGATAAATTACATAATTCTCATTTAGAAGTTTCATTTAATATTGAAAGTTTGGTAAAACGACCTGTAAAAATTAAGGATGAAGAAACACCAACAAAACGAATAAAGACACAATCAGTAAAGCAAGTTCAACCTAACAAAGAAAAAAGGAGTTCTGTTATTGAGCAGAAACCTGTCAGTTCTCAGCAAACAAATGATAATCCAAAATGCCCGAAATGTGGAAGTGAAATGATACTTAGGTATAGAAAAAAGGATAATAAACCTTTTTATGGTTGTTCAAAATATGGTTGGGATAAAAAAACAAGTTGTGATGGCACTCTACAATTAAAAGATATTCCTGTTAATAAAGAGACTAAGAAAGATTTATCTACTGTTATAATAGAATTTATTAATATTAATGGACATTCGAAGTTATCAGATATTATTCCATTTGTAAAAGAAAAATTAAACATCAAGTATAATGTTTCAAATATAGAGTCTTATATAAAAGATTTTCTGAAAGAAGAATTAGAGTTAGACAAACTTGGAAAATCGAAAGGTGTAAAAAAAAGAGATAAAGGAATGTTTAAATAAAGTACGAAGCGCCAACAAAGGCTATACGTAATTTGGGCAATGTGCTAATATTAAAGCTCATAACATTAAATGAAATTAGGGGTAAATTGAAAGCTTATTGTTCCAAAATCCAAAACTACGCATAGCCTCGACCGTCAGACTGTCTAAAACCCACTTTAGATTAGTAGTTTTGTTAATATTTTAAAATTATAAAACGCTAATATACAGGAATTTATAAATTAAACGATTTTATTAAAAGTGTAAATTTTTTTGGTTTTTAGACAGACTGCCACCAGTCACAATCAAAAAAAACGAAACAGAAAGAATCCTCCACAACAAAATATTAAAAAAACCCAACGAACAAATAACACAACTTCTATTTCATTATCATATTTTTTGTATTTTTACAAATATTAATAGAAATTGAGATTAAAGAGAAATAAATAATATGTCAGAAGACCAAAAAAAAATATTGGAAGCTCAACTTTGGGGAATTGCAAACCTACTGAGAGGAAAAATAAGTGCAGACGATTACCGAGACTACATTCTCGGTTTTATCTTTTATAAATACCTGAGCGAAAAACAATATTTATATGCCAATGGGCTACTTGAAGGAGAGAAAGTAACAGACTATAAAAAAGTAACCAACACAGAAACTCTGGATGCCCTAAAAGAAGAATCTTTAATGAAATTGGGTTACTTTTTAAAACCTAGTGAACTATTTTCTGAACTTGCAAAAAAAGGAAATGCCGACACCGAAAGTGAAAGCAACTACATAATTGAAGATTTACAAGCCGTGATGAACCAAATTGAGCAAAGCACAATGGGAACAGAATCGGAAGATGATTTTAACGCTTTGTTTGAGGATATGGATTTAACTTCTACTAAAATCGGTAGAACGGTTGGAGCCAGAAACGAAGTAATTGTAAAAATATTAAACCATCTCGACAAAATAGATTTCAAACTTGACGATGTAGAAGCCGATGTTTTGGGAGATGCTTACGAATATTTGATTGCAAAGTTTGCAGCAGGTGCAGGAAAATCGGCAGGAGAATTTTATACACCACAACAGGTTTCTAAAATACTGGCAAAAATTGTTACTACAGGAAAAACAAAATTAAAATCGGTTTATGACCCAACCTGCGGTTCGGGTTCTTTGCTTTTGCGTGTGGCAAGAGAAGTAAGTGATGTAAGCGAATTTTACGGACAAGAACTAAACCGTACCACCTACAACCTTGCTCGTATGAATATGATTTTGCACGATGTTCATTACCGTAAGTTTGATATACGGCAAGAAGACACTTTGGAAAATCCGCAACATCTCGATAAACGATTTGAAGCCGTTGTTGCCAATCCGCCATTTTCGGCTCATTGGAAAAGTGATACAAATCCATTAAACAGTACTGACGAAAGATTTAGTCAATATGGACGATTAGCACCCAAGACGAAAGCCGATTACGCATTTGTAACCCACATGATTTACCAACTGGCAGACAACGGAACAATGGCAACCGTAGCACCACATGGTGTTTTGTTTAGAGGTGCAGCCGAAGGAGTTATCCGTAAATATTTAATTAAAGAACTTAATTATTTAGATGCCGTTATTGGTTTGCCTGCCAATATTTTTTACGGCACAAGTATTCCTACTTGTATTTTGGTGTTTAAAAAATGCCGTGAAGCTGATGAAAATGTAGTTTTTATTGATGCAAGCGGACATGAGCATTTCGTAAAAAACGGTAACCAAAACCAATTGCGTGATGAGGATGTAAATGAAATTATTGATACTTACCGCTCTAGACAAACCAAAGATAAATATTCTTATGTAGCAAGTTTGGCAGAGATTGCCGAAAACGACTACAACCTGAATATTCCAAGATATGTTGATACTTTTGAAGAGGAAGAGCCTGTTGATTTAAAAGAGGTTTCTGATAATCTGAAAACTATTAATAATGATTTAGAAGAGGTAAACAAAGAGATTGCCGGTTTTTGTGAGGAATTAAATATTGAAACACCATTTTAAAATATATTGATATGACAAGAGGATATATGTATATTTTAAAGTGCTCAGATGACAGTTATTATACAGGAAGCACAAAATATCTGGAACTAAGATTACATCAACACCAAAATGGTGAAGGAGCAAATCATACTAAAAAACATTTACCTGTAGAGTTAGTTTATTTTGAAGAATTCGACAGAATAGACAATGCTTTTTACAGAGAAAAACAAGTGCAAGGATGGAGCAGAAAAAAGAAAGAAGCTTTGATTAACAATATGCCGGAAAAATTGCACGAATTATCCATGTGTTTGAATGAAACATCACATAAAGCTTTTAAATCGGCTGCCTTCGGCTCCGCTCAGGCAGCGGGGGAAGAACGGTCGTCGGGGAGTGAACGGTCGTCGGGGAGTGAACGGTCGTTGAGCGGAGCCGAAACGAAAGAGAACGTGGCTTCGACTACGCTCAGCCACCCTATTTCGCTCAGCCACCCAACTACGCTCAGCCACCCGACTCCGCTCAGCCACAATGTGCCACAATTACGGTTTCCTGAGTTTGAGGGGGAATGGAATCCTGATAAACTTGGTGCAATTGCTACTTTTAGTAAAGGGAAAGGAATCTCAAAAGCAGATATTTCAGAAGACGGAGCAACCGAATGTATTCGATACGGAGAATTATATACGGAATATTCAGAAGTAATCACTGAAATTGTTTCAAAAACAAATATTGATGAAGCAGAACTTTTATTAAGTGAAGCTAATGATGTTATCATTCCTGCATCTGGGGAAACTCAAATTGATATTGCAACTGCTTCTTGCGTTGAAAAATCGGGTGTGGCATTAGGTGGAGATTTAAATATTATTAAATCTGAGATGGACGGTATTTTTTTATCATACTACTTGAATAATGCTCAAAAAACTAATATCGCAAGATTGTCGCAAGGTATTTCCGTAGTTCATTTGTATGCAAGTCAATTAAAAACACTTGATATAAATGTCCCTATTCTGGAAGAACAAACCCGCATAGCCACTTTCCTCACCGCAGTTGACAAACGCATAAACCTTTTGCAAGAAAAGAAAACAGAATTAGAGCAATACAAAAAAGGGGTAATGCAAAAATTATTTTCGCAAGAGTTACGGTTTAAAATCAAAAATAAGGCTGGTGAGCTTGTCGAACCACCTGATTGGGAAGTGAAGAGGTTGGGGGAGATTGGTGCATTTCAAACAAGTAGCGTAGATAAACTTTCAAAAGAAAATGAAAAGCAAATATATCTTGTTAATTATATGAATGTTTATCGACACGAAAACATTAACAACACTACTCGTGAAAACTTACAAATTGTTACCGCAAAAGAAAATCAAATTAAATCTACGAATTTAAGAAAAGGTGATATTTTGTTTACACCATCATCTGAAACGCCCACTGATATAGGTCATTCTGTTGTAATTTTTGAGGATTTGGAAGATACTTTATTTAGTTATCATTTAATGAGGTTTAGACCAAAAATAAAACTTGACTTACTGTATTCACATTATTTTTGCAATATTCCATCTGTTTTGAAACAACTATCAAGTTATTCTACAGGAAGCACAAGGTTCACGATATCAGTTGGTAATTTTTCAAAAATTAATGTTAAAATACCATCATTTGAAGAACAACAAAAAATAGCCAATTTCCTTTCATCAATAGATAAAAGCATAAATAATTTACAATCAACAATTGATAATTCACAATTATTTAAAAAGGGTTTATTACAAAAAATGTTTGTTTAAATGGAAGAGATTTTAAATAAGGAGATATTAGAATGGTGGCATCAATTACCCGACAATCTTCGGGGAAATATGCCAACATTTATACATCCATTAAATACCAATGCCAAAATACTGTTCGTTGGACTAAATCCATCGGGCGACATAACACCAAAGCCTGCTATTACGAGTTTTAGCGAAGTCGAAATCCAACATAAAATTAAACAAGAATTCCAGGCAATTTTTGGCGATGGGGTGCCTGATAGAAATGGTCAATACAAACGTTACTACAAACCCATTTCGAGTATCGCTGATGATTTAGGTGTAGAGTTTGAACATTGTGATTTGTTCCAAATGAGTTACAAAACTGCCAAAATTATTGTTAAAGAGTTAATAGGTGACAATGGTTTACTTAAACCTTTACACAATAAACACCTATCTGTTTTTTCTGAAATTTTAAAATTCATTTCTCCAAAGCTAGTTATTACCAATAATGTTATTACAGCTGATATTTTAAAAGGATATTTACAATTACAATTTGAGGACAAAACTGGTTTGTATGTAGATAAAACCAAAACTTATTTTTATCTCAATGGAATTATGTCATATGGTAGGCAAACTAAATACGACCGTGAACGATTATTGTGGCAAATCAAAAAAGTAATATGAAAACCCAAGCCGAACAAATATTAGAAAATAATCTTGTTGCTCAATTACAAAATTTGGCTTACAAATATGTGGTCATAAAAGATGAAAACGATTTGTTGGCTAATCTAAAATCACAATTGGAAATTCACAACAGTACAAGCACACGGCCATGTGTCCTATCCGATAATGATTTTAAACAAATATTAAACTATATCAACAAAGGCAATATTTTTGAACGTGCCAAAATATTGCGTGACCGTGTTCCTTTTACCAATGATAAAGGCGAACACAAAACCATTGAATTAATAAATCAAATACAATGGTGTAAAAATCAGTTTCAGGTTACTCAACAAGTAACAATGGAAGGTTCTTATAAAAACCGCTACGATGTTACTATTTTGATAAACGGTTTGCCATTGGTTCAAATAGAGCTAAAACGCCGTGGATTAGAATTAAAAGAGGCTTTTAATCAAACCAATCGTTACGAAAGACATTCGTATTGGGCTGGTTACGGCTTATTCCAGTTTATCCAAATATTTGTAATCAGCAATGGCGTAAATACAAAATACTATGCCAACAACCCTATAAAAGCACGCTCGTTTAAACAAACTTTTTATTGGAGCGATGTAGATAATAATCTTATTACTCAACTTTCCGATTTTACCGATATTTTTTTAGAGCCTTGTCATATCTCTAAAATGATATGCAAATACATTGTAATTCACGAATCTGATAAAATTCTGATGGTGCTTCGTCCATATCAATTTTATGCAGTAGAAGCCATTATTGAAAGAGTTCAAACCACAAATAAGTTCGGTTACATTTGGCATACAACAGGTTCGGGCAAAACTTTAACTTCGTTTAAAACAGCTCAAATTCTCACCAATTTTCCAAAAGTGTATAAAGTTGTTTTTGTAGTTGACCGTAGAGATTTAGATTATCAAACAACCAAAGAATTTAACGCATTTAGCAAAGGAAGTATCGACGGCACAAACAATACCAATACATTGGTTAAACAGATGATTGGTGATAGCAGAATTATTGTTACTACTATTCAAAAATTAGATTCCGCCATCTGCAAAAACAGGTATTTAAACAGAATGGAAACTCTCAAAGATAAACACATTGTTTTCATTTTTGATGAGTGCCACCGTTCGCAATTTGGGAAAACCCATAAAGATATTAAAACTTTTTTTACAGCTAGTCAGATGTTTGGTTTTACAGGCACACCAATATTTGAAAAGAATGCAGGTAAAAACGAATTTGGAAAACGAACAACCAAAATGTTGTTTGATAAAAAGCTTCATCAATATGTAATTACTGATGCAATTCGTGATGAAAATGTATTGAAGCTATCTATTGAATATATAAGCACTTTTAAAAAGAAAGACAATATTTTAGATATTAATGTAGAAGGCAGTTCTCCTGAGCTTGTCGAAGGCAGTTCTGCTGAGCTTGTCGAAGGCATTGACGAAGCAGAGGTGATGAATGCCCCGGAGCGTTTAAATAATATTACCGATTACATTATAACAAATCATAATCGTAAAACCCACAACAGAGAGTTTACAAGCATTTTTGCTGTTTCCAGCATCGATATTTTAATTGAGTATTATAAACTGTTTCGTCAGAAAAAAGAAAATGGTGAACATAATTTGCGAGTGGCTACTATTTTTTCTTATCAGGCAAACGAAGATGATAAAGACGCTATAGGAAGTGCTTTTATTGATGATGAGGTTTCCTTCGACTTCGCTCAGGAAACATCCGACTCCGCTCAGGAAACATCATCTAAAATTGCAGCTGAACCACAAGCTGAATATCAATCCCAAAACAATTCACAATTCACAACTTATAATTCACAATTAAGTAGAGATTATCTCGAAGAATTTATTGGGCATTACAATAAGCAATATAGCACAAACTTCACTACAAAAGATAGTAAGAGTTTCTACAACTATTACAATGATGTTGCAAAGCGAGTAAAGCAAAAACAAATTGATATTTTGTTGGTAGTTAATATGTTTTTAACGGGTTTCGACTGTAAAACATTAAACACTCTTTATGTTGATAAGAATTTGAAATATCACGGTTTAATACAGACATATTCAAGAACAAACAGAATTTTAAACGAATTAAAATCGCAGGGTAATATTGTCTGTTTCCGAAATTTAAAAGCAGCTACTGACGAAGCAATTTCACTTTTCTCGAACAAAAATGCTAAAGATGAAATAATAATTCAGCCTTATGAAGAGTATGTTGTTAAATTTAATCAGGCATTTAATGAATTATTGCAAATTACACCAACGGTGGGCAGTGTAAACGATTTACAAGATGAAGAAAAAGAACTCGAATTTATAAAAGCATTCAGAGAATTAATGCGTTTGAAAAACGTATTGGCAACTTTCACTGAGTTTGATTTTGCTGATTTGTCAATGGAAGAGCAAAATTTTGAAGATTATAAAAGTAAATATCTTGACCTTTACGACAAAGCAAAATCGGCACATCAAAAAGAGAAAGTTTCAATTTTACAGGATATTGATTTTGAATTAGAATTAATTCATAGAGACGAAATAAATGTTGCATACATATTGAAACTACTTGCTAAACTGAAAGATGCAAGCGAAGAAGAACATGAGAATCAGAAAAAAGCAATTATTGAATTAATGGCTGGTGATGCACGCATGCGTAGCAAACGAGAGCTAATTGAAAGGTTTATACAAGAAAATTTACCTGAAATTGATGATTCCGATAATATTCCGGAAGAATTTGAAAACTATTGGAATCAAGAAAGACTTTTGGCAATAGCGAAACTTAGTAAAGAAGAAAATTTGGATTCTGAAAAATTACAGGAAGTAATTGGGAACTACCTGTTCACCGAAAAGAAACCCTTAAGAGATGAAATTATTGGAATGCTAAACAAAAGACCAAGTTTGAAAGAAAGAAAAACAATAGCCGAAAGAGTAACAGCAAAGATTTTAGGATTTGTAGAAACATTTATAAACGGAATAGCAAGACCATAATTGAAGCCGCTGCAAAAGTATACACATCTTGATGAAAAATTGGTAAGAGTACGTGCCAACACACCGTAATTAATAAAAATTGTGACAAATTTGAAACTGAAAAATTTTATAAGTGAAATATAATCAAAAAGGCAAAACCATTTTTTAGTAACAAAAAAATAATGGTTAAAAATTAAAGAGCTTTATTAAAAGAAAAGTGTTGCTAAACATTAATTTAGTTATTTGCAATTGTAGTTTTTAAATGTGTGTTTTTTTATTACTGTTGGGAATTTGAGTTCAAACATACCCGTTTGGATTTTTTCATTTTATTAACCGTCATCGCATCTCGAATTTATTTTGGTAGACTGCGTTGCTGTGAATGGAGTAACGGCAATTATTTGACCGTCAGCCATCTAATCAATTATGGTGCATTTTTATTTGGTTTTTATTTAACATTCGGAAATATTTACTGGAATTTTAGCCAAACCTCCTTCAGATGTTTCTTTATATTTTGCGTTCATATCAATAGCGGTTTCCCACATTACTTTGATTACATCGTCTAAACTTAGGCGAGCAGCAGACGAATCACTTTCTAATGCTATGTTTGAGGCAGTTATTGCTTTAATAGCGCCCATGCAATTTCGTTCAATACAAGGTATTTGTACCAGTCCGCCTATGGGGTCGCAAGTCATACCTAAGTGGTGCTCCATGGCTATTTCCGCAGCTTGAAACACTTGTTCTTTTCTTCCTCCAAGCGATTCTGTAAGACCGCCTGCTGCCATAGAACTCGAAACACCTATTTCTGCCTGACAACCACCCATGGCCGCAGAAATGGTAGCCCCCTTTTTATAAAGAGTACCTATTTCTCCTGCAGTGATAATAAATTTTACGATTTCTTCATCTTCAAAATTAGAAGTAAAACAGTATGCATACATCAATACTGCAGGGATAACACCTGACGCACCATTGGTTGGAGCAGTAATAATTCTTCCAAAAGAAGCATTTTCTTCAGTTACAGCTAAAGCAAATACACTTATCCATTTGCTAACTGTAGTGAAATTTTTCGAACCTTGTTTAATAGCATTTATCCAGTCATCTACATTATTGAATTTTTGTCCATGTAAAAGCTTTTTGTTTAAATCATAAGCCCTTCTTCTTACCTTTAATCCTCCTGGTAAAATTCCTGATTTATTAACACCTCTAAATATACAGTTTTTTATTTCGCTCCAGATGTAAAGGGCTTGTTTACGAGTTTCCGCTTCATTTTGCCATGCTGTTTCGTTAAGCATTACAAGCTCAGATATTTTAAGATTTAGTTTTTTGCAATTATTCAATATATCTTGCTCGGTATGGCAAGGATATTTAGTTTTGATAGGATTTTTTGCTATTTGGTCAGAATCTTGGGTAATGACAAAACCTCCGCCAACAGAAAAATATTCTCTTGAAATGCTAGTGCCGTCTTTTAAAATGGCATTAAATCGTATCCCGTTTGGGTGATAATCAAGACTTTTGTTGAATTCAAAAATGATATGTTTATCGTAATTGAAAGGGATTGTGTGGCTTTCTGAAATACTAATTAAGCCACTTTGTTTAATATTTTCAATTTTTTCGGCTATTTTATTCGTATCAATTGTTGTGAAATCTTCATTAGAAAGTCCCAACATCACAGCAATATCAGTACCATGACCTAATCCTGTTTTTGCTAGTGAACCATACAAAGACGTTTTAATCTCGCTTACTTCGTTGAGTTTGTCATATTTATTCAAATAGTTTAAAAAAAATACTGCTGCCCGCCATGGTCCCATAGTGTGTGAACTAGATGGACCAATTCCAATTTTTATAATTTCAAATATACTTATCGATTCCATATTTATATTATTACTCTTTATAACCTTATCTCTTAATTTTTTATAATGCCCTATAAAACTTAAATAAGACACACTGGAGTATCTTATTTAAAAGTTTAATACATCGTATCAATAATAAAATTTGTTTGTTCGTGCATTAATTTTGTGAGTATTGAAGAAGTCAGCAATACTCATTTATTATTATAATTGGATGAAAAGCCGAGGCTGAAAAATGTTTTATTTTTGGTGCCGTTTTTTATTATTCTGCTAAACTTCTAATTATTTTTCCTATTAAACGTTGGTGAATTTGTATTTTTTTTACTTTTATTTCTTGCAGCAAAATATTCTTGTTTTCTTTTTGTTTTTTCCTTTTCAAATACTTGTTTTTCCTTTGCTGTCATTGGTTTTTCTGTTTGAGGAAAAGGACTGTCATTTATAGTTTCTATTTTCTGTTTTATTAATTTTTCAATGTCTTTTATATACGCATTTTCTTCAGGTTCACAAATGGATATAGAAACACCTTCATCCCCAGCTCGACCTGATCTGCCTATCCTGTGAACATATGTTTCAGATATATTAGGGATGTCAAAATTGATGACATATTTTAGCTTTTCAATATCAATACCTCTGGCAGCAATATCAGTCGCAACCAACACCCTTATTTCTCCGTTTTTAAACTGTTTTAAGGCTGTTTGTCTTTGATTTTGGGCTTTGTCACCATGTATAGCGGCTGATTTAATTTTTTCTTTTTTTAAGAGACGGGCAATTTTGTCAGCACCATGTTTCGTTTTCGAAAATAACAATACCTGATCAATTCTTTCATCCTCAAGAATATAAAGAAGCAATTTTTTCTTATTTGATTTATTAGTATAGTACAAATATTGATGTATTGTGTCAGCTGGAGACGAAACCGCACTTACTTCTACTTTAATTGGATTATTCAGAATTTTTTTCGAAAGTACAACAATATTATTTGGCATTGTTGCTGAAAAAAATAATGACTGCCGTTTTCGTGGTAATTCGGCAATAATTTTTTTAATATCATGAATAAAACCCATATCGAGCATCCGGTCAGCTTCGTCAAGCACAAAATATTCAATATCCTTCAAGCTAACAATATTCTGATTCATTAGATCTAGAAGTCTTCCTGGTGTTGCAACGAGAATGTCGACACCTCTGCGAAGAGCATCTGTTTGTTTACCTTGTTTCACACCTCCAAAAATGACGGTATTTTTAATTCCTGTATATTTCCCATAGACCGAAAAACTCTCTGCAATTTGAATTGCTAATTCTCGAGTAGGAGTTATGATGAGAGCATTTATTTTGCGTGGACTATTATTCTGTTTACGATCAAGAAATAAGTGTTGCAGTATTGGAACAGCAAAAGCAGCTGTTTTACCTGTTCCTGTTTGAGCACTACCCAAAACATCATTTCTATTTATTATGAGTGGAATTGCTTTTTCCTGTATTGATGTAGGTACAGAATAGTTTTCTTCTTTTAGAGCCTTTATAATAGGCTCAATAATTTTCAGATCTTCAAATTGCATTATTCAATTTCTTTTAATATCATTCTAAAATATTTAAAAAGACTTTTTGGATGATATTTTATATAAGGTGCAAAAGTAACAAACTATTTCTGTTAATGAATACCCACAATTAAATAATCGTCATTTTTTTTATGTTTTATTTGTCTTTGACACACTTCCTTTTCACTAAATGATAAAAGAATAGATACTAATATTGATATACGAAACAACTTTTTTTTATGTTTAAAAGTTTAGTAATTATCAAAAAAAAAGGTTCGAGTCATATTTGCCTCGAACCTTTAATAACCGATAATAAATTATCGGGTAAGTGTTATCCTAATATTGCTTACAATAGCTTCTTTTTCACCATCAAAATTCATGTCTTCGTTAGAAGTCTCATTGCTCTCAACAATAAGAGTTGAAGCATTTAAAGTGTTAACATCAAAAATCATTGTCTCCATTTCACCGTCTTTATCTTTAGAAATTATAGTAAGTTTTTCACCAACCAAGGTCCATGTTCCTGTACCTTCTTCCTCACTTTCCAAATTGTCAATAAAAGTTCCGTCTTTTTTAAATTCTATAGTGCCATCTCCAAGTCCATCATCACCTTCAAGCATAGCCTCAGCCTGAGCTTGTGTTAATCCCAATTCTTTTATTATGTAATCGATTATAGATACCCCATCAACTGTAATGACTGCCGTATAAGTGTCCGATGTCCAAACTCCTACTATCGATGCAGTTATACCGTTGTTGTCATCATCTTTTTCACAACTTGTTGTGAAAATTAATGTCATACTTATCGCTAATAAAGCGAACAATTTTGCAAAATTTACTTTTTTCATAATCTAAATTTTAATAATTAATAATTCTATTTTGTTCTACACTATTTTGTTTTCGATTAACAAGGGGTAATTGATTTTAATGATAATTTGGGTGTCATTTTTTTAAAGAATTTCAAACAAATTTTTTATCATGAAATTTAATTTTTGTAAATATATTGGAATTTTGCAAATATCAGAAATTTTATTGAATTTTATTTGAAATAAAGTAGCTTAAAATCTACTATTTATAGGTGTTTAATCGCATTTGGATATCTTTTTTTCGCAACTTGAAAAGATTCTAGAGATTGTAGTTTTACCACTTCTATTCAATCCGTTGATTAGGTTGAATTTTTTAAATTAAGGCAAAACGCCCCAAGGGAATTATTGATATATTCCAAAGTTTTTAAGTTCCTTAATCTGAGTTATCATGATTTAACTTTTCAGATAGGTGGTTTTTATGCTTGCCTATAACACTTTAATAAGATTCTCTATTGAGTTTTATTGAAAATTTTAACCTTTAAATTTCTCAATAATAAAAAATTTTCAAATACTTAAGAGTTCTATTAAAAGAAAAGCGTTGCTAAACATTTATTCATTTATTTGCAATTGTGTTTTTTGTTGCCTGTTTGTAATTAGATTTTTTTATTTTGCAGACTGTTATTGCGTCTCAAATTTTTCGGGATGCGTTGGAGGGCGAGGTTCTCTGGTGGTTATTTGACCGTCAGCTGGTTAGTTGATTATATGCCGTACATTTATTTTAATTCAAATTTGCAAATTATAGAATATTCTAATTTAATTTTTTCAAAATCAATTTCTAAATCTGATGCGTTAGAGCCATAAATTTTAGAACTAGCATATCCTTTTACCATTATGCTATTTGAAGTCCGATTACTTTGAAATTTATTATTCTGTTCATGAATAAAAATTGCACGACCAATATCCTGATTAATCGCAATTGCAAGAGATTGAGCTTTTTCTCTAGCTGCTTTTATTGCATTTATTTTAACCTCTTTTCTGTAATCAGTTATCTTACTATTATCAAGCCTGTCAATTGATATATTTGAAATCCCTATTTTTTTTAGCTCAATGAAAACTCTGCTTGCTGTTTTAGCATCTCTAACCAATAATTGAAATTCTTTTGATAATAAAACTTCATTTTTTGTTAACAGATAATACTTAAAATTGCTTGAGATATCTTTTACTAATAATTCTTTTGAAATATCAACACCTATCTCTGTGAGTTTATCTGCCATTTGTTTTTCAAGTTCAGTTACAGATATTTTTTTATTATTATCCTTTTCATTTAATAATATTTTTATATAAATTAAATCAGGACTTATATCCATCTCAGATTTTCCTGTCACTTCAATATAATTCTGGTCAATGAAATTTTTTTCACCATTTTGAGCAATGGCAGAAATTGAAATCAATAAAAATAATCCAATCAAAATGTTTTTCATATGTTTTTTTTTAAAAAATTACTAATTACAACCCCTAAATTTACCAATAATAAAATAATTTTCAAATATTAAAGAGCCTTATTAAACGATAAGTGTTGCTAAACATTTATTATTAACTTTAAAATGCTTGAATATACTAATACTGATATTCCTTCGGAAAATAAAGTTGTCAATTTATAATCGCTTAGTGGATTTGTAATAAGCTGACGTATCGATTTGTAGCTTTCAGCCCTTTTGTAAAGTTAACAGATTAGCGGCTTTTCAAATAAACAAATACGCCCTAGTTTGAGAATAATAAAGAAACCAAGTAGTGGTGATCTGTTTATAGCACAGATGTTATAAACATATTTTAAAGTGCCGTAGGTACGTCCTGTTTAAATATTTAGATAGTTTAAAATTTATCGGGCAACAATAAAATTGAATTTATGTTCAATTAAATATTATTGATTTTTAACCGAATAAATAAGCAAAAAAAAAGATTTAGAAACCAATCTAAATCTTTTTAAAAGTCGGGGTGAGTAGATTCGAACTACCGACCCCACGCCCCCCAGACGCGTACTCTAAACCTGACTGAGCTACACCCCGAATTTTATTTTACAAAATTAATAATATACCGTAAATTTACAACCTTTAATAATTAAAAAGATTGGCATTTTTTTTGTTAATATAAAAAACAATTTATTTATATATGTAGATATGACAAAGTGTCTGTAATTAGTTTGTAAAGTTGAGCGATAGCGAAATCCCGAGAATTCGGGATTGAAAGCTGATAAATTCGTCATTGCGAGGAACGAAGCAATCTGTTGATAATCATGACACAGGTATTGTTTCATTTTTTTGATTTTCGGAACAGTCCCCCGCAATGATGTGACTTATCGACTTTGCGTAGTAGACACAAACTTGAAATTAGGTAGTAGTATTATAAACCGTAAAAAGTTCAAATAGCTATAATTCCTAATTCGTAATTTTAAATTCGTAATTAAATATAATATAGAAATGGAATTATTTAAAACAATGGGAAACATCGATGATAATAATCATCAAGACAAATTAGACGAGAATGTAGAAAAAGTTAAATGTTTAATAATTGGTTCGGGACCAGCAGGATATACTGCTGCTATTTATGCAGCCAGAGCTAATCTTAGTCCTGTGTTAATTCAGGGATTGCAACCCGGTGGACAGTTAACCACAACAACAGATGTAGATAATTTTCCAGGATATCCGGAAGGAATTTCAGGGCCGGAGATGATGGAAGATTTGAGAAAACAAGCAGAGCGATTTGGTACTGATATAAGATGGGGTATGGTAACATCTGTCGATTTTTCAAATAATAAACGTAAAGTTATTGTTGATAATAAAAATCAAATTGAAGCAGAATCTGTTATTATCTCAACAGGTGCTGATGCAAGGTATTTAGGAATAGAATCTGAAGAGAAATTTAAAGGTTCTGGTGTTTCGGCATGTGCTACCTGCGATGGCTTTTTCTATAAAGGAAAAAATGTTGCTGTTGTTGGTGGTGGTGATACTGCTTGCGAAGAATCTGTTTACCTTGCCGGAATGTGCAAAAAAGTTTATTTAATTGTTCGTAAAAATTATTTGCGTGCATCAAAAGCTATGCAAGAAAAAGTTGCAAACACACCTAATATTGAAACTTTATTTGAACACAATACTAAAGAAGTTACTGGTGATAAGGTTGTTACAGGTTTAACATTAATAAAACGCAAAGGTGAGAAAGATGAGCAGGAAGTAAAAATTAATATTGATGGATTTTTCCTTGCTATTGGTCATGTGCCAAATTCAAAATTTTTTAAACCATATATTGATACTGATGAAGTAGGATATATTAAAACTATTCCCGGAACAACTAAAACTAATGTTGAGGGTGTTTTCGCTGCCGGTGATGTTCAAGATCCTCATTATCGACAGGCAATAACATCTGCAGGTTCAGGGTGTATGGCTGCTATTGATGCTGAAAGATATCTGTCTTCAAAATCATAGAAGTTGAGCGTTAGCGAAATCCCGATACTTCGGGATTGAAAGTATAAAGTTTAGAATTTTACTACAAAACACACAAAGTTTTTCACAAAGTTCACTATGCTATTAGTGTACTTTGTGTCTTCTTAGTGTACTTCGTGGTTTGTTTTAAAGGTTATCTCTTATAGTTATCAATTCAACAATTCAACAATTCAACAATTTAACAAGTTCACAATTTCACAACCTCACAACTTATATATATCTTTGCACACAAAATCAGAAAATTTATTACAATGATTAATTTAGACTTAAGTGAACAAGAAATTATTAGAAGAAATTCGTTAGAAGAAATAAAAAAACTTGGCATTGATCCCTATCCTGCAAAGGAATTTAAGGTGAATGTTACATCATCGGAAATTAAGGAAAACTATGATGTTGCAAAAAATAATTACCAAAAAGTAAGCATTGCCGGACGAATTATGAGCCGAAGAATTATGGGAAGTGCTTCTTTTGCTGAGTTACAAGATGATAAAGGAAGAATTCAAATATATTTAAAGCGTGATGATATATGTCCTGATGAGGATAAAACATTATATAACACTGTTTTTAAAAAATTACTTGACATAGGTGATATTATTGGATTAGAAGGTTTTGTTTTTATCACAAAAGTAGGAGAGTTGTCAATTCACGTTCAGAAATTAACGATTTTAAGCAAGACAATTCGTCCCCTTCCAATTGTGAAAGAGAAAAATGGAGAGATTTACGACGGGTTTAACGACCCTGAACAAAGATATCGTCAACGATATGTTGATTTAATTGTTAATCCGGCTGTTAAAAAAACATTTGTTCAGCGAACAAAATTAATGAATTCAATTCGCGAATATTTAAACAGTAGAGAATATTTAGAAGTTGAGACACCTATTCTTCAGCCAATTTATGGAGGAGCTGCTGCCCGACCATTTAAAACTCATCATAATTCGCTTAATACTGATTTGTATTTACGAATAGCAAATGAGTTATACCTGAAACGCCTTATTGTTGGTGGTTTCGATGGTGTTTATGAATTCTCTAAAGACTTTAGAAACGAAGGTATGGACAGATTTCATAATCCTGAATTCACACAAATGGAATTGTATGTTGCATACAAAGATTATAATTGGATGATGAATACTGTTGAGGAGATGGTTGAAAAAATAGCTATTGACCTTCATGGCACGACTGAGGTAAAAGTTGGCGAAAACATAATTAATTTTAAGCGACCTTGGAAACGTTTCACAATGTTTGAAGTTATTGAGCATTTTACAGGAATTGATATTTCAGAGATGGATGAAAAACAATTGCTTGAGACTGCTGAAAAATTAAAGGTTCCTTTTGATGAGACAATGGGAAAAGGGAAACTTATTGATGAGATTTTTGGTGAGACATGTGAAGCAAAATTAATTCAACCAACATTTATTACTGATTATCCAATAGAGATGTCGCCTCTTGCAAAAAAACATCGTAGCAAAGATGGGTTAGTTGAGCGTTTTGAGGCAATATGTAATAGTAAAGAGCTTTGTAATGCCTACTCTGAATTGAACGACCCTATTGATCAACGCAATCGTTTTGAACAACAGTTGTTGCTTGGCAAACGTGGCGATGAGGAAGCAATGATTTTAGATGAGGATTTTTTACGTGCAATTGAATTCGGAATGCCTCCTACATCAGGTTTAGGAATTGGAATTGACCGTTTAGCAATGATTATGACTAATTCAAATTCAATTCAGGATGTTCTTTTCTTCCCTCAAATGAGACCTGAGAAAAAAGATATTAAAGATAGTGTTGATAAATTTTTAGAACTGGGTATTCCTCAGGAGTGGGTTTCTGTTGTGCAGAAAGTAGGCTTTTTAACTGTTAAAGATTTAAAGGGTATTAATTCTAATAAATTGCATCAACAACTTTGTGGAATGAATAAAAAACATAAACTGGGACTTAAAAATCCTTTAATTGACGAAGTTAAAACTTGGGTAGAATAAAAAAAATAAAAGATTAAAAGCCTCTGTTTTGCAGGGGCTTTTTTGTAAAATTTTTACAATGGCATTAAATATTACTGAATTCGATAATGGAATAAAATTTGATGTTTTTGTAAAACCAAATTCAAAAAAACAATCAGTAAAAATTAGCAATAAGAAAGGGTTTTTTGTTTCGGTTGTTAATGCAGCAGTTAAGGGAAGTGCAACTAAAGAATTGCTATCGCTGTTAAAAAATATTTTAAAACAAGAAGTTGTCGTGCATTCTGTAAGCAAAAATCATCAAAAGACTTTGTTTGTTTCAAACATCACAAAAGATGAATTTAAAAAATGCCTTAATATTAAATAGTGCTTGAAAGATAGCCCTTGAAATTTTAATTATACTGTCATTTCGAACGAAGCGAGAAATCTCATTGAATTTACATACACTGTGTTATGAAATTTCTCCTTTCAGTCGAAATGACAATATAGGAGTTTTTTTGCAAGTACTAAATAATGTAATTCATAACTCGTAATTAACCCATGAAAGCACTAGTTATTGTTGATTTGCAAAATGATTTTTTCGAAAACGGAGCATTAGCCGTTCCCGAAAGTAATTCAATAATACCTGTAGTTAATAATATTGTTGACAAGTTCGACACACTAATTTTCACAAAAGATTGGCATCCGGCAAAGCATAAAAGTTTTGCTACGAATCATAAAGACAAAAAAGTTTTTGACCTTATAAAGTTGAATAATATTGATCAAATTTTATGGCCTGTTCATTGCGTTCAGAATTCTTTCGGTGCTGAAATTCATAAAGACATTAAAATCCCAAAAACTGCTTGTTTTGTTACAAAAGGGAGTGATGTTGAGGTTGACAGCTATTCGGGCTTTTTCGATAATGGTAAAATTCATTCAACCGAACTAAATAATGTTTTAAAAAAGAAAAATATTTC
Organism: Bacteroidota bacterium; assembly: GCA_015222055.1. Classification (GTDB taxonomy): domain Bacteria; phylum Bacteroidota; class Bacteroidia; order Bacteroidales; family B39-G9; genus B39-G9. The sequence continues at coordinate 78,168 of JADFUR010000065.1, read as the reverse complement.
AGATGTGTATTTTTGTGGTTTGGCAACTGATTTTTGTGTAAAATATACAGTTATTGATGCACTAGCACTTAAATATAATTCGTTTTTAATTGCCGATGCTACAAAGGCAGTTGTGAGCAACAATTTTAACAAATCTTTAAACGAACTGGTTGAAAAAGGAGCGAAGATTATTTATTCAAAAGATTTATAAAAATTAAAACATCATTTTATAAGGTCTTTCAATAAGATTTTTTAATTCCGTTATACCAATATTTCTGCTTCTTCTAACAAATTCTTTTCCTTCAAAATATATTAGTAATGTTGGTACAGTAAAAATGTTATTCTGTGCAGATACCTCAGGAGTTTTTTTTATATCCACATATCTGAATTTTATTTTGGGAAATTCGTTTTGTAGCAGTTCGTAAATTTTCGGTTTTAAAATTTTACACACATTACAGTCATCATGAGAGAAATAAAACAATACTGCAAGACTGTTTGATTTTGTATTATTGAAATCTCCGAAAGAAGATATTGTTTCGTGCATTGTTATCCTTTTTCAATTAAACAAACAGCATAAGCAGAAATGCCTTCTTCGGTACCAACAAAGCCTAATTTTTCTGTTGTTGTTGCTTTAATTGATATGTCGTTTATTGAGATATTCATAACCGATGATAATATTTTTTGCATATCGGGAATTATATCTTTAATTTTTGGTTTTTGAAGGCATATTGTTGAATCAATGTTTGAAATAGAGTAGCTGTTTTCTTTTAATAATTCAATAGTTTTTTTTAAAAGAATTTTGCTGTCAATGTTTTTATATTCATCTGAGTTGTCGGGGAAAAGCACACCAATGTCTCGTAAATTTGCTGCACCTAACAGCGCATCGCAAATTGCATGAATCAAAACATCGCCATCGGAGTGAGCAACAGTGCCTTTGTAGTGATTAATATTAACACCACCCAAAACAAGACTTTCGACTTCTTTTAGTTGGTGAACATCATATCCAAAACCTACTCTTATTTTCATTATTGTGGACCGCTTTGTGCGTTTATATTTTCAAAATTGAAAACTAATGAAAAACGTAAAGTTTCAGCTAAAGGGTTATTATTTTGGTTTCCGGTTGGTATTAAATAAGCAAAGTCTAAACCAAAAACATTAAAACGAATACCTAAACCGGCTGTGAAATATTTACGATTTCCTTTTGAGCCATGTTCGTGAAAATATCCGGCTCTTATTGCAAATTGCTTTGCATACCAATATTCAGCACCAATAGAATAAGTAATTTCTTGTAATTCTTCTTTAAAAACATTTCTTGAACCGTCTGAATCTAATATTCCGGGAGCATCATAAAATGATTGAAACATACCAACAGGGACAGATACATTAGGGTTTTTACCAGCTGCAATTACTTGATCGCCATTCTCGTCAACAACATAGTCGTTTAACTCATTAATTGCATAAACAGGGGGTGTGGGTACTAAAAGTTTGTTAAAATCAACAGTAAACATTAATGAGTTGTAATCATCAATTTTAGTTGTTAACGCACTACCTATTTTTAAGTTAATTGGTATAAAATTTTTTGTATCGTTGGTATAATCAATTTTGTTACCAATATTTGATATATTCATTCCAAAAGCAAGATTTGCATCTTTGTCAAAAAAGTTAATATCATTTTGGTAAAAAGCTGAAACATCCATAGCAAAAGCATGTCCTGCATGAGATTGCTCATTACTTACAGTGGTACCTCCGGTTAAATTTGAGTATATATACCGAGCAGCCAAACTACCTGAGAAATGTTTCGACAATAATCTGGAATAAGAAAAGTCAAATGAAAATTCGTGAGGATTAAAATTATTTAATGCCTGACCTTGATCGTTAGTAAAAGTAATACTCCCAAGAGAGAAATATAATAAAGATGCAGCAAATACTTGATTTTTGTCAATTCTGTAATAACCACTAAGATAGGCAAGGTTAATATCGTCTACTAATTTTCGAAGCCAAGGTGTGTATGATATTGAAAGTCCAAAATCATTCTCCATAAAAGCATATTTGGAAGGATTCCAATGCATTGAATTTGCATCAGGTGTTGTTGCAACTCCAGCATCACCCATTGCTCCTGACCGAGAATCGGGAGCAATCATCAGAAATGGTACTGCTGTTGTTATGGTTCTTAATCCTTCGTCTTGTCCTATAACGTTGTTATTATTCCCATTTACTCCCTGCGAAAAAATCGATTGGCTAAATAAACTTATTGCAAATAATGATATAATTATTTTAAAATTTTTATTCATCTTTTAGAAACTATTAATTTTGTACAAATATATATATTTAAACTAATATTTTAATTATTTATTATGTGTCCTCTCAAAAAGTAATGATTCTGTAATATAAAATTCTAAAAATTTATTTTCCCCTTTAGCCTTTCCACTTTCCACTTTAGCCTTTCCTACCTCAAGATAACAAGTTTGCCAAATTTACTTGCCTGTTTTCCATTATTTGAACGAACTCTAACAGTATAAATATAAACGCCTCGGGCAATTTTGTCATTATATTCGTCTAATCCATTCCATGGTATAGGGTTTATTCTGTAACCATCTGAAAGACTTTGCGTTTCTATTGTTTTTACAATTTTACCTGTAATAGTAAAAATTTGAATAATGATATCCAAATCAGCACCAGCTTGGTTGTGTTCAATTAAAAATGACGTTGATGTAGTAAATGGGTTTGGATAATTATAGACATGTTCTAAAATCAAATTCTCTGATTTAGCAACATTAAACTCAATATAATTTTCGGATGAGTTGTTATAGATATCCCAAACTTTAAGTTTTATTTTATGATGACCTTCATCTAAATTTGAAAATGGATATTCTATTTTACCTCTTTGATAACTGTTAACATCAGCCTGATAATAGTCGTTTAATATCATTGCTTGATTTTCATTGTCATCTAATACAGCAGTTATGTCGTGTCCAATTCCATTTCCTACAGTGTTTATTCCTGTTGAATCTGTAACAATAACAAGTAGTTTTGGATTCTCGTCGGTTAAACCGTTGAAAACAAAATTGCTGTCGTTCATGTAGATATTCATTTTAGGACCAATGCTGTCCATAAATGCAGTATCGGCTGATCCTCCAATAATAATATTGTTAAAAAAACCTGTTGCATCAATATTAGAATTATCTGCATAATAACTTATTTTTCCATTACCATAATTATATGAAATATCTTTTGGAACGATAAAGCTAAAAGTAAAATCCCCATTATTTACGCTTGCATTTCCTTTATAGATAATATTTTTTTGTAAATTATAAGTGAAAGGAGTAAGTCCATCATTACTGAGAGTAGTTTTACTAACAGGTTTGTCATAAATTGTGGGACTTATTAATCCGTTAAAATCGGTAAGTTTATTTCCTGCTTCATCTTGAACAAAACCTTGAATTGTAATCTTGCTTAAAGCATTTAATGTATCAATATTTTCAGTAATAGGAGTGTTGTTTATTTTTGTAGTTACAACATTATTTCGGGGTATGTTTAGTTTTAATGCAGGGTCACCCAGAAGAGTGAAGTTTCGTTTATTTGTAGTTGCATCAGAACCTGTATTTACTTTCGTTAGTCTTACAATATCACCTAATCGTAAATCTTTATTAAAAACAAAATTGATAAAATTTTTATTTAATGCGTTATTAGCTCCTGAGCTCACTAAACGAGTAGTTGACAATAAAGCGATACCACCTCCATTTGGATTTAATAAAATAAGTTCGCCAATAGAAGTTCGTGCATAATCATCAAATCGGCTGACTTCACAACTGGCAGTCATAAACAAAGGCAATTGGTTGTAATTTGTCCAAGAAGTAACATCATTAATCGTTATTACTTCTTCGTGTGAAAATTTTGTGGGGTTTCCGTGTCCAATATAGTTAATTAGGAGAGCTCCTTTTTTCATTTTGTTATTAATAGCATTGGTAACATCAGGGTATCTTTGTCCACTAGGCGTTGAAATTTGAGGATAAGCATCAAGGAAAATTTTATCAATGTTATATGTAGGATGATTTGTGAGAATTTTTTTTGATAATTCGTTTGCATTACGCATATAATCATTGTTGTCTTCATCATCTCCAATAAAGCAAATTGAATTACGCCAATCACCTATGGTTTCTTTATTATAATAGTTTTTAATTTTATTTGTAACTGACTGTGCTTCATCCTCGGTTCTTACCGGTAATCGTCCAACACCAATATCTACAGCTCCTACGTAGCCTCCTTCATCATCATCTAGCATTGCATAAAAATCATCTGTGCTAAATGAGGAATCTCCATCTAGTGAATTTTTTGACTGATATGTTAAAATATAATTTGAATTTTTGTTACTCTGTGTCTTGTTGTCATATGAGCCGTCACCAAATAATAAAAGATATTTTGGCAATTGCTCTTCAGTAGTTGCTCTGTCGTAAAACATTTTCATGAAATCTCTAATTGCAGCAACGTCGGGTTTTCCTGATGAGAATTCATTATAAACCTGTGAGCTTGTTACAGATAGCACCTTTAAATTATCACTATTTATATGAAAATCGGCAAGTTCATCAGCATAAGATTTAAAGTCTGGATGAGTAACAATTATTAAATCGTAAAAATTTAGGGCGTGTAAATTTTGATTTTCAATTTTACCTAAATCATCACCTTGAATAATAGGTGTAAAAAATTCATCGCCAGTGAAGGCTATAAATTCTCGTAGTGTATCGGTTGCAAGCTTAAAAGTCAATTTGTTATTCGAGTATTGTGTTGATATCTGTTTTATGTCAGATATGTTTGACACATCCCATATTTTTATGTTTTGTGTAGCATTTGAGAGTGTAAATTGTGAAATATTTCCTGACCCTACGGAAATAATATCACGAAAATTTATTTGATTTTTAGTCATAGAGAGATTTTGCCGCACATTTAAAAAAATATAATTTAGCCAACCTTCAGATGAGCTAGATGTTCCAAAATATTTTATATTTATGTTCAAATTTTTATTAGAGTTTGAAAAAAAACTTGAAGCGGTTTTGTCCTTAGCCGCAGAGTAACTTGACCCAGTGTTAAATCCCGGAACATAAATTGTTTGTATATCTGCATTATCGGAAGTTAATTTAAAATAACTGTCGGGATACGAGTTAGAAGAGTGTGATGCAACATGAGTTTTTATTTTTATTGGTACTGATACATCCCTGTTTGGGAATTGAAACGAAAAGTTATATGATGTTTGATTCCGAAAAGCTTCGCCAAACCATTCACGCCCTGAGCGAATTAGATTAGTATCGTTTTTTTCAAAAAAAGCATAGTCGTCGTAAGTAAATATATTATTTGTTATATTAGCAGAAGGGATATTTTCTGTAGTAATTTTTTTACCAGAAGCTAAATCTGAGGTAAGAAAATAGTATGAATAGTCTGTGTACATATTCACAGAATGATAAAAAAGTTGCTCTTGTTCGTTATATTTCCATTCTACTGAGTTTTGGGCATAAAAAATAATGTAATCATCTTGGTTGAAAATACCATCACTACCTTTTTCCATAAATATAGGATTTTCGACTAAATCATCGTATCGAAAAGCACTATTTTTTATAGGTAACATACTTCCTCCATTTCCATATATACGAACATTTTCAGGCTTTGAAATGCCAATATTAATCAAATCGTTATAAGTGAGTTTGTAAACGCCTGTTTTGTCGATTTTTATTTTAAACCAATTACCGGAATTTAAAATGGAATTTTGTTTGTGTGATTTGAGTTTTGTCGATTTTTTAGCACTAGATTTTTCAGTAATAGATATTGTGAAATTCTGTAATTTTTGTAATTTGCCGTTTGATTTATTTCTAACTATTGGGATAAAATTTACATATAAATATGGAATTTTTCTATCATATTTTATTTTATAATTAATTTTTATGTTGCTTTGAAAGTTTTTTTTGATTTTAATGTTTTTAAGTTCATCGCTTTTAAAATTAGAAAATGATGTGTTCGTAATATTAACATCTACATCATTTGTAATATTACTAAGTTTAATGCGTTTAAAATAAAATGGTAATAACGAGTTCAAATCATTATAAACAGCATCTTTAAAATTTAATCTTTCAGAATAGTTACTGTCTAAACTTTTTGAAATATTATTTTGCCATTTTATGCTTTCAGTTAAAGCCTTTTGTTGTGCTATAATATTAGAGCTTAATACATTGAATATAATAAATATACAGAGCAAGGTTTTTTTAATTCTCATTTTATATAAATAAATTTTAATTAAGAAGCTAAGTAAATCATACTATTTAAAGTAATTTAATTTAACGAAATTGAATTAATATTTTACGGATAAATAACTCAATAAAGAAAATGATAATAGATTAAAAATAAAAGATTTTCTTAATTTAAGTTTTTTAACGTTTTTTTTTGTACTTTTATTGTTATAAATACGGTTGATTGTTGTTACATGAATAAGAAGATAATAATATTATTATATTTACCTTTTTGTATAATTTCACAAATCAAAGCACAAGATGCTCAGTTTTCTCAATTTTATACAAATTCATTATATCTGAATCCAGCTTTTGCAGGATCAGAAATGAATGCAAGAGTAGCCGTAAATTATCGAAATCAATGGACTGGAGCACAGTCGTCGTTTGCTACTTATTCGGCATCATATGATCAGTATGTAGATGCCGTTCAAGGAGGTGTGGGATTTCATATAATGGATGATGTAAGAGGTGATTTTAATACATTTAATATAAGTGGTATGTACTCTTATAAAATGAATTTAAGCAAAAAATTTTCTTTTAGTGCAGGATTTCAAACTACATATTCACAAAAAAAACTTAATTGGGATAATTTAGTATTTCCCGATATGATTGACCCATCAGGAAGGAATGTGAACACAACGAGAGAACTGTCACCAAATAAATTAAAAAAAGGGTTTATTGATTTTTCGGCAGGTTTTATAGGTTATAATAAGGATAGTTATTTTGGATTTGCCGTTCATCATTTAACTCAGCCTTTAGAATCTTTTTCAGGTATTGAAAATTACAGCAATGTTCTAAGCACGAAGTTTTCGTTACAATTTGGAACCAATATTGAAATAAAAAATTTCCGATTTAGAAAAGGAGATTTATATTTTTCGCCAAACATTTTATTTCAACAACAGCGAAATTTTCAGCAAATTAATTATGGAATCTATCTTCATAGGAGACAATTTGAAGCCGGATTTTGGTTAAGACAAAATTTAAAACCACATTTCAGTTCACTTGTTTTCCTTTTTGGATATAAATCTGATTATTATAAATTTGCCTATAGTTACGATTTTAATATTTCGTATTTAAGCACCCGAATTATTGGAGCTCATGAGCTTTCCTTTGTCATTGAATTTGAGAGGCTAAAACCAAAGAAAAAGTTTAGAGCAATAAAATGTCCATCTTTTTAGTTAAATATTATTGTAAATTCATCTTTTTATTTATATTTGTAATTGAATTTGAAAAAAAAAAATTATGAAAATAAGAACACTTACTGCAATTTCATTATTCACAACAATTGTATTAATTGCGACTTCATGTAACGAAGAAGCTTCACAAATAACAGGCTGGTCATATAATAATCCTGATAATGGAGGTTTCGAATATAAACAAGGTTATTTTGAACAAGAGACAGGACCTGGTTTAGTTTTGGTTGAAGGAGGAACATTTACAATGGGACGTGTTGAACAAGATGTGCTGTATGATTGGAATAACATGCCACGTAGAGTTACTGTTTCCTCGTTTTATATGGATGAAACAGAAGTTAAGAATGTTGATTATAGAGAATATTTATTTTGGTTAGATCGTGTATTTGTTGATTATCCAGATGTTTATAAAAAAGCATTACCAGATACTTTAGTATGGAGAAGAAAATTATCTTATAATGAACCTCAACTTTTATATTATTTTCGTCATCCTGCTTATCAAGAGTATCCAGTTGTAGGTGTTAGTTGGGTTCAAGCTACAAATTTTTGTAAGTGGAGAACAGATCGCGTAAATGAAAATGTTTTAATTCAATTAGGAATATTGTTAGAAGATCCAAATCAACAAGCTGAAAATAATTTTAACACTGAGGCATATCTTGCTGGACAATATGAAGGAGCCGTTGGAGAGCCAATGGAAGATATGGATCCAAATAAGGATGTTAGAAAAGTAAGATTAGAAGATGGTATTTTCTTGCCTAGATATAGACTGCCAACCGAAGCAGAATGGGAATATGCTGCTGTAGCCTTAGTTGGTAATTCTGTTGAAGAACGTGTTTACGAAAGAAGATTGTATCCATGGAATGGTGAAAGATTTAGAAATCCTAACTCAGGTGATCAGGGAAGTATGATGGCTAACTTTATTAGAGGTAGAGGTGATATGATGGGAACTGCAGGTTCGCTTAATGATAATGCAGATTACTGTGGTCCTGTTCATAGTTATTGGCCTAATGATTTTGGTCTTTATTGTATGGCTGGAAATGTAAACGAATGGGTTTTAGATATATATCGACCAACTTCATCTCAGAATATGGATGAGTTTAGACCATTTAGAGGAAATGTTTTTAAGACTCAAATTAGAGATGATGAAGGAAATATTGCACAAAAAGATTCACTTGGAAGAATTCAATGGAGAGATGTTACTGAAGCAGAATCTATAGATAGAAGAAATTACAGTAAATCAGACAATATTAATTATCTTGATGGAGATTATGAATCAAGTATTGAGTATGGTAACGAAGATGCTACTAAAGGATCTGGCTCAAATAGAATGTATCATTCTCAAGATAAAAATACAATTAATATTACTTCATTAATAACAGACCATTCGCGTGTATACAAAGGTGGTTCGTGGAGAGATCGTGCTTATTGGTTAGTTTCTGGTACAAGAAGATTTTTAGACGAGAATCATTCTCAAGATGACTTGGGCTTCCGTTGTGCAATGACACGTGTTGGTGCTCCAGCTTCGAAATAGAATTATTATTATTTAATATTTAACCTCATTATTTTAATGAGGTTTTTTTAATGATATGAAGATTAGTGAATTATATAATATTTTTTTAAAACATCCATATATCTGTACAGATAGCAGAAAAATTATTGACAAATCAATTTTTTTTGCTCTAAAGGGAGATAATTTTAATGGAAACAGATATGCAATTAATGCTTTGGATAAATGTAACTATGCAGTAGTTGATGAGAAAGAATTTGCTGTTGATAATCGTTTTATTCTTGTCGAAAATGTTTTAGATACTTTGCAGAAGCTTGCCAAATATCATCGCGAACAATTAGACTTGCCTATTTTGGCTATTACAGGTACTAATGGAAAAACAACTACTAAAGAATTAATAAATAAGATTCTTGCTACTCAATTTAATGTTGTTTCAACCAGTGGAAATTTAAATAACCATATTGGAGTTCCCATAACTTTATTGAATATGAATAAAGATACGGATATTGGAGTTGTCGAAATGGGAGCTAATCATATAGGTGAAATAAAAGAATTATGTGAAATAGCACAACCAAATTATGGTGTAATAACAAATATCGGTAAAGCTCATCTAGAAGGTTTTGGATCTCTTGAAGGTGTTAAAAAAGCAAAATCTGAATTATATCAATTTCTGATAATTAATAAGGGGCTTGCTTTTGTTAATAACGATAATGAAATTTTGGAAGATTTAAATCCCCCTGCAAGAGTAATATTTTATGGTTCTTCGGGTTTTAATCATTGTCAAGGAAAGTTAATTAATTCCGATTTATTTCTCCAATTCAAGTGGATGTCTACTGAGGATATGTCTTTTGATGATGATATATTTGATTGGAATAATAATACAAGGTCTATAAAAACTAAAATATTTGGAGCTTTTAATTTTGAAAATGCCTTAGCTGCAGCTTGTATTGGTAATCATTTTGGTATTTCGGAACTTAATATTAAAAATGCCATTGAAAATTATATTCCTTCGAACAAAAGATCTCAGCTTATAAAAAAACAAAGCAATACAATAATTTTAGATGCTTACAATGCCAACCCTACTAGCATGAAAGAAGCTATAAATGCTTTTTTGAAAACTAAACTTGAGAACAAAATAATTATTTTAGGAGATATGCTTGAACTTGGTTCTAAATCAGACATTGAGCATTCATTGATTACAATTTTTATTGAAAAGATGAATTTTAAAAAAGTTTTTTTAATAGGGGAATGTTTTTACGATTTAAATACTCATTATAAAGGATTTAACTTTTTTAAAAATGTTGAAGAGCTTATTGGTTTCATGAATATTAATCCAATTAAATCATCCTCGATATTAATTAAGGGGTCAAGAAAGAATGGTCTTGAGAAATTAATAGAATATTTGTAGTTTTTTGCATTTATAAAAAAATGATTGTATTATAAATGACTTAATAATTTAAATAAGAAATATTGCAATTTTAAAAGTTAAAATTCCAACTAAAATTTTGTAAAACTAATTTTAAATAAAAATATTAATTTTTTATATTGCATATAATTTTTTTAATTTTAACGATAAAAAATAAGCACTTATGAATGATGCTGTTATAGGTACAAGGTTCAGTTTCTTTAATCAAAAAAGTTTTTATAAAGGCAAAGTACGTGATGTATATAATATTGACGATAAATATATTATAATAGTTGTAACTGATAGAATTTCGGCCTTTGATGTTGTTTTGCCTAAAGCAATCCCTTTTAAAGGACAAGTTTTGAATCAAATTGCTTCAAAATTTTTAGATGCCACTAAAGATATTGTTCCTAATTGGAAGATATCATCACCAGATCCAATGGTAACTGTTGGTTATTTTATTGAGCCTTTTAAGGTTGAAATGGTTGTAAGAGCTTATCTTACAGGGCATGCATGGAGAGAATATAAAAGTGGAAAGCGTGAAATTTGTGGTGTGGCTTTACCTGAAGGGATGAAAGAACATGATAAATTTGATAAGCCAATAATAACTCCTACAACAAAAGAAGATGTCGGTCATGATCAGGATATTTCGAAAGAAGAAATTGTAAAAAGAAATATAGTATCACAAAAAGACTATGAAAAATTAGAAACATATTCACTTGAATTGTTTAGAAGAGGAACAAAACTTGCGGATGATAAAGGTTTGATACTCGTTGATACAAAATATGAGTTCGGTAAAAAAGATAATCAAATTTTTTTAATTGATGAAATTCACACGCCAGATTCTTCACGTTATTTCTATTCTGAAGGATATGAAGAAAGACAAAACAAAGGACAAGCTCAACGTCAACTTTCAAAAGAATTTGTACGCCAATGGTTAATTGAAAATAATTTTCAAGGTAAGGATGGACAAAAAATACCTGAAATGACATATGAAATTATTAAAGATACATCTGAAAGATATATTGAACTTTATGAAAGTATTATTGGTGAGAAATTTATAAAAGACAATATTAATAGTGTAGAAGAAAGAATAAAGAAAAATATTAATCGATTTTTAAAACGAGTATAAAATTAAAAAATTTAACTAATTACTTGCACTGTTTAATTGAATGTTAAATAGATTTTTCAAATTTTAACAATTTGAAAAATCTATTTCTATAAAAATTATTTTTCTAATTCTTCAATCTTACGATTTGTTTCTTGAATTCGATCTTCCATATTAATAATTTTAGACCTAAAGATATTAATATCATCTAAAGAGCTTTTTAATTTATCTATTTGCATCTGCAAGTTCATAATTTTTGAAGATTCTTGTTGCAATCTTAGTTGAGTTTCTTGTAATTCGTCTTGAGTGCTTTTTAACTTTTTTGTTCTTTGTTCAAGTGTTTTAATTGCAATAAAATTAACACTTGCGAAATTAATTGCGTCAATAATAGAATCGTTTCCAATAATACCTATTCCATCGTTGCCAAAGGATGAGAAAAATTTTTTAGCAAAAGGGGTGTAATAACGAATATTTTTTTCGCCTTCGTAGTTCCAACTGGATAATTGAAATTTAGTTATTTTCTGTAAAATTTTTTCGCCGTCAACAGCCTGTAAATTTTCTTTTTTGTTTGTTTGACTAAAAAGATTACTTAAAAGAAATATTCCTATTGCTAAAAATAATGTTTTTTTCATATTAATTATTTTTATTATAAATATTTACAAATATAAAATATTTAAATTAAATGTCTTTATTTAAATATGATTATAAATCACGATGTTAGAACTGGATAAAATTTCGAATCAATATCATTAATCAAAAAGCTCAACAAGATTTTCAACAGTCAGTTTTTTAAATGGATTGTTTGAGTTAATGAATAAATTTGCTAATTGTGATTTCTTTTTTTGTAACTGAATTATTTTTTCTTCTATTGTTTCACTCGAAATAAATCTATATACAAATACTTTTTTGTTTTGACCTATTCGATGAGCACGACTAATGGCTTGGTTTTCGGCTGCAGGATTCCACCAAGGGTCAAGCAAAAATACATAATCGGCTGCAGTTAAATTTAGACCTACGCCACCTGCTTTTAGTGAGATTAGAAATATTTTGGTGTTTTTATCATCTTGAAAAACCTTTATTATTCGTTCTCTGTCTTTGCTCTTACCGGTTAATATTGAATACTTAGTATTTTTTTCGTCAAGATATTTGGCAAATAAATCAAGATGTTTTGTAAATGAAGAGAATATTAACACTTTGTGATTTTCAGAAATTACATTTTCGATATTCCTTACAACATCATCAAATTTCCCAGAATCAGATTCATAATCTTTATTAACTAATACAGGATGGTTGGCTAACTGTCTTAGTTTAATTAGTGCTTGTAATACAACAAATTTAGATTTCTCAACACCTTTTTGCTCAATGCTTTCTAAAACTAAATTTCTGATTTTTGATTTTTCTTCCTCATAAAAATGTTTTTGATCAACAGTCATTTTGCAATAAAGTGTTTGTTCTGTTAAATCAGGTAAGTCTTTTGCTACTTCTTGTTTTGTTCGCCTTAATATAAATGGGTGAATTAAATTTTTAAGTTTGTCTTGTTGTATATCATCATGGTCTTTTTCAATTGGAATAACAAATTGAGTTTTGAAAAAATTTAAATTGCCAAGCAATCCTCTGTTAATAAAATTTATTTGCGACCAAAGATCAATTAATGAATTTTCAATTGGGGTGCCTGTTAATACAAGTTTATTTTCTGAATTTAACTCAAGAACTGATGAATATGTTTTCGATTTCGGATTTTTTATTATCTGACTTTCGTCTAATATTATATAACTAAAATTATATTTTTTTAAAAATTCAATATCATTTCTAACAACTCCATAAGTTGTTAAAACAATGTCATAATGACCAAAATTGTTTAGGTTTTTTGTTCTGTTGTTCCCAATATATTTATATACTCTAAGTTGAGGTGCGAATTTTATTATTTCGTTTACCCAATTATGTATTAACGACGAGGGCATTATAATTAAAGATGTGTTTCGTTGATTGCCGTCATCATTAAAAAAATACAATTGTTCTGAAGTGTTTGTTAATTTTTGTTTAATAGTTGCGTTTGTTCTCGATTTTAGCAACAATGAGAGCGTTTGTATTGTTTTACCCAATCCCATATCATCAGCAAGACAACCGCCAAAATTATTTTTTTGTAAATGATACATCCATGTCAATCCCTGTGTTTGATATGGACGCAATTTTGCCTGTAATAGTTTTGGTTGCTCAATTTGTTCTTTTTTTTGGTTTAGTAAGTCTTCAAAATCTAAAAGATATTTTTTATCTATACCTTCAATTTTGTTCTTCAATAATTGAAAATGATATTTTTTTATCTTTATAGTTTCTTTTTCCTTTTTACTGAAAAGAAAAATTTCCTTATATTTAGAAAACCATTCCTCTGGAATAATTATAATCTCTTTGCTAGGCAATTTATATTCTCGCTTACCTGATAATATATGTTTTATTAATTTTATAAAAGGAATTTCGGTTCCTTCTATTATGATTGTTCCGTAAATGTCAAACCAATCATTATTGTTTTTTATATGTAGATTGAGTTTTATTGGTCCGAGATAATATTTTTTTTCAAAATAATTTTGATTGAGTGTAAAATTGTTTTCTGTTAATTCCTTTTGATTATTATTAATAAAATTAATTAATTGGTAAATATTTTTTTCGCTTTTGTTCTGTGTTGAGAGATAAAAATTCATATTATCTTTCGATTCAAACCCTAGTTCAATAAGCTTGTTAATTTTATTAATCTCTAATTTTTTATCTCTGTATATTTTGTAAAATTTATAATTGCTATCTGAAAAGTCAAAATTTATAAAAACATTTGATATGTAATTAGATAAAATTGTTTTATCGTTATATTGAAATTTCAAAACCAGCACAGGCTCTTTTTTTAGATTATGCTCAATAGATAAAATAGGTTTAATCTCTGGTTTAATTTCAATAATTTCAAAGCCTGAAGCATTAATTTTATATTTTTTTATGCTGTTAAAAGCAAATGTTTCAAACCATTTTTTTTCAACATTTTTTGGAATTAGTATGTGAGTTTTATTAAAAAAAGGTGCTAGTTTTTTACCATCTACATCAGTAAAAGTGAAAATCTTATTGTTTTGGATTAAAGAGCAGGGTGAATTTGTGAGAATTACAACGGCTTTGTTAGTAAGAGTTAATTTTTCATCATCTTGTTGAATAGATATGAAATATTTTGTTTCGTTCTCCGATTTAATAATGTTAAAAACAGTTTGTGCATTTTCTTTATTAAGAAAAAGTTCATCACTGTCGTAAATGTTATTATAATTTTTCGATAATTTATAAATTTTAATGCTTGTCCCTTTTATTAATTCAACTATCTGAACAATTCGTTTTTCTATATATGGTCTTATTTGTTTTGTTATAAGCTCTTGTGATGCTGTGGTGTAGAATTCTTTAAAACCTTGTTTCTTTTTGCAGAAATTTCGTAATAAATTTCTGTCACTGTATTCATCAGTAATTCTGATTATTTGTTTTTCTTTTTCAGAAAAATCAAATTCGTAGTTTTCAATATATTCAAGGGTTACTTTTTTTTGGATAGTGTAAAACGAATTGTCTTTTTTTATAATATATGGCTGAGCAAAAAGTCCAAATTTCCGGTGTTCGCTAATAGCTATTATAAAATATTTGTTCATATCTAATTTTTACAGTTTTAAATTACGAATTACAGATCACAAATTAGGAATTGCGAATTTTTTTATACCCTTCTGAGGTTAATATTTGAATTAGTTTTTTTTTAAAATCGCCTTGAATAATTATTTCACCATCTTTAACGCTACCACCTACACCGCACTTTGTTTTCAATAATTTGGCAAGATTTTTTAGGTCTTCTATTTTTCCAACAAAACCAGAAACTATAGTTACAATTTTTCCTTTACGTTGTTTTTTGTCTAATGTTATTTTTAACGATTGTGCTGAAGGTTCTAATGTTTCCTTTTCTTTATCTGTTTCATCATACTCATAATCGAAATGTTGATTTGTTGAATAGACAATACCCACTTTTTTGTTTTTTTTCGACATCGTTTAAGTATTTTTTACAAAAGTATATAAATTTATATACTTTAAGTTAGGAGTTTTTTAAATTTTAGTTTTTTTATTATTGGGAGATAACTGAATGTTGAAAATATTTAATATTTATCTTTAACTTTAATCTAAAGATAGATACTGTTAGTGCTTAAAAGTTATGGTTTTATGTAATATCAAAATGTTTTTTTTTTTTGTTTTGTAAAAAACTTTAACTTTAAAAGTTTTTTCTTGTAGAATTGTTGAAATTTAATATGAAAATAATCAATTTAAAGTGTCTATTCATCCAATTTTTCAATGTGTTAGGATAAAAAAATTAACTGGTTTTACTAAATAACGTACTAATTATTATATGAACATTATTTATTCAAAAAATAAATTTATGAAAAAGTATTTACTAACATTAATAGGTTTGTTTTTTTTCACTATTCATTTATTTTCTCAAACAAGCTATTATTCTCAAGGAACAGGTGATTTTACCACATTAACGAATTGGGATACAAACATTGGGGGAGGAGGTTCAGATCCTACTGTTGCTGATTTAACAGGTGGAAATATATTTATTATCCAAAATACTCATACTATAACAGTTGACGATTCTATAAATGTTCATGCATTAACTGTTACAGGTACACTTACAATTGGTAATAGCACAACAATACGTAACATTATTATTAATAGTTTTTTAACTGTTGACGTTGGAGGTGTATTAAATGTTGGTAGTTTTGAGGCAACTCATACAATTTATTTAAAAGGAACGCTTACAAATAATGGTTCAATAAATTTACGTAACTCATCAGCACAGGTTGCAAATGTTGTTCTTGATGGTGCTTTTTCAATAACTGGTTCAAATACACCTACCTTTAATGGATTAATGTTTAACTCAGGAACTGTAACTGCCAACATTGCATTAGATGTTGACGGACCTTTAACAATAAAATTAGGTGCTACATTTATTCCCGGTACTTACACTCACACAGTTGCAGGTAACTGGACTGAGGATGGTACATTTATTTCTACAGATGATGGTACAATTGAAATGAATGCTCCTTTGGTTCAGTCGATTACGGAAAATGCTGTTTTTAATAATCTTATCTTTAATGGGGGTGGTGTTGCTTCAATAGCAGACAATATTAGTGTAAATAAGAATTTATTAATAACAAATAACACTTCTGTTGTAACTTCTGCAAACAATACGTTTAATGGTAATTTTACAGTTGCCGACGGAAGTAGCTATAAAGCTAACGATGGTTATGCCTATTTTTATGGTGCTTCTGATCAAAGCATTAATATTGGAGATAACGTAGAGTTTGATAGAGTGAATTTTCAAACAGGAGTTAAAACAATCTATGGCAACCTTACTGCTAACGATTATTGTGTGATATCTAGCAATGCAACAGTTGCAGATGATGGTAATACTCATAATCAAACTTTTGCCAATGGTTTTTCTTTAGAAGGTACTTGTAGCTTCTCAGGTACTGTTACATTAAAGGGTGGTACTGTTAGAGATTATGGTGATAGCGATTTTACTATCGGAACAGCAAAAGTTGTTGTTGAAGGAAATGTTTTTCTTTATCAAGGTCATACAATGAGGGTTGAAGATGATTTTTCAATTAATTCAGGTTATTTTGTTATTCAAAAAGTTGATGCAGGCAATGATTCGAAATTAATTGGTTCTGCAGGTCATGCTTTTTTAGTAAAAGACAATACATCTTTATATTTGAGAGGAACAGACAATTTTCCTACAGGGTTTGATACTTATACTTTTGAAGAGGAATCTTGGGCTAGATACGATGTAAATATTCCTCAAACTATCCGTGGTGGAATTACATACGGCTACCTTTATTTTTATCGTAATATAAAAACTGTTGACGGAGCTTTAGATATTAATAACAATTTGTATGTTTATGCTTCAAATACAGATTCTGTTTATTTAGCTTTACAAGCTTATAATCATACTCTTGCAGGTAATTTATATGATAACTATGATGTTGATCATCCTGAACGCACTTCTTGGATAACAGCTTCAGGAGGTAATTTTACCTTTGACGCCTCTGATGATGATCAATATCTATATGCCCGTACTGCCGGTACTTATACATTTAATAATCTTTTTTTTATAAATAACGCTCCTACTGTAGAGCGTACAAAATATTTAGATGGAAATATTGAAGTAAATGGGGATTTTTCAGTTACTAATTCTTCAGAGAATCCGTCAATGATTCTTATATTTGACATTAATGAAAATAAAATAGATAATTCAGGAGGGTCTGCTACTTTTACTATTGGAAGCAATGTGGAATTAAGAACAAGTGGGGATAATAATTTTCTTAATACAACGAATTCTTTTAATTCATTTAATTTGGATTTGAAAAGTACAGTTCGATTTGATGGTAGAATTGAAGATGGCGTAGGATCACAAAATATTCCGTGTACATTAGGTCTTGAATATGGAAACATTAAATTATATGGAAATGGGAATAAGATTGTATTTGGTACATTAATTATAAAAGGTGATATTTGTCGTGAGGGATATACGCCTGTGTTCAAAATACTTGGATCGTCATCCAGCGTTGAAATTGCTGGTGATTGGGATTTAGGGATTGCTTATACTGATATACCAAATTCAGCAACAGTTACTTTTAATGGAACAAACCAAATTATTAGTGCTTCAAATTTTGGAAATATAATTTTTGCGGGTACAGCAGCTGGTATTAAATCGATTCATGGTAATTTATATATTTCAAGTAATGTTACAATAAACAATGGTGTTATAGTTAATGCCGATAACAGATATATTGAGGTTGTCGGTAACTGGGATAATGGGAGTACCGGTACATTCACACAATCATCTGGACGAGTTACTTTTAATGGATCGGGTCATCAAACAATTTTTGTCCAAAGTGATAACAATAGTGCTTTCAATCAATTATATATTGATAAAAGTGCTGATACTCTTCAAGCGTTGTCAGATTTTGTCGTTAATCAACATTTTAGATTTACTGAAAACAAAGGTGATTTTGATTTAGGATCAAATACCCTTTCAATAGGTGGTGATTGGTATATTTATAATGGTTGTGAATTCCTTCATAACGCAGATGCCAAAATTATTTTTAATGGAAATACTGAAGAACAACTTATTCGTAATTATAATGCTAATACAGATTATTGTACACTGGAATTTATAGGCAGTGGTGTTAAAAGATTATATGAGCAACCTTTTGATATTAATGGTGATTTTATTATGAATAATGCTACGGTTGCAGCCGAATGGTTTGAAATAAGTGTTTCTGGTGATTGGACTAATACCGGAGGAAGTTTTTCGCATTACAGAGCTGTTGTTTTCGATGGTGCAGATCAAACTATTGATGGGTCAACTTTTCATGATGTTACAATTAGTGGTACTGAAACGAAAAAATTAAATGGAAATTTATCTTTAAATGGGTGGCTGAAAATTGATACTATTGCTACTCTTGATGCCAGTCCCGATGGAGGAACTACTTCATATAATATTTCTGTTGAAGAACAATGGTATAATAATGAGTGGAATTATGACAGTACAAAAACAGGTGCGTTTATCCCCCGCAAAGGCTGTGTTACATTTGTTGGTGGCTATTCAAATATTTATACAGGTGATTCTATCGATGCTGATGGCAATGGCAGAACTGGAAAACAATTTTATGACCTTGAAATTAATAACAGCGATATAAATATATCAACAATTCTTTATCCAATTCGTGACATTAATAATATTAAAACTGATGGTAACGACTTAAGGGTTTTACACGATTTTATTATTGATAACGGTATTTTTTATACTTATTGGAACGATGTTTATGTAGGTGGTGATTTTAGGAATACTGGCGGTAATTTTAATCAAAATACTTATTATACTAAAAACAGCAAACTAACTCTTGAAGGTGCTTCCGGATCGGAAACTTTTGATTTTGATGCGGGTGATTATTACACAATCCGCCAAACAAATATTAATGGTGGAGGTGAATATCAATTAGTTAACAATTTGACCTTATCAGGAAATAACGATCTTACAAAATTTGTTGTTGATAGTGGTACTTTTAATTTAAATCATCATGAATTAAATATGGATAGTAATACAGGTGATGTTACAATTAACAGTAATGGAACTTTATTTATCGACTCTTCAGCTGTTTTAAGAATATATAATGGTCGCACATTAACAAATAATGGTGGAAATTTAAAAATTATAGGTACAGAAGATTATCCTGCAACTGTTTCTTCAATGTCAGGCAATTATAATTTTGTTCAAAATTCGGGGACTCTCTTTGCAAAAAATTGTTTAATTACTTCAACACAAGGGAACGGAGTAGATATTCAAGGTGGCAGTATTGATGGCACTTATAATTTTAGTGAAACAACTTTTTCGGATGGTATCGGTACAGCTTATTTAACAATGAGTGGTATTAATTTTTCAGATAATACTGTAACTAATGTTGTGTTTAATAACGGAACCACATATAATGTTCAAAAAACATCGGGAACAGGTACAATAATTTTTGAGAATTCTTCAGGCACACTTTCCGGTGAAAATTATGATAATGATGATTCTGATCCCGGGACTTTAATTGCTTGGACTTATCCCGGTGCTAAATTTTGGGTTGGAACCTCCGGAGGTGGAGATGGCAGTTCTTGGGAAGATGCTAATAACTGGTCAGGAAGCACAGTGCCTAATGATACAGCAAACGTTCATCTTGACCACACAACGGTTGCAGGTTCATATAGGGTTGATATTGATGCCCAAAATGCTATAACAAGACGATTAACAATTGACGGTGGCGGAGCAATTCCAATTAGTCTAGTTTTAAACGGTAAAGAATTAACCGTTGGTAATAACATTACTATTGGAGTGGGGGATACTCTTACTCAAACACTGTCAACCGATACAATTAGAGTTGCAGGAGGCTGGGCAAATCAAGGCACTTTTAACGAAGGTACAGCTACTGTTATTTTTAATCCAGGAACAGGATCATATGCGATTTCGACTAATGGTTTAGCAGATCCTTTTTATGATTTAATTATTGATGCTAATAATGGAATTGTAGGAATTTCTACAAATATTATAGCGATAACTGATAGTATTTCAATAAACAGTGGCATATTTGCTGCTACTAATAAAGATATTCATATTAACGGTGATTGGGCTCTTAATGGTGGAATTTTTGATGGAGGAACTGCTACTGTTATTTTTGAAAAAACAGGTTCAACAGTTCAAAAAATTCAAGGTGGTACATTCTATAATTTTAAAACACGAAATTCAGCTACTAAAGAATTATCTCAAAATATTTCTGTTACTCACGATTTAGAAATTGAATTAGGTTCTGTGTTAGATGGTAAAACATATTTTATTTTTATGGGGCACGACTGGGATAATTATGAGGGTGCGAGCGGATTTACGCAAACAGGTGCTGGTACTGTTGTTTTTAACGGTACAGGAACATCACGTATTGGCGATGTTGGTTTACCTACTACTTTTAATAATTTAATTGCACAGGGTGCAGGTACAAAATATATATATAATGATTTGACTATTAACGGTGATTTAACAAATCAACTTGGTTCTAACCTTTATATAGAACCAACCGCTTCTATAAACGGTTCTGGTGCTGACAATACTCTTATTATGACAGGAGGTATTTTGTATTTGAGAGGAACAAATAATTTCCCTACAGGTTTCGAAAATATTAGTTTAACTGGTGGTTATGTTGATTATTATTCAGATGACGACCAAGCAATTTATCCTACAACATATTATAATTTAAGATTACGCCGTGTTCATGAAGATTCCTTAAATACAAAAACTCTTACCGATGATATTTATGTTAAAGGTAGTCTTTCTGTTTATGATGATGATACTGAGCTTTCTGTGGATAATCATCAAATAATTCTTACAGGCAATCTTTCTATGGCAACTGATGGTCTAAAAATTAATTGGGGAACAGGAATTCTTATTCACGATGGTGAAAATTGGAATATTGATGTTGATCTTAAAGGGTTTAATAATGTTATTAAAAAA
This sequence comes from Bacteroidota bacterium, assembly GCA_015222055.1. Taxonomy (GTDB): domain Bacteria; phylum Bacteroidota; class Bacteroidia; order Bacteroidales; family B39-G9; genus B39-G9. The sequence goes on along the minus strand of JADFUR010000065.1, from coordinate 56,602 downwards.
GGTTCCGCTTGGGTAACAATGTATAACAATTTAGATATTACAGGAAATGTTACGTTTTATGATGAAACAAATCTTAATATGCAACAATTTGCCTTAGATTGTTCTGTTTCCGGTAAGGAATTTAAAATTGGTGCAGATTCTAGAATTTATTCTTATCTTGCAGATACTGCAACAGCAAGCGGTGGCAAAGCATTCCCTACAGGATTTGACATTTATGATATTGATGCTACTAACACTACATATATTAGGGGTAATGAAAATCAAACAATTTTATCAACACCTGTTTATGGAAATTTATATCTTTATGATAACTCTTCACGAACCGTGAAGCTTGATGGTGATTTAACAGTTCTTGGTGATTTTAGAATGTATTATGACTATATCACTTTAGAAGATTCAAGCCATAATATTTCTATTGGTGGTTCTACTGTTGATTTAAGAGATTATATTCCGAAAAATACTATTACGTTTAATGGAGCTTCAGGGCAAAATATTTATGCAGGTGGTTCATATACTACTCTTAAACTTAACAATGTTGTTTTTAATGGAATTGGTGGTCAAAAAACTTTAAACGAAACAACTATTTATATTGAAGGTAATCTTACAATTATTGCAAACGATACTCTTAATTGTTCTCACGATTTATATTTCTCTGGTGATACTTTAGCTAATGACGGGTTCTTTAATCATACTAATAATATAGTATATTTCGATGATTCAACTCAGGTTATTGACCCAGGCACATATAATAATTTTTATGGTGTGGTGTTTAGTAATAGAGGGACTAAAAAAATTGTTAATCATGGCTTAAATGTAAACAATGGTATTTTTAGTATTGAGCAAGGTGCAGATAGTGCTGATAGTCATTATAGAGTTATTGTTGATATGGGAAATGTTTCTCATAATATTGCTTCACTATACATCACTAATTTAGGTGAATGGATTACAAATGATGCAAATATTACTTTTGACAGAAACGGTAATCAATATATTCCTGAAATGACACTTAATAACATTCGTTTCTCTGCAAGTGGATGGAAAATAATGGAAGGTGAATTAAATGTGCAAGATTTTACAATAGATGATAGAGTTTATTTCAGAACTTCTGATTTGGGCGATAACCCTTATAACATTAATTTAACAGGGAATTGGTCTAATAGAGGTTACTTTCAACCTTACGAAGACACTGTATTTTTTGAAAGTGACCTTGATGTAAATAAAACTATTCAATCAGGTGGATACAGTTTTTACGATGTGATGTTTAATCAATCACAAACGAGTGCAAGAACATATACTTTAATTGATAACGCAACTATTACAAATAAATTAACAGTTGGGAATAATGCTACTTTAAAGCTAAATGGAAAAAATTTAACTCTCGGTAATAATGATGATAACGAATCAACCTTTCCGTATTATCCCAATGGCGAACATCATTATATTCAAGCCGGTGGAACTCTTGATGTTGATGCAGGTTCAAATTTACAATTTGACATGTATGATTTATATCCAACTTTAACAGTTAACGGAACATTGAAAGTCGTTGGAGAAAACGGTAATAATGCTAATGTTACACGTTCTCAAGGGTATAACAATAGAGGTGTGAAAATTGATATAGAATCAGGTGCTACTATAAAAGCCAAGTATTATCAATTTCAATATCTGTCTTACGATGGTTTAGATGTTAAAGATGGTGCAATAGTTGATGATACGAATAATTTTTCTGATGGTGTATGGTCAAATATTTATTCTGGAACACAATATTCCGACCCTGCTTATCCAAATAATGACACAATTCGTAATAATTTTGTTTACCTGAATATTAACGCTGATGTTACAGGTTTACCAGTTATTAATAATGTAACTTTTAATCATGGAACTTCACCTGCTCAGAGTACTCATTTTAATGTTCGTCGTAGTGCAAGTGCAACCGACACGCTTAAGTTTGGAGGAATAATTGGCGGTTTACTAGGTGGCGAAATTTATGAAAGTGATCCTGATGCATTAGTTACTCCTGGGAAAATCACATGGCCTCCAATTTCTCTTGTAACATGGACAGGTAATGTAAGTACCGATTGGTTTACCGCTGGAAACTGGAGTCCTGCCAACATACCTACAAGTATTGTAGATGCTGTTATTCCTATTACGGTTAATAACCCTAGTATTTATAAAACAGGGGCTATTTGTAATAATCTTAATATTACTGATGGTATTCTCGGTATTGAAACAGGTGTTGATACAATTAAAGTAAATAAAGATGTATTGCTCGGTGCAGATGCCATTCTTGCTGTTGAAGATACTGCTGTTATAAATGTTAAAGGAGACTATAATATTGCAAGCGATGCTGTATTTTTAAATGGGCAATCAACGGTCTTATTCAGTGCACCCAACGGAAGTGTTCTTGTTGAACCAAGAAATGCCGCTTTCCATAATATCGAATTTAATGGTGGTGCAACATTTTATTTGTCTGGTGATATTGATATTGACGGCAATTTAATTATTTACGCAGGAGATGTTATTCCAAACACTAATAATTATAATTATACAATAACAGGAAATTATAATAATTCAGGTGGAACATTTCATGCTTCACAAAATGACGGATGGCTTGTTTTAAGTGGTGTAAATCAGAGCATTACAAATGGCACTTTTAACAGACTTGATATTGCAGGCACAGGGACTAAAACAATGTATGGTTCCCTTTCTATTGATTATTTAAATACTTATGTGAATTATAATGCATTGGAAGTTGAAGAAAATTCTACAATTAAAGCTGATGCAGCTTGTGCTTTTACCATCATGGGAAATGTTGAAATTAAACAAAATGGTACTTTCGACGATGGTGGTCAAACTCATAATTTTAAAGGTAGATATTGGAAAGGGACAGGTAATTATTCAGGTACAGGAACAATCAATTTTAATGGTGGTACTCAGTATCTTTATGCTGCTAAATTTAATAATTTGATTTTAAGCAACACAGATGTTTCTACTAATAATTATAAATACCTAAGTGGTAATGTTGATGTATCTGGTAATGTAACCGTTGATTGTTATTATTTTGATATTGACACATTATTAATCAATAATACAGCTGGTTCTGGTACATTTGCACTTGAAAATGCTGCTCCTGGAGGTACAAGAATTTATGTTAGTGGTGCCGACAATTACCCCAATAATTTTAGCAACTATACCGCAGATACTGAAAGTTATACATTCTATGACGGAGCAAACGATCAAACAATTCGAAGCGGTGTCCAATTTGGAAATCTATATTTAGATGGAGCTAACAGAAAAACTCTTGAAGGTAATATAGATATAAACAACAGATTGTATTTTTACGATAGTAATGATACTCTTGATGCTGCTGGTAATATTATATATATTGCTGGTTATTGGTATAATCAATATTCAGGTACTTTTTTACCTAATTCTGGTGAAGTTATTTTTGATGGAGATGACGAACAACGTATTTATCTTGGAACTTCAGGAAGTAATGATTTTTATAGACTGAGAATTTATAAACCGGAAAATGTTTATTGCCGTTTGTATTATAGTAATGTTACAGTTGAGAATAAACTCTCGTCTAGGGGTGGAATATTTTATCTTTACAATAATTATACAGTAACAGTTAATGGAGATTTAATTGCTGATAATACTGGTAAATTTTATCAAACAGGTACCTATTACTTGAGTAAAACAGGCGGTGATGCTCAGATTCAAACTAATGGATCTACATTAAATAATCTTACTATTAATTCAAATGCAACATATACTTTAATAGACGATTTAACTTTAGATGGAACATTTACTATTACAAGTGGCATTTTTGACGGTAATGGCAAGATCGTTACATTAGGAAATTCTTATGATGTTGCAAATATGGCGGGTATATATAAAGTTGGTGCAGGTGGAAGTCTTAAACTAGGTAACCGTTGTTCTTTTAATGTTAAAGATGGTGGAACATTTTATGCTGTGGGTACGGTAGAAAATTATGCCCAAGTAACAAACAGAAATTCATACAGATATTATTTTACCGTTGAAGACGGAGGTACCATTCATGCAAATAATTATTTATTTGAATATATGGAACAACCTGGTGTGCAAATTAACAATGGTGCAATTATTGATGCTACTGATAATTTTAGCAATGGTACATTTACAAATCCTTATTCGGGAGGTACTTGTTTGCAAATTGAAAATACACAAAGATTCGGTGCTTCAGACAGTATTTATAATGTTTCATTCCCTGTTAATCCTGGTTATGGTACTTATAATCTTTCTAAGACTACCTCTACTGCCGGCGATTTATATTTTTACGATGCTAAAGGACCGTTATCAGGTGAAAATTATGATAACGATTCTTATAACCTAATTCATTGGACAGGTGCTGTTACTTTAACTTGGACAGGTGATGTTGATCAAGATTGGTTTAAAGTAGGTAACTGGCATGCAGACGTTGGTTCTGATAAGGTGCCAACTACAGATGAAGATGTTGTTATTCCACAAACTACTATATTTCCTCAAATTAGTCAGTCTGGTGCAGAAGCGGCTTCCTTAATCATTGATAATAGTGCTTTTTTAACATTAAACATTAATGCTGCCACAGGAGTTGGTCTCGAAGTTGCAGGAGATATAAATATTAATGGTAATTTAATAATGACAACCGATAACGATACACTATCTGTGGCAGGCAGTTGGATAGTTGATAATAATGGTATATTTACAGCTGGTTCGGGTACTGTTATATTTAATGGTACCGGTGTTAAAATTGTTGATAATTATAACTCACCTTTCAATAACTTAATTATTGAGGTAAGTGGTACAATTCAAACAGCACGTGACCTTACTGTTAATGGTAATTTTATTATTAGCTCAGGGGGGTTCGATGTCACAAGTAGCAATAGAGACCTTACTGTTAAAGGTGATTTTATTAATAATGATATTTTTATTGCTCAATCGGGTAAACTAACTTTAAATTCAAGCGGTGAAAATTCATTTAATCCCGGTTCTTCTGTTTATTATGATGTTGACATAATTTCAGGCACTTATAATCTTACCGGAAGTGAATTAAATATAAGTCGAAATTTTGATTTAACTTCAGGAACCTTTAACTTAAATAGCAATACCTTTAATTTTGGAGACGGTGCAGGATCTGACGATTTGTCAATTTATGGGATATTATATGTTAACGATGATGCAAACCTTAAAATGGCTGATAATGCTTCTTTAGACGTTTATTCGGGTGGTGAATTTAAAGCAATCGGTTCTTTAAATCATCCTGCTACAATAACTCATCAAAATTCAGGCAGATATTCTTTTTCTGTTAGTGATGGTGGTGAAATTTATGCAAAACGTTACGTGTTCGAATATATGGATACTACGGGAATCTTTTTAAAATCCGGGTCAACGGTTAATGAGTCTGACAGTACATTTTCAAATGGTGTTTTTGCAAACGGTGCATCTGGAGGTAGATACTTATTATTAGAAAATGATTTTACAGCAGATACTTTTAAAGTTTATAATGCTTATTTTAATAATGGTGCAACATATAATGTAAAAAGAAATGAAGCATTAACAACTGGTATTTTTGATTTGAAAGATGCTTTAGGATTAGTTGCAAGTTATTATTTCGAAGATGATGATGGTTCTTCCACAAGTGGTGCTGTTACATGGTCATATACAGACCCAACTTTGTGGTGGACAGGAGCTGATACTCTTAATAATAATACACGATGGGATAATCATTTAAATTGGGATAATTTAGCCGGTGGTGATGGTGTGCCATCTATAACTACAAATGTTTTTATACCTGATGTAAGCGAAGGTTATAATCAATTTCCTGTTCTTAATGCAGGTACAGATACTTTAGCTCAAAATATCACTATTTTTGAAGGAGCTTCTCTCACACTTGGAGGAGATATGGATTTAACTATTGATGGAGATATGACAATTGGTGGCTCTTTTATTATTTCAAATGGGTCTTCTTCAACTATTAATGTTGATGGTCAGTGGGCTAATTCAGGTACATTTACTCATGGAGGCAATTCTACTGTAATTTTAACAGCAACAGACAATTGGGATATTGATGCAGGTAATAATTTCTTCTATAATCTTGAAATTAATAGTGGAAGCGGAACTGCAATATTTACAACACAAAGCAATATTTATGTTGATAATGATTTCGCAATCTCTAAAGGTATATTAACGGTTAAAGACGCAACGCACAACATCTTTGTTGGTGGCGATTGGTCAAATTTCGATACTTTTAACTGTGGTAATGCAACAGTAACTTTCGATGGTACTGCTCAAAGTATTACTAATGCTTCAGGTGAAACATTTAATAATCTTGTTGTTGCAGGCACAGGAATAAAAACTTTAAATAACAATATTACTGTTAATAATGATTTAACAATTAACAGTACTTTTAGTGCAGGTAGTAATACTATTGATATAACAGGTAATTGGTATGGAACTGGTGCTTTTACTCCCGGAACAAGTACTGTTAGTTTTACCGGTTCATCATCACAGGGCATTGAAAAATCTGAAACATTTTATAATCTGGTAATTAATAATTCATCTTCATCAACAGCAATTTTGCTTGATGGCGAAGTTGTTGTTAATAATCAATTAACACTTTCTGATGGTTTGGTTGAAACAAGTCCATCACACATATTGACTATTGCAGATGGAGCTACGGTATTGCCTTCTCCTGCAACTAGTGCATCATATATTGACGGTCCAATGAAAAAAATTGGTGCTCAAGATTTTGTGTTCCCAATTGGAACTAGTTCTGTATTTGCCAGATTGGGTATTTCTACCTTAACTAGTAGTTCAACTTTTACTGCGGAATATCATGATGTCGCCTATTCTAACACCATTTCTTTAGAAGCTGGTTTAAATAGTGTAAGTGATGTCGAATATTGGAACTTAAGTAGATTTGTAGGAACTGCAACACCAAAGGTTACTTATTATTGGGAAGATGGGACACGAAGCGGTATTCCTGATATTGATGCCTTGGTGGCAGCTAATTTTAGTTCAAGTGAATGGAAAAATAAAGGACAATCATCATTTATCGGAGATCTTAATAAAGGTTCTGTAACTTCAAATGATGCTTATTCAACATTTGGGCCAGGAACTTTCGGCTTTTCTTATATCACCTTAACATGGGACGGTTCAGAATCTACAGATTGGAATGATGCCAATAATTGGAGTGATCCTCCAAATTTGCCATCTAAAACAACAAATTTAATTATCCCAGATGTTACTAATGATCCAATAGTTTCAACTGCTGGACGTGAAGTGTTTAACTTAATTATACTAAATGGAGGGAAGGTTACTATTAGCAATAGCAACGATCTTACAATATATGGTTCGCTTGATAATCAAATCGGCGGTACATTAGATATGCAGTCCAACGCAATTTTAAATGTTAAAGAAGATTGGACTAATGTAGGTACATTTACAGCAGGAACAGGAACTACAGTTAATTTTAATGGTACAAAAGACCAAAGTATTAATAACGACGGCCCGTTTAATAATTTATTAATTGGAGGAACAGGAACAATGTCGTTGAATAATAGTATTACTGTAAATGGCAATATTTCAATTTCAGGAACTCTTGATGCATTAACATCTACAATTAATTTAAAAGGCAATTGGACAAATACTGGCACATTTAATCGTTTTGCAAGCACTGTTAATATTTTTGGTAATACTCAACAAACTATCACAAATACATCAGTCGAGAATTTTTACAATCTTACTATTAATAATACAAATACAACTGCACCTCAAGTGGTTTTAGGGCGTAATGTGTTGGTTTATAATGAATTTACACTTACTTCAGGAGTTGTGCAAACAACATCCAGTAATTTATTGTCGCTCGATTATTTAGCAACGGCAAATGAAGGAAGCGATAAGAGTTATGTGATAGGACCATTAAGAAAATATGGTACTGCAGATTTTGTATTCCCTATTGGTAAAGACAGCGTTTATGCAAGATTAGGAATATCAAGCATGACAGGTTCAGGTAATTTTATTGCTGAATATTTTAATGCCCCTTATTCCGATATTACTACAATGGGTACTAATATGGATCATGTAAGTAAAATTGAGTATTGGGATTTATCTAGTCCTGGTTCTGGTACAGCAGAGCCATATGTTAAACTGTTTTGGGAAGATAGTTCAAGAAGTGTTATTGATGCTCCTGATTCCTTAGTAGTTTCTCATTATGAAAATGATAAGTGGAACGATTTTGGTAATTCTGCATTTAACGAAGCTGCCGATTCTTCTGGATGGATTATTTCAAATTTACCCTTTACTAGATTTAGTCCGATTACATTTGGTGTTACTACAGACAAAGCATCATCAAACCCTCTTCCAATTGAGTTGTTGTCGTTCACTGCAAATCTGGATAATGATAAAGTCAATATTTCTTGGATAACAGCTTCTGAGAAAAATAATGATTACTTTACAGTTCAACGTTCTTCTGACGCTTACAATTTTGAAGATGTTGAAGATGTTTCCGGAGCAGGTAACAGTAGTGATTTAATTAATTATAGTGCTACTGATTACGATCCGCTATTTGGTATGTCTTATTATAGATTAAAACAAACAAATTATAACGGGAAATCAACTTACTCTGATTTGCTTGATATTAATTATCAATTTAATGATTTTAATAAACAGTTAGAGTTAGGTGTATATCCAAATCCGTTAAGATCTGAAGCTGAGTTGAATATTATGTTAAGCAATGTGCCTGATGGAGATATAGTCCTTAGAATTAGCGATTTGTTAGGTAATACTTACTTATCAAAAAAAGTAACTATTTTTGAGTATCAAAGCAAGAAATTGATTAAAATAAAGAATAATATGAACTTAAAAGCTGGTATTTATTTGATTTCTATTACAGGAAAAGAGTGTTATTCAAGAGTTAAATTAATGATTGAATAATATAATTTAAAATAAAATGAAAAATGGGCATCGTTAGATGCCCATTTTTTTTATGAAAAGACCTAGCATTTTTATGAGAAACAATAATTTCTTATATAAACAACTATTTATTAACCATTTTTTAATCTTTTCACAGTAAAGTCTTTTTAAAAAGTCGACAAAGGTATATTTTTTTTTTGGAATAAAAAATTTTTTTTTCGTATTTTATTCCAAAAAAGGTGCTTTATTTATAAGAAATTAAAAATGAGGCGATTAAATTGAAATAGAATCGGATTCGTTTGTTCAAAAATATGTGGTATAAGAGTGAAGAAAAGTGAAAAAAGTATAATAAAAAATATTATAGAATTATAAATTTTCTTTAATTTCAAGAAGCATTTCTTTTATTTTTTGTAAAGAGTGTATTACTTCAAAATTATTAATAGTATCTTCTTTATTTTCTTTTAATTTTTTCTTTGCACCTTTTAAAGTCATTCCTCTGTCTTTTACTAAATGAAATATAAGATAGAAGTTTTCAATATCTGGTTTAGTAAATAAACGATTGCCTTTTTTGTTTTTTTTGGGTTTAATGACATCAAATTCTTTTTCCCAAAAACGAATTAATGACGTATTAACGTCAAACATTTTAGCAACCTCTCCAATTGAGTAATATAACTTTTCTATTTTTTTTTCTTTATAAGGCATAAAGATTTTTTTTAAATGAAATTAGTCAAAACTTTGGTTTTTTCTTGAAGAAACCAAAATCATTTTATCATATTCAGAAGGCGTAATATCGTTAAAATAATAATTGATAGGATTAACGGGTTTGTTATATCTTCGTACCTCATAATGTAAATGAGGTGCTGTTGAAACGCCTGTAGATCCAACGAGCCCAATCAGTTCTCCACGATTTATTTTTCGACCTCTCCTCACAACTATTTTGCTTAAATGAGCATAAACTGTTTTGTAGCCATAATCATGATCAATTATTACTCTTTGACCATAACCACCTTTTGATAAGCCAGATTTTACAACTTTGCCATCTCCTGTAGCATATATTTTTGTTCCTGTAGGAGCTGTTAAGTCAATACCGGTATGCATCTTTTTTGTTTTGTATATTGGATGAATTCTATATCCAAAACCTGACGCAAATCTAATTAAGTCTTTATCTGATATTGGGGCAATAGCAGGTATTGAAGAAAAATATTTTTGCTTGTTTTTGGCCATATCAATAATCTTATCGTAAGATTTTGATTGAACATATAATTTTTTAGATAGTTTGTCTAATTTTGTGGCAGTTTTAATAACAAGATCTGAGTTAGAATATCCTTCTAGTTTGGCATAGCGATTTATACCGCCAAAACCAGCCTCTCTAATTGATTTTGGTATTGGGTCTGCCTCGAAAATAACTCGATATATATTATCGTCTCTTTGTTGGATATCATTTAATACATTTGAAATTTGTGTTAATTTTTTATCCATTAAATTATATTGCACTATTAACTGTTTGTTTTCCCTTTTTAAAGTTTTTTCGTTTGGCGTGTCGAAAAAAATTGAGAATATAACAATAATAATTACTGCCATAAAGATGCTTGCCAAAATATATGAGAAAAATTGAAAAAACTTTTGTTTCGAAGTTTTTTTTATTTTGTCATAATTAAGCGAATCTGAATTAAATTTGTATTTATATTTTGGCATAAAACAAAAATGTAAAAAAAAAAGATAATAAACAAATACAAATCTAAATTAAATAAATTAATTTTACAAACTCTTTAGATATGACAGTTAAAGTAATTCGATAATAAAAAACTATAAAATTGCACCTTTAATATAAGATTATGAATTCTAACGAAATAAGAAAAGTATTTAAAAATTTTTTTGAATCAAAACAGCATCAAATTGTGCAATCTGCACCAATGGTGGTTAAGAACGACCCTACACTTATGTTTACCAATGCTGGTATGAATCAGTTTAAAGACATGTTTTTAGGTAATTCATCGATTAAATATAAACGTGTATCAAATTCACAAAAATGTTTAAGAGTTTCTGGTAAACATAATGATCTCGAAGAGGTGGGACACGATACTTATCATCATACAATGTTTGAGATGCTTGGTAATTGGTCTTTTGGTGACTATTTCAAGGAAGAGGCTATTGATTGGGCTTGGGAATTATTAGTAGACGTTTTCAAAATATCTGAAGACAGACTTTATGCAACTGTGTTTGAAGGTTCAAAAGATGATGGCTTGGGAAAAGATAATGAGGCATTTAATTTTTGGAGAAAATATCTTCCTGAGGATAGAATAATTAATGGATCGAAAAAAGATAATTTTTGGGAGATGGGTAGCACAGGACCTTGTGGTCCGTGTTCAGAGATTCATATTGATTTAAGAGATGAGGATGAAAGAAAAAAAATTGATGCTGTTGATTTAATTAATAAAGACCATCATTTAGTTATTGAAATATGGAATTTGGTTTTTATACAATATAACCGAAAGGTAGATAAATCGTTAGAGCAATTACCTATGAGACACGTAGATACAGGTATGGGCTTTGAACGATTATGTATGGTTATTCAAGGAAAAAAATCAAATTATGACACCGATGTTTTTCAACCAATAATTCAAGAAATTGCAAAAAAATCTGCAAAAAAATATGGCGAAAATGAGAAAGATGATATTGCAATGCGAGTTATTGCCGACCATCTAAGAGCTGTATCTTTTGCTATTGCAGATGGTCAATTGCCTTCAAACAACAAAGCTGGTTATGTAATTCGTCGTATTCTTCGACGAGCTGTTCGTTATGCTTACACTTTTTTAAATCAGAAAGAACCGTTTATTAATACTTTAGTTCCTGTGCTAATTTCTATTATGGGCGATGCTTTCAAGGGATTAATCCAGCAGCAACAAACTATTGAAAAGATTATTAATGAAGAAGAAGTTTCCTTTTTACGTACATTAGATATTGGAATAAAGCTTCTTGATAAAATAATTGAAAAGGCTAAAAAAGATAAAAGTGATTCAATTGAAGGGAAAGATGCCTTTGTTTTATATGACACTTATGGCTTCCCACTTGACTTAACTCAGCTTATTTTGAAAGAAAATGGCTTGAATGTTAATATTGATGATTTTAATAAAGAAATGTCAATGCAAAAATCTCGCTCTCGTGACGCTGCAACAATAGATGCCGACGATTGGCATGTGTTAATTGATGATGCTGTCGAAGAGTTTGTCGGCTATGAATTTACTGACGCTCAGGTGAGAATTGCTCGATATCGTAAAATTAAAATTCAAAATAAAGAATTGTTTCAATTGGTATTTCAGCTAACTCCTTTTTATGGTGAGAGTGGGGGACAAGTTGGAGATACCGGATATATTGAAGCAAATGGCGAGAAAATTTCAATTATTGACACTAAAAAAGAAAATGGACTTACTGTTCATATTACTAAAAAGTTGCCATCTGATCTTAGTGTTAAATTTATGGCTGTCGTTAATAAAAGCAGACGAGATTTAATTAAATGTAATCACTCAGCAACTCATCTGTTGCATTATGCTTTGCGAAATGTGCTTGGTGAGCATGTTGAACAAAAAGGTTCATTGGTTGATGAAAAACATTTGCGTTTTGATTTTTCTCATTTTAAAAAACTTACCGATGAGGATATTGCAAAAGTAGAGAAAATTGTAAATTCTAAAATAAGAGAAAATATTCAGTTGAGTGAGAAACGTAATTTGCCAATCAGAAGAGCAAAAGAGTTAGGTGCAATGGCTTTATTTGGTGAAAAGTACGGTGATACGGTAAGAGTTATTCGGTTTAATGATTCTATTGAGCTTTGTGGTGGTACTCATGTTAATGCAACTGGAGAAATAGGCTTTTTTAAAATTATAGCCGAAACAGCTATTGCTGCAGGTATAAGAAGAATTGAAGCGATTTCCTCTTTTAATGCTGAACAATATATCTACAAAGAGGTAAATACCCTGAAAGAAGTAAAACAAATTTTTAATAATACTAAAAATGTAGTTGAAAGCATTGAAGATGTTATTAATGAGAATGCACAGCTTAAGAAAAGGATCGAAGATTTTAACAGAGAGAAAGTAAATATTATTAGAAAAGATTTAGCTAATAAGGTTCAAAATATTAATGGTATTAATGTTATTGCAGAAAAGATTGATATTGATTCTGCCGATTATATTAAAGACATTGCTTTTCAACTCAAAAATCAGATAGATAATTTGTATCTTATTCTTGGTGCTGAAATTAAAGGAAAAGCAAGTCTATCAGTAATGATTTCTGATAATTTAGTTAAAGAAAAAGATTTGCATGCCGGAAATATTATTCGCGAAATTTCAAAAGAGATACAAGGTGGTGGTGGTGGTCAGGCTTTTTATGCTACAGCAGGTGGTAAAAACCCCGATGGCTTGACAAAAGCAATTGAAAAAGGAAAAAATAAAATTAAATAGATTCTTGAGCTTTTATGAATTCTCCATGGAGAGAAAAATAATTTAGCAATATAATTACGCTTGTGAATATATTGCTAAATTGTTTTATTGTTAAATGGTTAAATTCACAACTAGTGCAAGCGTCCTCGCTTGTGCTTTTATAAAATGAATAAGTAGACAAAGGTACAGACTCTTGCATCTTTTGAGAAGATTTTATTCAAACTGTCATCCTATGTTTGCAAAAGAATGATTATTTTGTTTTATATTAACAGATGCTGAAACGAGTTCAGCATGACAAAATAAAAACACCCCCTTATTACTTAGCGAAGCAACCGACCTTAAATTCATTTCGTAAATTTTAGAGTGAAATGAAGCGTTAAAAATCATAAACTGTTTGAATGGCAACTGTACCCTTGCCGTGGCACGGATATGCTAATTAATAAAAAAATGTTAATAACTACTCCACATTTATTTAATAAAATCGTGCAACGGCTATAACACATACATGCAAAAATTAATTTGTATTAATTGAACTCAGGTTAACAACTAATCAACTAACAATTAATAACTTCTAGTCATATCTTCAGGTACACAAAAAATAAAATCTGCTGTGTTTTTATTTTCATCTTCCAAAACATCAATTGTTTTTTGCAATACAGTAGTGATTGTTACAATATTTAAATTTTTGTTTTTTTTGTTCAGATGCCAGACTATTCCTTCATAATTATCTGAGTGATAAGCTCCATTATAATGAATAAAGAGTTTGCCTTTTTGCCAATTCGTTAATATAAAATGAGCCATAGTAGCATCTTTAGCAGCTTGTGCCATTGGAAAATTTTTGTTTATATGTGCTTTCATGGCACCACCCATACTCATCATTTGTTTGTAGCAATTTATATTTGCATCATAATTTATTGGCATGGGTGCAATATATTGTTTTGCTTCAGCAGATAGATTATTTATTCCCTCAAAGCCTTTTTTATGAACAAGCGAAGCATATCTACGAGGTATGTTTGTAGCAATAAATTTAAGCTTGTTGCTTTTTGCAAACTCAATTAAAGGTTTATAATCGGTTTTGTAATTTGACCATAATCTTGCTTCAGCTTCAAATGTTTTAGTATTACTATATCCGCTAAGATATTCATCTATAATTAGTTGATTGTCTGATTCAAACATCTCTGCACCTAACAATAAATCATTTTTTCGTTGTTGATATAAGTCTATGGTAACTTGCTTTTCCATCCAATGTGAAATAGGGTTGTCGTGCAGTTCACCAAAAAAAACGATGTCGGCATCTTTTATTTTAGTTATCATTTCCGAATAAATAATTTGATTGCCTTGTTTGTCAAACAGCTGATATGCAGGTTTGTCATTCTTGAAGGATAATAATATAAAACTAAAAAGACTTAATAAGATAATTAAGGATTTTGTTTTCATGGCAAAAATGATTTTTGATTTTTAGTAATCAAATGTACAAAGAAAGTTTGTAGTTAAAAGTTTAAATTTCATTAATTGACTAAGAACCTAATTTAAACAAATTTCAAAAATAATTTTTATGTGAATAAAATATAAAAGATAGAACGCAGATTGTGCAATTAAGCACAGATAAAATTTATTTAAAGCAATATGTTTTAATAACAATTCAAGAAGGTTGTTAATTAAAAATAAAATTGTAATTTTTTTTAAATAGATAATTTCCCGAAGGGAAAAAATATGAATAACCCCCGATTTTATACTAAGTATCGATAATATATGAAATATAGAAGAAACTGTTAAATTTGGTATAATGCCGATAGACTTTTTATATAGTTATAGAACTCAGATGACACAGATTATGCAGATAATCGCAGATGAAATTTATATAAATTAAAATCCAATTGCTTTGCTAAGCAAAAATAGAATTGTCCTTTTGTTTGTAAATGGATGTTTTCCCGAAGGGAAAAAATATGAATAGCCCCCGATTTTAATCGGGGGTATTGATAATAAACAAGATAACCGCAGGGAGCAGTCTTTTTATTTATGCATAAAATTTATTTCCCTGCGGAATTACGAAGTTTTTTTTGCATTAATATCAAGCAAAATATTTTTGTAGCAAATTGATTTTAAGACAGTTTGAGTTTTCTAAATATCATTCTTTATTGACGATATTAGATATTTAAGAAACTAATTTAAACAAAGCTCATGAGTTGTTTTTAAACATACCGTAAGCAGCAAAATAAAATTGACTTTCTCATTTTTTTGTTGTTAAATTTGATTTAATAATTTTGTAATAAAAATTTTACTAAAATTATGCTAATCAAGAAAAAAATATTTTTGTCATCTTACGGTAAACATATTGCTTATTCAATTGATGAGTGCATTTCGAAAAGTCTTCATAGCCGTCATTGCGAGAGCGAAGCCCGAAGCAATCTGTTGATGGTCAGTGTATAGGGGTTGCTTCACTATCGTTCGCAATGACGAAAAACACTTTTTTGAGTAGTCTCATTGATGATATTATTTATTTAGTAGCAGACAATCATCATACAAATAATTTGTAGAAGATTATTTATTAGTTAACAACAAAAAAAATGAAAAAAATAATAATTATATGTGTAGCTATTTTATGTTCTATTAATACTTATGCTTTAAAGCCTGATTCTGTATATGTTTATACTCCAAGTCTGTTGGGAGTTATGTATAAAGAATTCAGTATTTATACAAAAGATAATTTTCGGTTAAATGCATGGTTCTACCCAGCTCAAGAAGCTTTGTCTAAAGATTCAATTAATGTTTATTTTAAAAAAAATTATGATAAAAAGAATAAAATTTTTAAAGAAAATTTAAAAAGAGAATATAAAGCAGACACTGTTAAAAAACCAACGATTATTATTAGTAATGGAGATGCTGCCAATATGTATCAATTAATGAGTTTAGCTTATGTTTTTATTACTAAAGGATTTAATGTATTAACTTTTGATTGGAGAGGTTTTGGCAAAAGTCAGTATTTTCCGGTTGATACAAATTATATGGTGTATGAAGAATTTATTACTGATTATCAGTCAGCTATTAATGCTGTAAAAATACAAGCCGGAGTTGATACAACTAAAATAGGAGTATTTGGTTTTTCTACAGGTGCTCAATTATCGTTTATAATTTCTGCATTGCGTCCTGAAATAAAAGCTTATGCAGGGAGGGCTCTGTTTACATCGGATAAGGAAGTTATTCCAAATTTAAAAAAAATTAAACCAAACGACACTTATTTTGTTCCAAAAGATTTTGATAAAAAATACGCTCCAATAATTTTAGCTGAAAATTATCATACTCCAATTTTTTTAATTGTTGGTGAAAATGATAAAAGAACTCCGCCTTTAATGTCAATAAAAATTTTAAATACTGTAAAAAGTAATGTGCGAGAGTTATGGATTGTTAAAAATGCATCTCATGGAGGAGAAGAAGCTCCGGAAATTGTTGCTTATGAGGAATTTAAGAAAAAAATTGTCAGATTTTTTAATGAAAATTTGTAAAGTGAGTGCTGAGTTTTTTCAAAAGAATTACCTTTTTATATTAAAAAATTAATGGAGTATTCCGCAAAATTATATTTTGTAAACGTTACGGGAACAAAGCCCAAAGCAATACCAAAATTATAGCAAATACAAAAAATATTGTTTTTTAACATACTCTAAAACACCCCCAAAAAATTGACTTTATCATTTTTTTTCTGTTAAATTTGCTTTAATATTTTTTGTAATAAAAATTTTATTAAAGTTATGCTCAGCAACAAAAAAACATTTCTATCATTTTTAGTCAAACATTTTACTTATTTGATTGACGGTATTATTTTTATATGTTTAAATATTTCTGATAAATGAAAAAATTAATCTACACAATATTTTGCCTCTTTTGTGTCTTTTTTTCAAATGCTCAAAAAAACATTACAATACACGGGAAAATAATTGATGCTACTACATCCGAACCTGTTCCTTTTGCAAATATTCAGATTTCACAAAAAGCAATTGGTGTAAGTTCAAATGTTAATGGAGCTTTTACATTTCAATTGCCAATGAAGTATAAAAATGACAAGTTAGTTATTTCTTGTATCGGGTATGAAAATTATGAATTTTCAATAAACAAAAAAACCTGCAAAGGCAAAATAAATATTGCTTTAAGCACAAAAAATTATAAAATAAAAGAAATAAATATAAAATATATTGACCCGCTTAAAATTATTAAGAAAGCTATTAATAATATTACAAATAATTTTTCAAAGCAAGATGTATATTTAAAAGCCTATTATCGAGAAATGATTAAAGAGGATGATAAATATATTAATTATACAGATGTTGCTTGTACTATCTATTATGGTAGATATAAAAAGCATTTTAATGAAAAAAAATCAAGTTTTAAGAATTTATTCTATAATAAAATTAGAGCTACTAGCTTACCCGATAATTTTGGTATGCCAATTAATCTATGTCCCGGTAAATGGGATTATCCTCCTTCATCAAAAGATTTAGTAAAAGTAGATGCTATCCGTTCATCTAAAAATTATTACACAACGCATATATTCCCAATGATAGGAGGAGGGATACTGCCAATTACTGCAACAGATAAAGCAAAATATAGATTTAAAAGCATGTTCTTGCATAGAAATAATTTTGATAAATATCATTATACACTTGCAGGTATAACAAATTATAATAATAGTAAAGTATATGTTATTAAATTTGAGCCTAGAAAAGGTTCTGTAAAAACATATTTTAAAGGAGAAATTTATATTGAAAAAAGATCTTTTGCTATAGTCGGTTGTGATTATTCATTAATCAAGCAACATCCTAAAATTAAATTGGATATTTTTTTTGGATCGCCTGGAGTTTACTATAGTAACCAGTCGAAAGGTATTGATACTCTAATTTTATCAGACTATCATGTAATAATAAATTATACGGAAGTTGGAGAAAGATGGTATCTTAGTAAGATATATAGAATGATGGAATATAATTTAGATTTTTCAAAATACTATGTTTTTAAAAAAATTAGACCTGCATTAAAATTTACTACTTACGAAGATTTGCTTGTTAATGATATAATAACAAATAATAGAGTCCGAAAATTTAGCAAAGAAAGCAGAGACAGCATTCTGGATTGTAATTTAATAAGTTCTACTAATAGTTTTCATCAAAATTATAATAAAGCGTTCTGGGATGCATACAACAAAATACAGCCCACTCATTTAGAAGATAGCATACGAAAAGAGTTGGAAAAACGAAAACCGCTTGAGCTTCAATTTTCGGAGCGGTTCAAAGTTAATGATAGTCTAAAACCACCTGTTGCAAAAAAACAGTATTATGTCGATACTATTCATAACGAAATTAGGGTAGATCATTACAAATGGTTACACAATTTAACAAATCCTGATGTAATGAAATATATTGAAAATGAGTATAATTACTCAAACAATTATTTACAGAAACATTTCAATTTGCAAAGTAAATTGTTTAACGAAATATCTGACAGAAATTTTAATAGTGAAGATACTAGCGAAACGCAAGATGTTGACACCTTAGCTACGCAAAAAAAATATATTTATTATACAGAAAAAAGAAAAGACAAAAAATATCCATTGTTATACAGAAAAAATAACGAAACACTAAAAAAGCAATTATTAATTGATTTTAACAAAATGCAAATATCTGCATCATTTTTCTATATAGAAGATTTTGTTGTAAGTCCTGATAATAAATTTTTGGTTTATTCTAAATTTATTCCGGGTAAAATAAATTCCGATGCTTTTTTATATGATATAAACGATTGTAATATAGTTGATACATTATTTGATGTTAGTTCAATTGTGTGGTCAAGCATAAACAATATTTTTTATTATTGCACCGACAGTTTAAATCATCATACAGTATTTGAATATAAAGTTAATAATAATTATAATAAACAGAAAAAAATAATATTAACAACTAAAGACTCAAACACTGTTTTCGAATTAATGAAATCTAACTCAAAAAAGTATATTTATATATATAAATCAAAAGAAAATGCAAATGGATATTATTATAGACTGTCTGATTTATCCGATAATGGTTTTAGACTATTATCTCCAATTAAGAATAACGTTCGTTATAATATTCAGCATAAAAATAAATTATTTTATATATATACTAATGAGGGGGCTACCAATGGAAAAATTATGTACACAAATATAGATAAACCTTCAAAGAAAAACTGGAAAACTTTTGTGCCACATGACAACAAAATTCTAATATGTGAAAATCATTTTTTTAAAAATTATTATGTTATTGTAGAGAAACAAAATATGCAAAATAGAATTAAGGTAATTTCTTTAAAAGAAAAAAATATACAATACTACATACCATTTGATAAGGAAGAAATTTATTCTGTTCATTTTTCTTATTCTCAAGATTATAACTCAAATATCCTTAAATTGACTTATTCTTCTTACGTAACTCCAAACATAGAATATGAATTTAATTTAGACACTAAAGAATTAAAAAAGATTAAGCAATTAACGATAAATAATTATAAACCTGAACGATATGAAGTTAAACGAATATGGACTACATCAGTTGATAGTGTAAAAATTCCAATTACATTATTTTATAAAAAAAGATGTTTAAAAAAGAATGCAAAAACACCAATGTTATTATATGCTTATGGATGCTATGGTATGGGAGAGGAACCGTCTTTTAATTCGGATTTATTCAGTTTGCTTGACCGAGGAGTGGTGTATGCAGTTGCACATGTTAGAGGAGGCAATGAATTGGGTAATATGTGGCATAAAAATGCCATAAAAGAAAAGAAAAAAAATTCATTTAATGATTTTATTACATGTGCCGAATATTTAATATCAGAAAAATACACTGTCCCTCAATATTTATCAGCTTATGGTTCAAGTGCAGGAGGTTTAATAATGGGTGTTGTGGCAAATAAGAGACCAGAATTTTTCAATTCAATTATTTTGATTGTTTCTGAAGTTGATTTATTATCTGACTTACTTGATTCTACAACATATTCATCAACGGGCAACTGGAGAGAGTTCGGAAATCCATATCAAAAAAAATATTATAATTATATTAAGTCTTATTCGCCCTATGATAATATTAAAAAACAACCATATCCAAATATGCTTTTTATTTTTGGCTTACAAGACCCAAAAGTGAAATATTGGGAAAGTGCAAAAACTGTAGCGAAATTGAGAGAATATTATTCGGGAGAAAGTACAATTTTGATGAGACCAATTTTTAATGCTTCTCATAATCTTGGTTTTGATGATGTAACTCATAATTGGAATTCAGCTTTTATTTATAATTTCGTATTGTCCAATTTTTATATAAATAAGTAAGTCAACAAATAAATATTTTGTCATTTTATCCAAGTGAAAATCTGTAATTGTGAAAAATATTCAATTTTTTTTTTTAGTACTAAATGTTTTAATTATAACCAGTTGTAAAGGTTCTGGAATACCCATTGATACAGAAACGGATATAAATATTGAAATTTCAACGGGATCAACTGTTAATATTAAAATTTGGAATTTTAGGATTGATAAAGATACTACACTCTTGAATTTTCCTAAAACTTTATTAGGCACTTATCATTTTATTAAAAATAAAGTTAATGATTTTACAGCTTTTAACTCAAAAGGAGAAAAATTGAATATAAAAACCATTGGTAATAAGTTTGTTATTTATGGATCTGGCGATTTAAATTCAATAACTTATAATGTAAATTGTTCAGACAAAACATCAATAAATTTGGTGTCTTCTGGAGTTATTGTTGATAAAGATTTAATTGTATTAAATAATAATATTCTGTTTGGTGATTTTATTGGTGAAAATCGTAATTATAAAGTTGAAATTAAAAAAGGAACGAATTTTAATAATATATCAAATCAACAAGTTTATCATAAAAATGATTCAATAGATATAATAAGATTTAGGGATTATAAACAAATGATTAATTCTCCAATTATTTATTCTAGAATTAGTACAAATGACACATTTTTTATTGGTTCAACTAAATTTGTTTTAAGTGTGCATAGTCCAAATTCTATGGTCAAAGCAAGTTTATTATCCACTATTTTAAAACCCGTAACTAGTGCCATAATTAATAAAATTGGCTTTGTTTTTAAAGATAATTACAATTTAACTTTTATATATGATGAGGGATTAAATGAAAAAGTATATCAAAAAATAGCATTAGAACATCCGAATTCATCTGTTTATCATTTTTTTTCTACACCAAGTTTTATTAATAAAAGAGATAGTATTAATTATTATCAAGATTTACAACAAATGGTAGCTCATGAGCTTTTTCATGTTTTTACACCTATAAATTTTAGAGATAACTTTGATGATTGCTTTTATAATGATACTTTAAAAATGTCTCCGCATCTCTGGTTGTATGAGGGCTTTGTAGAGTATTATTCTTTAAAAATATTATTAGATGCTGGAATAATTGATAAAGATTATTTTTTTTCAAAATTAGCAGAAAAAATATATAATTACAGCAAGTATGTGAAAATGGGTTACAAAATTAGCCTTGCAGAAGCCAGTGAAAATATTTATGATAAGTCTAATCTAAACATTTTTTATGACAGAGCAGCAGTTTTGTGTTTTTTAATGGATATTGAAGTTGCTGAATTGTCACAAGGTAAATACAGTTTGTATTCAGTTATTAAACAGATTTACAAGCAAAACAACAAATTTAATAAGGATTCCCTATTTTTTAAAATGAATAGCATTGCACCTGGAATTGATAATTTTGCAAATAAATATATTATCAGTGATAAATATCCCGATTTATCATTTTATTTATCTAAGGCGGGCTTATCGTATACAATGATTCATAAAGAATTTGGTTACTATTTCCCTATTAAAATAATAGCTTATAATTCCAAGACACAAACTATAACGATAGAATTTCAGGAAAACATTTCACCATTTGTTAAAAACAAACAAATAGAAATTACTGAGATTAATAATTATAAAGTATCATCATATTCATTTTCATTTTTATATAGGAGGTATTATAATCAAGAAATTGCTTTCGAAATAAAATATATTGAAAAGGGAGTTTTGCAAAGTGCTACAATTAAGCCGATATTAGTCAATGTCCCCAAAATTCCATATTATCCAAACATTTTTATTAATAGAAATATGAATTTTTCTCAAAAAAGAATTTACGAAAAGCTTTTTGAAAAATAATAATGATGTCTACATAATGAATATATTCAATTTTCTTCTGAAAATACGCGTTTTAAAATAGGCAGATAACAAATTAGAATTCAATATCGACAAAAAGGGAAAATAAAATGGGATAATATTGAAATTGTTAAGAAAAAAAGTATTGTGTTTATTGAATGAAAAATTAATCAATAATCTTTTCTACAAAAATTTATGTAATTTTCAATTCCTGCAAATTAGTGAAATCCCTGTCTGTGTTTAATCAGTAAAATCAGTATTTTCCTCACACCACTTCAGCAACAATAAAATTACTGCCACCAATAAATATTAAATCCTCTTTGTCAGAATTGTTTTTTGCAGCATTTAAGGCTTTCTCAACTGTGTGATATTGCTTGCCTTGCAATCCTATTAAATGTGCTTTTTCTGTTAAAATATTTTCGTCTAATGCTCTTGGTATGCTTGCACGAGTAAAATAATATGTTGCATCTTTTGGCAATAATGATAAAACTTCGTCAATATTTTTATCATTAACAAAACCTATAACAACATGAAGTTTTTTATATGGCGTATTCTTAATTTGAGCAACAACATTTTTTATACCATCTACATTATGACCGGTGTCGCATACTATTAAAGGGTTGTTGTCAAGAATTTGCCATCTGCCGAGTAATCCTGTTATCTTGCTTGCATCTTTGAGTCCGGAAAAAATGTTTTCTGTTTCAATATTTACACCTTGTTTTTTAATAATGTCAACCGCTTGCAAAACTGTAATAATATTTTTTTTCTGATAAAGGCCTAACAAATCAACTTCTAAATTTTGATAAACTATTTCATTATTTTCCAAGATATTGAATACTTGTTTGTTGTCAATGCTTTGCATAGAGTAATCAATAGAATATTTATTGTCGGCAAAATAAATTTTTGTGTTTACATCTTTTGCTTTTTTAACAAATACATGTTTTGTGTGCTCTTGCGTCTCACCAATCACAACAGGGGTATTATGCTTAATAATGCCGGCTTTTTCGCAAGCAATTTTTTCAATTGTGTTACCTAAAAACTGAGTGTGGTCAGGGCTTATGTTTGTTATTATTGAAACAATAGGGCTTATTATGTTAGTAGAATCTAATCTGCCTCCCATGCCGACTTCAATTACAGCAATGTCAACTTTCTCTTTGGCAAAATAGTCAAATGCCATAGCAACCGTAATCTCAAAAAACGAAGGCTTTAATTTTTCAATAATATCCTTATTGTTTTCAACAAAATTAGTCACATTATTTTCAGGTATTTTATTACCGTTGATTTTTATTCTTTCTCTAAAATCTTTTAAGTGGGGAGAGGTGTATAAACCAACTTTGTAACCTGCGGTTTGCAATATGGCGGCTAGGCAATGAGAAACCGAACCTTTGCCGTTTGTGCCTGCAACATGAATGGTTTTAAATTTTTTATGAGGATGTTCAAAGTGTTTATCTAAAGCCAGAGTATCGTTTAAATCGCCTTTATAAGCGGCTTTGCCTATTCTTTGATACATGGGTAGTTGACTGAATAAAAAGTCTAAAGTTTTTTTGTATTTCATTTTTTATTGCAATAAATTTGCTTTAATGTTTTTACAAAATTAATCTTAAGTAGCAATATTTTATACTATGACGACAAATAAATTATTTTTTTTATTATTTTTTTTCTTTGCCATAACAGAAGTTTTTTCCCAAGATACTCTTTATCAGGAAAATTTTGAAACTAAAACAGAAGCTATTATTTCTACAGGTGTTGTACAAGAGTGGAAAATAAAATGTTTTCCTGGAGGGAAATCTATTAACTCATGGGGTTTTTCAGACGATTCGCCTTTATCAGGTTTTTTTTCATTAACAATTAATGATGGTTCAAATTATTTTAGATATAATCGTTCTGATAATTGTGATAAGGTAGCTTATTGTAATACTAAAATAGATGCAAAAGATTATTATGATTTGCGTCTTAGTTTTTCGTGGAAGTGTGATGGTGAACCTTCTGATTATGGAATGATAAAATATTCTACTAATGGTAATAAATGGTATAATCTTAGTGATGAAAAATTTTATAATCAAAGTTCTATTCATCATGTTGTTAACCTTGATATTTCTACATGTGATAATAAAGAATTTTACCTTGGCTTTGAATGGATTAATAATAGTAATTTTGGTTCCAATCCACCTTTTACTGTTGACGATATTGTATTAACAGGTATGGGAAGTGTTAACAGCACAACAGTTACATATCCTCAAAATTTAGCTGCAGAAATATCACAAAACCCTATTATTGTTTGGGAAAAAACCTTTAATGCTTTAGGATATAAATTATATTTTGGTACAGATGGAGAAGGATTAACAACACCATCTAACATTTTAAATGGAGAAGAAACCAAAAGCACAGCTTATTATGTTAATTCCGATTTAACAGCAAACAAAACTTATTATTTCCAAGTCGTTCCATATAATTCAGGATGTACAGCTTCTGATTGTCCAATTATTTCTTTCACAACAATAGATCCTGATACTTATACTTCATGGACAGGTGCAACTAGCTCTGATTGGAGCAATTCAGGAAATTGGAGTAATGGAGTCCCCGATAATACTAAGAATATATTAATACCAGTAGTCGAACCGGGTGCAAATCAACCAACCATAAACGAAGCAGCTACAGTGAAAAATATCACTTTTGAAACCGGTGGTGTTATTAATAATAGCTCACATAATTTATCGGTTTTAGGTGATTGGAACGATTATTTTGGTACTTATAACGGCAATTCAGGAACAGTAGTCTTTGAAGGTGCTTCAAGCTTTTTGTCGGCTTATGCAAATTCTGTATATGTGATTGATGGATTATCCGCTGACGGCTCAAGCACAACTGGTGATATTACTTCAACTGCCGGTGATTACCGTGGAGGTATAGCTGTAACAAAAGATTATCTGTATGTTACAGGTGATGATAATACTGTTCGAATGAATGCTTCCGATCTTTCAGGAATAACATCAATGGGGCTTAAGAGAGATGGCATGTTTAGTGATTTATTAACCGGAAAACTTTATACTCTTTGGGGAAATTCAGTTATTAATGGTGAAGGTACAGTTCCAATTTGTCCATGTGCGGATAATAATACAGGAAGCGGAAATTCTTGTGTCGAGGAGTTTACTGTTACTTCTTTAAGAGAAATGAATGAAGATCTTAGTTTAAGTAGCACAATTATTCCTCTTATTGATGAGAATGGAAATTCTACCCGTTTTGTGTGTAAAGGTGGACAAAATTCTACTTGGGTCACTCGTACAGGAATTTATCCCGGATATGGTTTTGTATGTATTTTTGCTGATAATGAAAGCGGTTCAGAAAATATGTATGTTATTGATATTCAGAGTGGCGTTGTGAAAGATATGGGTTTTAAAAATATTACTCCCGAAATGGAAATATCAGAAAGTTGGGCTACATGGGGCTTTGGTGAGTTCGATGGTGAAGATTATCATCTTATCTATAAAATGAAAGATGAAGACCGTTTTCGTCGTGTTAATCTTACTACTATGGATGTTGCCGATTTTGCCGATTTCACTTTCACCGCCGATGGTTTAGGAAAAATGTCATGTATTACTTTTTCACCCTGGCAAAGTCGTTGGTATTTTTTACACAAAGGACCTTCTGAATTTAATAATACTGCTGCTGCAGAAGAAGAAATAGCAGGATATGCTTTAGGCTCAAATATTATTACTATTGATGGAGGTCAACCTGAGGTATTAACAAATGTTCAGATTAATAAAACAAATTCAACTGATAAGCTTACCCTAAATTCATCAATTACTGTTAACAACCTCACAATTATTAATGGCGATTTGGATGTTAGCACAGATAATCGCAAAGTTACAGTGAAAGGTGATTTAGATATTCAAAGCAATGGAATTTTTACTAAACGTCTGGGAACAGTTTTATTTGAAGGTTCGCTGGCTCAAACAATATCAGGAACTACCGATTTTTATAATTTTGAGATTAATAAAACAGCCGAAAAACTTACTTTATCTAATGATTTGAACATATCAAACAATTTAAATCTTAATAAAGGAATTATAAGCACAGGAGCTAATTCTGTATGTCTTTCAAATATTTTAGCATCAAGCTTAATTGGTGGTGATGATGATTGTTTTGTTTATGGAAATTTAAAACGTAAAATTGCTTCAAACACAGATACGTATTCTTTTCCTGTTGGATTAGGTACTGCAACTACCGATTACTATAGATTAAATTTTATTAATAATAATATTGAAGGCGTTTCTTGTCTAACAACTTCAGCTAAAGCTATTACCGAATTTGGTAATAATGTTGATGCAAATCTTGTTACTGTGCAAAGTAATGGTAATCCATATACAAATTTGGTTGAAGGAGCTGTTTGGAATATCTCTCCTGACAATTCTCCTTCAGGAGGTTCTTATGGAGTTAATTTGTATTTTGGAAATCAGTTAGCTAGTTTAACCGATAATCAGTTTGGTGTGTTAAAACGTTCAACAGGTTCAACTGATTATAAAGATTGGGATAGCTTCTATTCTTCAACAACAATACCGGTCGACGATGCTGCAGGTAGAACTATTGCCGATGGATATGCTCAACGTACAGGATTTACAAGTTTATGTGAATATGGTATTGCTACAACACCTTTTTCTTTACCCATTGAACTAATTAATTTTAATGCTCAATGTAACAATAATATTATTACTCTCAGCTGGGCAACTGCATCTGAAGAAAATAACGATTATTTTACGCTTGAAAAGAGTTTTGACGCTCAAAATTTTGATGTTTTTACAACCGTTCCAGCAGCTGGTTTTAGTAATTCTGTTTTGAATTATTCGGCTGATGATAATTCATTTGAAAATAATGAATACCAAATTATTTATTACAGATTAAAACAAACGGATTACGATGGCAGATTTACTTATTCAGATATTATTAAAGTTTCTTGTAGCTCATACGATAAAGAAAGTTTTGAAATTAAGAATTTTTATGTCAATAATTCTGATAAAACAATTAAATTTTCTGTTAATTCTGCTACCGATAGTAAAATTAATATTCGACTTGTTGATGTTTATGGTAGGGTTTTAATGAAATTTAAAAAGAATGTTTATTCAGGTATTAACAATATTTGTTTTACAAACAGTAGTTTAAAATCGGGAATTTATTTTCTCGAAGTGAATGATAATAAGAAATTTGTTACAAAAAAAATTGTTCTAAATTAATTTTATTTTGCCATTTATTAATAATAGAAAAAATGAAGGTGCTTACGCTATATTTTTTTGAAGCGTACTAATAGCCTGAAGGGCTTATACATTAATAACTTGGGGCATCGCCCCAAGAAAAATATCAGGAAATATTTCATCAGTCTGTAAGACTGAGATAAAGGTTAATAAAATATGATAAGAATTATTTTGGTAGTAATTTCTCTCACCCCTTCAGGGTGATTTAAAAATAATTATTTCTATACTTGTGGCGTTGCCCCAAGTTAGGTTGTTATAGACACTTACAGGCTATTAGTTTTTAGATTGAAAAATAAGTGAGGTGAAAAATTTATATGTTGATAAATTCCGAAATTATTAGCGATTCTATATTTTATTGTCAAAGACTTTTAGCCTTAATTAAAAAAAAAATACAGACCCCGAAATTTTCAAATTGTAACATATATATTATTTAGACTTACTAAAATTCATGACTAATCCACCCGAATTTTAAAGTGAGCCAGGGCGTTTTCAATAATTAACTATTATCTTCTATAAGTAGCTCTAATTTCATCAACACCTTCGAAAATTGTGGCATCATATTCTAATTCAATTGTTGTTAAATCATCAGATATTGTACCATTCCCTGTAAAAGAAAACCGACCAACAGGCTGAAATTTTATGTCAATTAAGTTGTCTTTTAATGAGAACCAAACATCTGTTTCGTAACCTGTTTTGTAAAAGTTGTGAATTATATAAATCGTAGTATCGAGAATATCTCTTTCAATATCAACCTGATATCTTCGGGGTAGTGTTATTGAGCCGAGTTCTTCACATTGCCATGCACCTGTTAAATATGCAGGGTCATAAGTGTTTTTGTCTTTACATGAAAATAGAAGTGCACATGCAAATATTAACATTACAATTTTTTTCATAGTAGTTTAGTTTATGTTAATAACAGCTTAGCCAACTCTTTCGGATTGCAAATCCGAAAGAGCAAGTATATATGTTTAAACAACAATCCGCTAAGCGATTATATCTTAGAATTAATTTTTCGCGTTAATTCGTGCATTTAGTATCTCACGACCTTAAATTTTTACAAGTTCAAAATTTTACAGAATCAATCAAATCATCATCTGCAATATTTGGAAGAGTAATTTTTAAGTCAGGATTTTCATCCATAGCACGTTTCGCTGCAAATATAGCACTTTCGTTACGAGCCCAACTTCTACGAGCAATACCGTTATTAACATCCCAATATAGCATTTCTTTTAAGTGACGTTCTGCATCATCAGAGCCATCAAGAACCAAACCAAATCCGCCGTTAACAACTTCGCCCCAGCCAACGCCGCCACCATTGTGGATTGAAACCCAAGTAGCTCCTCTAAAAGAATCACCAATAACATTTTGTATTGCCATATCAGCAGTAAATTGTGAACCATCGTAAATATTTGAAGTTTCGCGATAAGGAGAATCTGTTCCCGATACATCGTGATGATCGCGTCCTAAAACAATAGGAGCATTAATTCGTCCATCTTTTATTGCTTTGTTAAACTCGGTAGCTATTTTAGTTCGTCCTTCGCAATCGGCATATAAGATACGTGCCTGAGAGCCAACTACCAGTTTGTTTGCACCTGCTTCTTTAATCCAGTGAATATTGTCGGCTAATTGAGATGCAATTTCTTTTGGTGCTGTTTTTGCTATTTCGCTTAATACATCGGCTGCAATTTTGTCTGTTACCTCAATGTCTTTTGGGTCGCATGATGTACATACCCAACGGAAAGGACCAAATCCGTAATCAAAATACAATGGTCCCATAATATCTTGAACATAAGAAGGATAAGTAAATGTCCCGTCTTTCTTCATAACATCAGCACCTGCTCTACTTGCTTCTAGTAAGAAAGCATTTCCATAATCCCAGAAATACATTCCTCGAGCTGTTATTTTATTAATGGCTTCAATTTGTCGGCGAAGTGAGGCTTGAACCTTTTCTTTAAATTGCTCAGGGTCTTTTACCATCATCTCATTAGACTCTTCAAATGTTAAGCCTGCTGGATAATAACCGCCTGCCCACGGATTGTGAAGTGATGTTTGGTCTGAACCTAATTCTATTTTTAAGTCTGATTCAACAAATTTTTCCCATAAATCAACAATGTTTCCTTCGTAAGCCAATGAAACAGCTTCTTTGTTTTCTTTAGCTTTTTTAATGCGTTCTACTATTTTGTCAAGGTCTGTAAATACTTCATCAACCCAAGCCTGTGAGTGACGTTTTTCAACGGCTTGTGGATTTATTTCTGCTACAACACCAATTGCTCCGGCTATAACAGTTGCTTTTGCTTGTGCTCCCGACATACCACCTAAACCTGATGTTACAAACACTTTGCCTGCAATATCGCCTTTGCTGTGCATACGTGCTGCATTCAATACTGTAATTGTTGTGCCGTGTACAATTCCTTGTGGTCCAATATACATAAATGAACCTGCTGTCATTTGTCCGTACTGAGATACACCTAAAGCATTAAATTTTTCATAATCATCTTTTGATGAGTAATTTGGTATTACCATACCATTTGATATTACTAAGCGTGGAGCGTTTTTATGTGATGGAAATAAACCTAAAGGATAACCCGAGTAAAGAATTAATGTTTGCTCGTTAGTCATCTCTGCAAGATACTTCATTGTTAAACGGTATTGTGCCCAATTTTGAAAGGCTGATCCATTACCTCCATAAGTAATTAATTCATGAGGATGTTGAGCTACAGCATAATCTAAATTATTTTGTATCATCACCATTATTGATGCTGCTTGCTTTGATTTATATGGATATTCTTCGATGTTTCTGGCATGCATATCATAATCTGGACGAAAACGGTACATGTAAATTCTACCATATTTATTTAACTCTTCGGCAAATTCAGGTGCTAAAGTTTCATGATGCTTTTTATCAAAATAACGTAAAGCATTTTTTAAAGCTAGTTTTTTTTCGTCAGCTGATAATATATCTCTTCTTTTAGGTGCGTGACTAATTTTATTGTCATAAGGTTTTAATTCAGGTAAAATTGATGGAATACCTTCTAAAATTGAATTTTTGAATTCTTTTTGTGTCATAATTATCTAATTATAATATTTTTTGTAATTTTTATAAATAGTATTTTATTGTGTTACATTTTATATCAAAGGTCATTAATTGTCATTAAGTTACTTATAGTCATTCATTGTTGTCTAAAATAATATAATGGCAGTGAAACAAATGACACTAATAATGATAAATAGTAAAACGTAATTTATGCCAGAGTGCATTATGTTTTTTTTTATTCAGGGAAATCTAATCATGATAAATATTTTTTTTATTAAGGATAAAAAAATCAATATGTAAAATTACAATTTTGATTGTATAAAACTATATATTTTTAAGCATAAAATAAAAGTAAGCGAAGAGAAAAAAATATTGAGCTGTTTTTAGCTGCTATTACGTTAATGTTAAATTTTCCAAATCATTAAAATTATTTATGATAGAAAACCTGCCGGGTTTGGGTAATTTAAAGCCAGAAACTTAAAACCTTGGTAATATGGATAATATAGAACCCGGCAGGTTTAAGCAAGTTTGTTTAAGAATCCCTTTCCCCAATTAACAGATGTTGAAACAAGTTCAACATGACGCCTATGGTTTAAGTTTGTAACTTAAACCAAATATTAAATTTTTTTCAGACGTTTTTATGTTCCTTACGGAACGATGAAAAGTCTAAAAATACTTAAAAATGTCTGTAAGACTTTTCAACGTGTTTTTAAATTAGAATTTTTCAACTTTCGCAGCAGCTGAATTTTTAGAATCCGTTCTAACTTATATTTATTGTGGTTTAAGTTACAAACTTAAACCAGATTAAAGGTTGTTGCAATAAAAAATCCTGAAAGGATTTAACAATAATAGCCCTGTATGAAATGCAGGGTAAAAATAGGAAGTAAAAAAAGAACCCTGAAATGTGTTCAATTGTTATATGCCTATGGTTTAAGTTTGTAACTTAAATCAAATATTAAATTCCTCGTAGGGTTTTGGGTATAAAAAAAGGGGCTAAAAGCCCCTTTTTAATATAGTGATTTATAAATTATTTTTTCAATAATCTATTTGAACGTACGTTTCCGTTGTTATCAGTAATTGAGATAATATAAATACCTCTTTCAAAGTCTGAAGTATTAATATGTAATTCCTGAGAATTAATATTATTAATTGTTTTAACTTTTTGACCAATAACATTAGATATTGTAATGTTTTGAACGTTTGTTAAATTTCCAATATGTAACATGTCTCTTACAGGATTTGGATAAATATTAATATTATTCATATTAACATCATCAATACCGGTAATAACATTATAACTTCCAGAATGAGTAGTTGTAAATTCAACGTCAGTAGCTTCAATTGTGAAATAAATTGTTACACCTGTTTCTTGTGCAGGAATAATAGCTCTAAATGTATTTCCTGAGAAACCAACAGCTTCTAATGTAATTTCTGTTTTTACATTATCAATATCAAAACCATAATAGAAATGTTTTTCAGTAACTGCAACATCATCGTTATAATCAGCAACAACAGCAACTTCATTTCCTGAAGTAGGAACTGTAGGTGAAAGAACTATATTCTCAATTGTTGGAGGATTGTTAACAACAGTTGTCGCTACAAAGTCGTCAGCATCTCTTGGTTCAACCTTGAAGTTGTTCCAGTCATAATGGCCGATACCTGTAATTGTATATTCATTGTTTAAAACAGGAGAAATGTCTCTATAAATTAAATTGTGAACCATAAGAGTATCAGCAATACCTTCTTTAACATATAATGAGTTATGATGATCGTCAAAATCAACATTAATACATTTGTAACCTTCAAGTTTAAGAAGAACTCCTTCAATAGCTTCGTCAATATCGTCAGCTGTAATAATTTCAACTTCAGGAATTTTAGCATTTGAAGATTCAATAACATAACTTGAGATATATGACAATTCTGTTGTGCCTAAAAATTCTACCACTTTAGCTGTAATTGTAATACTATCACCAACTACACGAGCTGGAGATGTTACATCGTGTTCTGTATAAACATAAATACCATTCCAAAGTCCTTTTTTGTCTTGAATAAAGAAACCTTTAGAAGCAACTCCTGTAATAATACCACTTGTAGTAACAAGTTTATCTAAGTAAGGAGAATCTCCACTTGCATCAGTTGTATTTTGAATGTCATAAATAGTAACTACAGTAGATTCTTGAACACTTACAGTAGCTGTCCATTCTTTAGTTGTTGTTCCATCTTCAGCAGTAACAGTATAAACAACAGGGGCTGTGAAGTCGCGAGTAACAGATGTGTCAGGAGTAATTGTTGCTCCGTAAGAAATTGCAATTGTAGGTTTTAGAGTATCAAGTTTAGTACCAAAAGCTACTTCAATAGCAATAGTTCCTGCAGTAGCATCAATTACTGCATCACCTGTTTGTTTTGCAAAAGCAAATGAAGTTATTTCTGCCTCACTGCTTACAGTAGCAACAGTAACAGTAGCTGTCCATTCTTGAGCTGTTCCGTTTTCAGCAGTAACTGTATAAACAACAGAAGCTGTAAAATCGTGAGCAATTGTAGTATCACTAATTGTTGCACCTGCAGATATTTCAATCATAGGTTTTAATGCTGTAACAACTGTTCCAGATCCTAAAGTAATTGCAATTGTATGCTCGGTAGTGTTAATAGTAGCTTCTTTTGTTTGTGTTGGTAAAGTAAATGATAAAATATCATTTGATGAGCTTGCTCCAAAATAACCAATGTAATCAAATACATTTTTATCATATATAATCCATTCAGAATCGTCTGCATTTGTTCCGGCAGAAGCTGTCCAATCTGTATTACCTGAAGTTGTAGTTAGTTTCCTTGATAAAGTATGATCCAAAGTTGCTTTTGTAACACCTGCTACATCCCAACCATCTCCAGGGTCTTCTGTATAATTTCCAATAACATCAATAATAGTAGTATCTGTACCTGACACTTTACATAAAGCACGTGCATCATCGCCATTGAAATTTACAATGTAACTTGTACCATCACTGTAAGGACTAACTACAGCAGTATCGGCAACAGCAAGTATTGTTGCATCTGCCTCAGCGTGTGCTATTACATAAACATCACCACTTGCAAGAGATATTGCTGGTAGTTCAAAAGCTTCTTTCCATGCACTTCCATTACTATTACCTCTAATTACATAATTAGATAAATCAATATCACTGCCTGTACCATTATAAATTTCTAATGCTTTACTGAATCCTGAACCTTCAATATATTCAGAGAAGAATAAATCAGTAATTGCTGGAGCCTCTTCTTTTGTTGTAACTTCTAATAAAGTAACTGATGCCTGAGTATTTGAATAAGCATCTTCGGCAACAAAATAAATATCATAAGCAGTAGCAGCTGTTAATCCGCTAATTGTAGCGGTAGCATCAGTGTTTGCAGCGGTAATATTAATTGCAGTACCAGCTTTAACTGTAGCTACATCTGGAGCAGTTGCACCATCATCTAATTTAAGATAATAAGCAGTTCCAATTTCGTCTAATTGAACAAGAACATCACATGAAGTTTTTGTGATATTTGCTGATTTTGGATAATCTGTAACAAAAATAGGAGCAGTAGCTTCTACTGTTACAGTAACTGTCCAATCTTTAGTTGTTGTTCCGTCTTCAGCAGTAACTTCGTAAGGAACAGGGTCTGTAAAGTCTTTTACAGTTTCTGATGTAGGACTTACTTGTGCACCTGCAGAAATTGTAACAGTAGGAGCAAGAGCAGTAACGTTTGTTCCTTCTGCAACTTCAATTGAAACTGTATTATCACCAATTGTTGCTTCACTTGTTTGTTTTGTTAAAACAAAAGTAAGTATTTCAGCGTCTGTGCTTAAAATAGCAGCAGTAGTAACTTCTAATTTTGTTACTGTAGTCTGAACATTTGGAGTAGTTTCGTCATCTTCGGCAACAATATAAATATCGTAAGCTGTAGCAGATGTTAATCCGGTAATTGAAGCAGAAGCGTCAGTATTTGCAGCAGCAACAGCAATTGCTGTACCTGCTTTAACTTCATTAACTGTTGGAGCCGTTTGACCATCAACTAAAACAAGATAATATGCTGTTCCTATTTCGTCTAGTTGAACAACTACATCACAACCAGTTGTTGAGATATTTGCTGATTTTGGATAACCTGTAACAAAAGCAGGAGCAGTAACATCAGCAACAATAGTTGTTGCATCACCTGTGACAGCTGTAGAGTAATTGCTACTTCCATCAACTGACCATGCTTTGTAGAAATATTGTGTACCATCAGTTAAACCTGTATGATTAAAAGAAACTCCACTTTCGTTATATATTACTGTACCACCAAGGTCTGTGTTAGCAACAGCATAAGCGGTTCCGTCAACAGGATCGGTAAAAGTACCAGTTTCATTAACGATAAGCATAACAGCATCTGTACTTGCATTTTGTGTCCATGCAAGGTCAATTTCTGTTTCGCCGTTTGTTGTTGCTGTGAATGCGGTTAGTGGGTCGGGTGATGAAGAGCCGGATGTAACTGTAAAAGAACCACTTGGCATAGTCTGTAATGTTGAATTATTACCAGACCAATTTGCAGGACTACAAATTTCAGCTAATAATTCAGCTTGTGTACCGGTAGTTGTTGATTCGTCATAAATAGCATTGTCAATTTCATTTAAAGCAATAGCATTAGTTCCATCAGTTAATCCTGTAGGTAAGGCTGAAGTGTTAGATGAAGTTGCATCAGCTTGCCAACCAGAACCTTCACTGTTAAAACCAAAAATAAAATTAGGGCTAGTACTTTCCCCCTGGAATGCAAATATTTGATCTCCACTACCTGATAATGACACACCATTATTTCCAAGAGTGGCATCATTATCAACAGTCCAATCGCCACTAGCAGGATAAGTAAATGTGATAACTGTACCAGCAGCAATTGCATTTGGTGCAGTATATTTTATACCGCCTTCACCACCTCTAAATGAATCTGTGCTTAACCAACCACTATCGGTAAATCTTATTTCTGTGCCAGATGTAATATCCACTAATAACACAAAAGAAAATTGATCTGGGGCGTCATAATTTGCTCCAATTATTGCAATGTCACCTGCATTTAAGTCTGTTTGGCTAAAAGACAAATTGCCAAACGCCATAATCATCAAAAGCCCGAGAATAAATCCCGAGAGTTTTGTTTTTAAAAAAGTAAGTTTTTTCATAACATAAATTTAATTTATAAAGGCTGAATGTGTCCACTGAGCTTAATGTTGAACATTAATCTTACATTCAGTTTCCTTAGTTAAACACTTTTTTTGTGGACAACATTATTAATTTTTAATTATCTATATTTGTTTTAAAAGTAAAACCATTAACGGTAATAGTAAGCCACGAATCGCATTGGCAAAACTCCTCATCTTCTCCGGGAGCAAAGTCAATAATAAGAGATTTTTCATCTTCTGTATCTAAGTAGTCGGTTAAAGTCATTTCTCCTTCGGTAATATATTCACAGCTCAAAGCTTTTTTTAAAGCTTTTTCTTTTTCAATTTTAACATTGTAGTGAATGCCATCAGAATTTATCCCCCAAGTGTTACCATAAATTAAATACTCATCGTCTATTCTGTCAGCCAACGATTGAAATCCTCTTTTCCAAATAATGTCTCGTTTACCTCCCAATAAGAATGTTTTGTTGTCTTTAAAAAATTTTAAAGTGTCAGTATTAAAAGTAAAATTTGGCCCGGCTGTATCAATGGAATGTGTCATTTTCATATTACCGGTTCCCGATATTTTCATATTATTATAAGAATAATTTTCAAAAGAAATTTCTCCGGTAAGTTTGGTGTTTTTATATGTTGGTGAATCTGAAAAATCAATAATAATTTTTCCTTTTTGATTATCGCAAAGAGAAAAATCCAGAATCACCTTATTATTATTTATTGTTCTAATAACATAATTATTAGTGTCTGTGCTTTGTGTATAAGATTTTTCAAGATCGCCATATATTCCATAATTATAAATATTTTGAAAAACATTAATAACAGTTAATTCTGCATCGGTGTTATCTTCAATTGATTTTGTATCTGTTGATTGAGCATCAGGGATATTTAGTTTATTATTAATATCACAAGATACAAAAGCAAAAAACAGAACAGATAATAAAATAATAAAACGAATTTTTTTTGTCTTCATTACAATATTTTTTTAAGAAAATTGGTTTTAAATTTACATCAATTTTTTTTACAAAACAAATAGTTTTTTTCACTCTCTTAAATTTGTATGCCTGAGCTCGATTTGTTGATACTCAAAAAATTACTTGGCTTTTTCAGTTTCAATTCTTTCGAATTACAATTACGAAAGAGCTGTGAACTGTAAACAATAATAAAATTAAAAAGAATGCTCAATATTGAGCATTCTTTTTAATTTTATTATTGTTAGAAAATATTTATTAATGGTCGCATAAATTTGAATTAGTATTAAGATTTCCTGCAAGAAAATCTTCAACTAATAGTTTTGGTTCTTTAGCAGGAGCACCAACATGAACATTAATTTTAGATTGCTTAAATAAGTCAATAGCTTTTTGACCAATACCACCTGCTATAACATCGCTAACTTTATATTGAGCTAGCCAAGCAGGATAAACTCCCGGTTCGTGTGCAGGAGGGGTTAAAGAACTTTCGTTAATAATATTGTTATTTTCATCAATATCGTAGATGAAAAATTGTTGACAATGCCCAAAATGAGCACATAATATTCCGTTTTCTGTAGGTAAAGCGATTTTTTTCATTTTTTCTATTTATAAATAAGTTGCAAATTTATAAAATAATTATTTGTTGTTGTTACAAATTTTAAATTAAAAAGAAGAAGTACTGAAAAATATAATGAGAACTTAAGCTATTTCAATTTCCGTATTTTTTTTTATTAATATAATCAATAATATTGTGCAATTAAAATCAAATTTTTTATATTTGTTAATAAAAACATTTTTTTTATATTTATTGAAAAAAAATATTTATGGAGTTTGATATCAAGAATTGGTATAATAAAATGAACAGAGGAGATGTCTTGATATCTTTTAAGGGAGTAATTACACCAAGTATAATTACAGATATTCTTGATTTATTTGAAATAAAACTTGTAAATGCGGATGTCGAATTTAAAATAGTAAAAAGGATTTATAATGTGTTAGTAGAATCACTTCAAAATCTTTATCATCATTCAGATAAGATATCTGGGAAAAATAGTTTTGCAAGAGATAATAATTATGTGGTTTTTTTTGTTACAAAAAAGAATAACACCTTTACAGTATCAACAGGAAATTTAATTAAAAAAAGTAAGTCAGACCATTTAATTAAACATATTGAACATTTAAATTCTTTAACAAAAGATGAAATAAGAACATTATATAAAGTGATATTGAATAATCAGAATTTTTCTGAAAAAGGAGGTGGCGGTCTTGGAATGATTGATTTGGTCAGAAAAACAGGCGGGAAGCTGGATTATAAAGTATATGATTTTTCAGATGAGTTTTTATTTTTCAATTTAAATGTTTATATTTCGTAAAATTAGAAATTTAATAAAATAAAATAATATAATATTATGGATCCAATTTCGATTGAAGGTACACCAAAAACACCAACAGTTAATTTTGATGCTAACAAAGGAACCGTTGAGGTTAAAGGGAGATCTATCCCAGAAAACTCTATTGAGTTTTATAAGCCACTAGTTGATTGGTTAGAAGCATATCAATCATCACCAAAAGAATTAACTCAGGTTAATATTCAATTAGAGTATTTTAACACAAGTTCGTCGAAGTGTATTCTTGATGTTTTTAAGAAATTAGAAACAATTTTTAAAAGTGGAAATGAAGTTGTTGTTAATTGGTATTATGAAGAGGATGATGAAGATATGTTAGAGGCAGGAGAAGATTACCAATCAATTATTAAGATTCCTTTTAAAATGATTGAAATAGAAGAATAAATTTTTCACGGTTTGATTTTTTTTTTTTGAGTTTTAAGCTGTTTGTTAATTCAACAAACAGCTTATTTTTTAAATATTCGTATAAGCCATGACAACTAGTGCAAGCGTCCTCGCTTGTGCTTTTAATAAATAAGTAAACAAAGGTACAAGCGAAGAAGCTTGCACCTTTTGGCTAATAAAAAAATGCAAAAAAAAGGGAATGTTAATAAATAACATTCCCTTTTCTAAGTTGATTAAAATATTTAAGACAATTAATTAATTTGCTTAATAAATAGTTGTTTTAATAATTTTTAAGATAATTAAAAATTATTAAGAATGTCTTATAAAATTTTATAATGTAATTTTAATAAAAAAAATTATAATTGGAATAAATTAGCATTTTTTTTTGTCTAAAAAGGGAAATGAAATTTGAAAGCAGAAAGTCTTTTTTAATCAATACCATCTAAGTTAGTCATTCTGAACTTGTTTCAGAATATTTTTTTAATATACTTTTAGTCAGATGATTATCAATAATTATAAAATTATAAACCTATGAAAAAGAAGTTATTTATTATTACCACTACTATTATTGTTGCTATTGTAGTAGTTTTTTTTATTTTTAGAAAAAGCAATAATAGTACAGTAATTTTTAAAACCACAAAAGTTGAACGAGGTGATATAAACACAACAATTACAGCTACAGGAACATTAGAAGCCATAACCACCGTGCAAGTTGGAACACAAGTCTCGGGAGTTATTCGAAATATTTTTGTTGATTTTAATTCAATGGTGAAAAAGGGACAGGTTATTGGCGTTATTGATACTACAAACTTAGCTGCAGCAGTTCTCGACAGTAAGGCATCATTAGCGAGAAACGAGGCAACACTTCTTTTTAATAAGAAAAAATATAACAGGATAAAAAAACTTTACGAAAATAAAGTTCTTCCAGAAACTGATTATGATGAGGCATTGAATGGTTTTCAAACAGCAAAAGCAAACTATATGTCGGCCAAAGCACAATTAAATAGAGCTTTAACAAATTTAAGGTATGCTACAATTACTGCTCCAATAAATGGTGTAGTAATTTCAAGAAATGTTGATATTGGACAAACTGTAGCTGCAAGTTTTAATACTCCAACTCTTTTTACAATTGCTAACGATTTAACAAAAATGCAGGTTCAAGCAAGTATTGATGAAGCAGATATTGGTCAGGTAGAGCAAGGTCAAAAAGTGGAATTTACCGTTGATGCTTATCCTGATTTGATTTTTGAGGGGAAGATTATTCAAAAACGATTGCAACCAATTGTTGTTCAAAATGTTGTTACCTATAATGTTATTGTTGATGCACCAAATAAGAGTTTGAAATTAATGCCCGGCATGACGGCAAATATTGTTGTTTATGTTAATGAGAAACACGATGTTCTTAAAATTCAGAGTAAAGCATTGAGATATAATCCTTCGCAAGATTTGTTGAAGTCATATTTTTCTAATCTCCCAGATTCTGTAAAACAAAAAAGAATGGTGAGAATGAAACAGTCTGGTTCAAATCAGTCTGATCAACAAGGGAAGAAAAAACGTTTAACAAAAGTTTGGATAACAAAAGGTGATAATATTAAATCTAAAAGAGTGAAAATAGGTGTTAACGATGGGGAAAATGTAGAAATTGTTTCAGGACTAGAACAAGGAGATAGTGTTATTATTGGACAAGATATTGTTAAAAATGCATCAACAAAGAAAAGAAGTCCTTTTTTACCTTCTCGTCACGGGAAATAATTATTGTTAATAAAAAAAATTATGTCGCATAATATAATAAAAATAGAAAATTTAGTTAAAAATTACGATTTAGGTGATTTGACTGTTCATGCTTTAAGAGGAATTGATTTTAATATAGAAAAAGGTGAGTTTGTAGCTATAATGGGACCAAGTGGTTCGGGTAAATCTACTTTGCTAAATATTTTGGGTTGTCTTGATAATGCTACATCCGGCAATTATTTTTTAGATGATGTAGATGTAAAGAAACTAACGAAAGATCAATTAGCTACTCTTAGAAATGAAAAAATTGGTTTCGTTTTTCAATCATATAATCTTCTCGCCCGAACGACTGCACTAGAAAATGTTGAGTTGCCATTGTTTTATAATAGCTCAGTAAGTGCAAAAGAGCGACGAGAAAGAGCTGTGGCTGCCTTAGAAACGGTTGGTCTTTCAGATAGGATGTATCACTTTTCAAATCAATTATCGGGAGGACAACAGCAGCGAGTAGCTATTGCCCGTTCATTAGTAAACGACCCTGTAATTATTTTAGCAGACGAGCCAACTGGTAATTTAGATACTAGAACAAGCTATGATATTATGGATGTATTTCAAAAATTGAATAGTAAAGGTATTACAATTGGATTAGTTACTCATGAGAGTGATATTGCACAATTTACATCAAGAAATGTTACATTTCGTGATGGTAGAATTAAGAGTGAGATTATTGTAGAAAATATAAAGAATGCTTCAGAAGCATTGGCACAAATGCCTGTTGAAGTAGATTATTAAAAAGCAGTTCGCAAAATATTGTAAACAGGAACATTAATTATATAAAAGTTTTTTTATGAATATTTTAAATTTATTGAAAGTAGCAATAAACTCTTTGACAAAGAATAAATTTAGGTCTTTTCTTACAATGCTTGGTATTATCATTGGTGTAGCATCAGTTATTGCAATGATGGCTATTGGACAAGGTTCAAAGCAAAGCATTGAAGAACAAATTTCGACTTTAGGAACTAATCTACTTTTTATACGTCCTGCTACACAAACCAGAGGCGGAGTTAAAATGGGTGCAGGTAGTGCTAAGTTTCTTACTGTTGCTGATGCTAATGCAATAAAAAGAGAATCTGAATTTGTATCTGCAGTATCGCCTATGGTAAGAGGCGGTGGGCAGGCAGTTTCAATTTATGATAACTGGCCTACAAATATTTATGGTGTTGATATTGATTATTTTTCAATTAAAAACTGGGAGCTTAAAGACGGCAGATTGTTTACTAATAAAGAGATTAAAAGTTCTCAAAAGTTATGTCTTTTAGGAAATACGGTTGTTGAAAAATTATTTGGTGAAGCTTATAATCCAATAGGGGAAAGTATTAGATATAATAAAATTCCTTTTAAAATTATTGGTATTCTTAAGGCAAAAGGTGAAAGCAACTTTGGACAAGATCAGGATGATATAATTATTGCACCATATACAACCGTTCAAAAAAGGATACTCGCAATAACCCATGTTCACAGTATTTATGTTTCAGCCACGAGCTCTGATGTGTCGCAAAAAGCATCTATTGAAATTGAAGAGCTATTGCGTAGGCGTCACAAAATATTGCCATCAGACGAATCTGATTTTAAAATTAGAACACAAGAAGAGATAATGACCCGATTAACTTCAACAAGTGATATTTTAACAGCATTATTATCTGCTATTGCTGGAATTTCATTATTGGTTGGAGGTATAGGTATTATGAATATTATGTATGTGTCAGTTACTGAACGAACGCGGGAGATTGGTCTGAGAATGGCAGTAGGAGGTAAGGGTTTAGATATTTTACTTCAGTTTCTTATTGAATCAACTCTTTTAAGTGTTATTGGAGGAATAATTGGTATTCTACTTGGTATTGGTGTTTCAAAATTTGTTTCAAATTTTATGAGTTGGCCTGTTCACATTACTATGGATTCAATAATATTATCGTTTATTTTTTGTACAGTTATTGGAATATTTTTTGGCTGGTATCCTGCACGAAAAGCTGCTAGTCTTAATCCTATTGATGCATTAAGATATGAGTAAATAATGCTTTGCTCTTTCGGATTTAAAATCATATAGCCGAACTGATCTCGAGCGGTAGTCGAGGGGTCTCAAGGGTTATATTCCTCACACCTTGGAGCGTATGTAAGATAAAATATTACATTGAGATACCTCGTCAGCTTGCTGTGAGGAGTTTTATTCCGAAAGAGCAAGGGATTGTCTATTTGTCATTTCGACTTTTAGGGAGAAATCCCCTTCCCTTACTCGGAATGAAATTCCGATGATTTTATGGACAAAAACTAATTAATTACTTCAAATTCCTTATCTCTTTCTATTATTGATTGTTTGTATTTTTTTCTATTCCAAACGAATTTAAGTTTTATTGCATCAAATTTGCAAGATTCAATACATTTGCCACAAAGAATACATTCTGAGTTTGTAACTAAGCCTTGATTGTTTTTTATATAATCAGTTATTGGTATTCTCACTAAGCAATTTTTTTCGCATTGACCACATAAAGTACATTTGTTAGTATCAACAACAGTAATAAGCCTTGAATATTTTGCACCGACTGAGCATAATGCTCCCATAACACATAAATTTTTACATGCCCATCGTCGTTCGAGAAGCAAACCAAATAAAAGAGAACATGTAATATCAATTACCCAAACATATTTATAATGGATATTAAAGTCAGCTTTTAGAAATGAAGGCAATATGGCAAAGTTATTAGTAATACCTCTTTCTTTATTAATAAAATAGAAGGTAATTGCACTTGCAAAAAATGGAATTAAAAGAAGTAGTCTTGTCCATACTTTAGGTTTTCTCCATTTTATTTTTATTAATGAATGTTGTGAAGATAAATCGCTGGTTGCACCCATAAAACAAAACCAACCGCAGCCTATTCTTCCAAAAATTGGTGAAATAAGAATAAACATTC
The DNA here is from genome assembly GCA_015222055.1 of Bacteroidota bacterium. Classification (GTDB taxonomy): domain Bacteria; phylum Bacteroidota; class Bacteroidia; order Bacteroidales; family B39-G9; genus B39-G9. The sequence continues at coordinate 13,121 of JADFUR010000065.1, read as the reverse complement.
CCCATATTAAAACAACGGTTGTTATAACTCCCCAATAAATTGAATGCCAGACAAATCCTAATGCAAAGTATTGAAAAAAAACAGGTGTTAACAACAAGAAAATAATTCTTGAAAGAAAATTATAAGAAAAAAGCTTCTTCATAGTTTAAATTATTAATTATTAGATATTATTGGTAATAAGTTTGAAAAAGCCAATACCGAACAACCAAACAAATCTTCCCGTAAGTGTTTTAACCGCTTATCGGTTTTGTAATAAGCTAACGTGCAGATTTATAGCATTCGTACTTTTTGTAAGCAAACCGCTTAGTGGCTTTTCGGAGAGGCCTCAATTATTAAATATTAGATATTATTGGTAATAAGTTTAAAAAAGCCAATACCGAACAGTTAAATAAATCTACCAGTAAGTGTGAAAAATATGGAAGTATAAGGCTTTTGCTTTTTATGTAAACAAAAGACCACACTATTCCCATTATAAAAACTGAAATTATCATTTCTATTGTTAACATGCTTGGTGTAAAAATGCCCCAAATTATTGGATGAGATGCAGCAAATAACAGTGAGGAAACAATTACTTTAATCCATAAAGATATTTCTGAAGAAATTTTTAACATATAGCCTCTCCAAAAAATTTCTTCAAAAAATGGATTTATAATTGCCACTAATATCCAAAAAACTATTAGGTAATTATTATTAAAAAGATGAAAATATTTTAATAATATAGGTAATGGTATAAAGCCTACAAGCAATGACAGTATTATAGTTGAGAGTTTGAATTTATATCCCTTAAAATAATCAATTGGTTTTTTATGGTTCTTTTTATAGTCAACATATAAAACCAATGATACAGCCGACCAATAGAATAAAATAATTGGTATCCAAGCCCAGTTTTTTATGAAAATAAAAAATACCCTGCCCACAATCACTCCAAGTAAAATAATTGAAAAGGGTATAATTAGTAATTTTAAATAATTTTTTATTTCTGTTTTCATTAATTCAATAGTTTATTGTTAATGTTATTATAGTGTTTCTATTAATATTAAATAATCTATCTTTGATTGATGGAATTCCAAATGTACCGGAAGCATTATTTGAAAATCCATATCCTTCAGAAGGAATGCCCAGCCAATTAGAATCAAGTTTTTTATTTTCATTCTCGTCATGAAAATAATTCACTAAATAATTCCCTAATTTTAAATTTTTTATACTTAAAGTGCACTTTTTATTGTTGATTTTTGCGTGTTTTTTACTAATTATTTTATTTTTATTAGTAAATAATTGTAATAATATTTTTCCCGTATTGCTTTTTAACCCAACGATCTGTATTTCTAACGAATATAAATGCGTTTGTGCGGATGATTTGCTAACAACCATTAGAATCAAAATTATAAAAAAGAGTGTTTTTTTCATATCACTAAAATTCTAAACAAAAATAACGGATGCTTTTTTAAATAGGAAATTAATGTGACGTATGGGAACAATATGTTACAAAATGGAATTAAGGCAGGTGAATAATAAATTAAAAGGTTCTGATTTCAGAAATTAATTTTTTCGACATATTTCTTGAACCCGGGATTTTAAATTTTAAGGCATCTACTGAAAAAAAGTAACCTCTTGCATTTCCTGTTATATCATTTACTTTGTCGAGATTAACAATGTAAGACTTATGACATCTGGTAATTTTATCAGATTTAGTGAAATTTTGTTCAATTTCTTTTAGACTGGCACGAATTATTTTTTTTTCAATAACATTATTTTTTTGCAAGAAAAATATGCAATAATTACCTTCAGATTTTATACAATATAAATCATTGTTTGTAAATTCGAGAATCTCTTTTGCCTTAGTATTAATAACATATTTGTTTTCCGAATAGTTTTTTTTATTTCTGTTCGATTTTTTTAACTTTTCAATAGTTTCGAGTGCAGATAAGTGATGCTTTTTATATAAGCGTTTCTCTAAATAAGAAATAAAAATTATAGTTGGTAAAACGCCAATAGTTAAGGTCTTTACAAGAACTGTGAGTAGAAATAATATAATGTTGTTGTTGTGCCCAGCATTGTCAAATTTAAATGCATATAAGCCGTTAAATAGACCAATCGAAATAATTGTTAATAAAGCAAAGATTATTGTTTTTTTAATGTTCCATTTTTCAGAATTAAATACATTGGGGAAAATAATGGCAGGAATGGTGTTATAAAAAACCATTGTGAAAAAAGTTATTATGGCATATGAAGAAATTTTTAAAAATTGAACTAATACAAAATCTGTATTATGGGAAGGATTAAAAAGTATGAGAAAAAACACTATAAATAATGCAAATAAAAATGGAGCTATTACTTTTTGTCTATATGTTTCATAAAAAGGGAAAGGTTTATTTAACCAAGTTTTTATATTTTTCAGCATAGATATTAAAAGTATGAGTAATTTTTTGATGCAGAATTCTACTTCAATATTCAAAAATTTACAAGCTATATTTTATTTTTTAAACGAATCTTTTAACGCAATCATTTTAATTGCTGCAATTGCACCTTCGTCGCCTTTGTTACCATGTTTTCCCCCGGCACGGTCAATTGCTTGTTGTTGATTGTTTGTGGTTAAAACTCCAAAAATAATAGGTTTGTCATGTTTGATATTCAATTGAGTAATACCGTTTGCAACTCCTTCACAAATAAAATCGAAATGGCGTGTTTCTCCTTGAATAATACAGCCTAAACAAATAACAGCGTCAATATCAGTATTTTCTGAAAGTAATTGTGCTCCCAAAGTTAACTCAAAGCTTCCCGGAACATATTTTTTTATAATGTTTTTTTTCTGGGCTCCGTTTTTTATAAGAGTATTAAGTGCTCCCTTAAAAAGAGATTCTGTTATTTCTGTATTCCATTCAGAAACAACAATACCAAATTTCATGTTTTCAGCACTTGGTATTGTTTCTGGATCGTAATCGGATAAGTTTTTTAACTTAGTTGACATAGCTTCAAGTATTAAAAAAAAAAGTATCAAAAACATTACTGTTAATGATACTTTAAATAATGTTTATTATAAAAGAATATTATTTTTCAATATTTAATTTTGCTCTTGTAATATATTTTTCAATAAATCTAGCTTGTGTAGTTTTTGAATAATTATCTTTAATGTTATTATAAATATCCAGCGAATTTTGATAATCATCGTTTGCTTCATAGGCTTTTGCAGCTTTCATTAAATACATTGGAGCAGTTAATTTATTATTATCTTCATCAGCAGCTTTTAAATAATAAGATATTGCTTTATCATTATCTCCAAGTTCAATGTATGCATCACCAATAGCCCCTTTTGCAATTGATGCTATAATATGGTCGTCAGAATCAAAATCTTTTAAATAATCAATAGCTTCTTCATACTGAGCTAATTTCAAATAAGAAATACCTGCATAATATTGTGCCAAATTAGCTGATTTAGTTACTCCATATTCATCAATAATATCAATAAAACCAAGGTAATTACCGTCTCCGTTTATTGCTAAATTAAATGAATCTTTTTCAAAATATTGCTCTGCAACAAACATTTGCGATGCTGCTTCTCCTTCTAATGGGCTAACATAAAATTTCATATATGCAAAGTAACCTGCAACAACGACTATAATAATAAGCACTATTGTTGTAATTGTTTTTTGGTTTTCTTCAATATACTGTTCTGTTTTAGTTAAAACATTTTCTACCTCTTGAAAATTATCTGCTTTTTTTGTATTTTTCTTTTTCGACATTTTATTCTTATTAATAATAATTTAGACGCAAAAATAATCGTTTTTACATGATAATAAAACAAATAGCATATTTTTTTTGTTGATACATAGATTATTTTATCAATTTATTTAATTTTAATAGTTTTATTTTAGTATTATACTATTAATCAGTTAAATAATAAAAAAATTGTTTTGTGTGCACTTAATTAAATTTTATTTTTAAACTCAATAAATGTAATTTTACAATGTCAATTATTAATAATTAAATGTATAATAAATGTATTTAAAGGATTTATCTTTAATAAATTTTAAAAATTACGAACAATTAGAAATAGAATTTTCGCAAAAAATTAATTGTTTTGTTGGAGATAATGGTGTTGGAAAAACAAATTTATTAGATGCCGTTTACTATTTGTCATTTTGTAAAAGTCGTTTTAATTTAATTGATAGTCAGAATATTAAACACAGTGAGAATTTTTTTGTTATACAAGGAAATTATAAAATAAGTGATGAGAATGAGAGCATTTATTGTGGCATAAAGAGAAATAAGAAAAAACAGTTTAAGCGAAATAAAAAAGAATATACTAAATTATCAGACCATATTGGATTAATACCTCTTGTGTTAATCTCGCCTTATGATTCGAATTTAATTATTGGTGGTAGCGAAGAACGTCGTAAGTTTCTTAATGGAGTTATTTCTCAGTTTGATAAACAATATCTTGTAGATTTAATAAAATATAACAGAGCACTTAGTCAGAGAAACAGCCTTTTGAAAAATTTTGCAAAAACAAACACATTTAATCTTGAAACAATAGAGATTTGGGATGAGCAATTAAGTAAATTAGGTACAAGTATTTATGAAAAGAGAGTGAAATTTATTAATGAGTTATTGCCGGTATTTCAAAAATATTATGAGTTTATTTCTGATGGAAACGAAAAAGTAAAATTGCTATATAACTCCCAACTGCATGATTTCGATTTTCAAGAACTGTTAAAAGATTCTTTAGAAAGAGACCGTATTTTACAATATACTACAACAGGTGTTCATAAAGACGATTTAATATTCAAGTTAGATGATTTTTTAATTAAAAAAAATGGCTCACAAGGTCAACAAAAAACTTTTTCGGTGGCTTTAAAATTATCTCAGTTCGATTATATGAAAAATATTTATGGCTATAAACCAATATTACTCTTAGATGATGTTTTTGATAAATTTGATTTGTTTCGTGTTACGCAAATTATTAAGTTAGTTGCTGATAATAACTTTGGTCAAATTTTTATTACAGATACTAATAAAGACAGAATGAAAAATATTTTATCTGAATTCTCAATTGAATATAAATTGTTTAATGTTAATAATGACACTATTGAATCAGTGAGACTATGATTTTGATTACAAAATCATATAGCAGAACTGATCCCGAGCGGTATTCGAGGGATCTCAAGTGTTATATTTCCCGAACCTTGGTGCGTATGTAAAATAAAATATTCCATTGAGATACCTCGTCAGCTTGCTGCGAGGAGTTTCATGAAACACGAAACACGAAACACGAAACACGAAACATTAAACTTTAAACACGAAACTTAAATCAGTATATGAGAAGACAAAAAGTAGAAAAATTAGGAGACGTTATTAGTCAGTATTTAAAAGCCCTACGTATTGATAAAAAAATGAAACAGGTAAGTTTGATAAGTGCTTGGGAAGAAATAATTGGAAGAAATGTTGCAAGAGCTACAAATGAAATATTTTTTAAAAAAAGAATATTATTCGTTTATCTTAATTCGGCAGTTATTCGCAATGAATTGTTAATGATTAAAGATGAACTTAAAAAAAGATTGAACGAACATGCAGGAGAAAATTTGGTTGATGATATTGTGATTAGATAAAATAGAATTATTAAAAGTGACGGGTTTTTTAAGTAAAGAAAAAATGTTGAGTTTAAGTATTGTTGTTGATCAATTACTAAAAATGTTGCTTTTCGGTTCATGATGTTTTAGAAACACTATCTGAGACCAAAGATGTAAAACTGTACATGAAAAAAATGCGAAACCGAAATCCTGAATTCAATGCCAACTTGGGTACAATTTGTACCCAAGTTGCAATGTTGACTGCTGATGGTAAAAAGCGAAAAATATAAGCATCAGAAGCATCAACCTCAGAAATATAGAAAGAGAAGAACCACAAAATTTTTGAAAAAAATAAACAAGTGGCAAATAAAAGCGGGAAAGTCAGTCTGATTTTATTATAATTAGTGCCTGTCTATAAAGTCATCGGAATGACAAGCATGCGTAAAGATAAACACTAACTAAACAGACATACAATTACCGTCTTTTGCAAATTTTTCGCTGTAAGAAAAGAAAAAATTACATTCAATAATAGCATTTTCATTACTGTCCGAACCATGCACGGCATTATGCTCAATCGACTTTGCAAAGAGTTTTCTTATTGTTCCTTCTTCTGCTTTCGTAGGGTCTGTTGTTCCTATTAATTTCCTGTAGTCTTGTACAGCATTTTCTTTTTCTAATATTATTGCAACAACAGGTCCTGAAGTAATAAATTTTATTAAATCTTTAAAAAAAGCTTTTTCTTTATGAATATTGTAAAAGACTTCTGCTTGTGTCGTTCGGAGCTTAACATATTTCATTGCCACAATTCTGAAACCTGCATCATTAATCATAGATAAAATGGGTCCTATGTGCTCATTTTGCACAGCACCAGGCTTAATCATTGTAAAAGTTATATTCCCTGACATAATATTTAAAATTTTTATTTTGTTAAATATAAATAATTTTTATGAGATTTTAACTTGCTTTATATTAAATTTATATCTTTGACTTTTATATAAAAACGAAAAATAATTGAAACATATTTCTGATAATTTTACTAAGGAAGTTGATAAACTTCTGTCTGTTACAAACAATATTGTTATTGTAACTCATGCTAACCCAGATGCAGATGCAATAGGATCGTCTTTGGGCTTATATAATTTTTTAATAAAGAAAGGACAAAATGTGCAAGTTATTACCCCAAATAGCTACCCTGAATTTTTATGGTGGATGCCAGGTAATAAAAGCATTGTTAATTTTACTGAAGATAAGAAAATTGCTATTGAGAAAATTGATAAAGCTCAGATAATTTTTTATGTCGATTTTAATGAGACATCTCGCATAGATAAGCTTGAAAAATATGTGAGCAAATCAATCGCAATTAAAATTATTATTGATCATCATCCTCTGTTTAATGATAAGGCTGATTATACTTTGTCTGATGATAAAGCTAGTTCGGCAGCTGAATTGGTCTATGAGTTTATTGCTTTGTTAAATAATATTAATTTGATAGACGTAGAAATAGCAAAATGTATATTTGCAGGAATAATGGCAGATACAGGTTGCTTTAGCTATAATTCTTCAAAATCACGAACATTTGAGATTGTAGCCGAATTGTTAAAATTTAATATTAATAAAGATGAGATTATTAGTAATCTTTATGATAATTTTTCATCTGACAGATTTCGTTTTTTAGGATATTGCCTGAACGAAAAATTGAAAATTTTTCCGGAATATCACACAGCTATTATTTCGCTCACAAAAAAAGAATTAGAAAAATTTAATTTTAAGCAAGGCGACGACGATGGTTTTGTAAATTACCCTTTATCTATTAAAGGGATAATTTTTTCAGCTATTTTTACTGAAAAAGATAAAAATGTTAAAATTTCATTTCGTTCAAAAGGGAGTTTCGCAACTAATAAATTTGCAAAGCAGAATTTTGAAGGCGGAGGTCACATTAATGCTTCGGGAGGAAAATCAGATTTATCGCTTGAAGAAGCAATTGAGAAATTTGTATGCCTGTTGCCTAATTATAAAAATGAATTAGATGAAGATTAATAAGATACTGTTTTGTAGTCTATTGATGATATTTATTTTTTTTGTTTCTTGCTCACGCAAACAACAATATAGATCTGATGCTGAAGTGGCTCAATTTAAAGAACCATTAATAAAAATTAATAAATATCTGATAAAAAAAGATGCTGAACAAATTGCTGATTATGCAAAACGCCGAAAATGGGAAATGAAAGTTAGTAAAACCGGCTTGTGGCACATGATTTATGAGAAAGGTAATGGCAGAAATGCCAAAGAAGGTAAAATAGCAACAATTGAATATAATATTAATTTATTAGATGGAACACTTTGTTATTCTTCTGATTCATTAGGTGTTAAAAAATTTAAAATTGGTCAGGGAGGCGTAGAAGCAGGGCTTGAAGAGGGAATTTTATTAATGAGAGAAGGAGATAAAGCTAGATTTATTTTACTCCCTCATTTAGCTTTTGGCTTAGTGGGCGATGACAACAAAATCCCCCGAAGATCAACAATTGTGTATGATGTTAAGTTAGTTAATGTATCAAATTGATTAATTTATGATACAATTAAAATAAATTTAAATTGAATAAATTGTAATCTTTTTTTATTTTTATTCAATTTTAAATTTTACCTTTGTAATAACTTTTAATTAAAAAAACAATTATGAATATTTATGTAGGAAATCTTCCTTATACTATTAGCGAAGATGAATTAAGCAAAATTTTTTCTGAATATGGAGCAGTAAACGCTGTTAAGATAATTACTGACAAATACTCAGGACGAAGTAAAGGTTTTGGATTTGTTGAAATGTTAAACGACGAAGAAGGTCAAAAAGCTATTGACGAAACAAATGACACTGACATTAAGGGAAGAAACGTTAAAGTAAACGTTGCTCGGGAGAAAAAAACTGATGATGAAAACACCCCTAATTAATATATTATGAAAGGCACAGTAAAATGGTATAATGAAGTAAAAGGTTACGGATTTATACAAACAGAAGAAGGAAAAGATATTTTTGTTCATCGTTCAGGTTTGGAAAATGTTTCTGAGAGATTAGAACCAGAACAAGCTGTTGAGTTTGAAGTATCAGATGGCGAAAAAGGTCCTATAGCTGAAAATGTTAAAAAAATTTAATAAAATTTTTTGCTAAAATTTTTATTTGAAAATCCGACTATATGTCGGATTTTTTTTTGACTTAATAATGAAAAATTTTTTTTATTAAAATTTATCTAATAAATTTACAGACCAAAGTGTTAACTTAATATTTATTTTTAAAAGGAATATATTTCAATTTTTAGTATTTATTTTAAATTACTTCTTTATTTTTATGTTTTTAAAATATCAACCCATGAAAAAAAATTTTTTTTGCATTCTGATTTTAATTTTCTTTTTTACTTCTTGCGATTATTTTTCAAAACATCGCGGGTTTTCTAAAACCGAAACAGGTATATATTATAAACTTCACACTATTGGAGAAGAAGTAGCACCTGCTATTCAGGGAGCTTATGTTACCGCTGACCTTAATTATCGAACAATTAACGATTCGTCTTTTTTCCACGAAGAAAGAACTTTCAAAGTTACTAAGCCTGATTATAAAGGTTCTATTGATGAGTGCTTTTTAATGATGTCAAAAGGTGATAGTTCAACTTTTATTATTGATGCCGATAATTTTTTTAAAAAAACACTTCTCACTTCATTACCTAAATTTATTGCAGATAAAAGCCAAATGAAAGTGGATGTTAAAATGAACGACATTAGAACTGAACAGCAATATAATAGAGATAAAGAAGAATTTTTAAAATGGATAGAAGATTTTGGTGATTATGAAAAAATGATTTTAAAGCGATTTATTGACGAACAAAAAATTGATGTTAAACCTACCGAATCCGGATTGTATTTCTTTACTGTAAAAAAAGGTGATGGGAAAAAAGTTGAAAAAGGAGATCTTATTACTATTGATTATGATGGGAGATTCTTGAATGGCAAATTTTTCGATTCTACAAAAAAAAGAAACCAAGCCTTAGATTTTGTTTATGGCTCTGAATTGCAGGTTATCCCCGGACTTGATGAGGCAATTGGAATGATGGAACAAGGAGAAAAAGCTGTAGTTATTATTCCATCTTCTCTTGCTTTTGGAGATAATGGCTCGTCAACAGGAATTATTCCGCCTTTCACTTCATTAATTTATGAAATAGAATTGTTAAAAGTGAAATCAAAAAAATAATTTTTTTATTTTTGTCTAAATAAAATTAACAAAAAATTTGCTCTTTCATATTTGTAATCCGAAAGAGCAACGGTTGGGAAAAAGCATTCCTAATTCGTAATTTTTAATTCGTAATTAAACAATAAACACATGAAAACCAAATTTTATTTTTTATCTAAATTCGTTATTGTAACAATTCTGTTTTTGTCTTTTGTTTCGTGTAATACAGGAGGTTTTAAAACCAATAAGTCAGGACTGAAATATAAATTTATTATTGAAAATAAAGATTCTCTTAAGCCCGAAATTGGAGATATTCTCGTGCTTAGAATGAAATATACTACAGAGAATGATTCTGTTATTGATGAAAATAATTATTTTAGAATGCAGCTTAAAGAACCCGTAGGTGAAAACCCAAGCATTCAGGATGGTTTAGCTTTGATGCATACCGGCGATAGTGCAGTATTTATTGTCGATGCCAAAACTTTTTATAATATTAACAGAAAACAAAAATTTCCAAAATTTCTAAAGTCTGACAGCAAATTAACTTTTCATATTAAACTTATTGATGTTTTAAATTATAAAGAATTTGAACAGGAAAGACGTGCTTTGAAAATTTCGGACAGCGATAAAGAAGAGGAATTGCTTACCCAATATCTTAAAAATACAAATGTAACTGTTGAACCAACACAAAGTGGTTTATATTATGTTGAGAAGCTTAAAGGTAAAGGCAAAAGTCCCAAACCTGGCAATAAAGTTATGATTAATTATTTAGCTTATTTTGTTGATGGAAAAATTTTTGATTCTACTTATAAACGTCATAAAGCTTTTGAATATTCTTATGGTGCAGGCGATGTAATACAAGGATTAGACGAAGGAATATCTAAAATGAGAGAAGGTGGAGAAGCAAAAATTATTATTCCTTCATATCTTGCTTATGGAGATAAAAAAAGAGGTCCTGTGGCTCCTTATTCAACTTTAATTTTTGAGGTAGAATTGATTTGCGTTGAATAAATTTGATGACAAAAACAAAAAAGAATATTAAATCAACCGATTGTAAATTAATTTTTAAGAATAAAAATTTTATAATTTATTCTATATTATTTTTTTTGTCGTTTTTGCTATATGCAAACACATTTAATCATAGTTATGCTTTAGACGACGCAATTGTAATTGCTGATAATAGATTTACACAAAAAGGTTTTGCTGGTGTTAAAGATATTTTAACTCACGATTCGTTTACCGGATTTTTCGGAAAAGATAAAAAATTAGTTGCAGGTGGCAGATATCGCCCTTTGTCAATTGTTACATTTGCTGTTGAACATCAATTTTTTGGCAAGAATCCTCACATTAGTCATTTCATTAATGTATTGTTATATGCTTTAATTGGGGTGTTAATCTATGTCATTTTATCTAATCTGTTAACTAAATATCAAAATAAGAAATGGTGTTTTTCTATACCGTTTCTTACAGCATTACTTTTTATTGCACATCCAATTCATACCGAAGTCGTTGCAAACATTAAAGGACGCGACGAGATAATGGCTCTTTTGTTTTCATTGCTTGCTCTTTATTTTATCATAAAATATTTTGCGAAAAATAAGTCGAGAACCCTTTTTTATAGCTTTTTATCATTGTTTCTTGCCTTAATGTCGAAAGAAAATTCAATAACTTTTGTTTTAATAATCCCATTAACAATATATTTTTTTACTGATAAAAAATTTAAAAAAATTGCTCTATCAATTATTCCTTTAATTCTTGCATCAGGTCTTTTCCTTATAATAAGACATTTGATTATTGGAAATTCTTTATCCAAAGCACCAACAGAATTAATGAATAATCCATTTTTGCATGCTACTTTTGCAGAGAAATATGCTACAATATCTTACACTCTCGGTCTTTATATCAAACTTTTAATATTCCCGCATCCTTTAACTTTCGATTATTATCCAAAGCAAATACCAATTATAAACTGGATTGATTTAAGAGCAATTATACCTTTTGTTTTTTATTCGTTTATTCTTATTTATTCTTTATTTAAGATAAAAAGTAAAAATATTATTGCCTATACAATTCTTTATTTTTTAATTGCTTTTTCAATAGTATCAAACATATTTTTTCCTGTAGGAACGTTTATGAACGAACGTTTTATGTTTATGCCTTCAATTGGGTTTTGTTTGATAATGGTATATTTTTTATTTTATATTATTCCAAAACACATTAATAATAAGAAGTTTATAGCAATATTCTCACCTCTGTTATTAGTTGTAATTTTATCCTTATATTCATTTAAAACAATTGACAGAAACAAAGCATGGAAAAATGATTTCGTTCTTTTTACTACCGATGTTAAAACATCAACAAATAGTGCAAAGAGTAATTGTTCGGCAGGTGGGAAACTCATTGAGAAAGCTCAAAAAACTTCTGATAAGAAAACAAGAGATGAATATCTTAAATTATCAATAAAATATTTACAAAAGTCAATTGAGATTTATCCAAATTATAATGATGCCTTGCTCTTGCTTGGTAATGCTTATTTTGAATACAATAAAGACTATGACAAAATAATTTATTATTATAAGAGAATTTTAAAGCGTAATCCGAATTACGAAAATGTGTATAATAATATTTCATTGATTTTTAACAAGTTAGACAGTGCTGATTATAAAATAAAGCTTTATAATGAACTTTATAAAATTAATCCAAACCGTTACGATATAAATTACAATTTAGCTTTGTTATACGGCAGATATAAAAATGATTTTACTAAAGCTATTAAATATTTTCAAAGGGCTGTTAAAATTAAACCGCGAAAGGCTGAGGCTTATAAAGATTTGGGAGTTGTTTATGGCATGTTGCATGAATTTAAAAAATCGGCTCAGATTTTGCAAATAGCTGCAAAATTAGATAAAAATGACCCTCAGGTTTTAATTAATCTTGGAATAACATATAGAGCACTTGGTGATACAAATAAAGCCAATAAATATTTTGAACAAGCAAAACAATTAAAGAAATAAATAACATTAAAACCCTTTATGTAACTTTGAGCAAGAGCTGTTACACAGAGGAACACAGAGATTTCACAAAGATTCACAGAGAAAGTAAATTATTATGATTAAAAATGTGAATTATTAACAAATATTTTTGATTGGTAAATAGTTGTTATATATTGAATATAGTTGTATTAAACACCTTTGTGTAACTTTGAGTTTCCTTTGAGCAACTCTGTGGTATAGTTATTACACAGAGGAACACGGAGATTACACAGAGATTCACAGAGGAAGAAGAATTATTTAAGAAGAATATTTGTTTCGTAGTAGTTTTTAAATATTGAATATAGTTGT
>JADFUR010000064.1 GCA_015222055.1 Bacteroidota bacterium | reverse complement strand
TATCCATTTTTATTCTATTTAATTATTTTTTCTACAAAGTTAATTTTTATTAGATAGTCCACAAAAATATTACTTGACCCCATTAAAGCCCTGTAAGGGCATAAGCTTATTTAACAAACTCTTCTTTTTTTATTTCGTTTTTATAAGGGACTTGATAAATTTTTGCATAAGGTTCAAAAATTTTTACAAAATATTTTTCAAAATCAGTCATAAACTGCAACTATATTATTAGAAAGAAAGTTATTATTAAATTATTAATGAGATTATTAAAAAACGAATAAACCAATAAAAAAGGAGGACTGATATGAAGTACAAAAAGTTAAAATTAAGTACCATATTCTTGTTATGTCTTGGACTAACAGGACTACAAGCACAAGAAAGCATTAACACTACAGGCGGAAATGCTTCGGGTAGCGGAGGCTCGGCAAGCTATTCCGTAGGACAGGTTGTTTACACCACAAACACCGGAACAAATGGTTTGGTGGCACAAGGTGTACAACAACCATTCGAGATTATGGTAGTAACAGGACTTGAAGCAGCTAAAGGGATTAACCTTATGGTTTCGGCTTATCCCAACCCTACAACCGATTTTTTGAATTTGAAAGTTGATGCTTCGGCTACGCTCAGCATCCAATCAATGTTGTATCAGTTGTTTGACATAAACGGAAAACTTTTAGAAAGCAAAATACTGACAAGCAACAAAACTACTATTACAATGGATAATCGGGTTGCTTCCATTTATTTTTTGAAAGTTTTGGATAATAACAAAGAAGTAAAAATATTTAAAATCATTAAGAACTAAATACTATGAGAAAATTATACACAATTTTAATAGCACTCTTATTAACAACAACACTTTGGGCACAAACACCTGAAAAAATGAGTTATCAGGCAGTAATTCGCAACAGCAGCGATGCCTTAGTAAGCAACCAAGCGGTAGGCATGCAAATAAGCATTTTGCAAGGTTCTGAAACAGGCACAGCAGTATATGTAGAAACCCAAACACCAACCACCAATGCTAACGGCTTAGTTAGCATAGAAATTGGCACAGGAACAACAAGCGACGATTATTCTTCAATAGATTGGGCGAACGGTACTTATTTCATAAAAACCGAAATCGACCCAAGCGGAGGAGCAAGCTATACTATTACAGGCACAAGCCAGCTGTTGAGTGTACCTTATGCTTTGTATTCAAAAACATCTGGTTCGTCTATTGCTGGACCTCAGGGCGAACAAGGCAAAACAGGTGCTGCCGGAGCCGATGGTACTGATGGCACTGATGGAACCAATGGAATTGATGGAGTGAATGGAACCAATGGAACAGACGGAACCGAAGGTGCTTCTGCTTATTCTGTTGCAGTTACAAATGGATTTTCAGGAACAGAAACCGAATGGTTAGCCTCATTAAATGGTGCTGATGGAGCACAAGGCATTCAAGGCGAAACAGGAGCTGCCGGAGCCGATGGTACTGATGGAACCAATGGAATTGATGGAGTGAACGGAACCAATGGAACAGACGGAATCGAAGGTGCTTCTGCTTATTCTGTTGCAGTTACAAATGGATTTTCAGGAACAGAAGCTGAATGGTTAGCCTCATTAAATGGTACTGATGGAGCACAAGGCATTCAAGGTTTTCAGGGTATACAAGGTATTCAAGGAGAAACTGGAGCGGCAGGCTTTACCACTACCGTAAACGGAGTAACACAAGTAGCTGGAGCAATAACATTAACTAAAGCTAATATTGGTTTAGCCAATGTTGATAATACAAGTGATGCTAACAAACCTGTATCTACAGCTACCCAAACGGCTTTAAACCTTAAAGTTGACAAAGACGGAACTAAAGTGTTGTCTACTAATGACTTTACAGATGCGGATAAATCTAATCTTGATGCAAACACAGCAAAAACAGGTATCACAGCTCAACAAACAAGCGATATAACAGCAAATAATGCTAAGGTAGGTGTTGCTCCTGGTACCCAAATTGGCGAAATGCAATACTGGAATGGTACTGCATGGGTTGTGGTAGCTACTACAGCAAACGAAGGTGCTACATTACAAATGATAAGCGGAGTTCCAACTTGGGTTGGGGGGACACCACCACCACCACCACCAGCAATAGGAGCTAATTTTGAAGGCGGCATAGTTGTTTATGTTTTGCAGCCAGACGATCCCGGGTACGATGCACGCGTATACCACGGATTAATAGCCAGCTACCAAATCGCAGACATACTATGGTGCAATGGAACAAATACAACAACAGGTGCAACAGCAACAGCAATAGGTACAGGCAATGCTAATACGAATGCTATTGTTGCAAGTCAGGGTCCGGGAAACTATGCCGCCCAATTGTGTGCCGATTTAAGTTTGGGAGGTTATGACGATTGGTATCTGCCTAGCAAAGACGAATTGAATAAAATTTTACTAAATAAAGGAGTGGCTGGTGGTCCTGCTAGTTACCGCTATTGGAGTTCTACGGAGGACGATCTCGGCAATGCGTGGACACAGAAATACAGCAGCCAGCGCTCCTTCAGAAAGAGCGGCTCAAGCGGTGTGTATGCTATTCGGGCTTTTTAATAAATAAGCGAAGCCATTCACGAATACCTTAAAATAGAAATGAGAGTGAGTAATTTATCAATTTAACAATTTGTTACCGCAAATCGGCCGAATTTTTATTTGAATTATTTAGAATGGCATTATACTATGATTTACCAGTTTACCGAGATACTTATAAACTAATTTTGAAAATATTTGAGTGCATCAAAGATTTTTCGAAAGAGTATAAATATATTTTGTGGCAAGACATGGAGCGAGATGCTTTGCAGCTTGTAAGAAGTATTATAGAGCCAATAAATCAGCCAACAAAAAGGAGCATATAGAAACCTTTATGGATGATTTTGAATTATTGAAATTAGAAATTCGCCTATGTGTAGATATGAAAGTATTGGCTATTAAAAAATAAGCCGAGTTATCGGGTTTAATGAATAGCATAGGCAAACAAATTACCGGTTGGCGTAATGCCAACCGGTTTTAGCTTGAATTGTTATTGCTAAGGTGGTAATAAGCGAGCAAGGTTTTGTTTAAAAGTGATAAAGGGACTGTTCGGTAAGCAGTTAAAATGAGAGTTATTTGATATGAAATAATAGTTTTGAATACTCTACAATAAATATGAGGAACCTTGTATTTATATAAACGCCTTTATTTTTGCGGTTGGTGGTTTTGTTAGTACCTACTATTGGAGATCTACCGAGGCATGCAATAAGAACAACACAAACAAGGTGCGTGCTGTTCGGGATTTTATTTTTCAGAAAACCTGTCAGTGTCTGCAAAGAGCTGACAGTGTTTTCTTATTAATAATGTTACTATGCAGCAACTTTTATTAAGTTAATCAAACATATAATCGAAATAAACGGAATTGTTGGTTTATTTTATCATTAAAATAAGAATGAAAAAATTTTATTTTGTTATATTTTGTACGTATATTTATACATAATATTGTACTAAAATTTAAGAATATGCTTACAACAACAATTTCAAGTTTTAGAAGAGATATTAAAAGGTATCTCGACAGAGTTACAGAGAATTTTGAAACTTTGATAATAAATCGCGGAAATGATAATGGTGTGGTGATAATGTCATTAGATGAATATAATTCGTTATGTGCAACTCAACATGAATTATCATCAAAGGCGAATGAGCAAAGATTGGATTCTGCAATTGAGAAATTAAGAAAAGGTTCATCATTTAAAAAAGAAATCACTGAATAATGAAATATATATTTGTTGATGAGTCTTGGGAAGATTATTTATACTGGCAAAAAATTGACAAAAAAATGCTTAAAAGGATAAATAATCTATTAAAAGATATTTCTCGTACCCCTTTTGACGGAATAGGAAAACCAGAACCGTTGAAATATAAATATAAAGGTTTTTGGTCAAGGAGAATTGATGGAGAACATCGATTGATTTATCAAGTTAAAGATGATGAGATTCTTATTGCAAAATGTAGATATCACTACGATTAGACTTAAAATTTGTGGTAAAATGAATGCAAATTACGTAAGCTACTAGCTGTACCCTCTGCCCACACCTTATTTTTACAATCCACCGCCATCCCATAAAAACATAACAATATATTAATATATCTATTTAACTCAATACCTGCTTTTTAACATCTGCAAAATAATTCTATAACTGCTTATCCTCAATAATTTATAGTATAAAACAAGTGATGAGCCTTGTTAATTTGTTGGTCCTATGCAAAAAAAAATAATATTGTAATGACCAATAGTTATGATTATTGGTCATTACAATAATTATGTTATATTTGTTTAAAAATAGATTATGTATCAAAGAATACTTGAAAATATAGTAAAAGAGAAAATAGGAAACGGAAAAGCAATAATTATTGTTGGAGCAAGACAGGTTGGAAAGACAACATTAATTAAAAGGATATTGCAAGACAAAGAATATTTATTTCTTGATGCAGACGACCCAACAATCAGACAGTTGTTATCAAATCCAAATACCGAACAAATAAGAACATTTCTTGGCGATTATAAGACTGTGTTTATTGACGAAGCTCAACGAATTGAAAAAATTGGATTGACATTAAAAATAATTACTGATCAATTTAAAGATGTTCAATTATTTGTTTCAGGATCATCTTCATTTGATTTAGGAAATGAATTAAATGAACCATTAACAGGTAGAAAATGGGAATATGAATTATATCCAATATCGTGGGAAGAATTTGAGAACAAAGAAGGATTTGTAAAATCAGAACAACAAATTGAAAATCGTTTATTATTTGGATTTTATCCTGAAGTATTAAATAACAAAGGGAAAGAAAGAGGCGTATTGAAAAATTTGGTAAGCAGCTATCTATATAGAGATATATTGGCGTTTTCTGAAATCAGAAAGCCCGAAGTACTTGATAATTTAATCTTAGCACTCGCCTTACAAGTTGGAAGCGAAGTAAATTATAATGAACTTGCTCAAACAATAGGAGTAAATAAAATTACTATTCAAAAATATATTGATGTTCTTGAGAAAGTCTACATTGTTTTTCGACTAGGTGCCTTCAGTAGAAATTTAAGAAATGAAATAAAGAGAAATAGAAAAATATATTTTTATGATAATGGCATAAGAAATATGATTATAGGTAATTTTAATCCACTTAAATTAAGGACTGATGTTGGAGCTCTATGGGAAAACTTTTTAGTATCAGAAAGAGTTAAGCAAAATATTTATAAAGACACATTTGCAAGAATGTATTTTTGGAGGACAAAGCAACAGCAAGAAATTGATTTTGTAGAAGAGAAAGACGGAAAAATATTTGGATATGAGTTTAAATGGAAACCAAAATCTAAAATAAAAATACCTGAAACATTTACAAAAACCTATAATGCAGAAACAAAAATAATTGACAGAAATAATTTTAGAGAATTTGTAATAAGCTGAGTTCTATATAAGATATAAAATCCTGCTAGCAGTACTCTCTGACTACACCTTATTTTTATAATTCCACCCTCTTCCATAAAAACATAACAACATATTAATATATCTATTTAACTCAATACCTGCTTTTTAACATCTGCAATAAATCCCAAAACTTATTATTTTGTTGTAAATTTACTTTTTCATTAAGCATTTGTTTATAATTATACAAATATATAGTGAAAATAAGACACACTAGTGTGTCTTATTGAAGTGTTGGCGTGCATTGCATATGAGCTTTGCCAAAAAAAATAAAAAATGAGAATAAAATACTTGAAAATAAATAATAATAACAAGATTAATTATTAACTAAAACAAAATCAAATGAAAAAAATATTATTAATTATTATTAGCATTTTTGTTTTTTCAGTTAGTTCTTTTAGTCAGGATATCATATACAAGATTGACGGTACTACAATAGATGCAAAAATACATGAAATAACATTAGACTTTGTAAAATATTACAAATGGGAGCAGCAATCAGGGTCTCTTAGAAATATTGCCAAGGCAGATGTATTTATGATTAAGTATGAGGATGGGACCGAAGAAATATTAAAGAAAAGAGATGATTCGAAAAATACTATTCCAACAACTAACGAAACCACTCCATCAACAGTTAGTAAAGAAACTAATAAACTAGTTGCTAATAAGAACTCGAATTTATCAAATGAAACTCTTAACTCAAATACTAAACGTGAAAAATCAAATGAAGATATTTTACATTGGGGAATATCGGCTGGATACATCAATAATCAATTTAATAATAGCGTATCCAAACAAGTTTATGGTGACGGCGTGAGTGGCTTTGAAATTAGGTTACTAGGCACAAGAAAAAAGTGGGGTGTAACATCATTATTTATTGGTAGTTCTTCAGCAAAAGGT
The DNA here is from genome assembly GCA_015222055.1 of Bacteroidota bacterium. GTDB lineage: Bacteria > Bacteroidota > Bacteroidia > Bacteroidales > B39-G9 > B39-G9. The sequence goes on along the minus strand of JADFUR010000064.1, from coordinate 1,538 downwards.
AATCCAATTGAAATAGGAAATGTACCTAGTGGTTCTACGAGTGAGATTAATATAGTTGACTATGGTATTTACAATACGTTTTTTATTGCTAAATATTTAACATTATCTCTTAGAACTGGAGGTTTTTCTGTTGAAGAAAGACTACAAGTTTCAAACCAGCAAGCTATGGGTAAACAAAATGGATTTTTATTTGCTGTTGGAGCAGGTTTAAACCTACCAATAAGTGATAAATTTGGTATCCGCGGTAATGTTAATCTAAATTCTAGAACTAATAAAACAATAGAAGATGAACTTAATAGCTTTTCATATAGCCTTAGTTTATATGTTATGTTTCAATAATACGTTATAAATGTTTGAAACTTTATCTTTTAGAAAGTTAACGAACAAATATTAGTATAATTCATTTAAAACAAAGATTATGAAAAAAATACTTATTCCAGTTTTGCTCTTATTACTTTTAGCTTGTGAAAAAGAAACAGCAATAGTTGAACAAAATAATGCACCAGTAATAGAAAGTTTAACTGATCCAGGTACAATTGAATCAGGAGCAACAACAACTCTTTTCTGTGAAGCGTATGATAAGGATAAAGATCAATTAACTTATATATGGTCTGGTGATGGTAATTTTAGTTCAGGTGGGGCTTCAGTTCAATGGACTGCACCAGAAACAAACGATGATGTTTATTGTACTATTAAAGTAAAAGTTAGTGATGGTGCAGAATATGATCAGAAAACAATTAATGTTATAGTTAAGGCAAAAGAACCTGAATTAGTAAAATTAGAATTAAAAGCTGTTGAGGATACATACATTGATCCAAACTCAAGAGATCAAAATTGGGGTTCTCGACAAGATTTACAAGTTTATGAAGGAAAAATACCTTATTTCAAATTTAATATTTCAAGTATTCCTAAAAATGCAACAATAACAAAAGCTTCCTTTAGACCGATCATTGGTTTTAATAATAGCTCTGTTAAGCCTTACGGTAATGTTACATTTTATCATGTTTCATCTCTATGGTCTGAGCACAGTTTAACTTATAATAATCGAATATTATCGGGAAATAATTATGTTACAGGCATGAATAATGTCAAATTTGATGTTGCTCAAATGTTAGATGTAGATGTTGCTTATGAACTCAAAGATTATATAAAAAATCCCCCTCAAGGAAATGAATTGGTTTATAATAGATTTTGTATGAAAATTGAATCTACAGATGGAGGTTATTTCTATTCTAGAGAAGTTTCAGGTTATGAACCTATCTTGTATGTTGAATATATAGTAGAGTAAATCATTTTAAATTTATTAGTGATTTTGCATAAAATAAACAACGACACGCCAACACGCGGTATAGCCAATAAGGGTTTCAGTGGTATGCGAAGGGTTGTAACCCGCTTCAACTTTTCGTGTAGCTTGATAGGAAATCGCCCGCAATCCCTTACTGGCCATACCGCCAACGTTAGCGGTCAGGTAAAAAAGACCAACACGAAAGGACAGAACTGAAAAATGAAAGAAGTAATAATTTTAATAATAATATCAG
>JADFUR010000063.1 GCA_015222055.1 Bacteroidota bacterium | reverse complement strand
GCTTAGCGGCTTTTCGAGTTATGAGCGGTTTTAGATTCGCTTAGCAGCTTTTCAAAATATTTTATTTAGCGACTTTTTAAAAAACTTTATTAACTTTAAACTTTGCAAATTTTTAACTTTACATACTTTTTTCATGAACGGTTTTTTATATAGTGTATCCGATTTTTTATACAATAAATACGAGCAGAAAATTTCCGATTTTACAATAGTATTCCCTAATCGTAGAGCAGGAGTTTTTTTTACAAAATATTTATCACAAGTATCAGAGAAAACAATGTGGATGCCTCAAATTTTCACAATTAATGAATTTGCACAAAAACTTTCTAATCTTCAATTGGCAGATAAATTAACATTAATTTTCGAATTGTATAAAAGTTACAAGAGCGTTTATAAGACTTCTGAGAATTTCGATGATTTTTATTTATGGGGTGAAATGCTCTTAAACGATTTTGACGATATTGATAAATATTTGATTAATCCCGATGATGTTTTTCAAAATATTTCATCGGTTAAAGATTTAGATTATAATTTCGATTATTTATCTGATGAGCAGATAAAAGTATTAAAGCAATTTTTTGCTCATTTTTACGAGGGGCAATTATCTGACAAGAAAGAAAGTTTTCTCAAAATTTGGAATGTTTTAAATCCCATTTATAAGGATTTTAATAAAAATTTATCTCAAAAATTAATCGCTTACGAGGGTATGATTTATCGAAAAATGTTCGATAAAATTAAAGACAATACCATTGAAATAAATTCAGAGAAAATAATTTTTATTGGTTTCAATGCTCTGAATAATTGCGAAAATGAATTATTTAATTTTTTGCAAAATAATAAGTTAGCAGAGTTTTATTGGGACTACGATAACTATTATACAAAAAATAATAAACAACACGAAGCAGGATTGTTTTTACGAAAAAATATAAACAAATTTAAAAATGATGATTTCCCTTTCAATTATGATAATCTCATCTCAAACAAAAATATTGAAATTATATCATCGCCTTCCGATGTTTCTCAAACTAAGATAGTTAGCCAAATATTGGAAGAAAATAATTTCGTTGCCGATAAAACAGCAATAGTATTGGCAGACGAGAATTTATTGGTGCCTCTATTGTTTTCTCTTCCCGACAAGATTGCTGAGATTAACGTAACCATGGGTTATCCCTTAAAAAACACCCCTGTTTTTAGCTTAATAAAACATATTATTAGTCTGCAAAAAAATGCCAAAAAAGATAAAAATAATAACACAGTATTTTATCATAGTGATATTTCTAATATTTTAAATCATCAATACATTAATTATGATGAGCAAAGCGATGATGAAAATATTATTGATAAAATAAAGGTTTACTGCTCGTTAAACAATTTGCAAAACCCATTATTAGCAAAAATATTTGTTAAGATTGATGAGTTTGATAATTTTTCAAATTATATTACCGAAGTTTTATATGAGGTTCTTCAAAATATTACAAATGATAACGAAAATAAAAATTCTTTAAATCTTGAAATAGAATATATCTATCATATTTTTATAGCTGTTAAACGTTTAAACGAGGTAATAGCTTCTGAAAAAATTGATTTGAAAATTGAGACATATTTTAAGCTTTTCGATAAAGTAATTCAGTCGTTGAGTGTGCCTTTTACAGGAGAACCGTTGGCTGGTCTTCAAATAATGGGCGTTTTAGAAACACGTGTATTAGATTTTGAAAATGTTATTATTCTCTCGATGAACGAAGGAGTGTTGCCAAAGAGCGGTATAGCATCATCATTTATTCCTTATAATATCCGTAAAGGATTTGGTTTGCCTACAATCGAAAATCAGGATGCCGTTTATGCCTATTATTTTTATCGATTAATTCAACGTGCTCAAAATGTTTTTATGGTTTATAATACTCAAAGTAGCGGTATTACAGCAAATGAAAAAAGTCGTTTTTTATATCAACTGAAATATGAACATAATTTTAATATTATTGAAAAAAATTTAACTTTTGATATTGGCGTTAACAAAGCAAAAAAAATTACGATTGAGAAAAATCCCGATATTATTAACAAGCTTAATTTATATTTATCATCAGGCGAAGGCCGAAAATCTTTTTCGCCAAGTGCTTTAAATGTTTATAAAAGTTGTAGCCTGAAGTTCTATTTTAAATATATAGCAGGATTGAAACAAGTAGATGAGCTTGTTGAAGATATTGATGCAATGCATTTCGGAAGCATTACTCACGAAGCGATACATCTGATTTATCAGAATTTTAAAGATGAAAAAATTCTTGTTACCAAAGATGAGTTAGACCAAATAACTAAAAATAAAACATTAATAAGTAATGCAATAAAAAAAGCGTTTAACACTCAATATTTTAAAGTAAACGAAGATGCTGAACTTGAGATAAAAGGAAAAGATTTATTGATATTTGAGATAATAAAACGATATGTGAATAAAATAATTGATACAGATAAAAATAAATTCGCACCGTTTAGTATTATCGATTTAGAAAAAAGTTTAAACTACAGATTCCCGGTTGTGATTAACAAGGAGAAAAAATTTGTTAATTTTTATGGGAAGATAGACCGCATTGATCAGCTTAATAGTTCAATACGAATAATCGATTATAAAACAGGCTCAGAACACAATAGCTTTTATGATGTTGAAGAAATTTTTGATAATGAGAAATCGTCCAAAACTCATGAAATTTTTCAAATTTTTATGTACTCAATGTTATTCGAGAAAAATTTTAAGCCAAACGTAAATATTGAGCCTTGTTTGTTTTACATAAAAAAATTATACAATAAAAATTTTAACCTAAACATAAATCAAAAGCAGAAAAAAAAGATTGTGAATGTGATTAACTCTTATAACTTAATTTCCGGCGAATTTGAAAGTAAGCTGAGTGAATTGATTGTTAATGTTTTTGATGAGAACATTAATTTTGAACAAACAGAAGATAGCGATAGATGTAAATATTGTGAATATGCAGATATTTGTAAAAGAAATTAATTTTTTTAATTATGTTTGTTCGCTGATAAATAAGTTAAAAAAAAGTAGATTACATTAGAAAAGAATACTGCTATTTCAGATTTGTAACCAGAAAGAGCAAAATATTACTCGTCATTGCGAACGATAGTGAAGCAATCCCTTTGTTGATTAACAAAAGATTGCTTCAGGCTTTGATATCTGTAAAGTTTTTTCGGAGTGGACAAATGTTTGAAATATAAATTAACAAATTAAAATGAATAACTATTTTCAACACATTAAAATTTTATTAAAGCGTTTGTTAATAGTGCTTTTGCTTTATGTTGCTACACGACTGTATTTTTATATTCTAAATTACAATTTTTTTAGTGCAGTGCAGTTTTTTCCGTTAATGAAAATGTTTTTTTACGGAATACGTTTCGATATTTCGGCAATTGTATACACAAATGTGTTAATTATTATTCTGCATGTAATACCTGGAAATTTTAAAAACCGCAATATTTACCAACTTATATCAAAAATTCTTTTTGTTGTAGTTAATTCAATAACGTTGGCTACAAATTTTATTGATTCTAAATTTTTTGAATTTGAAGAGAAACGACTTACTTCCGATATTTTTTCTCCTGTTTGGCTCGGGAAAGATACTGCAGAATTAATGCCGCAATTGATTCACGATTATTGGTATATTATTTTAAGCTGGCTGATTTCAGTTTTTATATTAATTTATTTTTATCCAAAGATTAAACAGACAAAGGAAGAATTTTATAAAGGTAGAAGCAACGCAGTTATGTTTATTAGTCAGTCTGTTATATGTATCTTTTTGCTTGCAATAGCTACATTATTTGCCAGAGGGGGATTTCAACTTAAACCATTGCGAATAATTACAGCTGCTAAATATGCAAATTCAAATAATGTTTCGTTAGTGCTTAACAGCCCTTTCACATTATTAAAAACCATTGGGAAAAAAGAGATAAAACAGGAGAACTATTATTCAGAAGAAGAACTTAATAAAATTTTTAATCCTGTAAGACAATATAAAAATAATTCGTCTTTTAGAAAAATGAACGTAGTAGTTTTTATATTAGAAAGCTTTGGAAAAGAGTATGTTGGCTCGCTCAATAATAATAAAGGATATACTCCCTTTTTAGATTCTCTTATAAGTAAAAGTTTGGTTTTCGATTATGCTTTTGCAAATGGTAAAAAATCAATTGAAGCGGTGCCATCTGTTTTAGCAAGTATTCCTGCCTTAATGAATAATCCATTTATAACATCTAACTATTCTTCTAATAAAATTAATAGTCTTGCAAGTATTTTAAACAAAGAGGGCTATTATACTTCTTTTTTTCATGGTGGAAATAATGGGACTATGGGTTTCGATAATTTTGCCATGATGGCTGACGTACAAGATTATTACGGAAGAAACGAATATGACCAAGAAGGTGATTATGATGGCAATTGGGGAATTTTTGATGAACCATATTTACAATATTATGCACGAAAATTATCTGAATTTCAGAAACCTTTTTTTTCTTGCATGTTCACTTTGTCTTCACATCACCCTTACACCATACCAAAAAAACATGAAGGTAAATTCAAAAAAGGTAAATTAATTAATGAGCAAAGCATATCGTATGCTGATTATTCGTTAAAGCAATTTTTTGAAACAGCATCAAAACTTCCGTGGTATAAAAATACATTGTTTGTTTTTACAGCAGACCATACTGCACAAGCTTATAATAAGGTTTATAAAAATAAACTAGGTAGATATTCAATTCCAATTATCTATTTTTGTTCGAGCGACACATCTTTAAAAGGGCGAAATCATACAATAACTCAGCAGGCAGACATTATGCCATCTGTTTTAGATTACTTGGATTATAACAAAAAATTTATTGCATATGGAAATAGTGTTTTCGATACTACCGCCGACCACTATGCCGTTAATTACAAGAATGGAATTTATCAGTTTGTTAATGATGATTATACATTATTACACGATGGAAATAAAATTGTTGGTTTATATAATATTAAAACAGACAAATTATTAGCAAACGATTTAGAAACGACATCAAAAAAAATTGCAATAAAATTAGAAAAAAAATTAAAAGCAATTAGGCAGTCTTATAATAATCGTTTGATTAATAATGAATTAATCATTAGAGATAAAAATAAATAATGAAGAGAATTCTTTTTATAATAAATCCGGTATCAGGAGTAGGTAAGCAAAAAATTGTTGAGAAGAGAATTAAAAAATATTTAGATACAACAAAGTTTTCTTATGAGATAAAATATACAAAAGAGGCAAAACATGCAATTAAGATTAGCACCGAAGCAGCCAATAAGTTCGATATTGTTGTAGCTGTTGGTGGCGACGGTTCAGTTAATGAAGTATGTAAAGGATTAATTAATTCTAATTCTGCCTTAGCAATAATTCCAACCGGATCGGGTAACGGGCTTGCCAGATATTTAAATATTCCTTTAAAAATTGATAAAGCAATAGAATTAATCAATCAAACCACAATTAAAAAAATTGATACTGCTGAAATAAATAATGAGAAATTTGTTAATGTAGCAGGAATAGGTTTTGATGCTCATGTTAGTCATATTTTTGCTAATTATGGTAAACGAGGACCTTTGCCTTATGTTAAGATAGCAGCCGAAGAGTTTCCTAAATACAGAGCACAAAAATATAAAATTTCAATTGACGGCAAATCAGTTTACAGAAAAGCTTTTTTAATAAGTTTTGCCAACTCTTCTCAGTTTGGTAATAATGCATATATTTCACCCGAGGCAAAAATTGACGATGGATTAATTGATGTTTGTATTTTTAAAAATTTTCCTATCGTAGAATCACCACGTTTAGCTGTTATGCTTTTTGATAAAAGACTCGATAAATCAAAATATATGGAAATTGTTAAAGGCAGAGAAATTACAATTACACATGAAAACTCAATTATTGCCCATATTGATGGTGAGCCTGTCTCTTTTGGAAAAGAAATTAATGTTAAGATAATTCCACAATCACTAAATGTAATAGTTTCCGAAAAGGAATTTAATAAGGATCCGTTTTATATTAAAAAAATTAAAAACATATTTAAATAATTCTTTTATTATTACCATAAACCACTATTCATAAAAATTAGATTTTAATTTAAGTTTACAAATTCCGAGAGGGGATACTGCTCATCATTAATGTAACCTTTTCAATTTTTTTTTTTTACAATTGATGTTTTTTAATTAACTATCTAAATATATACATATTAGTAGATTTGTATAATTTTTATTTTCTTTGCAAAAAGAAAAAGAATATCTTTTTGAAAAATTAGTAATTAAACATGTGGTTTTTGAAATGACTGCTTTGGTGTTTACCTAAATTATGAGTATTATGAAATTAAACCATATATTTAAAAGATCTATAAAAAAATTGTTTTTTTATAGAGAAGAGAAAGAAAAAAATGTACAAAAAAAATTGCAAGAAAGAATTAAAGAGTTAAACGGAATATATTCTTTAGGATTGCTAACAGAAAAATATAGTGACCTTGACAAAATATACGGTGAATTTGTAAAACAAGTGGCTCCTAGAAGCATGGAGTATCCTGATAAAGTATTTGTTTTTTTAAAAATTTATGATCAAACATACTCTAATATTGAAAACTGCGATATTTCAAAATACAAAAAATATTTGTCAGCCAAAATTGTTGTATTAAAAGAAGTAATTGGAGAATTAATAGTAAGTTATAAAGGACAGATTTTTTTTAACAAAAATTTTGAAAAAAAATTGATTTTTGCCTATGCAGAGAGGATATCAAAAATCACAGAAAGAATTAATAAAGAAAAAGAAATAACAAAACAAAACAAAGTATACTCAGAGCTGAATAAAAAGCATGAAAAACAAAACAAAGAATTGCAAATTGCTAAAGAAAGGGCAGAAGAAAGCGAAGAAATATTTATTCAGTTCATGAAACATAGTCCTATATATGTTTTTTTTAAAGACTCTGAAATGAGAAACATTCGATTAAGCAATAATTATAAAAATATACTTGGTATGCCTATTGAAGAAGCAATAGGCAAAACAATGTTTGATCTGTTTCCATCTGAGTTTTCTAAAACAATTGTTCAAGATGATAAAAACGTTTTAAGTTCAGGAGAAGTTTATCAGATTGAAGAAGAATTTGAAGGAAAGTATTATTCAACTATAAAATTTCCAGTTCTTATAAGAGAAAATCTTCAATATTTAGCAGGCTTTACAATTGATATTACAGAAAGGAAAAAATCACAATTAGCATTAATTGAAAATCAATCTGTATTAAAAAAATCTAATGTTACAAAAGACAATTTTTTTTCAATAATTGCACATGACTTAAAAAATCCATTTAATGTTTTGTTGGGTTTTTCAAATATGTTAAATGATAATTATGATGAAATTAATCCTGAGAAACAAAAAGAAATTATAAAGAGCATACTGCAGACTTCTGAGAATACTTATGCATTACTAGAAAATTTGCTTCTTTGGGCAATAACTCAAAAGGGTGATATTAGATTTAATCCTAAAAAAAATAATTTACATTTATTAGTGTGTGAAATAATTGAGTTATTTGAAGAATTGATAAATAGGAAAAGAATTAAATTTATAAATCAAATTTCGAAAAATTTTTATGTGATTGCTGATAAAGATATGTTTTTAACAATTATTCGAAATTTAATATTGAATGCTATAAAATTTACACCAAAAGATGGTGAAATAATAGTAGAAGCAAAAAAAAATAATCAATTTACTAAAATAATTGTTACAGACACAGGTATTGGTATTTCAAAAGAAGTTCAAAATAACTTATTTGATATTAGTGTAGGCTCATCAACAGAAGGAACCGAGAATGAAAAAGGTTCCGGCTTGGGTTTAATATTATGTAAAGAATTTGTGGAAAAACATGGAGGAAAAATTTGGGTAGAAAGCGAACTTGGAAAAGGGTCTTCTTTTTACTTTACAATTCCTTTTAAAACAAATGAGTAAATTATTTTTTTGTATTCATTTGTGCTAGTTTTTGGCATAAAAAAACCACCTGTTAAAGTGGTTTTTTTATGCCAAATTATTAACTATATCATTCTTTTACAGTTGCATATATGTTGTGTGCATTCTTGTTAAATGACTTTTTGCTTTTTTTCTCAGGTGTAGCTACAACCATTTTTGCTGGTTTTAAAATGCTTGTTGATTTTTTTGTTGTACCGCTTTTTGAATCATCAGTATAGCATTCATAAGATTGATTTAATAAATAAGGTAAATCTATGTTATTCCAATATAATGTACCATCAGAATCTTTTCTGTCTGCCCAAACATCAACACCTTCTTCTGCATCATAATATCCAATTCCGTATTTTTTGTTATCATTAGGAATTACAATATTTTCTGTTTTATCTTTAGAATTACTAGGACTGTCATATCCTACATAAATTGGTGAAAGAGATCCTGAACCGTAATTTGTCATGTAAAGAAAGAAATATTCTGAAGATACATTTAAGTTATATAATGTAAATTCTGATAAATCTACTGAATTGTCCCATTCTAACTCAAGGCCAATTACAGTTCCATCACTAGTTTGTCCGTAAGTCTTTGCATAGTATGGAACAGTTGTTTTGTCAATTACACCAAAAAGAACAGATTCGTCAAGCTCAATTGTTTTTGTATTATTTTCAACAGTAATATCAATTTCTTTATAAGTTGGGTTAACAAACTCTACAATGTTTACAAAGTCATGTTTAGTAATTTCATCACCACCGCCACTATTTGTTGCAACAAGAGTTACAGAGTATGTTCCGGGTTTATCATAAGTTATTTTTGGATTTTTTAATTCTGATGTTTCAGGATACCCGCCTTCAAATGTCCAGTTCCAACTTGTTGCCATAGGAGACGATAAATCTGAAAATGACACATCTACATAATCATCACCTGAAGCAGAAACAGTTGCTGTAAAGTTGGGTTCTGGGGCTACAATTGTAATTTCACAACTGCTAACTATTAACAGTAAAAGAGGTAATGCTAAATAAATTAATCGAAATTTTTTCATAGATTTTAATTTTAAAATTTTTTCAAAAATATAAAAAATAAGTAATTAATAAAATTAATGTTGAGACTAATATGAAAATTAAAGTTATTAATTTATAGTCTCTTAGAGGATTCCTAATAAATGAAGTACAATTTATTAGCTTTTACTCTTTTTATAAAATTAACCGCTTAGCGACTTCTCGGAGTGGACTCAATGTTGAAAAATTTAATCAAGCAGAGGATTTTAATTTAATGCTTATAATTTTTTAGTAACTATTCAGTTCCATAATTTTCAACTTCTTACTAATTGTTTACCAAATCTATTTTATCCAGCTTTAAAAATTTTAGGCACTCTTAACTTTAGCACATTTTAAAGTACTGATTATTTACACTGTTATAATGAAATTGTATTTTTACTTTTTTTAACTACATTTACAATTAACTAATTGAACAATTAAGAAAAAAAATAATTATGAATAAAACACAGATTGAAAAGCTAATTAATATACTATACATTATTTCAACCACAGTTCTTCTCGTTGGATTGTTTTGGTACTTGAAACATTATTCTAAAGGGCGTTCATTTTTAATGATTGGTTTCATGATGGGGACAGCAACAAGTTTTTTTGATAATTATAGACTAAAGAAAAGAATAAAAGAATTGGAAGAACAAAAGAATTTTAAGGATTGATTACATAATAGTTTATTGATGAAGAAAAAGTTAGAAATTTGCTGTTATTCTATAGATTCAGCAATAAAAGCTGAAAAAGCTGGAGCTGATAGAATAGAATTGTGTGATAACTATTCAGAAGGCGGAACAACCCCGTCTTATGCTGCTATTGAATATTCGGTAAACAAATTAAATATTCCTGTTAATATAATTGTAAGACCTCGCGGTGGTGATTTTTTATATTCATCGGCTGAATATGAACTAATTAAAAATGATGTTCTGAAAATAAAAGAATTAGAAGCAAACGGAGTTGTAATAGGTTTCCTTAAAAAGAATGGTGAAATTGATATAGAAAGAACAAAGGAAATTGTTAATCTGGCAAAACCAATGCAAGTAACTTTTCATCGTGCTTTTGATATGTGTAAAAATCAACACAAAGCATTGCAACAACTTATTGATGTTGGAGTTGACCGAATTTTAACATCAGGAGCAGAAAACACAGCACTAAAAGGAATTGATTTGCTCAAAGAATTGGTTGAAAAAGCCGATAACAGAATTGTTGTTATGCCTGGATGTGGAGTTGATGAAAAGAATTTGAAAAAATTAGTATTAAAAACCAAGGCAGGCGAATTTCACAGCTCTGCAAAAGAATTTGAAAAAAGTAAAATGGGTTATTTTAATAAAAATATTAGCATGGGTGGAAATGATAATGTTGATGAATTTCAAAAAGTTTCTGTTAATGCCAATAAAATTAAATTGATGCTCAAAATATTAAAAAACACAAAATGAAAAAAAAGATACTTATTTCTATTGCAATATTAGTGATTATAAGCATTAATTCGTGCAAACGAAAAGATGAAAACACAAGCTTGGAGCAAAAATTTAATAATTCAAAAATAATTGCCAAACATCGCAGTAAAGAATTATTCAATATCTTTAACAAAGAATTAACTAAAGAAGAAACAAAGTATTTGAAATTTTTGTATGCATACATGCCCTTGAGTGATTTGGCAGATTACAGCGGTGAGTTTTATCTTAAACACGTTAAAGCTACTATTGCGGCAAAGAATGAAATGCAATGGGCAAGCAGCATTCCTGAAAATGTTTTTTTTCATTTTGTATTACCACACCGAGTAAATAATGAAAATTTAGACACAGCAAGAATCGTCTTTTTTAATGAGCTAAAAATCCGCATTAAAGGCTTGTCTATGTATGATGCAGCAATTGAAGTAAATCACTGGTGTCACGAAAAAGTAGAATATCGCCCTGCTGATGGAAGAACATCATCGCCATTGGCAACAATGAAAACAGCTTTTGGCAGATGTGGAGAGGAATCAACATTTGCTGTTGCTGCTATGCGTTCGGTTTGCATTCCCGCACGTCAGGTTTATACTCCACGCTGGGCACATTGCGACGATAATCATGCTTGGGTGGAAGTCTGGGCCGACGGACAATGGTATTTTCTGGGAGCTTGTGAACCCCAACCTGTCTTAAACCTGGGGTGGTTTAACGAATCTGCAAGTCGTGCTATGTTGGTTCATGCCAGAGCTTATGGCGAATATCATGGCATCGAAGAAATTAATGTTACTACAAGTCAATATAATGATATTAATGTTGTTGATAGATATGCCAAAACGTTTAAACAATTTGTTAAAATTAGTGATGCAAAAGGAAACCCTGTCGATAATGCTAAAGTTGAATACAAACTATATAATTATGCAGAGTTTTATCCCATAACTACAAAAATATCAGATAAAAAAGGAATGTCGCACCTTACTACAGGTTTTGGAGACTTACTAATATGGGCAAGCAAAGGTAGCGACTATGGTTTCGAAAAAGTTAAAATTGGTGATAAGGATACTGTTTGCATAGTTATGTCAAATCCTGAGTTTGAAAATTTAGCTTGGGAATTGAAAGCACCAGCATCATCAAACAAACTAAAAGTAGAATTAAGCGAAGGGCAAATAGAAGAAAATAAAATAAAACTGCATTATGAAGATTCTGTGCGTAATGTTTACGTTTCCACATTTATTTCTAAAGAAAATTATCTGAAAATTTATAATAAGAAATCTTTCTGGAAATATGTGAAAGCATCACGCGGAAATTATAATGAGATTATTAGTTTTATTACAAATAATAAAGATTATGATTGGGCAAAACCTCTTCTTGATATTATCGCCAAAAAAGATTTACGTGATTGCAAAGCAGAAATTCTAAACGATCAAATGAATAACTCTTTAGATTATGCAAAAGAATACTCTCCTGAGATTTTCACAAAGTATATTTTAAACCCACGAATTGATCTTGAAATGCTTCTCGCATACAAACAATTTTTAATAAATAAATTCACTAAGGCTGAAGCCGAAAATTTTAAATCAGACCCAAATAAATTAATAAAATGGATTAAAGATAGTGTTGAAATTAATAATAACGCACAAGCATATAATTTACCAATAACACCTATAGGTGTATATAATCTTCGTGTGTCTGACAGTCGCTCACGTAATATATTTTTTGTAGCTGCTTGTCGTAGTTTTGGCATTCCTGCACGATTAGAACAAGGCACAAAAGTTCCTCAGTATTTTTTTGAAAATAAATGGATTGATGTGTTTTTTGATGCCAAACCAAAACAATATCAGAGGTTTAAAGTAAATTTTAAAGTTGAGGCAAAAAATCTAAAATATACACCACAATACTATCATCATTTTACTTTGGCAAAATTTGAACAGAATCATTTTAAAACACTTGAATTGGGAGAATATCAAGATGTTGACAAAATAGGAGACTTGCATTTAATTGCAGGAGATTATCGTTTACTTACTTCCAACAGATTAACGTCGGGTAAGATATTGGTGAACATTAAGTTTTTTAAAATCACAAACGATACTATAATTGGATTGACCTTTCCTGAAAATAAAATAGATTTGAAAGTGCAAGGAACAATAGATCGTAAAAAACTTAGCGATTTTATCAATTATAAAGACCAAAGAGCAAAACTTTTGCAGGAGACGGCTAATATTGTGATTGCAATAATTCAACCCGATAAAGAGCCGTCTAAACACGTATTAAATGATGTGCAAAAAATTAAAAGAGACTTTGAAGTATTAAATAACTCAATCGTCTTTATCATTCCCAAAAAGGATTTGTCGGCAACCTTTAAAATTGAAGATTATCCTAATTTACCTTATAGAACAATATTTAAGATAACTGACAAAAAGCCTGATGATTTATTCAATTTAAAAATTGATTGTGAAACACACTCGTTTCCAAAAATAATTATTGCTAATCCAAAAGGTGAAGTCATTTTTTATTCAGAAGGCTATAAAACTGGTATTGGAAATGATATTTTGAAATTATTGTAAACTTATTTTAGGACGAGACATGTTATTGTTATTAAATAAAAACCACACGATGCAATCGTGCGGTATTCTATGACAATACCAAATAAATTTAATTCAAGTTAT
>JADFUR010000062.1 GCA_015222055.1 Bacteroidota bacterium | reverse complement strand
TCTCCCATTTAAAATTACTAAACTACAAAATTAATAATTAAATGGTCCTTTTTAATTACTTTTGCAAACATACGAGCGGTTAATTTTATAAAAAGACTAAAAGTTAATAACTTGCACGTCAATTTATTAGAAATCCGCTAAGCGGCTATAAATTGATAACTTTAGTTTTCATAGTAGTCTCATCTATTTGAATAAAATCATATCATTCTGCAATTATGTAGTTACAAGAAGCTACTTATCTCTGTTAATTAAACTATTTTTGACAAATGACGCCAACTCTTTTTTTCTTTCTGTGCTAACAGATACTTTATCAAGATAAGAAAACGCTTTATTAAAGTACTCGGCAATTTTATTTTGTGCTATTTCTTTAATTCCTAATTTATTATAAATATTAACTACAGAATGAACTTTTTCTTCTGAAGGGTTATTATCAATAAAAAATTTGTTGTACAGCTCTTCATAATCATGTTCTTTTGCTAATTCAAACGCCTTAATTAACAAGTATGTTTTTTTGTTTGTTAGAATATCATTCCCGATTTTTTTGCCAAATACTTTTGTGTCAGCATACACATCCAGAAAATCATCTTGAATTTGAAAAGCAATTCCAATATTAATACCAAATAAATAAAGTAATTCAGTGTCTTCTTGTGAAGCTTCGCCAATTAATGCTCCAATTTTCAGACTTGCCGATATTAATACCGCGGTTTTTAACTTTATCATTTGCAGATAATTCGTTTCAGAAACCAATTTCTCTGTTTCAAAGTTCATGTCATATTGTTGTCCTTCACAAACCTGCAAGGCTGTTTTATTAAAAACGTTTATAAGCTCTAAAAAATTATCTGATTTAACTCTTGTAATATATTCATAAGCAATAATAGACATGGCATCGCCTGAAAGAATGGCAATATTTGAGTTCCATTTTGTATGAACTGTGGGTTTGTTTCTTCTTAACGAAGATTTGTCCATTATATCGTCGTGAAGGAGGGTGAAATTATGAAATATTTCAAGAGCAAGTGCGGCATTTATTGCGTTTTCAATTTTGTTAGAAAATAAATTACATGCCATTAATACAAAAACAGGTCGAATTCGTTTACCACCTAGTGACAAAATATATTTTATTGGTTCATATAATTGTTTTGGTTCTTTTACAAAGCCTCCCAACGCAATCTCTTTATTAACAAGCTCTTGAAGCGTTTTATATGAATACATAAAATTAATTTAAATATTAGAAAAACAAAATATTAAAAAAAATAAAAACAGTAAGTTAAACAACAAATATTAAAATAGTTTGAAAATTCTATAACGATTCTTAGTAAAAATTATTTTTATTTTAAATCATCTTTAACTCGAACAATCCTTTGTCTAAAATATTTTTTATTCCTTTTTCCAAGACTATCAAATCACGACCCAAAATTTTTATCATGTTTGTATTATCAGGCAATCGTCTTCTCATGTCTCCATCTTTAAGTGGTGGCAAATAAACAATTTTCGATTTTGATTTGGTTAGTCTTATAATTGTTTCTGCTAATGATATTATTGTTATTTCATTATTTCCACCAACATTTACAACGTCGTTAACCACATAATTATTATTAAAAGCTTTAACGCATGCTTCAACATTATCGTCAATATAACAAAAAGTTCGTGTTTGTTTTCCATCACCATAAATAGTAATGTCGTCATTTTTTAAAGCTTTCATAATAAATTTACTTATTACAAAATCTTTGCTTTGTTTAGGTCCATAAGTATTAAAAAACCTAAAAATTGTATAATCTAAACCATATTCTTGTTTAAAAGACTTTAGAAAAGCCTCGCCAACATTTTTCACAATTGCATAAGGAACGCGTGAATTTAATGGTGTTGTGTAAACATTCTGAGGGAACTCAACGGGTTCTCCATAAATTTCTGAGGATGAAGAAAAGAAGACTCTTTTCACACCCGTATTTTTTGAAATTGAAAGTATATTTTTAATACCATCAATATCTTTTAGCACTTTAACAGGATTCTCTTGCGTTCGTTGAACACCAACCATAGCAGCATAATGAAAAACATAGTCGAATTTATATGCCAACATTATTTCCGCAATATCCGAATAATTATTAACGTCGCACTTAATGAACTTATAATTCTTAAATGTTGATGCTGGCAACTTCCTTCTATCCCCAGTTGACAAATCGTCAACTATAACTAAATAATTTTCATTGTCTTGTAATAATTTTTCTGAAAGAACACTTCCAATAAAACCGGCACCTCCAGTAACTAAAATTTTTTTCATATTAAGTATTTTAGTATCTATTTTTTTTATTTTTTAATAATTCTCAAACTTTTTAACTCAATGTCTTCTTCCTCATCAAATATTTGAATTAAAGGCTCAGCAAAAGCTTTTGTTGTAATCCTTTTCTCTAATGATAACAATAAAGACGGCAATAAAATAAGATTTGAAAGCATTGCAAAAAGTAGCGTTACTGATACTAACATACCTAAAGCTTTAGTGCCTCCAAAACTTGAAGCAATAAATATTGCAAAACCAAAAAACAAAACTATCGATGTATAAATCATACTTACTCCAGTTTCTTTTAAAGCCTCGACAACAGAGGTTTTAATATCCCAATCATGAACTTCTAATTCTTGTCTATATTTTGCCAAAAAATGAATTGTGTCGTCAACAGAAATACCAAAAGAAACACTAAAAACTAAAATTGTTGACGGTTTTATTGGTATCCCGAAATACCCCATAAGAGCTCCAGTTAATAATAATGGTATTAAATTTGGTATAAGCGAAACAAAAACCATACGAAACGAAGCAAACATCCACGACATAATTAATGCAATAATAATGATGGCAAGAAGTAAGCTTACAAATAAATTTTTAATTAAATATCGTGTTCCTTTAAAAAAAATTATACTTGACCCTGTTAATATTGTTTTATATTTATTTGGTGGAAAAACAGTATTAATATCTGCTTGTATTTTTTCATCTAAATATTTCATTTTATCTGTACCAATATCTTTCATTTGAAGGCTAATACGTGCAATTTGTTGAGTGGTATCGACATAAGAACTTATTAAATTTCCATTATCTTGAAACTTAGAGGCATAAGCCATGATAAAATTTTTATCCATGTTATTAGGAAGACTGTACTTTCGTGGATTTCCCATATAAAAGGCTTGTCGTAAAAATTTAAAAGCATCAATCATAGATATTGGCCTTGACAGTTCGGGGTACTTTCTAAGTGCTTTTTCTAATTTTTCAATTTTGTTAAATGTCTTTATATTAATTGCACCATTTTTCCTTTTGGTATCAATTAAAATTTCAAGGGGCATAACTCCATTAAAATTTTTCTCGAAAAATCCGAGGTCTTCATAAATAGGATCGTTTTGTGGAAGATCATCAACAATAAATCCCGTACTCTTCATTAAACTAATTCCATATATTCCCAAACCAATTATTATAGCAAAAACAACATAGATTAACCTTCTATGATTAAGTGTAAAATTAGTAAGATTGTCAATAATAAACCGTACTCTTTTATTATCCAGGTGCTTAGTGTGTTTCTCTTTTGGAGGATCAATAAAACTAAAAAATATTGGTATCAACAATATTGACAAAACAAACATCCCAATAATGTTTAATGCAGCAACAATTCCAAATTCTGTTAATATACTACTGCTTGTAATCATAAACGTTGCAAATCCAGATGCTGTAGTCAGGTTAGTCAAAAATATAGCATTTCCTGTTTTTTGAATTACTCTCTGCAATGCTTTTATTTTATTTCCGTGTAGCCGGTATTCAGAATAATATTTATTTAACATAAATATACTATTTGGAACACCTATTACAATAAGCAAAGGGGGAATCATCCCTGTAAGTATTGTAATTTCATAACCCAAAAGCACAATTGAACCCATAGCCCAAATAACACCTACACCAACAACAATCATAGGAAAGACAACTGCTTTAAAAGACTTGAAAAACAAATAAAGAATAAAAGCACAAACAAGAAAAGCAAGAACAAGAAACATATATAATTCTGCTTTTACTTTATCGGAGACCGCAGTTCTAATATAAGGGAGTCCTGAATAATGAAATTTTAAATTGTATTTCTCTCCATATTTGTCAATTTTTTTAACTAGTTCTTCTACAATTTCAACGCGTGCCTCTGTATTAAGCTTTTCTGGAGACACGGTTACTCCCATCATATAAACATCTTCGGCCTCGTTATATAATAATTTTTTATAAAAAGGTAAATTTTTGGCAACACTAACTAAACTATCTAATTCTTCCTGTGTGTTAATGTGTTTGGGGAAAACTGAAGATAATTCAAATTTTTTCTCTTCAGAATTTTTCTGTATATTTATTATTTGTGCTATTGAAACTACATTATCTATACAATCCATCTGCTTAATTGTATCATTTAATGCAATCCAATCATTAAATTTGTTAAGTTGAAAAAAATTTGTATCCTTAACGCCAATTACAAAAACATTTGCCTGCTCTCCAAAAACTTTTTTGGAATACTGGTATTCTAAATATGCCGTATCTTTTTCAGGAAGCATTTGAACATGTTTGTATGACATGCTAATAAAACTAGCCTGATAGGCCATAAAAATTGTTATTATTGTAATTGCTGATAAAAACCAAACTCTCTTACGCAAAATCACTCTTGCAACTAATCTCCACATCTATAATAATATATATATATTCTTAAAATTCAAAACAATTATTTAAAGTAGTTGGCTAAAGTAATATTTTATTGATGTTTTTCAAAAAAGAAAAAATTATTAATTTCACAAATTACAAAATAGATTTTTTTTTAAAAACAATAAGTATCTAAATTTAATGTGTATTTTTACGCACATTAAAAACTAAAATTTAATGAAATGAATTATTCTATAATTGATTTTCTTACATTATTAGGAGCTTTAGGATTATTCCTTTTTGGAATGAAACTTATGAGTGAAGCCTTGCAAAAAGTTGCGGGAAGCAAATTGAGAAACATCTTGTCAGCAATGACATCAAACAAATTTAAGGGTGTTCTTACAGGAGTTTTGATTACAGCAATTATTCAATCGTCATCAGCAACTACTGTGATGGTTGTAAGTTTTGTAAACGCCGGTCTTTTATCATTAACACAATCTGTTGGTGTAATAATGGGGGCAAATGTTGGAACCACTGTAACTGCTTGGTTAATCTCGCTTATTGGATTTAAAGTAAAAATTAGTGCTTTGGCCTTCCCTTTAATCGGAATTGGTTTTCCATTAATTTTTTCAAAAAATAAAAAATTAAGCTCATGGGGTGAAGTAATTTTCGGGTTCTCAATACTTTTTATTGGTTTAGATAGTTTAAAATCTTCTGTTCCGGATATTCAAAATAGTCCTGAAATATTTTCTTTCTTAGCCCAATACACTCAGATGGGTTTTGGTTCAACATTAATTTTCTTAGCTATTGGTACAATTTTAACCATTGTTATTCAATCTTCGAGTGCTACTTTGGCATTAACTCTTGTTATGTGTAATAATGGATGGATTCCATTTGAATTAGCGGCAGCAATGGTTTTGGGTGAAAATGTTGGTACAACAATAACGGCAAATATTGCAGCCTTCGTTGCAAATGCTTCTGCGAAAAGAGCCGCTCTTGCCCACCTTATTTTTAATATTTTAGGCGTAATTTGGATTTTACTTATTTTCCACTCTTTTTTAAACATGATAGACTTAATTTCGATTAAGGTTACAGGAAACTCTCCTTTTAAAATAAATTCAGCTATACCAATTGCTTTATCATTGTTCCATACAATTTTTAATATTACAAACGTTCTCCTCTTAATAGGATTTTCTCCTCTTATTGTCAAGATTGTTGAAAAATTAATCCCGATAAAAGAAGACGAAGAAGAAGAATTTCGTTTACGATATATTTCAATGGGAATGTTGTCAACATCAGAATTGTCAACCATTCAGGCAAAAAATGAAATTGCTTCATATGCCAATCACACTCAACAAATGTTTGGCTTTGTTAAAACATTATTCAATGAAAAAAATGAAAAAAACTTTAACAAATTATATGACCACTCAATAAAATATGAAGATATAAGTGACAATATTGAGCTTGAAATAGCTTCTTACTTAACTAAAATTTTAGAGGGCGATTTAAGCACATCTGCTTCTGTGCGAATTAGTTCAATGTTAAAAATTGTTAGTGATATTGAAAGCATAGCTGATTCTTGTTTCAATCTTACAAAGGCATGTAAAAGAAAATTCGAACAAAAATCACTTTTTCAAGAAGATTCTGCCACAAATATTCTTCATATGTTTGAATTAATCGACATTGCTATTGAGACTATGATTTTTAATCTTGAACACGATTATCATTCAGTATCTTTAAGAAAGGCTAATGACATTGAAAATAAAATTAATGACTATAGAACCCAATTAAGAATAGAGCATTTAAATAATATAAAAAATAAAAAATACACTTATCAATCAGGGGTTATTTATAGCGACCTTTTCTTAGAGTGTGAAAAATTAGGAGATTATGTTATTAATGTTTCTGAAGCTTTAAATGAAATAAAGGAATAATAAATTCTTTCTCAAATTATTAAAAATGGGGAGTTGAAAATTCAACTCCCCATTTTTTAATTTTATTAACTGGCAAAATAAAACTCCTCGCAGCAAGCTGACGAGGTATCTCAATGGAATATTTTATTTTACATACGCACCAAGGTGCGGGGAATATAACCCTTGAGATCCCTCGACTACCGCTCGGGATCAGTTCGGCTATATGATTTTGTAATCAAAATCATAGTCTCACTGATTTGAATGTTTTTATTTTTTTAATGCTTCTGCACCACTTACTATCTCAAGAATTTCAGAGGTGATTGATGCTTGACGAGCTTTATTATATTCAACGCGTAAATCTCTAATAATATTATTAGCATTATCTGTTGCTTTATGCATTGCCGTCATTCTGGCACCATGCTCCGAAGCGTAGGAATCTAAAAGGGCTTTATACAACTGTATTTTTAATGATTTGGGGATTAATTCATTAACAATATATTTTTTTGTTGGCTCAAAAATAAAGTCTTGTTCAATTGATTTTTCAATTTCTTTGTTATCACTTGCTTTTATAGGCAAAAATTGTTCAACAGATAAAATTTGAACAGCAGCATTTTTAAACCTATTATATATTATATCAATCTTATCAAAATAGCCGGAACTAAAACCATTCATTAAATATTGAGCTATTGGAACAACATTTTCAAAAGTCAAATTATCAAAAACATTGCCAAAACGTCTTGTAATATTTAGATTGTTTTTTCTCAAAAATTCGTTTGCATATTTACCAATTGCAATGAAACTTACATTTCCACATTCTAATTGCTTAGAATATTTTTTTTGTGCTATTTCAAAGCCTCGTTTTATTACATTAGAATTAAACGCCCCGCACAAGCCTCTATTTGAAGAAACAAAAACAATTAAAATGTTTTTTTCCGGCTTTTTCTGAAAATAAACATTTTCTTTTGTAATTTGTTCGTCATCCGAGAGACTAGTTAATATTTCATGAAGCTTATTGGCATATGGACTAATTTTTGTTATGGCATCTTGTGTTTTTTTTAACTTTGCAGCCGCCACCATTTTCATGGCAGATGTAACCTGCTCAGTAGTCGCTACTGAAGATATTCTATTTCTTATTTCTTTTAAATTTGCCATATGAATTTCAATACGTCTATATTATACTAATCAAAATTAAGAGCTGTTTCTTTTGCAAGCTGTTCAAGAACCATTTTAACTTCTTCTGATAAATCACCTTGTTTTATTTTTTCTAATACATCACTGTGATTATTTTCAAGCCTTTCTAAATATTCTTTTTCAAAATAACCAATCTTTTCAACAGGTACAGAAGAAAGAAGCCCCTTCATACCACAATAAATAATTGCAATTTGTTTTTCTACTTTTACAGGGGAATATTGTCCTTGTTTGAATATTTCTACATTTTTTCTTCCTTTATCAAGAACTGCCATTGTTGCATCATCAATATCAGAGCCAAATTTTGAAAAAGCTTCTAATTCACGATATTGTGCCTGGTCGATTTTTAACGTTCCGGCAACTTTCTTCATTGATTTTATTTGGGCATTACCTCCAACGCGTGATACAGATATACCAACATTAATAGCAGGACGAATACCAGAATTAAACAAATCTGATTCTAAAAAAATTTGTCCATCAGTAATAGAAATAACATTAGTAGGGATATAGGCAGACACATCTCCAGCCTGAGTTTCAATAATAGGCAATGCTGTCAACGAACCTCCACCTTTAACTAAATTTTTAATCGATTCTGGCAAATCGTTCATTTGTCTCGCAATTACGTCTGACTCAATTATTTTTGCAGCTCTTTCTAATAATCTTGAATGAAGATAAAACACATCACCTGGATAAGCTTCTCTTCCTGGAGGACGACGAAGTAATAAAGAAACTTCTCGATAAGAAACAGCTTGTTTTGATAAATCATCAAAAACAATTAAGGCATTTCGTCCGGTATCTCTAAAAAATTCGCCAATAGAGGCTCCTGTAAAAGGTGCATAAAACTGCATAGCAGCAGGGTCAGAGGCTGTAGACGCTACAACAACCGTATATTCCATTGCTCCGTGTTCTTCAAGCGTTTTTGCTATTGTTGCTATTGTTGATCCCTTTTGTCCTATAGCTACATATATACAGTATACTGGATTTCCTTTTTCATAAGACTCTTTTTGATTAATTATTGTGTCAATAGCAATTGCTGTTTTTCCTGTTTGTCTATCGCCAATAATAAGCTCTCTTTGTCCCATACCAACAGGAATCATTGCATCAATAGCTTTTATTCCCGACTGTAAAGGCTGTTTTACAGGCTGACGATAAAGTACTCCAGGTGCTTTTCTTTCAAGTGGCATTTCATATGTTTTCCCTTGAATTGGCCCTTTACCATCTAAAGGTTGGCCAATTGTATTTATAATTCTTCCGAGTAAGCCTTCTCCAACTTCTATTGAGGCAATTTTTTTTGTTCTTTTTACTATATCCCCTTCTTTTATTTGTTGAGATGGTCCTAACAAAACGGCTCCAACATTATCTTCTTCAAGATTCAGCACAATGCCTTCAATGCCATTTTTAAATTCAATAATTTCGTTTGATTCAACATTTGACAAACCGTAAATACGTGCTATTCCATCACCAACAGTTAAAACTGTTCCAACCTCATCTAAAGCTACTTCCGATTTAAAACCTTCAATTTGTTGTTTTATTATTTCTGAAACTTCTGCCGGTTTTATATTTGTCATATTCTTAATATTAAATTGTTTTTTATTTCTATATATACAAAAAGTTGATAAATTTTTTAACTATAAATTTTATCAAAGGATAAATCTATTAGCTCTCTTTTTAATTTATCTAATTTATTTAACATACTCGCATCATATTGTTGATCTTCGACACGCAAAACAAATCCTCCAATCAAACTTTCATCAACAAACTCTGTTAATTCAAATTTCTCACTAAATTCACTTTTTATTAGCTTTCGAATATTTTGTCTTAATTCATCATTAATTTCACAAGAACTTGTAAAAACAACCTGTTTAATACCTTTATGGATTCTGTAAATTCTAAAAAAATTTCTGGCAATATTCTTTAAAAAAGCCTCTCTTTTATTTACAAAAACTAAATTTAAAAAAGAAAGTGTGCCCGAATTTATTTTGTCTTGAAATATTTTTTGAACAACTTTTTTCTTTTGTGATGTTTTCAGAACAGGACTCTCCAAAAGTGTAATAAAATCTGTTTCTTGTTGACAAACTTCGTAAATTAGAAAAATGTCAGTTTTAACAGTCTCTAAAATATTTTTTTCTAATGCATAAGCAAATATCGCTTTAGCATATCTTACTGAAATTTTACTTTCATTCATAAGTAAAAACTTCTAAATTGTTATATTGAAATCAAAGAGGATTTAATTAATCTTTATTTCTTCCAATAGATTATTAATTAAATCGTCTTGTTTTTTATCTTTCGACAGTTCTTGTTTAATAAGTTTTTCAGCAATATCAATAGAAACTAAAGATATTTGATTTTTAATTTCAATTATTGCCGATTCCTTTTCATTTTGAATAGTTATTTTAGCCTTTTCAATTATTTTCTTGGCTTCTTTATCGGCCAGAACAGAAGCTTCTTCAATTATTTTCCCTCTAACTTCTTTTGCGTCCCTTATTAACTTTTCTCTTTGTAGCTTTGCCTCTTTAATAATTTGTTCATTATCTGCTTTTAAATGAGACATTTCTTCTCTTGCTTTTTCTGCTGATTGCAATGCGTCATCAATAGAATTTTCTCTTTCTTTCAATGCATTCAAAATTGGTTTCCATGCAAATTTCCCCAATAATAACAAAACTATTGAAAAAGAGACAACCATCCAAAAAAACAAACCTAATCCAGGAGTTACTAATTCCATTACAATTATGTTTTAAATTAATACTAAAAACAATCTGTAATTATCAAAATAAATTGTTTTATAAAACCTCATGTTTTAGCCAACCGCTAAAACATGGGGTTAAAAAATTGTACTTAAACAAAAAGAATAAGTAGACAAACAACAATTGCAAAAAAAGCAACACCTTCAATAAGGGCTGCAGAAACAATCATATTTGAACGAACGTCACCTGCTGCCTCTGGTTGGCGAGCAATAGCTTCCATTGCACCATTACCAATTTTACTTATACCAAAAGCTGCACCAAAAACACTTAATGCTGCTCCAATTGCTGCTCCTAATTTTGCTAAAGCGGCACCACCTGCAACGGCTTGTAAAACAATTAATAAATTAATCATGTTTATATATATTTAGTTAATAAAAAAATATTTAAAATTAAATTAATGCTCTTCTGTTGCCATTCCAAAATATATTGCTGACAACAATGTAAAAACATAAGCTTGAATAACGGAAATCAATAAATCAAGCATTGTCATAAAAATTGAAAAAGCAATTGATAATACAGAAACACCATAACCAATCCCTACAGACATTTCACCAAAAACAAATATTAGACTAAAAAATCCTAATGCAATGATATGTCCTGAAGACATGTTTGCGAAAAGACGAATCATTAAAATTAATGGTTTTGTAAACATTCCAAGTATTTCAACTATTGGCACCAATGGTATTGGAAATTTCAACCACCAAGGAATTGTTGATGAGTTAAAAATATCTTTCCAATAATGCTTGTTTCCACTAAAATTTGTGACAAAGAATGTAAACAAAGCTAAAACCATTGTAATGGTAATATTTCCGGTAAGATTTGCACCAAAAGGGAATATTGGAATTAGCCCAGCTAAATTATTTATTAAAATAAAGAAAAATATTGTCAACAAAAAAGGTGTAAAGCGTTCGTATTGTTTCTCGCCTATAGATTGTTTGGCTATATCGTCACGAACAAAAAGAATTATTGGTTCAACAGCCGATTGAATACCTTTTGGTGCTTTTCCCCGATTTTTAACATAAGCTTTTGCGACTGACAAAAAAACCCAAAGCATTAATATAAGACTAACAAAAACACCTAAAACATCTTTTGTTATTGAGAAATCTAGTGGTAAAGATGCTTTTGAATCAATTGTTATACCATCGTCTAAAACTTCAACAACCTTTCCTTTATATTTTCCTTTTTTTTCTAATCTAAATCCTTTGTATGATTTTTCACCGTGTTGAAATTTTCTTGAACTAAAAACATTCCATCCTTTTGTTTCGCTACGAACAATAATTAACAAGGGAATATAAACCTGAATTTCTCCCACTCGGCATATATTCCATTCGTGTGCATCATAAATATGATGCATAATAAATTCTCCGGGTTTAAACTTGGTTGATTCTTCTTCTTGATTTTCATTTGCAACTGTAACAAATGATATGCTAAAAATCATTACAATTGTTAAAAGACATTTAACTATGTTCTTTCTTAAATTAATCATCTACAAAATTCATTTATCTATAATAACGGAAAAAAACAATAGAAATTATTTTTTTTCATCTAATTCATTTTCTTTTTTAACATTGATAATACTTCAAAAAGCTCAAAGACAGCAAAAAAGGCGTATATTATTACAAAACTTATTACAAACCAAAATACATTAATTTTTACAAATACCAAATAAGATGCAACAAAAATTAAATAAACAAACAATTTAATAGTTGTTAATAGTAAATATTTATTAGCAAATGTTGCCGATTTTTTGTTACTAACATTAACTAACACAAAATGAAAAAGACTGGTAACAACAAAACAGAATATAAAGGAATAAAAATATATTGGCATATAATATTCTTTCAATACTGACATAAACAATACTGTTGCAATTATTAAAATTACAATTGAAGAAAACAATATTTTTCTAAAAAACTTTTTAAGCAATTTATTTAAATTTTATTATATCTTTAACTACATAATAAATTGAAAAGGACACAGATAATATTGAAAAGATCAAGGTAAAAACAGGAAAATTCCAAGAAATAGATTTATCTAATTCCATTCCACCAAAAACTCCAATTAAAATTATTATAAGCATTTGAAATGCAATACCTGAGTATTTTAAGTAGTTATGGCAATTTGGTTTTTCCTTGTTCAACTTAAGCTTTTTTTCCTGGATTTAATGTTGATGGATTTACACCGTTTTCTTTCATTTTACAGGTGCCTGTAAAAACTGCACCTGGCTCAACAGCCAATTTACCAGCATTAATATCGCCTAAAAAATTTGCTGTTGATTTAAACGACAATAATTTTTCTGCATTAACCTTTCCGTCAACCTTACCCGACAAATCAAAGTTTTTACATGTAATTTCTCCAGCTATTTTTCCAGTGATTCCTACAACAACTTTTCCTCTAGCATTTACATTCCCAATAATTGAGCCTTCAATCCTAATATCTCCATCGGAATTAATATCGCCAGTAATAGTTGTTCCTGAACCTATTAAATTTATTGCTTTGCTTTCTACTTCAATAGTTTTTGCCATCTTTATATCATTTTAATTGTTTTTTCTATTTTAAACACAAAGGTGTATATTTTTTTTCAAAAAAAAAACTCTCGTTTTTGAGAGTTTTTAAAAACCTTTATATATTATTTCCATCATAAGCCCATTTTAAATAAATAGCTCCCCAAGTAAATCCTGCTCCAAAAGTTGACAATATTAAATTATCTCCTTTTTTTAACATTTTTTCCCAATCATAAAGACAAAGAGGAATTGTTGCAGAAGTTGTGTTTCCATACTTCTGAATATTTATCATTACTTGTTCTTTATCAATACACATACGCTTAGCAACCGCTTCAATAATTCTCATATTTGCTTGATGAGGTACAAACCAATTTAAATCGCTTTTTGACAAATTATGTTTCTTCATCATCTCCACAGAGACATCAGCCATATCAGATACTGCATATTTAAAAACGGTTTTCCCGTCTTGAAAAATGTAATGTTCTTTAGCATCAACGGTTTCATGTGATGCAGATTTTATTGAACCGCCTGCAACTTGATGTAAATATTTACGTCCAAAACCATCTGTATGTAATATTTCATCTACTATACCGACATCTTCCATTGTGGGTTCAAGCAATACAGCTACGGCACCATCACCAAAAATTGGACAAACATTTCTGTTTGTATAGTCAACAATTGATGACATTTTTTCTGCACCAACAATAACAACTTTTTTATATTGCCCCGACTGAATATATTTTGCACCTGTCGATAAGGCAAACAAAAAGCTTGAGCATCCTGCATTAATGTCATAACCAAATGCATTTTTTATTCCTACTTTATCGCTAATAATATTAGCAGTTGCAGGAAATTTAACATCTGGAGTAACAGTTGCACAAAGAAGCACATCTACTTCTTCGGGTAGTGTTCCCGTTTTCTTAAGTAATTGCGTAACCGCCTTTTCTCCTAAATAAGAAGATCCTTTTCCCTCTCCTTTTAAAATCCTTCTTTCTTTGATACCGATTCTGGTCATTATCCATTCATCAGAAGTATCTACCATTTTACTCAACTCTTGGTTGTTCAAAATGTATTCAGGAACAAAGGCTCCTACTCCGGTTATCTTTGCACGAATTGTTGCCATCATTAAATTTTTATGTTAAACACACTTCAATAACACAAAACAGCAAACGAAAAAAAACCACAGTTTTCTAAATTATACTTTAGCAAATTTTTCAACTGCGAGTTTCCCTCTGTAATAACCACATTCTGCGCATACTCTGTGATACTCTACAGTAGCTCCGCAATTAGAACAAGTTGCCAATGTTGGCAATTCTGCTTTGTAATGTGTTCTTCTTTTGTGTTTTCTTTGTTTTGAGATTCTACTTTTCGGATGTGCCATTTTCTTATTTTATTTAATTAAATTTTTTAATTTATTCCATCTAGGGTCTATCTGCGTTTCTTTTTTTTGTGTATAGACTTTAAGCTTTTCAAGCATTTTTTTGTTACATGTACTGTTACCGAATTCATCGTTTGGATGAGTTTTTTTTATTGGCAAACTTAATGTAATAAATTCATAAATATATTGTGCCACATTAATTTCATTTTTATCTTTATTAAGAGTAATGAAATCGTCTGATAATGATTTGTTTTCATCGCTAAAAACGAAAACCAATTTTTCTTTAATTTTAATTGGCAAATCAAAATAATCAAGGCACCTGTCACAAATAACATTAACGCTTCCAACAATATTAAAACTTAAAATAATATTCTGAGCCGTTTTTGTTAATATTATGTTAACATTTACATTTCCTTTTTTTATATCTGAATTTTCAAACTGCTCAAAGAACTTTTCGTCTACAAACAAATCAAAACTTGAACCCTCTTGTTTTAATTCCCTTATAGGAACACAATATTGTTTTAAATATTTCAATTTTAGTTAGATAAAAATCCGTGCAAAATTATAAATTAATATTAACAAACCAAAAAATTAAACTGTGATTATTTTTCTTTTCTTTTAAATTCAAAAAATGACGTTTTTTTATTCGTGTACTAAATTAGAATAAGCTCTATAAATGCTTAAAAAAAACGAAATCGTTTCTTTATTTTATTGGAAGAACTATTCTAAAAGTTGTTCCAATATTAATTTCTGAATTTTTTACAAAAATTTTCCCTGCGTGATATTGCTCTACAATTCGTTTCGACAATGATAATCCCAAGCCCCAGCCGCGGCTTTTTGTTGTTACTCCTGGATTAAAAATTATTTTTTGCTTTGATTTCTGAATTCCTTTTCCAGAATCTTTAATATCTATATTTACCCCTCTTTTAATTTCTTCAAGAAAAATGTCTATTGTTCCATTTCCATTAATTGCATCCGTTGCATTTTTTAACAAGTTTTCAACAACCCATGAGAATAAAGAATTATTAAGTGGCACAAAAATTTGTTTGTCAGAAGAAAAATGCAAATTAAAAACAACATCTTTTGACACTCTTGTTTTCATGTAATTTATTGAATTGCATAATAAGTCAATAATATTAGCCTCAACAAGAATTGGGGTCGAACCAATTTTAGAAAACCTATCGGCAATTTTCTGCAAACGATTTACGTCTTTTTCTACTTCTTGCAAATATTCAGTATTCTCTTCATTTTCCCTTAATATTTCGACCCAAGCCATTAACGATGAAATTGGGGTTCCTAATTGATGTGCAGTTTCTTTTGACATACCAACCCAAACTTTATTTTGTTCAGACTTTCTCGATGAGCTAAATGCAAGATATGAAATTAATATAAACAACACTATTACGCCTAGCTGAACATATGGATAAATAGCCAACTGTTTTAATAATATTGATCTCTTATAATAAATAAAATTTTTACTATCTTTTGTAATAATTATTTCTATTCGATCATGCTCTTCTTTCATTAATTTTAGTTGTCTCTTGAGAAACTCTTTTTTATGAAATTTTAAGTGCTTAAGATTTCTATATGCAATAATACTGTCGTTTTCGTTTGTTAGAATAACAGGAACGGTTTCGTTTTTTTCAATAGTTTTCAGAATAAATGTTACATCTTGCTCGGGATTCTCATTATTGACAAGTTGCTTTGTGCCTTCTGCCCACATCTCAACTTTTTTTCTTTCTTCTATGGATAATTTTTTAATTAATATGTCGGTATATTTTAAAGAAGACAAACCAATTATTACTGCTACAATAAAAAGTAAAAATTTCCATTTTTTTTTGTTGGCATAAACATTCATAATAATTCTCTTAATTAATTTATGGTATCATCTTCGTTCCACTCAATAATAAAGGGCTGGACAGGCGACTTTTTATTTTTCTTATTTATTTTATCCATCATAATGGAGCTATCCTTTTTGAATAAACCAAATTCCTCATTTAATATTGTTTTAAACACCTTTTTTTCTTGTTTAAATCGATTTTTCATTTGCTTTTCAACCCTTTTTGTATCATATTTTATCTGATAATCATCTGTGGTTCCAAAAATCTTAAAATAAAGACTCGTTTTACCTAAGCCATCATCTTCAATAACTCCAAACTCATTGTTTTCTTTTTTTGATATTCCTGCCTTTTTTGCTAATAATTCCGACAACAATAATTTTGCTTTATAAGAAATATTTCCTTTGAAACTTTGAGTTCCAGAAAAAGACAAATTAAAAGCTGATGAGTTAACCTTCATTTCAGGAATAATCACTTTTTCATTTTTAATGATAATATCGTTAGTGAGGCTTGAAAATTTTATATGTTTTAGCTCTTCTATTTTTGCAAAAGAAGAAAGTTTTTCTGCTGGATCAAAATCAATTAATTCTCCGTTATTTATTGTTAATGAACTTGTAACATAGAATGTGCTTGGGATAAAATCAAAATTATTTTTCCACTCTGAAAATAAATTAACATTAGCAACACATAATCCTTTAAGGTTATTATAACTAATAAATTCCTGCCCAAAATTATCAAAATTCAAAAACAATTTACTAATGTCAATATCTATCAAATCAGCAATTGATGTTAACGCAAAATTGCCGTTTCTATTTTGTGAAAAAACACCGTCGGCAGAAACTTTGCCTTGCATAGAATCAAACAATAGAGACCTAAATGACATTGACTTATTGCTATAATTTAAGAACCCCGTTACATTTTTGGCACAAAACTTATCCCACGAAAAATTTCCCGCTTTTAAATTTAATTTAAAATTTATTTTTCTTGAAAAATTCATTTTCTTTTGTTCACTATTTGTATTTACAAACAAAAAACTATCTACAATAATATTTGGAGAATAAACAGAACCATTAATAAATAAAGTGTGCTTTTCTTCAAATAAATATGAAAACAAATTATTTATTTTACCACTAAATTTAAACTTATTACCACAAGTTTGAAACGTCATTTTTTTCACATCAACATCATTTCCGTTAAAATTGGCTTTCCCGCTAATATTTAGAAAATTATAATTACTCCTAGTTAGTTGAAAATTAACATTTTTCAAATAAACACTTCCTCCGGTTAAAGAATTTTTAAAGCTATTAAAAGAATAATTGTTAAAATTTTTTATTTTATCAAAAAAATCTATTGTCGTTTTTAAATTTCCACTAATATGTTGTATGTTCTTAATTTTTAAAAACTTTTGCATTTCTGAAAGATTGCAATCGGCGTTAATTTTTACATGCAAATCTGGTAAATTAAAATTTTTAAAACTAACAGAACCATTAAAATTACTTTCGTTTAATGCTGCTCTGAACTCAGAAACATTCAAATAGGAACTCTTTGGTTTATTCTGTTTCCCTGTAGAAAAAAATCCTTTTGCAAAAAAACCAGTAATCTTTATTTTAGATTTTTTATTTATAATTGTTGCATCTTTAACACTAAAATTTGTTTCAATATGAGGAGATTGGAATTTGCTTATTTGTCCATTAATTTTAGTTGTAAAAAAAACATCTCCGGTTCCTGAATAATCTTTTTTAAGAAAGTCAAGCCCTTTGGGTAATATTGATAGAAGAGATTCGATCCTTATTTTTTTGCCTTTTATAATAATATTGGGATAAGTTTTTTCCCCAATATTTATTTCTCCGCTAATTGCAAAAATCAAATCAGAAATTGAAAGTTGACCTTTTAAAATTTTAAAATTATTATTTTCCACTTCAACACCAAGCGACAAAGAAACATCATTTGTTTTAACATAATTAACATTCCCAAAAATAATTTTCTCAAATTTTAAATCTCCCTTTGTTGACATTAAATAATTCTCAGCCGAGAAATTTCCTCGCAATGATAAATTTTTCGAATATACTTGTAGTTGTGTTTGCTTTAACAAATTATGATATATAACTCTAACATTTGACAACGAAATTTCTTTAAGATTAATGTTAAAACTTTCCCCTCCAATTTTATTACTATTAAAAAAATGATAGTTATCATTCCCTTTTTTATCAACAGCAATGTAGAGCTCTCCGTTTCTAATATTAATTTTATGGATTTTATATTTCTTATTAAGAATATCTATAATGTTGAATTCAAAAAATAATTTTTCAGCAGTAAATAAAGTGTCAGTATTCTTAATTTTAAAATCTTTCTTTTGCAAATCTTTTGCTGAAAAAGCAACAACATCAGAAAACTCAACTGACGCATTTGGAAATTTCTTCAATATCGAAAAGTGAATTTTTTTTACATCTATCTTTGTTTCTAAATGCTTATCAATTTGCTTAACAAAAAACGCATTAACATCTTTTTCGAAAAAATAAGCAATTGCTATTCCCGATGTAATAACCAATGGAACTATTAGAAAAAACCAGATTACAATTTTTTTTACAATTTTCATTTTTAATTAATGATATTTCTGCCTTTATAATATTTGTGCCAAAGTAATTATTTTTTTCTGATTTGGGAAAACTATTATTAAAATTGAATACAAAACTATCTTGAATTAATAGTAATGTGCAAATAAAAAAATTGCATTTATTTTTAAATAAATCTGTTAAAAGCAATCCTTAAAAACGTTGCGAATTTAAACAAAACAACAAAATAAATATAAAATTCGCATAAAAAAACCGTTCTTAAAAAGAACGGTTTTTTTACATAATTTTTTATTTTTAAAAACAAATAAACGAAAATCCAATTGTAAAAGGATATAGCTCAGGGCCTTTATTTTTTTCAAACATTTGCTGAAGACTGTAGTTTGCAAATATGCCAAAATCGTCATAACCAACTCTTGCGGTTAATCCATATCTCAAAGGAGATAAATTAAAATCATCGCGTATTTTTTCTTTGTTTCCACTTTTCTCTTCTAATTTCACATGTGATCCTAATTTAATACTTCCTGTTACACCTAAAGATAAGTATATTGATTTGTTTTTTTCACGAACAGGTATTTGAAATTCCATAATTAATGGTACTGTTAAATAAGTAGTAGCCAGTTTATTTTTTTCATAATTGCGCTCAGTTTCCTTATATGAATACAAAACGGTAGAATCTCCGGCGATAACTAATTGTTTGTTATCGAAGCGGTAATTATTAAACTCAAGCCCCATACCAGTAACCAATCCAATATTATTGTTAAACAAACCTATGCTTTTCTGAATAAGATTAATATTAACACCCCAAGATTTTCCAGAATTAAGATTCATATACTCTTCATTAGCTGGCAGACTGGTTGAAAATTCACTTGTAAAATAATTATTTATACCAATGTCAAATCCGCTGTAGTGCCCTTTAAATTTCTTTTTATTATCAGAATCATCGTTTTCAAAAAATATTTGATTGTTATCGCCATCGTCAATTATCATAAATTTCTTTTTACCAATTCTAATTCGGGTTGTGTCAGAATTAGAATAGTTATAGTTGTAATCTGCATCAGAATCGACATGCAGAGTTACTTTCTTCTTTTTTTCATCATGAGATACATTTACTCGTGTAGTTCCATCTTCATTTTGAATTATAACAACATCTTTTCCTTTAACCTTAACATGCATATTATTTTCTGAACTATCAACAGGCAATGGGTCAATTATTCCTTCCGAATGTTTTTTTTGATTATCGGCCTGAAATTTTTGTTTCTCTACAACTGTTTTGTCTTTGACTTTTAAAATAACAGTGTCCACTGATGCCTTACTTGTAATTGCATCAAAATTTTCTTCATTAAGAGTGCCCGGCATTTGAGCCATTATACTCATTGAGAAAATCATTACTAAAAATAAGCTTGTAATTTTTTTCATTTTTTTAATATTTTAATATTTCAATATTTTTCATTTTTATGCACAAAGTCAATAAATTTTTGACCTATAATTAAGAATAAAATTATATAACTCAAAAACATACAATTAATTCAAATTCGATAATAAGACGGCTGTTATGATTAATTTGTTACAGGCTTACTTTGTTTTTTTAATTTTTGTGGAGAAATTAAAATTTTTGGAATAAACTGCCAATACTTGGCTCTTTCCATTATTTACACTTTGTTTTTTCAATTCAATTTTGCTACCTGTTAAATTGTTGAATGTGCGTATTCCTGCTTGTGCAATATCCCAAAAATTAATTGTTTTCGAAACGTTTTCTGGTTTGATTATTTTTTCTGTAATTTTTTGTGTTATTGCATCAGAAATTGTGTTGTATTTTTTAGGGTAAGTTCTAATTATTTTATATAATTTTGGTTTAATAGCAGAGCTTTTTTTATAATTATTGGCAAAACGAACGTCTTGAAGTGATTTAATTGGCTTTATAATTTCTCTTTCATTTTTCTTATGATCTTCTGTCTGCTCTTTAATCATTTTTTTATATTGTTTTGAGCCATAATTTTTCGCATCAAACAGTTTCTTTTGCTTTTCTGGTGGATTTAGGAAAGCTGCTGAATTCGAAAATGAAACTCTGGTTTCTGTAGAATCTATTTTTGACATAGCCACAGTCTCTGTTTTTAAAAGATCTTGATAATAGTTGAATCCAAAAAAGAACAAAACAATTGCGGCAGCTGCTGAAGCATAAGAAATTATTGTTTTAATATTATTTGTTTTGCTAGCAATATATTTTTTTAACAATATCTTGTTCTCAAATACAATTGATTTATCCGACTTTAATATTGTTTTTTTATATTGCAGATATTCTTTATGTTTTTGTGAATTTTGTTTTAAAAATTTTTCAAATCTATTTTTTTCTGATAGAGATAAATCATTTTCAAGACAAGCAACAGAGGCTTGATCAAAATCCAAATTAAAGTCTATCTTTTTCAACTCCTGTTTTTCATCAAAATTTACAGACAAATCAGGTTGAAGAATTGTTTTTTTATAAAACTCGTAATCTTTTTTGCATTCAGGGTTTATTTTAAAAAAATCTTTAAAATTTTTTTCTTGATTAGGAGAAAATTTCCCTTCAACTTTATCTATACAATATTCACTAAATTTATCTTTACTGATTAATTCTTTTTTCAAATCTTTTTTATTGGGGAAAATAAAATTTTCCTCTTCACAAATACTAAAATTTTCAAAATCATCGAATTCAAATTTCAGGTCAATATTATTAGACAAAAACACAAACAATTGTTCTTCTTGCTCAGAATTCAGATTTCTGTCAAAATAGTCAAGAAAAAAACTTTCGTAATTATTTCTATTAATATTCATAACAATTAACTTCTATACAACAGCGTCTAAGCTGCCAATATAATTTTTTAAAAAAACTCTTGCTCTATAAATATACACTTTAACCTGAGACTCGTTTAATTTCGTAATATCTGCTATTTCTTTATACGAATAGCCCTCATAATCTCTCAACAATACTACAGAACGTTGAATCTCCGGCAATCTATTAACTGCTTCATTCAACAACTCACTTAAATCAGAATATTGCTGAGAATGAGAATAATTCTCGGGGTTAACACACTCAAAATCAACATTTTTCTTTTCTTTTCGAATCAAATCAATCATTGTGTGATAAGCCGTAGTAAATATATACGACTTAACTTTTAAAAAATTAACCTTTTCAGCATTTATCCATAACTTTTCATAAGTGTCCTGAATAATATCTTTAGCCTTATCAACATCTCTAATATTCTTTAAAATAAAGCGATAGACATTATCAGAATACAAGTCAACACTCTTATTATATTCATCAACAGTCATAAAAAACGTACAAAATTCAACATTAAAACGTTTATCCTAATTAAAAAGTTACAAATGATTTTTTTTTTGTTCTTTTGTAAAAATAAAAACTTTTTAACTTCAAATAAAAAAAATAACTAGTTGCTAAAAATAATAATTATTAATCAAAAAATAACCAATGAAAAAAATTATAATTTTAAGTCTAATGTTTTTTATTTTTGTTTCATGCCAAAACGTAATTAAAGAAACAAAAACACAAAAAAAAGCAGACACAACAAACGAACATCTTTTGATGTCAACTGTTTGGTTTCAAAATTCTGCGGAGATGCGTGCCATTTATTATCAATCTTTTAATTTAGCAAAAATGATTGTTGACAAAAGCATTTCAGAAGTTGGCAAAAGTCAAAAAAAAGCTGTTGTGCTCGACATTGATGAAACGGTTTTAGATAACAGTCCTTTTCAGGTAAAATGTGTTAAGACCGGACAAAATTACAGCACAAAAACGTGGAAAGAATGGACCAGTTTGTCAAAAGCAAAAGCATTGCCCGGTGCTGTAGAATTCACGAATTATGCAAAAAATAATGGGGTTGATGTATTTTATATCTCAAATCGTTTAGAAGAAGAGTTGGACGTTACAATGAAAAATATGAAAAAATTAAAATTCTCTTGTGTTGATTCTGCTCATTTTTTATTAAAAACAACAGAATCCGGCAAAAAACAAAGACGAGCCAATATTGAAGGAAAATACAAAATAATACTTTTAATTGGTGATAATTTAACCGATTACTCAGAAATTTATGAAAACCGTAACGAAAAACTTGCTATTGATATAGTTGACAAAAACAGTGGTGACTTTGGAACAAAATTTATTATTCTTCCAAACCCAATGTATGGTGACTGGGAAAAAGCTATTTATGGAAACACCTATAAACTATCAAAAGAAATAAAAAATAAAAAATTAAAAGATTGTTTGCTGGGATATTAATTTTAATGACGTCCCTATTCTTATTTATTTCAAAAAATTAAATTTTCGATGAAAAAAATATTAATTGCATTAGCCTCTTTATTGTTTATTAATAACGGAATTGCCTGCACAACTGCTATAATATCAGGGAAATACACAAATGACGGTCGTTCAATGATGTGGAAACTGCGAGATTCTGATTATGAAAAAAACAAAATGATGTTTTTTGATGACGGCAAGTTCGACTATATTGGTCTTGTAAATTCAAAAGATATTAACGGCGAGCAAATATGGGGAGGAGCAAATTCTGAAAATTTTGCAATTATGAATAGTGCTTCATTTAATGTAAATATTAATGATACTTCTTCTAAAAAAGATTTAGAGGGATATTTCATGAAACTTGCTCTTCAAAAGTGTGCAACACTTCAAGACTTTGAAAATCTACTCGACACATTAAGTAAGCCAATGGGCTTATCAGCTCATTTTGGTGTAATTGATGGCATAGGAGGTGCTGCTTTTTATGAAGTTAATAATTACAGTTTTACAAAATTTGATGCTAATAATTCAGCTCAAGCACCACATGGGTATATTATCCGAACAAATTATTCTTTTACAGGAAAAAAAGATATCGGATATGGATTTATAAGATATCAAACGGCACAAAGCCTTTTTTATCAAGCAGATGCTACCAATGAATTAAATTACAAAACAATTATTCAAAAATTTTCTCGTTGTTTCAAACATCCAATTTTAAACAAAGATTTTAGAGAAGAATATAAGACAGTGAGAGATGGTGAACATTTTATAAATTCCGGGGATTTAATAACACGAAACAGCTCTGTATCAGCAATTCTTGTTCATTCTGCAAAAGCAAATGAAACAAAAGACTTAGCAACAATCTGGACAATTGTTGGTTATCCAAACACATGCATTGCCCTTCCTTTGTGGGTTAGAGGAGGAAAAAAATTGCCAAAAGTATTGCTTGCAAACAAATTGGGGAATGCTCCTCTAAACAATATGTCGTTAAAACTTAAAGAACAGTGCTATCCTATTAAAAGGTCTTCGGGAAGCAAATACTTACAAATTTCAAAACTTTTTAATTCTGATAATACAGGAATAATACAAAAAATTGAGCCTGTTGAAAATAAAATTTTTAAAGCTACAGAAAAAAAATTAAAACAGTGGAGAAAGACATCTCCCAAACCAAAAAAGATAAAAGAATATTACAACGAACTTGATTCGATAATAATTGAAACGTATTCAAAAAAATTTGAAATTTTATCAGAATAAAAGATGAAAAAAACAACAATTTTATTTTTTAGTTTAGCAATTGTTTTTTCAGCATGTCAAAAACAAAAAAACAATTTCACCAACATTATAAAAGTTGGTGTTTTTGACAAAAACGGAGATAGTCCTTATTGCATAACAGATGCTCTTGAAGCATTAAAAATTGATAGCGACATTGAAGCAAGGACAATCTCTGCTTCCGAAATAATGTCGGAAAAAGCTAATGATATTGATGTTTTTTTGTTCCCTGGAGGAAGTGGAAGAGGCGAAACAACAAGTCTTGGCGAATTAGGGCAACAAAAAATTATTGATCTTGTAAAAAAACAAGGCAAAGGTGTTGTTGGAATTTGTGCAGGTGCATATATTCTTTCCGAAACTCCCGGATATCCCTCTTTAGGATTAAGTGGTGGCGAAGCAATTGATATTGAGCATGACCATCGTGGACATGGTTTAGTAAAATTTTGTATCACAAAAGAAGGTGAAAAATTTTTCCCTGAACTAAAAAATTTCAACATCTGCTATTCGCAATATTATGAAGGTCCTGTATTAATTCCTGCAAAAAAATCAAAATATAAATACAAAAAGCTAGCCATAATGTTAAGCGATGTTCACACGATTGACGGATCTCCTTCAAATATGACAAACAATCGTCCTTTTATAATTATAACAAATGTTGAAAAAGGAAAAACCGCCTCAGTCGTTGGTCACCCCGAAAACACGCCCGGTATGCGCTGGATAATTCCACGATTAGTTAGGATTGTAGCTAAAAAAGAAATTGTTTTTTATCACAAAAGAGTTGTTAGACCAGAGATATACAAAAAAGAAATTTTATTTACTTCAGAACAATTACAAAAACAACAAGAATCATATAATAATCTTCTAAAATCGAAAGAGGAAAAGCTTGAGGCTATGCAAAATCTTGTAGATATGTGCTCATGGTCTGCAAAAAAAAGCATACCACCAATGCTTAGAGATAATAATTTTAATGTGAGATTATTAGCAGCAAAACTCACCGTTTATTTAGAAAGAACTGATGCGATAAATGATTTAAAGGTCGCAATTGACAACGAACAAAATAAAAAAAATAAAAATCTTCTTAACGAACAATTACAAAACTTAGAAGCCATTTTAGGGAATAAATAAACAAAATTATTTATTTATTTATTAAAGGAAACACTTATTTCAAGTTTATTATGCAATATTTTATTAATTTTGCATAAATTTTATGAGGGAAAAATGATGAA
Source organism: Bacteroidota bacterium (assembly GCA_015222055.1). GTDB lineage: Bacteria > Bacteroidota > Bacteroidia > Bacteroidales > B39-G9 > B39-G9. Next base: position 34,703 of record JADFUR010000062.1, on the reverse strand, counting down.
ACAAAATCATAACACATTAAATTTATTTTTGCAAGATACAACCTCAATAAAACAAAAAACCATTCTTTTAAACGAATCTTCATTTTTAAAACAAGATTCAACAAGCAATCAACCCCAATTAATTCTTAAAAACAGTAAAATACAAATTAAGGAAATTCCCGAACGAATTATTATCCAAGCCCCCAAGCCTGTTCGTAAGACAAAACATATAAAAAAAAGTTTTAATCTTTATGAAAAAAACATTAACGATACTATTTGGGGTACAGAATACGACACCGTTGCAACACCACAATTTGATGCATCGCAAATGAGGTATGCTTTTCCTTATAAAAAAAATACAAATTTAAAGCAAAGCTTTTTTTATGATGTTTCCAATTTGAAAACAAAGGAAAAAATAACAGATATTCAAAAAAATAAAATTAGCACAAGTCAAACTAAACAAAAGTATAATTTCTCTCAAACTATTATTACAAATTCCGGAAGAACCGTTAATGACAAAATTTTTTTACACACGGACTGGATTCTAATAATTGCTTTATTGTCTTTGGCTTTTTTTTCATGGATTAATATTCTTTATAAAAAATTTATTTCTTCAAATTTTTTAGCTGCAATAAATTTTAGTACAGCGAACAAGTTATTTGCAGAAAAGAGCATTATGACAAACAGAATTTCATTTGGTTTAAACACAATATTTATTATTAATACATCTTTAATTTGTTATTTTACTTTTCATTATTATAATTTACAAATAACCAATTTTAACGGATTAGAAACATTTTTAATCTTTTTCTTTATATTGTCTATTTTATATTTAATAAAATTATTTTTATTAAAATCCCTTGACTTTGTTTTGTTATCGAAAAAGAAATTTCAAGAATATTATTACAACATTTTTATATATAACAAAATTTGCGGGCTTGCTTTTTTTCCATTAATCTTTGCCATACCATTTACATCAAATTATATAAGTAGTATATTAATAAAAATTTCTTTTATAATCCTTATTATAATGTACTTCTTTAAACTTTTAAGAGGTATTCAAATAAGTATTCAAATAAGACTTTCTTTCTTTTATTTATTTTTATACCTTTGTGACCTTGAAATTATTCCATTACTCTTTATTTACAAAATAGTCACATCGTATATATAGTAAGTAAAAGCAAATATTATTTATTAACAAATCCATTATCGCTTTGAAAATAAAAAGTATATTAGTTTCCCAACCTAAACCAGAAAATGACAAATCGCCTTATGCTGATTTGTCAGAAAAACACAATTTACAAATAGATTTTCGTCCTTTTATACAGGTAGAAGGCGTTTCTGTAAAAGAATTTAGGAAATCGAAAATCAACATTCTTGATCACTCTGCTGTGATTTTCACAAGCAGAACCGCAATTGATCATTTTTTCAGAATTTGTAAAGAATTACGAATTACTGTTCCTGATGAATTTAAATACTTCTGTATTTCAGAATCTATTGCATTTTATTTGCAGAAATATATTGTTTATCGAAAAAGAAAAATCTTTTGTGGCAAGAAAAAATTTGATGATTTATTAAAAGTAATCAGCAAACATCCCGAAGAAAAATATCTTTTGCCTTTATCAGATATTCACAAACCGGAAATGCCTAAAAAATTAGAAAAAAGCAATATAAATTTTTCTAAAGCAATATTATATAAAACATTAATGAGCGATTTATCAGACTTATCTGATGTAAATTATGATATTCTTGTATTTTTTAGTCCTTCGGGAATTACCTCTCTGTTAGAAAATTTTCCTGAGTTTAAACAAAACGGCACTAAAATAGCAGCCTTTGGACCAACAACATCAAAAGCTGTAACAAAAGCAGGTCTAAAATTAGACATTCAGGCTCCAATGCCTCAGGCACCTTCAATGACAATGGCTTTAGATCAATATATTAAAAAATACAATAAAAACGGAAAAAAATAATACTTAAACCAGTAAATTAATTTTTCTCAAAAATTACAATTGTTTTTGCAAAAACGATTAAATAAACATTTAAGGGGAAATTAATTTCCCCTTTTTTATTAGGCATATGTTTTCATTTAAAAAGGAAGAACGTTTATCAAGCAAAAAAACAATCGATTCCCTATTTAAAAAAGGCTGTTCTTTCACAGAAAGTCGTTTTAGAATAATTTGGGTTAAAACGGATTCCGGCTCTGAAAATCCCATTCAAATATGCATTAGTGTGCCAAAAAAAAACATTAAATTGGCTGTTAATAGAAATCTCATTAAACGAAGAACTAAAGAAGCATACAGGCTTAACAAATCAATAATTTTTGACTATTTTACCAAAAAAAATACACAATTAGCCATTATGCTTATATACCAAAGCAATAAAATTTTAGATTATAATGATATTAAAAATAAAATAATTGTAATTTTACCTCGTTTAATTAAAGAGTATGAAAAACGCAATTAAAATATTAAAATTAATAATTCATATCCCTTTAAAAATTATTCAGATTCTATTTATTGGTTTAATAAAATTTTACCAATATGCCATTTCGCCAATAACACCAAGAAGTTGTCGATACACACCAACTTGTTCTGTGTACAGTATTGAAGCAATAAAAAAGCACGGACCAATAAAAGGTGGATATTACGCAATAAAAAGAATATTTTCATGTAATCCTTGGGGAGGCCATGGTTATGACCCTGTTCCTTAAAATATTATCAATTATTTTTAAACTAAGATAGATAAAAATGAAAAAATTATCAAAAAAAATAAAACTTTTAATAATATCGTCTCTTATTATTATTACCCCTATTTTATTTGTAAGCTTTAACAATGACAATTTTGAAATAGCCAAAAATCTTGACATTTATTATACTCTTTTTAGAGAGCTCAATCTTTATTATGTAGATGAAATTGATCCCGGAGAAATAATAAAAAACAGTATTGATGAAATGCTAAAGTCATTAGACCCATATACTGTTTTTATACCAGAATCGAAGATAGAAGATTTTAAATTTATGACAACCGGTCAATATGGTGGTGTTGGTGCAATGATAAGAAAAAGTGGAGACTATGTCTTAATATCAGAGCCTTATGAAAATTCACCTATCCACAAAGCAGGAATTGAAGCAGGTGATATTATTACTAAAATTGAAGGAAAATCAACAAAAGGAAAATCAACAAAAGACATAAGCGAACTATTAAAAGGCCAACCAAACACCCATGTTAAACTTACAATAAAACGAAAAGGTATTGACAAATCATTTAACAAAAGTATTACTCGTGAAAAAATTAAAATAAAAAGCGTTCCATATTATGGGATGTTAAATGACAGTATAGGGTATGTTAAACTAAACGTTTTTACAGACAAATCAAGCAAAGATGTTAAAAATGCTATTTTAGATTTAAAAGAAAAACAGCATGCAAAAGCTTTTGTGTTTGACTTAAGAAACAATCCTGGAGGTTTATTACATGAAGCTGTTAAAATCTGTAATTTATTTGTAGATAAAGGGCAAACAATTGTTACCACAAAAGGGAAAGTAAAACAATGGAACAAAACATATAAAGCAACTAATCAACCAATTGATACAAAAACGCCTCTCGCTATTATAGTAAATCGAGGCTCTGCTTCGGCTTCAGAAATTGTTTCGGGAACCATGCAAGACTTAGATCGTGCAGTTATTATTGGACAAAGAACTTATGGAAAAGGATTGGTACAAACAACACGTTCGCTCAGTTACAATTCAAAGCTGAAAGTTACAACTGCCAAATACTATATTCCCAGTGGAAGATGTATTCAGGCTCTTGACTACTCTCACAGAAACGAAGACGGCAGTGTTGGAAAAATACCAGACACTTTAATTACAAAATTTTCAACTAATAATGGAAGAGATGTGTATGACGGCGGTGGAGTTTTACCAGACATCAAACTTGAGCCCGAATATTTTAGTAAGATTGCCATTAGTTTAGTAATAAAAAATTTAATTTTCGATTTTGCTACTGATTACAAAATAAGTCATGATTCAATTGCTTCTGCTACTAATTTTACTTTTACAGACGATGATTATGAAGCCTTTAAATTATTTTTAGGAGATAAAAAATTCGATTACAAAACGCAATGCGAGAAAAAACTTATTGAGTTAGAAAAAATTGCAAAAAAAGAAAAATATTATAACAAAGTTTCAAAAGAATTTGAAGTATTACACAAAGATCTTGCTCATGATAAAAATAAAGATTTAATTACTTTTAAAGATGAAATAAAAGAGCTTATTAAAGAAGAAATAATAAGCAGATACTATTTCCAAAAAGGAAGAATTTCTTCTTCTTTATCAAAAGACCCAGATATAAAAGAAGCTCTTGAAATTTTAGGAAATAACAAAAAATACACAAATATTTTATCAGGAAAAGTTGCTGAAAAATAATAAAAAATAGTCGTTTAAACTCATTTCAGCCAAACCTGGCAGGTTTTATATAAAAAAATCAACTATTGAACTTATAGCACAAGCGTCTCGCTTGTGCTTTTACTTTCTGACATAGACGCTTAAATTTTACGCTTATAAAACCAACAAGAGAAACCTTTCAGGGCTCTCTTGTTACTTCACACATTTTACCCTGCATTTCATACAGGGCTATTTACATTTAATTCCTACGGGATTTTTCGGTTATTGACCATTAAACGAATTTTACCCAAACCTGCCCAACTCGTCATTCCGACCATAGGGAGGAATCCCTTAATTAATTAAGAACCCATCCAAACTAATTTTACCAAAACCTATCAGGTTTCATTCAATTCAGATTACAACTAATTTAAACGCATACATCTTTTAATAGCCCAAACCTGGTAGGTTTTCTTAAAAAATAACCACCAAACTAAATTTACCCAAACCTGATAGGTTTTATCTAAAAAAAAACCAGTCAGATTCTGAAAAGCTGACTGGTTTTTTTCTAAAAATTTTTAAACAATTAATACTTTAAAACGATTTCTTTATTCTTTGGATTTAACCAAGCATCAATCAAATTTTTAAAACCTTGATATTCCGAGGCTTCAACAATACATTTATTTAATTTTATTGAGCGAGAAATCATAATATTATTTTCACCTTTAACAATCTCTATATTAACACTTCCAAGTTTATTATTAATAGAAATAATGGTGTCGGTAGCAAGCAATTTGTAACTATCAGGAATAGATAATTTAAATTTATAGCTTTCGTTTATACAAAATGGAATTTCTAAAGTTGTTGCTCTTTCTTTAGTTAAACTTCTTAAATACCATTGATTAAATCCCATATTAAACTCAGGAAGTTTCCAAAAAATATACTTAGCTTGTTCTTTCAAATCTTTAATCTCAACATTAAAAACAACATTGGTTTCTTCTCCTGTGTTTTGTTTTAATGAATAATTGTTGATATTTGAAGATGATAAATTTTTAAATATATTTTTTATTGATTTTTCATTCTTAATCGTTTTAAAATAAGGATTTACTCCATTTGTTAATGTGCAATTTATTGTTCCTGAAATTTTATTTTTTTCTGTTAGTTTTAAATCTGAAGTAACAGACAAATCGTTGTCATAAGTTTTTTCGTTAATTGCTTTAATTTTTTCTTGCTTTAAAATTACAACGGTCTTATTGCCTAATTTATATTTACAATCTAAAGTGTTTATCTCATTTGCAGACAGGTAAATATAGTTATCATTCTCTAAATTTACTTTAACTAAAAATTTATTTACATTTAGTAAATTAGCATAAGGTTTATTATCAAAACAACTATCAATAACAGCAACCGGTTCTGCATCAATATTATTGTTTTTCAATAAGTTAACCAGCACCATTGTTCTTTCAATATTAGTTCCCCCATTGCTTTCCCAAACACTTTTAGCATCTCTAAATTTAAATCCATTATGCTTTAGCGAAATTTCATAATAATTAAGCTCATTAACAACTTTTTTCTGACACTCAAGAGCTGTTAAAAGAGTAGTTGATTTTTTTGTTATTTTCTCGTTTAAATTTAAGTCATTAACAGGATTGTTTTCAACAAATTTTTGAAAAGCCTGATTAATATCTTTGGCTGTAGAAAAATTTAATTTAGGTTCTGTTTGTTGCGAATTCATTTGTTCTCTCGAAATAGCAGGCAAATCATTAAACACCCATTTATATTGAATAAACGAACTTGTTTCCTTCACTTTTGGCTCTTGTTGATAATTAAAAAGCTTATAATTCAATTTTTTATCAAGAGGCACTTTTACAACAATTATTAATTTTTGAATTGGCGAACCAGAAGTAAGAGTTTCGTTGCTCATTAAGTATGGATAATAATTTTTATCGCTATGAATAGTATAATTCAAATCAATGCTCGCATTTTTTTCAAGTCCGGTATGTGTAACAACCATCTCACGAATATTATTGTAATACGGTGCATTAGCTGCATACGAAGGTAAAATTTTGTTAAATGCATTATCGGGTGATTTCACTTCCGTACCATCTGCCATTGTTGTCAATGACTTATTTATGGTAAGTGTTTGATGTTTTAAATTATAGGGAATAAAACTTTCCCCATACACACGATTAATAACATAATAACTTAACAATCTCAATTTATGAGAATAACGATAATCAACTGACCCATCATCGTTTAACTGGTATTCTTTTACCATATTTAAATAAACGGCGTCGTTATTTTTATATTTTTCTGCATCAAAAGTATTACAAGAATATAATCCTATAATTATTAATAATAAAATTACTCGTTTCATCTTCCTATATTTTTATATTTAACTATAATCTCTAATTTATTTAATTTTTAAAATAACATATTCATCAGCAAATTTGTTTTGCGATTCAATGGCTTTTTTAAATGAAGGCCAATCATCTGAAGAATAAACACGTTTTTTATAACTTGCTTTTTCGTTAATCACAAGCATATTTTCTTTTAGATTATAACTCCCCACAAAGCTTGCTCCACTGCCGTCAGAACTATCTGCTTTAGGCAAATATATTTCACTTTCGAATTTTGGCAATTTTATTGTTTCGTTAATCTCCACCAATCTGCTGCAACGATCTTTAAAGCCATATTTTCTTTCTTTTAAATCAGTATTAAAACGAAGTTGAGATTGTGCATATTTAAAAAAATTTTGAGCAGCAAAAGGTTTAAAAATCATTTCATTGTTAGTAACAATTGCATAATTAGGAATTCTAAATGTTACTTTAATTTCTACAGGAATTTTTTGATAATCATAAGTGTTAGTGTATTTCATATCAATAATTTCTGCTAAAGGATTAATTGCAAGAATTTGGTTTTCAACATTTTCTTTCCATTGCGATTTTTTGTAATAATTAAAAACACCTCTTAAACTTGCGTCTGATTGTCCAGTTGCTGTAAGAATAACTTCTCCGGTAAGTGTTCCGTCATTAGATATTTCTAAATTTCCAACAATTTTCAACAAATGATTTTCGGGTGCAGAGATTGGTGTTTCTCCTAAATCAGCCCCTTCGGGAAGACCCATTAAATAATTTTGCTGCTGCTCACAACTTGACCATAGCTCACGAACAAACGGAACCCAGGTAGGATCAAGCAAATGATACTTGTCATCAGATAATTTTGTAACTACAACACAATGGTTAAACTGATCAGCCGGAATATTTTCAATTCTCGAACCGGCCATTGTCATTGCAGGATAAGCTGTAAATCCGGCAGCACGCAACATGGTAATTAACATACCTGCTTTGTCTTTACAAACACCGCATCTATCACGAAAATTCATTTCGCCTTTGTGAAGAGTGAAACCTTCGCCTTCGCCCATTGATATTCCGCTATAGCGAATTTCATCACCAGCCCAATGAGTTAGTCTTGAAACAGAATCCATTTCATCTTTAGCTCCTTGTAAAATTTCCGCAACCTTTTCGTCAATTTCTTTTGTTGATTCAAAACTGCCATAGTCTTCATTCACCTTATTAAACCAAACAGATTTTTCTTCCCAATTGCGACTTGTCGAAAGCAATAATTTTGGTGCAATATCTGACAAACCTAAAGAACGAGATTCTCTGCGAATTGGTAAAATGTTTGTTTTGGTAAAAGTATATTGAATTTTTTCTCCAACTTGTTTCTTTGTAGAATCAACATCTCCATTATAAAATTTATATTGAAAATATTTCTCTTTAGGTATTTTTACCTGATAAACTTTTTTTGCAATTGGGTTACTGTTCCAAAAAGGAACAATATCATAAAATTGTCCTTTCATTGGTGGGATATATCTATCGTCGCTATTTTCACCATCTTGCAAAAGAGCATAAGTAAATCCTTTTTTAAACATCACTACCTCAACAGCATCGCCGGGTTCTAACCTTCCTACTTCGATCATTTTTTGTCGTGCACCCCAGTAAATCATGTGTGCCGGTGCAGGATAATCTAATGTTGTATTTATATCAAGCTCTTTTTTTGTACCGTCTTTTTTATAAATAACAACTTTTTTAATTTGAACAAAAGCAGATTGTGGGTCGTAATCAAATTTTAGATTACTTATTTTTTTTGCTCCCTCATAAGTTAAAACTTTATACAAGGTGTGTTGATTGTTATAACACAAGCCTGTTTCTTGCACATCAACTTTTGTGCTATCAAAAATTAAAAGCAGGTTATAGCCCTTATATTTTTGAGTGTTATCATATTTTTTTATCAACTCTGTTACTGATTGAGCCGATGCCGAAAAAGTGAAAAAGGCCATGATTAATGAAAAGAACAACTGTTTTTTATACATATCTTTTATGATTAATATTTTTTATAAAAGTATAATATTTTTGTAATATTACATATAATAATTAAAGATGTTCATTTTTTATACTTTCCACGGAAAGAAATTCCGAAACGGATAATTTTCAAAATCTCAAAGATTTAGAAAATTTTCAAATTCCTTTACCTTAACTTTTTGCTTGATCAAAAAGTTAGAAAAAATCAAGACTGAAAATTGATTTCTTATTTTCTACATTACACTACGCTAAATCATAAAAACTCACTCCTATCGTCGTTCAAACAGTTTATGATTTTTAACGCTCCATTTCATTCGAAAATTAACGAAATGAATTTAAGGTCGAGGCTTCGCAAATATTTAGCCATCCGCAGCCGAGGAAATTAATATTGAACCCTATTCAGGGTTCTTTTTCTACTTCATATTCCTATCCCTGCATTTCATACAGGGCTATTTATATTAAATCCCTACGGGATTTTGTTGCGATAAAAACCTTCCAGCGTTTGTAAATCCTTAAAGCATTTATTTTATATAAAGGATTGAAAAAAAAGAACGATTCGGTTTTGACATACATAACATTTTCCTGTAAGGAAAAAATATGAATAGCCCCCGATTTTATGACAAGTTTCGTTCTTCTGAAATGTTTAGAAAAACGATTGTTTTTGGAATAATGCCGATAGACTTTTTACCTAATTTCAGAAACGAAGTGAACTGAAATTATTGTATAAAAGCAATTCGGTATTAATCGGGGGTGTTGATAAAAAACAAGAAAACCGCAGGAAGCAGTCTGATAATTAAAATAAAAATTTTATTCCCCTGCGGAACATCCCGCGATATTTTTTTCGATTCCATCATGCATTTATCTTAAACCTTGGGAAAATAATAGCTTAGCGACTTAAAACAGTTAACCAACAAGTTGATTGTAATTTGCTGATATATATGAGTTAATCCCAAGCACCCAGGAATGGTTAATCTGTAAACGAATAAAATTCGTTTGCTAATTTTAGGGATTAAAAAAAATTTATTAATACATTTACCTATTAACTGTATCAATCATAAAATATTTTTTACGGGTGTTTATAATGTGAGGTATAGTGGAAATAAGACACACTAGTGTGGCTTAATGAAGCGTTCGGCACAAGCAAGAAGAACGGTAGAACCTTAAATACACAGCAAAAAAAAAATTAAAACCTACCGTACAAATAGCACATTTGATTTTTTCGGTAATTTGAACAAAAGTTAATACAATGTTGAAAACCAAAAGAACTATTTTTTTCTTCGCACCAAAATTATTTATACTTTTAACAACTGATTAAATTTAAATAAATAAAATGGGATTATTTCAGACATCAGTATTGAAAAAATATAGGAACCTGCAAGATAAAAAGGTGGTTGAAAAGGCGTATAAAAAATATGCTACCTATTTTCATAACCCAGAAAGACAAGAAAATATACGAGAAAGTAAAGAAGAACAATTTCAAGAAGGATTTTTAAGAGAACTTTTTGTAAAAGTGTTTGACTATACTTTAAATCCAGAACCACATTTTAATTTAACAACAGAATTAAAAAACGAAAAAGGAGCAAAAAAAACAGATGGTGCAATTCTGAAAAATAAAAAAGCATTAGCAGTTATAGAGCTGAAAAGCACCAAAACAAAAGATCTCGAAAAAATAAGACAACAAGCATTTGATTACAAAGCAAATCATAGCGAATGCGTTTATGTTATCACATCAAACTTTGAAAAACTTCGATTTTACATAAATAACGCCGTTGATTTTGAAGAATTTAATTTGTTTACTCTCAACGAAAACGAATTTGAATTGCTGTATTTATGTTTACACAAAGAAAATATTTTAAATAACCTACCTCTAAAAATTAAAAATGATAGTATAGTCGCCGAAGAAGGCGTCACAAAAACTTTTTATGCCGATTATTCGCTGTTTAAAAGAGAACTTTTTAGAGATTTGGTAAAAGAAAATATGAATAATGAAATTTTTAGAGCCGAGCTACTAAAAGAAGATAAAGACCGAGCAACTAAAAATATTAAACAAACATTATTCAAAAAATCACAGAAACTTATTGACCGTTTTTTGTTTATCTTTTTTGCCGAAGACAAAGGCTTACTGCCACCAAACTCAACTTTGCAAATATTGAATAAATGGAAAGCCGATTGTGATTTTGGAGACGAAAGACCGCTTTACGATTTGTTTAAGCAATATTTCCGCTTTTTGGATACAGGAAGAAAAGGCACACAATCAAGAGCTGAAATTTTTGCATATAACGGTGGATTGTTTAAACCAGACCCGATTTTAGATAGCCTAATTTTAGACGACCAATTATTGTTTAAACACACAAAAACACTTTCCGATTACGATTTTGAAAGTCAAGTAGGTGTAAATATTCTTGGTCATATTTTTGAAAATTCGCTAAACGAAATTGAAAGCATAAATGCCGAAATTGAGGGAACAGATTTTGATAAACAAAAAACAAAACGAAAAAAAGACGGTGTTTTTTACACACCCAAATACATAACCAAATATATTGTAGAAAACACTATTGGTAAACTTTGTGAAGAAAAAAAGCAAGAACTCGAAATAGAAGAAGAAGAATACCAAAAGAGCCGAAAAGGACGAAAAACAGACACATTAAAAAAGCTGAAAGCAAAACTCGATACTTACCGAAATTGGCTTTTAACACTTACAATTCTCGACCCTGCTTGTGGCTCGGGTGCTTTCTTAAATCAAGCTTTGGATTTTTTAATAAAAGAACATACCTACATTGACGAACTCGAAACCTCTTTGCTTGGCGGTGGTATGGTTATGAAAAATATTGAAAATACCATTTTAGAAAATAATATTTATGGTGTTGATATAAACGAAGAAAGCGTTGAAATTGCAAAACTTTCGCTTTGGCTACGCACCGCACAGCCACGCAGAAAATTAAATACATTAAACAATAATATAAAATGTGGTAACTCGCTAATTGACGACCCAAAAGTTGCAGGAGATAAAGCATTTAATTGGCAAAACGAATTTTCGCATATTTTCTCGGAGAAAAAGAAAAACATATGGCATATAACCACTGCAACACATAATTCCAGATATTCGCAACGAATGTTCGACAATAACGTGAAAACTGGTGATGCTATATGGCTAGATGATGAAGACGAAATAATAATAACGAAAACTATTGCTGAGATAGTAAAAAAAGATAATCTGAATGTAGTAGAATATAATATCTGTGGCGACCATCTGCACCTACTGCTGGTTTGTGAGGCGGAAGAACTGCCGAAAATAGTAGGGAAAATAAAATCTATGACAGCTCGTGCTAGAAATATAGCAAAGGGTTATACAACAATGGGGCATGCCCCATTGTCCGCCTCAATGGCGACTGATACCGAACGAGGAGAAACGCAAACGAAACTCTGGACGCAAAAATACGGAAAATCCGAAATAAAAAACGAAGAATACCTAAATAACGCAATTGAATATATACGAAATAACCGTATAAAACACGAACTGCCTAAAAGTAAAGAAATAGAAAAAATAAAAAAAGAATTTTTATGCTCTAAAAAGCAAGCTTTTAGAACAGAATACAATGGTGGCTTTGATGTGGTGATTGGTAATCCGCCTTATGTGAGACAAGAATTATTTAGAGAAATAAAACCGTATTTAGAACAAAATTACAAATGTTATAATAGCATTGCTGATTTATATACTTATTTCATAGAAAAAGGTATTGAATTAATGAATAAGAACGGCTTATTTTCATTTATTCTACCTAATAAATTTTTAAAAGCCACTTACGGAAAAGAAATAAGAAAAGTCATTAAAGAAGATGCTAATATTGATTTAATTTTTGATTTTGATGATTATCCCGTATTCGATGATGCAACAACTTATCCTATTATATATATATTAAATAAGAAAGAAAGTAAATCAAAAAAGTTCCTCTATTCTGAAATAAATAAGCGAGATAATACAAAAGACCCTATTGGAACATTAGAACAAAAAAAACATATAGTCTCTAACAGTTCACTTACAGATACTTCGTGGAGTTTTTTAAATGTTGAAGTAAACAAATTATTAAATAAAATAAATTGTAATTCAAATTTATTAAAGGAAGTTGTTGATGACAAAATTTTCAGAGGAGTATCAACAGGTTGCAATGAAGCATTTATTGTATCAGAAGATATTAAAAAAGAAATATCTTCTTCAGGGGTATTGAAAAAAATCTTTATGGGTAAGGAGGTCAAGAGATATAAAGCAGATTTTCAAAATCTATATTTACTTTTCTTAGATTGGGAATATGATATAAATAGTAATGAAAGTTTAAAAGAATATTTATTATCTAATCAAGCTATATTAGAAAAAAGACCAGAGGTAAAACAAGGACGCTTTAATTGGTGGTGTTTAAGTCGTTACGGAAGTAAAAACTCGCATTTATTATCTCAACCTAAAATTATTTATCCAAGAATTAATAATAAATGTAATTTCTTTTTAGATGAAACAGGAGAATATAGCTTATCTGACAATAATTTTTTTATTAGTTCAGGAAGTAAAGCCCTTTTAGCTTTTTTGAATTCTTCAATAGCTTTTTTCTTTTTAAAGAATACTTGCACTACATTACAAGGTGGATATTGGGATTTTAGAAGACCTTCAATAGAGAAAACACCTATTCATAAAGAGTTGTCGAAAATTGAGACAGATTTGGAAATTTTAGCAAATGCACAATTAATTTCTAATAAAAAAGAAACTGAATTAAAAACAAGGTTCTCAAAATATCTCCAATCTCAATTTAACATAAAAAAACTAAGCAATAAACTACAAAACTGGCACGAATTAGAATTTGCCGATTTTATAAAAGAGTTGAACAAAGCCATAAAAAAAGCAAATAAAGAAGTAGCAACAGCTACAACAAGTGGACATGTCCACTTGACTAAAAAAGACGAAATGGAATGGATGGAGCTTTTTGAAGAAAAAAAAGCAGAAGCCCAAACCTTAAAATCAGAGATAGAAAAAACAGACAAAGAAATAGACCAAATGGTTTATGAACTTTATGGTTTAACAGAAGATGAAATTAAAATTGTGGAGGAGGGTGTGTAATGGAAATTATGCAAAAAAATAATTCAGAAATACTATTATACAAAACCGAAGACGGAGAAATAAAAATAGACGTTTATTTTGATGCAGACAATTTATGGCTTACGCAAAAAAACTAATGGCAGAACTGTTTGAGTGTAGCACAGATAATATTTCGTTACAACTAAAAAACATTATTAAAGCAGGCGAATTAGATAAAAATTCAGTTGTCGAGTATTACTCGGTAACTGCATCTGACGGTAAAAAATATAAAACAAACATATTTTCAATTTGACAAGAAAGTGCTAAAAAGCACCAACCGTATCACATTGAAATCATTGGGCTCAATAAAAAACCACCTTACCCCATGGATAAAGAGACTGTAATAAGTACAAATCGACTTTTTCATTACACATCTTCAAAGAAGATATTAATAAGCATTTTAAATAATGGATTTCAAACACGATTTTCATTAGAAAAACTTGGGATTATAAAAAAAAATGGATTTTTAAATTCGCTTGCTAAGATTCTAAATAGAAAGGTTCCCGAAGACAACATAACTGATGAATTTGCAATCCCTATGTGCTGTTTTTGTGATATTCCATTAAATCTTGTATATAACCACGTAAAAGTTTATGGTGAATATTCAATCGGATTAAAAAAAGATTGGGGGGAAAAACTGGCTATTTGTCCTGTTATTTATTTACCTGATTATGGAGAAACAAGAGCATTATTTGAAAATTTAATTAGGAACCATAAAAAAAACATCAGGAAACTTTATGATTGTCAGACAACTAAGCGAAAAGAAAATAAATTTAGAGAAGAACTATTGTGTATTGATGTCATTAATTTTTATGATATTATTGTTGATTTGTCAATGTTTGTAAAGCCTTATAGCGGCTTTTTTGAGAAAGGGAATTATAAAAACGACAATCATAAATTTTACGACGAACGAGAGTGGCGTTATAAACCGGATAAGATGCTTTTTAAATCTTATATGACCAAACAGGAATATGATTCATTCAATTCTAGTGATGAACGAAACAAAAATATGCAAAATATTGACTTTGACTTAGCAGATATTACTGATATAATTGTACCTGAAAATGAAGTAATCAATCTTAGAAATTTGATAACTAAACTTCCAAAATATAAGAATTTAGATGTAAAAATTATTGATTCATTAAAAAATAAAATAAAATCTACGTCGCCCAACTCCTAAAAACACAAAAACACCCTAAAGCAAATTCTTATAAAACGCTTTCTGCACAGAGATTCAAATATCTATTGGTTTTTAATTCTCTAAAGCTTTACTAATTTTGTCAAATATATTTTGAAAAAAAATCTCATGAAAAACTCTACGTTTAAAAATTACATAATAATCGCATTATTATTTATTATCAGTAATACAAAAGCACAAGACACTATTAAAATAATGCAATATAATTTGCTGTATTACGGCTGGAACACTGATTGGTGCACATCAACAAACAACAATATTGAAGACAAAGACGCTAGTTTAAAAAAAATAATGTCTTATGTGAAGCCTGATATTTTCACAGTAAATGAAATGGGTGCTAAAACATCAAATGTTGATCATTTACAAAATAGCGTATTAAACGTAAACACAAATAAATATAAACACGCAACATATACAAACTTTTCAAACGGAGGATATTCTTATATTGTGAATATGTTGTATTATAATTCGGAGAAACTTACTCTTGCACACGAAGATGTTGTAACAACAGCCATTAGGGATATCAATATTTACAAACTTTATTACAACTCTTCCGATTTAATCACAAAAAAAGACACTGCTTTTATTACTTGCATTGTTGCACACTTAAAAGCCGGTAGCGATGCTGATGAAGTAGAAAAAAGAGGTGTAATGATTCAAACTCTAATGGATTATTTAAATAACATTAATTACTCAGGCAACATATTAATAATGGGTGATTTTAATTTATATAAAAGCACAGAACCCGCTTTTCAAACATTAATAAATTATGATAATCCTGAAATAAAATTTTACGACCCAATAAATCAAATTGGTTCATGGCATAATAATTCATATTATTCAAATTATCACACACAGTCAACTCACTCCGAAAAGTTAGGGTGTCCCTCATATGGAGGGATGGATGACCGCTTTGATTATATTCTTATGACAAAATCGGTTATTGATGGAACAAATAATATTCAATACATAAATGGTTCTTATCATGCACTGGGACAAAACGGTACGTTTTTTAACAGCTCTTTGTTAAGTTCAACAAGCAGAACCATTCCCGACAGTATTGTTAATGCTCTTTATAACATGTCTGACCATTTGCCGATTATTACAGACTTATCGGTTAATCAAACACATGTTTCAATAAAAGAAAACTCCCAAATAAATAGTTTTGACTTTAAACTTACAAATCCTGTTTATGATAAATTAAAATTGTCATTTTTTAACCAGCAAAGCACAAAAAAAATCAATGTTTCAATAATTTCAATATTAGGTAAAGAGATATTTAGCCACAACTATTTATCACACAACAGCAATATAGCAATACCTTTTAACAGTATTCAACCGGGAATTTATTTTGTGAAAGTTGTTGATGAAAAAAAGAGATGCGTTGTGAAAAAATTTATTAAAAGGTGATTTTTTTGTGGAGACTGGGGGAGTCGAACCCCCGACCTCTTGGCTGCCAGCCAAACGCTCTAGCCAACTGAGCTAAGCCCCCTACAATAATGAAACAAAACTAATAAAAATTTTTAATATAACTATTTTATCGAAACAAAATCAAAGCCTAAGTTTGAATATTTTTCTAAAACGAGGGGTAATAAATAAAATAATTTTTCTTGTGCTTTTAATGTATCGTGAAAAACAATTATTGAACCGTTTCTTGTGTGTCTAAAAACATTTTTCAGGCACTTCTCTTTCGATATGTTATTATTCCAGTCCATAGACATAACATCCCACAAAACAATCTTAAATTGCCTTTTCAACGTTTTTATTTGAGCTGGTGTTATTTTCCCATAAGGTGGTCGAAACAAATTTGATTTTATTAAAAAATTTGCTCGGTCAATATCTTTAAAATATTTTTTATTTTTTGTGAACCATCCGTTTATATGGCTATATGTGTGGTTTCCAAGAGAGTGATTCTTTTCTTTTATTTTATAGAATAATTCAGGATATTTCTCAACATTCTCGCCTAGACAAAAGAATGTGGCTTTTGCATTATATTTATCTAAAATATCTAAAACTTTTGCTGTCACATCGGGATTTGGACCATCATCAAAAGTTAAAAAAATTTTCTTTGTCTTTATTTCTGAAAAATTCCAATAAACACTCTGAAATATTTTTTTTAAAATCTCGTGATTATGACCAAAAATTAGCATTTACATAATATTTATGAAAAACCCCGAAAATTAATTTAATTAGTTTTTATCTATAAACTTTCCTATTTATTATTTCAACCATTAGGGAGAAAACTCCTCTCCTTCTTATTAATGAAAAAAAAATTTTCTCCGCCCAGCTGGCGGAGAAAAAATAATAATTTTAATAAAATTTCAATGACTATATTAACAGACACTAATTTGACTTATTCAATCTTTTTCTATCAGTTTCGTTTAAAAAAATTTTACGCAATCGCATTGCTTTAGGAGTAATTTCAACATATTCATCTTTTTGAATATATTCTAAAGCCTCTTCAAGACTAAAAATAATTGGAGGCGGAACTTTCACCTTGTCATCAGATCCTGAAGCTCTCATGTTTGTAAGTTTTTTCTCTCTTGTTACATTAAGAACAATATCTCCGGCACGAGTATTCTCACCAACAACTTGTCCTTGGTAAACAGCCACTCCTGGAAGAATAAAAAATTTACCTCTGTCCTGCAATTTATTTAAAGAATAAGGTATTGCTGTTCCCGTTTCCATGGCTATTAACGAGCCATTTTGTCGAGTCACAATTGATCCTTTATATGGTTCAAAAGCTTTAAAACGATGCGAAATTAATGCTTCACCAGCGGTAGCTGTCATCAAAATATTTTTCAAACCAATTATTCCACGCGACGGGATAGTAAACTCAAGATGAATACGATCAAATTTACGCTCCATGGTAATCATCTCACCTTTGCGTTTATTAATAACTTCAATTGCTTTTCCTGAAATATTTTCTGGTAAATCAACCGATAATAATTCTATAGGTTCACATTTTTCTCCACCAATATTTTTAATAATTACCTGAGGCTGACCTATTTGAAGTTCAAAGCCTTCACGTCGCATTGTTTCAATTAAAACGGACAAATGAAGAACACCTCTTCCAAACACTGTAAAGGAATCTGCAGAGCCTGTCTCTTCAACACGCAATGCTAAATTCTTTTCAATTTCTTTTCCTAAACGATCTTTTAAGTGACGAGAAGTAACATATTTACCATCTTGTCCGAAAAATGGGGAATTATTAATTGTAAAAAGCATACTCATTGTTGGCTCATCAATTGAAATTGAAGGCAATGCTTCGGGATTTTCGAAATCAGAAACAGTATCACCAATTTCAAAATCGTCAAGACCAACTAAAGCACAAACATCGCCGGCGTCAACCTTTTCAACTTTTGCTTTTCCTAAACCTTCAAAAACATAAAGCTCTTTAATTTTTGATCGCTTAATGGTTTTATCTCTTTTTATTAAAGAAATATTCATTCCAGACTTTATTGTTCCACGATGAACTCTTCCAACTGCAATTCTACCAACATAAGATGAATATTCAAGTGATGTTATTTGTAGTTGTGGATTCCCCGTATTAACTTTTGGCTCAGGAATATATTTAATAATTGCATCGAGTAAAGGCACTATATCATTTGTAGGTTTTTTCCAGTCTGTAGACATCCATCCATTCTTAGCAGAACCATATATGGTTGGGAAATCAAGTTGATCTTCATTTGCTTCAAGATTAAACATTAAATCAAAAACCTGTTCTTGTACATCTTCGGGTCTACAATTTTGTTTGTCAACTTTATTAATTACTACAATTGGCTTTAAACCTAATTGAATGGCTTTTTGAAGCACAAATCGTGTTTGTGGCATTGTTCCCTCGAAAGCATCGACAAGAAGCAAAACACCATCAGCCATATTAAGAACTCTTTCAACTTCTCCACCAAAATCAGCGTGACCTGGTGTGTCAATAATATTAATTTTAACGTCCTTATAAACAACCGAAACATTTTTAGATAATATTGTTATGCCCCGTTCTCTTTCAAGGTCATTACTATCCATAATTAACTCGCCTGGCTGTTCATGTCCTTTAAATAAATTGGCCTGCATTAAAATTTTATCAACCAATGTGGTTTTACCGTGGTCAACGTGTGCAATAATTGCTATATTTCTTATCTTTTGCATATCTTGTTTAAAAATGGGTGCAAAGGTATATATAAATAATTTATTATTTTACAATATAAATAATTATTTTCAAATCGGCACAACTAATTGAGAATAAACCACTTCCTGTTTAACAAATATAACTTGAACAAAGCACAAAAAAACCCACCGAATTTTATTCCAGCAGGTCTCTTCTGTATCTTTTTTATGAAAAAAAATTAAAAATGTTTAATCTCTTTTTTCTCTCCTGTTTCCAATTTAATTATTTCGTTAAGCAAATTATTTGCCAAACGACTTGCTCCAATTCTAAATAAATTTGAATTAAGCCATTTCTCATCAAGATTATTTTTCACAACAGCCAAATATTCAATTGCTTGTTTTGGTGTAGAAACACCACCTGCAGGTTTTACACCAACTTTTTTTCCTGTTGTTTTAAAAAAATCATTTATTGCGTCTGTCATTACATAAACGGCTTCGAGTGTAGCAGCCGGCTCTAATTTCCCAGTTGAGGTTTTAATATAATCTGCTCCTGCTTCCATGGCAATAATACTTGCTGTTCTAACATCTTGTAATGTAGGCAATACTCCAGTTTCAAGAATTACTTTAAGATGAGCATCTCCAATAGCTTCCTTAATGGCTTTTATCTCTTCAAAAACAACTTGATAATCGCCTGCCAAAAAACGACCTATTGAAATCACAATGTCAATATCATCGGCTCCTTTTTCAACAGCCATTTTGCATTCCTGAATTTTAACTTCAAGAAATGTTTGTGAAGTAGGAAACCCGGCAGCTACGGCTGCAATACGCACATTTTTATCTGTCAAATTTTTCCTTACACTTTCTACCAAAGAAGGATAGACACATATTGCGGCAACATTTGACATATTAGGAAATTTTGATTTGAAATTGCTAACATTATCAGCAAAAAGTTTTCCTTTGTCTAAAGTATCTGTTGAATTAAGAGTTGTTAAATCTATAAAGCTAAACGCCTTTTTCAGATTATCAACATTATATAAAGAACAAGCATTACTTACAATTTTTTCAACCTTTTTTTGTATATCCCCATCAATAATTGTCTTTTTGTATTTCTCTAATAACTGTTTCATAAATTTTTATATTTAATTAATGATTGTTTTTTCTGTAATAATTAAATCCACTGCTGTTCGGGATTTGTAATCCCGAATTAGCAAGCTGTATATTAATACTTTCGGATTACAAATCCGAAAGAGCAGACAAATTAAAAATCTTTTATCACAATGCAAAAATACATTATTTATTTAATTTTTCATTATTCTTATGTCTTTGAGAATCTCTCTTGGTTTTCTTTTGCAAATTTTTCTCAAATGCTTCGGTCAAATTAATTCCCGTCTGATTTGCAATACAAATTAAAACAAATAATACATCTGACAATTCATCTGACAAATCTTTTCCTTTATCAGATTCTTTAAATGACTGCTCCCCATATTTTCGGGAAATTATTCTTGCCACTTCTCCAACCTCTTCTGTTAATATAGCCATATTTGTCAACTCGTCAAAATACCTTACACCATAAGTATTAATCCACTTATCTACTGCTTGTTGTGCCTGTTCAATCTTCATCTTTAATTATATATATTAAATAATTACTCTTTATTTTTTGTATCAATAATAATGGTTACAGGACCGTCATTAGTCAAAGAAATTTGCATATTAGCACCAAACTCTCCTGTTTTAATTTCCTTATTAATTAAATCTGACGAAAGTTGTTGAATAAAACGATTGTAAATTGGCAAAGAAATCTCGGGTTTTGCCGCATGAATATATGATGGGCGATTTCCTTTTTTTGTTTTGGCATGTAAAGTAAATTGACTAATCACCATAGCTTGTCCTTCAATATCATTAATTGACAAATTCATAACACCATCCTCATCATCAAAAATTCTAAGCCTTGATATTTTCCCGCTTAACCATTGCACATCTTCATTTGTATCTGTATTTTCAACTCCAATAAAAATTAACAACCCTTTATCAATTTTTGATTTCTCAGCATTGTTAATTTTTACACTTGTGTTTTTAACTCTTTGTATAACAGCTCTCATTTTTATTTAATACTAGGTTTTGAAAAATAAATTTGGCAATTTAAAAAAACGAATATTTCAACAAAAGAAATAAAAAGCAATGCTTTTTTCAAACTTTACAGAATAATAATTTTATTAGTTCTAAAATTTGTCAAAAAATTGCTGTATTTTTTTTGTAACTTCGCACCCAATTTTTCGTAAAAATTTATGGTTTTAATACAAAATTAAAGGAATTTTTAAGCAACTTCCTCCAAAAAAAAACTTAACATAAAATTTTTTTAATTTTTAATCTTTATAACTATGAAAAAAAGAGTGCTTTTTATTATTATTAATATATTATTGTTTTCTTCAATAATATTTGCACAAGAGCCAACGGGCTATTATGATGATGCAGATGGAAAAACCGGTGCTGATTTAAAAACAGCACTTTACGGAATAATTTCAGGCCACACCTCTCTCTCATACAGTGGCTTATGGACGGCCTATTACAACACAGATGCAAAACCAAATGGTAAAGTTTGGGATATGTATTCTGATGTTCCCGGAGGAACACCTCCTTATGAATATACTTTTGGAAGTGGACAATGTGGAACTTATAAAGTTGAAGGAGATTGCTACAACAGAGAACATTCTTTTCCCAAAAGCTGGTTTAACAAAGAAAGCCCAATGGTAACAGACATTTTTCATATATATCCAACAGATGGCAAAGTTAATGGTCAACGAAGTAATTGGCCTTTTGGGGAAGTTTCTTCTCCAAAATGGACATCTCAAAATGGTTGCAAATTAGGGCCTTGTTCTTTTTCAGGATATAGCGGTACTGTTTTTGAACCTATTGATGAATATAAAGGCGATTTTGCCAGAACATATTTTTATATGGCAACTCGTTATGAAAACAGAATTAGTGGCTGGTCTAGTGCAATGCTCGATGGTTCTTCTTATCCTGCTTACAAAGAATGGGCAATTAATCTTTTACTAAAATGGGATGCTCAGGATCCTGTTAGTCAAAAAGAGATTAACAGAAACAATAAAATTTACAATGATTATCAACACAACAGAAACCCTTTTATTGATCATCCTGAATTTGTAAACAGTGTTTGGGGCGAAAATTCAACTCCTTCAATATCAAATGTTATTATTTCTCCAGAAATTCCCAAATCAAACGACGAGGTAACAATTTCTGCAAACATAACAGACAACGGAACAATATCGTCAGCTAAAATTTCTTGGTGCACCGATGGCTCAAGTTATGATAATGATATTACTATGACTGTTAGTTCCGGCAACACATATCAGTCGAGCACAAAAATCCCAGCTCAAGAAAACGGAACAACTGTTTCTTACAAAATTTTTGCTACTGATGATGAAAGTAATACATCAACAACATCAAGCAGATCTTATATAATAGAAAACAATCCAACATTAACAATTTTGTCGGAAGATTTTAACACCGGTGATTTAGGAGTTTTTTCTCAATACAGTGTAATCGGTGCCGATCAAATTTGGCATCCCATTGAATATCAAGGAACAATGTATGTTAAAATGTCGAATTTTGATGGTACGACAAGTAATGCAAACGAAGATTGGTTAATATCTCCTTCATTAAATCTTAAAAATTATCAGAACATATTTTTTGCTTTTAAAACATCAATGAAAGAATATGGTACAGACAATACTTTTGATGTATATATATCTTCAGACTATGATGGAACAAGCGATCCTTCAAGCACATCGTTCTCATGGACTAGTTTGACAACAAATTGTACTTTTTCTTCAGGAGATTATGTATGGACACCTTCTGGAAATGTTGACATTTCAGCGTTTAACAAAACCGCTGTGTATGTTGCTTTTAAATACACATCTGGTTCAAACGATGGAAAAACTTGGCAAATCGAAGATGTTATGGTAACAGGAAAAGAAAAAACCAATGAGGGATTTCCTGAAATTTTTAATATTAATATTTTGCCAAAGATGCCTACACCTAACGATGCGGTAGATGTATTTGCTGATATTACAGACGATGGTTCTATTTCTACTGCAAAAGTATTATGGTGCACTGATGGAACTAGTTTCGACAACAATATTAACATGTCTGTTAGCACAGAAAATACTTATAAATCAGACTCTAAAATTCCTGCTCAAGCAGAAGGAATAACTGTTTATTATAAAATAGAGGCTACAGATAATGAAGGAAATAAACAAACTGGCACATCATTAAATTATTTAATTCCTTCGATTTCAATTCCAAATATTTCAAACATTTCAACAACTCCGGAGCAACCAATTGTTGATGATGATGTTGATGTATTTGCAGATATTACAGACGATGGTTCTATTTCTACTGCAAAAGTATTATGGTGCACTGATGGAACTAGTTTCGACAACATTATTAACATGTCTGTTAGCACAGAGAATACTTATAAATCAGACTCTAAAATTCCTGCTCAAGCAGAAGGAATAACTGTTTATTATAAAGTAGAGGCTGTTGATAACGAAAATAATAAAGTGACCTCAAATTCGAAAAGCTACACTAATAATATTTTAGCACCCATTATTATTGGAGAAGAAAAAATTTGTGAGGGAGACAGTAGCTTATTATCATTAAACGATGGTTCTTACGATAGCTATAATTGGATGATGGAAGGGAACTCTCAAATTTTAGGAACAAAAGCCACATTTTATGCTTCTAAACAAGGCAATTATTATGTTGAAGTTTTTAAAAATGAAAATAGTTCTACTTCAAGTTATTTCACTTTAACACTTAACAACTTACCAATTTCAAATTTTTCATATGTAATTAATGGTAAAACAGTTTCATTTACAGATAAATCGTCTTATGGAACTTCATTTTTATGGAACTTTAATGATGGATTTACAAATCAAAGTAAGAATCCTATTCATTCGTTCAGTTCATACGAAAATTATAAAGTTGTATATACGGTTACAAATATTTGCGGAAGCACTTCAAGCTCTCAGGATATATTGCTAAAAGGGAATTCAATTAATTCTATCGACGAGAATCACAATATAAATATTTATCCAAATCCTGCCAACAATATTTTAACTCTTAGCACAGACAGCAACAATGAAAGTGTTGAAATTTATAATATTATTGGAGAAAAGGTTCTGTCTTTTTATAAACAGAACTCTACTTTACAAATTAATATAAATAATCTTAAAAAAGGCATGTATTTTATAAAAATATGTGACAATAAACTTGGCATAAAAACATCAAGCTTTATAAAAAATTAAATTTCACTAAAACCCCCCAAAGTAATTATTTGGGGGGTTTTATAAATTTATGACAATTATCATATGTAGTTGGTCAACATATTTATATATTTGCATTTAAAACATATGTTATGGGAGTGAAAATAAAAGATTTAAATATTGAAAAGCTTGAAAATACTGCAAATATGCTTAAAGCCATTGCTCATCCAATGAGAATCGCCATATTAAAATTTTTAGAAGACGGAAAAAAATTAACAGTAACAGAAATACACAACATGTTACAAATTGAGCAGTCAACAACCTCTCATCATCTAGGTATTTTGAAAGATAAAGGAGTTCTCTCTTCGAAAAGAGAAGGAAAAAACACTTATTATTTTTTAAAACACGAAAAATTAAGTCAGATTATTAATTGTGTTTCTCAGTGTAATTAATAAAACTCAAGAACTCTTTTATTTTTTTCTGAGCCCCTCTGTACAATTTTGACAGATATCAGTACTTTTTCGGGAATGTAGCACTTTCTTTCGAAATTGGTTATATTTGACTGATTTCCATATATTTTTAAATTTGCCCTTCTGCAAATCTCCTAATATATATTTCGCATCTTTGTCAAAACAGCAAGGAACAATTAAGCCATCCCATGTTATTACTGATGAATTCCAAAGTCGCCTACAATAATTAGGCAAATTATTCTTAATAAAATATTTGCTTTTAATTTTTCGATACCGCGAATATCTATTAATTGTTGGAATAAGCTCGCTCCCATTTTGGAAATCATATATTTGTGCAGATTTAAAAACAATCTTATCAACGTTTAACTGTTTGGCAAGTATCCTCGCCTCTTCAATTTGATGCTGATTTTGCTTTACAACTAGAAATTGTAATATTAAATAAGGCGTCTTTGATTTTAAGTCTTTTTTTGCTCTTACAATATTCTTAACACCTTCTATTACTTTGCCTAGATCGCCTCCTTTTCTATAAAAAGAATAAGTATCTTGAGTTGTCCCATCTAAAGATATAATCAATCTACTTAAGCCCGAGAGTATTGTTGCTTTTGCATTTTCTTCACTTAAAAAATGACCATTTGTTGAGCTTGCTGTATATATATTTTTCTTATTAGCATAATTAACTAAATCAAAAAAATTAGGATGCAAATACGGTTCACCTTGAAAATATAAAATTAAATATGATAAATGGGGATAAAGTTCTTTAATGACTGATTTATATAATTCAGAAGAAATGTTTCCCGTTTTTCTTGAAAATTGATTTTGTCCACTAGGGCACTCAAGGCAATGTAAGTTGCACGAAGTTGTGGGCTCAATTGACACACTGTAAGGCAATCCCCAAACAATAGGCTTTTTTAATACTTTTGATATGCTAAAACTAATAAATACTTTTAAAAAGTTGCTTGCTTTTTTAAAAGACAAATTTTTCACAAAGCTAAAACAATCAATAATTTGTGCTCTCAAAATAAATAATATAAAAAAAACAGTCTGTTTTTCAGACTGTTTAATAAATTAGTTGCTTTCTAATATCTGGAATAACTCATTGAGCTTTGGTGTTAAAATAATTTCTGTCCTTCTATTTTTTCTTCTTGCTTCTGAAGTTTTTGCAGACTCAAGAGGAACATATTTACCTCTTCCGGCAGCAGTTATTCTTTTGGGTTCTATTTTTGAATTATTAAGAAGTGTTTTAACTATTGCAGTTGCTCTCATTACACTTAAGTCCCAATTATCTTTTATGTTACCTGTTCCGTGATATGGAACATTATCAGTGTGACCCTCAACCAAAATATTAATCTCTTTATTTTGTTCTAAGACTCCAGATAATTTCTTCAATGCATTTATGCCTTTACTATCAACGTTATATTTACCGCTTTTAAAAAGCAATTTCTCTTCCATTGAAACATAAACCTTACCATTCCTAACATTAATAGACAGTCCTTTGTTTTCAAAACCAAGCAAGGCATCGGTAACCTTTTCTTTTAACACAGCAACGGCAGAATCTTGTCTGTTTATAATATTTTGTAATTCAATATACTTTTTGCTTTGTTCTTCAAGCTCTTTTTGTTTTTCTTTCAGTTCAGAATCTATCACTAATAAATTTTTGTTTTTAGCATCAATCTCCTTTTGTTTAGAATTTAAAGCAAGTTCTAATTCCTTTAACTTATCTTCCCTCTTTTGCAAATCGTTTTTTGTTGCCTGTATTTCAGCGAGTAAAAGCTTCGTTTCATTATCATTACTTGAATCATATTTGTTTTGATTTAAAGTATTATCATCATATAATTTTTTATAAACATTATATTTTTTTGAATAAAAAGAAAGGGTGTCTTCAATATCCGCTTTACTCGAAGCTAAATCGACAATTTCCTTTTTAAGTTCCTCTATTTCTGATAAAGATTCTGTGTTTTTCACAGTTAAGCTCTCGTTAAAACTTTTTAAAGAATCTCTTTCATCAACACATTTATCATTTTTATTTTTCAACTCCTGAAATTGTCGTGTAGGAACACAAGAAAAAAACATTATTGAGAAAACAAACAATGTAAAAATTCTTATAATTTTATGATACATAATTAATCGTATTAAATATGAAAAAACAAATTTAAGCATTAATGGGTAAATATTCTTGTTTTTCAAAATAAAGTTTTAATTTTGAAATTTAACATATAAAAAAATCTAAACATGCAAGGAAAAACAGTATATGTAGGAATGAGTGCAGACATAATTCATCCAGGTCACTTAAATATTATCAATGAAGCAAAAAAGTTGGGAACATTAACTGTTGGTGTATTAACCGATAAGGCTATTGCAAGCTATAAGCGGCTTCCTTATATGACTTTTGAACAAAGAAAATTAATAATTGAAAACATTAAGGGCGTTGTTAATGTTGTACCACAAACTACCTTAGACTATGTTCCAAACCTAAAAAAACTCAAACCTGATTTTGTTGTACATGGCGATGATTGGGCAAAAGGAGTACAAAAAGACATTAGAGAAAATGTATGCAAAACTCTTAAAGAATGGGGTGGAAAATTAATTGAGATACCTTATACACAGGGAATTTCATCTACACGATTAAATAAAAGCATAAAAGAAATTGGAACAACACCCGAAATAAGACAAAAAAAATTAAAACGATTAATTGACGCAAAACCAATTGTTAGAATAATCGAATCTCATAGTGGTTTAACAGGATTAATTTGCGAGCATGCAAATGTTGAAATTAATGGCATTAAAAAAGAATTTGACGGCATGTGGTCGTCAAGTTTAACAGACTCAACGGTAAAAGGCAAACCAGATATAGAAGCAGTTGATGTTACAACCAGGCTTCATAGTTTAAACGACACCTTAGAATGCACAACAAAACCCATAATTTATGATGGTGATACTGGAGGAAAACCCGAACATTTTGTTTTTACCGTTAGAACACTCGAAAGACTTGGTATTTCTGCTATTATTATTGAAGACAAAATAGGTTTAAAAAAGAATTCTTTATTTGGAACAGATGTTGCACAAAGTCAAGATACAATTGAAAATTTTTGTCATAAAATAAATATGGGTAAAAATGCACAAATTACTGAAGATTTTATGATTATTGCCCGAATAGAAAGTCTAATACTAAAACAAGGACAAGAAGATGCATTAAAAAGAGCAAAAGCATATATAGAAGCAGGAGCTGACGGAATAATGATTCATAGTAAAGAAAAGTCTCCCGACGAAATATTAGCTTTTTGCGAAGAATATAAAAAATTCAAAAGCAAAATTCCATTGGTTGTCGTCCCCACCACATACAATCAAATAACAGAAAATGAACTAATTAAAGCAGGGGTTAATGTAGTAATATATGCTAATCACATGCTAAGAAGTTCTTATCCTGCAATGGTAGACGTAGCTAAATCAATTTTGATTAACGAAAGGTCATACGAAGCTAATGACAAATGTTTATCGATTAAAGAAATTCTTAATTTAATACCCGGAACAAGATGATAAATACTAAATCGTTTTATGAATTATTAAAAAAAAATGGTGTTGATTTTTTTTCTGGAGTACCAGATTCTCTTTTAAAAAACATATGTGCTTATTTTACAGACAATGTGGCGGCTGAAAACAATATAATTGCTGCTAACGAAGGTGGTGCAATTGCTTTAGGTGCAGGCTATCATCTTGCTACAGGGAAAATTCCGCTAATATATATGCAGAATTCAGGTATTGGGAACGCAATTAATCCATTATTATCTCTGGTTGACGAAAAAGTATACAGTATTCCAATATTATTAATGATTGGTTGGCGAGGAGAACCCGGCATAAAAGATGAACCACAGCATATTAAGCAAGGAGAAGTAACAACAAAATTGCTTGAAGCAATGAATATTCCTTATGAAATATTACCTGAGGAATTTGAAAAAGCAAAGCTTGTAATTGAAAAATCAATAAAACATATAAAAAAAAGTAGCAGTCCTTTTGCTTTTGTTGTTAGAAAAAATTTATTTGAGCCTTATGAATTAAAAAATAAGGTAAAAACAAATTTTGAAATGAAAAGAGAAGATGCAATTAAAATAATTGTAGACGCTCTTAATAAGGATGATATAATTGTATCAACAACAGGGAAAACATCTAGGGAATTATTTGAATATAGAGAAGAGTTATGCCAAGGTCATCAAAATGATTTTTTAACAGTTGGATCTATGGGCCATTCAAGTCAAATAGCTTTGGGAATAGCCCTACAAAAAAAAGAAAAACAAATTTTTTGTTTTGACGGTGACGGTGCTGTAATTATGCATACCGGATCGATGGGAATTATTGGAAGTTTATGCCCAAAAAATTATAAGCATATTATTTTTAATAATGGAGCTCACGATTCTGTAGGAGGCCAACCAACAATTGGCCACAGCATTGATTTTAAATCTATTGCCAAAGGTTTTAATTACAAAAAAGTATTTATCGCCGATGATAAAAAAAGCTTGTCGGAAAATATTATCAAACTTAAAAACACCGAAGGGCCAGCTTTGCTAGAAGTTAAAATTAATAAAGGAGCCAGAAAAAATCTTGGAAGACCAACTTTAACTACTATTGAAAACAAAAATAATTTTATGAGCACCCTAAAATAATGACACAAACAGTTAAATTTGGATATGATGCAGTATCTTTTTTAAAAAAGATACTTTCTGAAAAATCGCCTAAAAAAATTCTTCTTGTAAGGGGAAAAAATTCTTACACCTATTCTGGTGCAGATAAAGAAATAGAACCAATTTTAAGCGACTTTTGTCATGTAACATTTTATGACTTTGAGCGAAACCCCAAAGTTGAAGATGTTGAAAGAGGAATATCTTTATTTAACAAAAACAATTGTGATTTGATAATGGCTGTGGGAGGTGGAAGCGTTATTGATATGGCAAAATTGATTAACATTTTTCACTCAGAACAAGGCAATTTAAAAACACTTATTATTTCAAACACTACAAATGGCAGTGTTGTACCTTTTATTGCCTTACCTACAACATCAGGAACGGGAAGCGAAGCTACTCATTTTGCAGTTGCTTATGTTGACCAAAAAAAATATTCAGTATCAAGTAATAAATTATTACCCGAAACAGTTCTAATAAACCCTGCATTTGCTTTTTCAGCCTCAAAATATTTAACAGCAGTTACAGGGCTTGATGCTTTTGCTCAAGCTATAGAATCATACTGGAGCGTAAATTCTAATAAAGAATCCATAGAATATTCGACGAAAGCAATAAAAGTTTTATGGGATAATCTCCCATTGGCTGTGAATAAAAATGATGAAAAAGCTAAAGAAAAAGTATCTTGGGCGTCTCATTTAGCTGGCAAAGCAATAAATATTGCAAAGACAACAGCTCCACACGCCGTGTCATATTCTTTTACGAGTCATTATAAAATCCCTCATGGTCACGCCGTAGCATTAACTTTAGCTCATTTTCTTGAATTTAACTATAATGTTACAGAAAATGATTGCAACGACAAAAGAGGAGCTTCTTTTGTAAAGAAAAGCATAGAAGATATGTGCACTTTAATTAACATAAAAACAAAAAATTTAGAAAGCACACTAACAGAATTTATTCTCTCGTTAGGCATTGAAACGAGCATAAAAAAGCTTATTGGGAACAATTTTGACGCTAAAATTATATTAGATAATATTAATTCCGAAAGGATGAAAAACAATCCTAGAAAAATATCACAAACGTTTATTAATGCTATATTAAAATAAATTTTTATGAAAACATATGTTTACGTACAACATCTTAATCATGCTTTTTTTTATTTAAGTTTATTTGAATTTTTAGAAACCAAAAACGAAGTCATTGTGTTTAGTGACAATATTTCACTATTTTTAACTATTAAATCACAAAAAAGATTTAAAAAAGTTTTTCATACGGTTTATCTTATCCCTCCGTATTACAATAAAAAAAAGAGAAAACCAGAAAGAGATTTAGATGGAAGAGAAACTAAAGTATTAAACTACTTAATTCAATATTTTGGCAAGTCTCCCCAAAAAGCAAAAAGTCAGTACTTGTACAATATCGAATGGATTTCAAATAAAATAGAAAAAAATTCTATCGGGTTATGCTGGAGTGGTAATAAAAGTGAAGCTCTTGCTTTTTCTAAAGCGATAATCCAATGTAAAGGAACTGTATTTTTTGGAGAAATAACGAATTTTCCACAAACTATTTATTTTGATAAAAAGGGAACAAATTACTATTCATCAATACGAAACGATTTTAAAAATCAATTAAAAACCATTGATTCAGAATCTCCGATAGGCGACAAGTATAAAAAAATTTTATTATCATTAAAAGCAAATCAAAAAAAAATACCTCAATCAAATCAAAAAAAAGTTGTCAAAGCATATTTTTTTCTATCTGGATTTCAAAATTATTTATTCAGAAACGGAAGCCGTTTTAATCTATTTAAAACTTTAAAAACAAAGTTTAAATTAAATTTCGAAAAGGAAAAGTATCTTTCTCAACTAATAAATCGTGGTGAATGGTTAGATTTAAATTACTTCTCTATACCTGAAAGCAAAGAACCTATATATAAAATTTTAATTCCTCTGCAAATATATAGTGACACACAACTACATGTTTTTTCAAAATATAAATCCCCTGTTGATTTCATTCAAAATATTGTTAAGCTTATTGATAGTAATATCTATGTTGATTTTAAACTCCATCCTGCAGAACAAAACAAGTACAATAAACTAATCATACTCGTATTGAATAAATTATCATCTAAATTCCCTCAAATTAGATTAGTCGATACTTTTGAAAAAAATGAATACGATATAATAGCAACAATTAATTCAACATTTGGAATTGATGCATTACTCTCTGGAAAAAAGGTTATTTCCTTTGGAGAATCGCTATATTCAGGATTTAATTTCTTATTAGAATATACAGATAAATTTAAAAATTTGCGCCAAGCAATTGAATGCTATGACAAATCCGTAAAAAGTGAAAATTTCAATTTATTTGCAAAAATTATTTACAAAAATTTCTATCATTTCAATTATTTCGGTGTTGGTAATATTAAAGCAAACACAGACCCTGAAAAATTTCAAAAAAGTTTAGATAAATTAAGATTGCATTTTAAATAATAATTCTATGCCAATTTTATAACAGCAACAATTGTCTCTGAAAAGCCCATAAAAATTTTACAAAAACATTTTTTAAAAAATTTTGTCCCCCCTTCGCGTTTACGATTCAGAAATGTAAAATATAGAGTATCTAAAACAAAACCATTTGTTTCAAACAAATTTTTTATTGTTGCATAGCTAAAAATCATTTTATGATCTGTATGCTGAATTTCCTGAAATTTAAAAGTATCTATTATTTTATTTAGCCACATAGCATTTGGTGTTGAAACAAGTAATTTTGTGTCTTTATTCATGCTTTTTTTCAAAATAGACAAAGCAATCTCTTGATTCATTAAATGTTCTATAGTTTCTCCAAAAATAATTATCTCTGGTTCAAAATTCAGCTCTTTTAAATTATTCATGTTAAACTCAATAATATTATCAACACCCTTTTTACATAAAAAATCTATTGAATCTTTATCAATATCAATTCCTAGTAATTCACTTGCTTTCTTTTGAATTTTAGTATGCAAAAGCAAGTTATCTGAAAATTTTTGTTCTGTATATGGAGAATCTGTTGCTCCAATATGCAAAACTTTCTTACCGTCACAATATTCTAAAAGAACTTCATCTCTGGTTTTTTTAAATTGTGTGTGTGTTTTATATTTATATTTCATGTTAAAATTTTATTAATCCTCTAATATATAATCCTTTTTTGTCAATAATTTCATTTATTCCTAATCCTTTAAATATTATACGCTTTAAAAAAGGCACTTTTTTATATGGATGATAAGTAATTGGATTAATCCCAAATAATTTATAATCATTAATATTCGTCGATTTAAAAAGACATTCTAAAGATTTTATTGAATAGTGATGATAATGAGGGTAATTTAAAAGATCTTCTTCTAAAACTTTTTTATTTTCAATATTCAGAACCTCAAAAAACATATACTTACAACCCTATTTTCTAACCCTTTCTAAAAAACTATTAACATCATATATATGTTCCAATACATGAAATAACATTATTAAATCTACTTTCCCTAAAGAAGAATCTTCAGTGTTTTCAAAAAGATTGTTATAATATCTTAAATTTGGTTTGTTAATATTAAATTTTATATTTGGTTCAACAATAATATATGATTTAGGTTTATTAAATAAATCGAAAACTAAAAAATTTTGGCCATTTCCTCCCCCGATTTCTAAAAAATTATCGAACCTTTGTTTCTGGGTGTGTTTTCTAAAAAATCTACATCTGGAATATGCTCTTGAATTCTGAAAGCCACAAAATAATTTATAATGTTTTTTTGCTTTCACGAATGAAAAATCATCATGATATTGTTTTGCATAATAATCAGAAAAATCAAAATAAGACATTATATGATAAGAATGGCAATTGGAACAATAATAATTTTCTGCATTAAATATTATGTTTCTATATCCTGTTTTTATTAATTCAGAAGAGCATATAGGGCAATTAAATGTTTTCATATTTTTTATGTATTATTTTCCTAATTAATTATTTTTCTCATTTAAAAATTCAACAATATAATTTTCTATCCTTTCACAAGCTTTTCCATCTGAATAATCATGAAAGACATCTCTCAATTTCAATCTCAATTCAGAATCTTTCTTTGGATTGTTAAGATAGGCTTCAATCTCATTTAAAAAATCTTTCTGATTAAAAACTTTTGGTCCTGCTGTAAATTTATCATAGTTAAGCAAAACCCCTCTGTAAGTTGAGTATTCTTTTAAATCATAGGGGATAAATACTATCGGCCTGTTAAGTAGTAAAAAATCGTTATAAATTCCGGAATAATCAGTAATCAATATATTTACATATTGTAATAATTTTTCACCATCAGGAAATATTTCCTGACTTGCTGGCAATATTCTACTAGTTTGGTCTATTGGTAAATCGTAGTTGTTATATATTCTTTCACACTCTTCTTTATGTCCTCTTATTAAGAGATAAGTATCGTTTTGTTCAAGAAAATTTTGTATTTGAGCAATATCAGCATCTTCAAAAGGAAAAAACTTAACTTTATATCCTTCTTCCCTCCAAGTAGGTGCGTATAATATTACTTTACTGTTTAAATACGGATGTTCTTCTAATAAATTATTATCGGTGTTAAAAAAATAATCGTTACGTGGATAATCGCAAACCCACACATCATCAATTTTCATATCGAAACAAGACGACACCATAAATCTTTCAAGAGTAGAGCAAACAATAAATTTTGAATACTTTTGAAATACTTTTTTGCTTTTAATTTTTTCCCAATTTTTTACTTGAAAACCTAATCGCTTAAACAGGCTACCATGCCATAACTGAATAATATTTTTATTTCGTGGACTTAAATAATACGGTAAAAAATAAAATTTATCAAGACCATTAGAAATAATAACGGTTTTGGATTTAAAAAAAAGCTTAAATCCCTTCAAACTTAATGCATATATTGTTTGTTGGGGATATTTTCGAAACAATTCTTTATAAATCTTTTTGTCTTTTACAAAAAGATTTACTTCAAAATCATTTTTTTTGTTTAGATACTCAAACAAATACTTGCTGTTGTCGCTAAATATTTCTTGTCCCCAAATAAAAAAAAGCAAACTTTTTTTTTCTTTTAAAAATAAATGCTCAAAAAGAAAAAACACAATTTC
>JADFUR010000061.1 GCA_015222055.1 Bacteroidota bacterium | reverse complement strand
GCCAAACAAATTAATGTTTAATGAGACTTTATCTCAAAATAAATTACGTAAAATGAAAAATAAAGTTTTAAAATATAGAATAAAAAAAATAAACTATGTTTTTATAATAGCAATTCTTGGTTTATTTGCCTCAACAATAATACTTAACAGTTGTAAAAAAGATGAAATACAACCTGCACAAACTAATAACGAATTGTCATCTGAACAAAAAACACTTAGAGACAATTTTGAAAAAACAGCAAAAATTGTTGCTAAAATTTCAGACGATCCATCTGTAATAGATGAAATTAAACAAAGTGTTAAATATAATATATCAGATTACAAAGATGAAATTATTAAATTTGATGATTTGCTTAAGCCTGAACAAAGAAATGTTTTAAAAAATTCTAAAATTAAAACTTTTGCTAAAAAATTCAGATCAGCTTTAAAAAACAATAACTTAAAATCCTCAACTACTGATGATTTAGGAAATTTTGTGCTTGAAAATGGTGTTCAAATTTATTGGCCATATTCAGAAAATTACGATGGAATATCTCAACCTGTTGTAACTTTTGATCCATTAACAAATGCAGAAAGTAACACTGGATTTAAAAAAACAACAAACTCTGATGGTTCTGTTTCTTACGATACTGTTTCTGTAACAGAAGAATATGCTATGAGTAATCCTGTTTGGATTATTAATCAAAATGAAATAGCAACATCTATGGCTCAATATGAAGGAGACGGTAATGGAGGTGGCGGCACTGGTGGTGGTACTGGTGGAAACAACACCATTCCCGCAAGTTTTAAACTTGGTATAGATCATTTAGTGTGTACTAAACAATATGACAACTTTTGGCATGGAGGTTCTGAATTTAAAATTATTTTAGCTAAAGCAGTAAATACATCAACTGTAACTTTAGAAGATTATAATACTTTTTGTTTTACAAGAAGGGACATTAGTAAACATCGCGTTAAAGACGGTTTTTATTTAGTTACACCAGACTGGAAGCCGGAAGAAACCAGCAGACGCTTTATTATCTATGAAGTAGATGACGATGATATGGATATTAACTTTTCTGTTAAATTAAAATCGGTTACAGTTTCATTTGATGGAACTATTAGATCTCATAATGACGATGTATGGGGAATGACTTTTGACCGTTCAACTTTTTACTCAAAGAATAATGATGATACTGGGAATGGTTTATACAAAGGTTTTACAAAACGTAGAGCCGGAGGACTTAGATTTGCTTTGCCAACTTATATAAATCATTAACAATTCTTTTAAACAAATAATGAAATCGCTAATAATAATCTTTTTTACATTAGCGATTTCTTTTCAAATTAAATAAATGAACAAAACTACTTTTATAATAATACTTTTATTATTTACTCCAATATTCAACAGTTTCGGACAAAATATATTATCAAAAAAAAAACATACAATAAGTGGCTACATTGAAAATTCCGGAAGTAAAGAAAAATTAATAGGCACAAATATTTACGACACAACAAATTTTTCAGGTACTATAAGTAACAATTATGGTTTTTACAGTTTGACTTATAACGAAAATAAAAAATTATTTCTAAAATATTCCTTTATTGGATTTCAACCAGTTATTCATTCTTTTGTATTAACCTCAGACACAGTAATTAATATCTTATTAAAACCAAATCTGCAATTAGAAGAAATTACTGTTTATGGAGAAAAATCAATGGTTGAATCAGCACAGACAGGTTTAATTAAAATGCCAATAAAAAAAGTTGAGCAATTGCCTGTAATTTTAGGCGAAAAAGACCTACTAAAAACATTCCAATTATTCCCCGGAGTACAACAAGGGCTTGAAGGAACTTGTGGAATAAACGTTAGGGGTGGTAGTCCTGACCAAAATCTCTTTTTAATTGATGATGTACCTGTATATAATATTAATCATTTATTTGGTGTTTTCTCTGTTATTAACTCCGATGCAATAAAAGATGCCAAACTAATAAAAGGAGGATTCCCTGCAAGATATTACGGAAGAATATCATCAGTACTCGATATACATTTAAAAGAAGGTAATTTGAAACATTTTCAAGCAAAAGGGTCAATTGGATTATTATCTTCAAGCCTAACATTAGAAGGACCAATAAAAAAAGATACATCTTCATTTATTGTTTCTGCACGCCGTTCTTATTTCGATATTTTTACTGCCAGTTTGGCTAAACTCTCAAATGGGGGATTAAGTGGATATTATTTTCAAGACTTAAACGCTAAATACAACTATAAATTTTCAGATAAAAGCAATTTGTATTTAAGCATTTACACAGGTGCCGATAAATATTACGTAAAAAACAATGACGAAAATACAAAAATAAAAAACACTTTTGGTTGGGGCAATTTAATTTCTTCACTAAGATGGAATTATAAATTAAGCAATAAAATATTTTCGAATACAGCCCTGATTTTCAGCAGATATAAATTCTTTACTGTTAATATTAACGAAGACAAAACAAATAGTGATGGAAATTTTAATCACACTTACGATAATAAAATCTTCGATATTGGAATAAAATCTGATATTGATTATTATTTAAACCCTTCAAACAAAATAAAATTCGGCTTTAAATTAAGTGAAAGCATATTTAAACCTCAAGAAAAATTATGTAAAGGGTTAGATGATTTGTTTATGATCGACACATCTTATAATATTAGTAATATAAATAATTATTCATTATCGTTTTACGCAGAAAATAATATAAAAATAAATAATAAAATCACATCAAATATTGGCATTAGAAACACTTTATTTTTTGTAAAAAAGAAATTATTTAATTTGTTTGAACCACGATTATCATTAAGATATTTAATAACAAATAAACTTTCGGTAAAATTTGCTTATTCACGAATGAACCAGTTTATTCATTTACTGAGTTTATCAAAAATCAGCTTACCAACCGATTTATGGATGCCAACAACAGACAGCATAAAGCCCATAGTTTCAGACCAATATGTAGTGGGGGCATATTATGCACATAAAAATTATGAATTTAGTGTTGAAGCTTATTATAAAACAATGAATAATTTAATTGAATATAAAGAAGGTGCAAGCTATTTTGATGTATCTGATTGGGAAAGTAATATTGAGATGGGGTCGGGTTTAGCTTATGGTATTGAATTTTTGTTTAAAAAAAATATTGGCAACACATCTGGCTGGCTTAGTTACACATTATCGAAAAGTACAAGAACATTCAAAAATTTAAATCGTGGTGTAACATTTCCGTATAAATACGACCGTAGACATTATATCAATATAGTATTGACACATAAAATAAACGATAAAATAAATTTCGGATTTACGTGGATTTACACTACAGGATCTGCCTTTACATTGGAAACTTGTAAGTATATCACTTATGCTGCAAATTATATGAGTAACGCTCAATATCGTTCAATTAGAGTTAAAAACTATGAAAAAAATAATTTTAGAATGCCTGCTTACCAAAGATTAGATTTTAATATAAATTTTATGAAAAAGAAAAAATGGGGAGAGCGAACATGGTCTGTAGGTATAATTAACGCATACAATCATCAAAATGCCTTTGATATTGAATATGAAGAAGACGAAAAATTATTTCAATATTCAATTTTACCAATTATGCCTTTTATTCGTTATAACTTTAAATTTTAATATAATGAAAAAAAATATATTGTTATTTCAAAAAAACACAAGAATTATTTCTCTATTACTAATTATTTTAACAGTACTAATAAATATTTCTTGCAGAAAAGAGTTAGATAATTATTCAATTAATTATGATAAACAAATTGTAATAAACGGATTTATTACACCTGATAGTATTGTTAAAATAAATGTGTCGTCTACCTATCCGGCAAACGTTGATAATCCTAACAAAAATGATGTTTTTATAACTGATGCAATCTGCTTACTTTATGAAAATAATTTATTTATTGATACTTTAAATTATACAGAAAAAGGATTTTACATTTGCAATTTTAAACCTACAGTTAATAAAACTTATAAATTAATTGTTAATGTTAAAGGATTTAACAAAATTTCTGCAACAACAACTATACCTAAAAAGGTAAACTTCTCAGTTAATCTCGAAAGAATGTCAGGATATCTCAGATTTGATGGAAAAATTATTTTTAAATCACCATCTGAGGATTCTTATTTTATATTTAACATATTAACTAAAGATAATACTTACGGATATGATGATTTACAATATCATTTTTACAATCCTGATATGGGAAAATTTGTGCAAAACGAATGTACTATTAACGAAAATATCTTCACAAACACAAAATTTAAAAACAAAACTTATAGTATAAATATAAAATATCTTTACGTCTCTAGTGATAATTATACTTATTTTTGGTTAACAACCATAAACAAAGACTTGTATTTGAATTTAAAATCTAAAAAAAGTTATAAAGATGTCAAAGATGATATTTTTGCAGAGCCTGTTAATTTATACAGTAACATAAATGGCGGATTAGGAATATTTGCAGGGTATAATAGAACTCAGGATTCATTATTTTTTGCTTCAAATTAACCTTCTGCTAATCTTTGAAAAAATATTGCACGTGCTAAGCAAACTTTTCAGCTTCGCTTTTCTATTTAATATTTCTTATATCGAACTCAGATTAGTACAAGGGAAAAATTATCTGAAACTTAAACATTACTACCCCGACCTCAAAAAAAAATTTGACTTGTATTTAATAATAATCTAAATTTGTTTTTAGAATAATTTTAAAAATATAAAATGGATTTCTTATTTCAACCAAATATTATTTCCTGTAAAATTAGGAAGCACTTAAAGCCCCACTTTTTCAGAGAGAGAGAGAGAGAGAGAGAGCACCCCTGTCTTTATTCACTTATAATGCTACAGATATTCGGAATAATTACTATGGCATACTTTGTAGATTTCAACAACACTGCATTAATTGTTACACGAAAAATATTATTATAATTTATTTAAAAAAAAGAGAATACACATAATTTTTCAT
>JADFUR010000060.1 GCA_015222055.1 Bacteroidota bacterium | reverse complement strand
TGCATTAACTGTAATATTAAAAGTATCAATAACAATTTTTGTATTTGAACTTGCTTCAATTACTACTTGTAATTCTCCAGATTGATTATCTTTTAATGTTACATTAAGCATGTTATCAGTAATGCTCATGCTAACTAAGCTTTCATCGTTTGCACTGATTATTGATTTTGTAATTTCAACATTATCATTATCAATGTCATCAAAAACATTGGCAAGACTAATATCTGCAACTGTAGCATCTTCATCAACAGTAATATCTGCAATTGGATTTGCAACAAATGGGGCATCATCAACGGCATTAACTGTAATATTAAAAGTATCGGTAACAGCCAATGTATTCGAAGTAGCTTCAAGTACTACTTGTAATTCTCCCGATTGGTTATCTTTCAATATTACATTAAGCATATCATCAGTAATGCTCATGCTAACTAAGCTTTCATCGTTTGCACTGATTATTGATTTTGTGATAGTTGCATCGTCGTTATCAATATCGCTAAAAACATTTGCCAAACTGATGGCTACAATAGTAGCATCTTCATCAACAGTAATATCTGCAATTGGATTTGCTATAAATGGTGCATCATCAAACGGATTAATTGTAATTTTCATTGTATCAATGATAAATGCTCCATGCACATCGAAAATTTGTACAGGTATATTGAATGTTGTTGGTTCTAGAATTTCTTGATTATATACTCCTTGAACTTTACGTGATTTTAATGTTAACCAATCATATTTATCAGGATTCTCTAAATATGCAGTTGGTCGTCCATCTTCTTGATCTTTGTATGCATTCCAACTAAAATTAAAACTAAATGTTTTATCTTCATTATATGTTTTGATAGGAGCACCATTAACAATATATGGTTTTGTATTCATTGGCATAGCATTGCTTAATCTCATACTTTCAGGAGATTCCTTTACTCTTTTAAAATCGCCTATACTGTCGTGTTTGTAATTGTAGATTTGTCCTACACCATTACCAAACCAACCACCATAAGCAACATAGTATTTATTATCATTGCTATCGTATACAGAACCACGACCAACATGATATAAGTCTTGTGTATAATCTGATGGTACCGGAAAATGTATGTCAGTACCTACTGTTTTTGTTAGCGTATTAAAAGCAACATAACCCATATCTTTTTTAATAAATAGAGTGTCATTTGTCATCGGTTCTATTGCTAATGGAGACGATTCTCCATATAATTGATTTGGTATATCTATAAATTCTGCTGTTTGTGAATTAATATCATAGATTGTAATTCCAGAATTGTATAATCCAGCATAATCACCTAATCTAATACAATATATTTTATTGTTTTTGGCAATCATTTGCATAACTCCAAGGCCTTTGGTATCAAGATCCACTTCTTGAATTAATTCAAGTTTTTCAAGATCAATTTCTGCCATAGAACTTGTATTCCCTGCAAATCCACCGTTAATCATTACATATGCTTTTGTTCCAACAACAACAATGTCAGTTGCTTGATTTGATACAGGAATTTTTTTAATAAAAGAAAAATCTCCTTTGTTATATATCCTTACATTGTATCCATCCTCCGGAGCACTGGAACTATTTTGGCGTGTTACCAATAATAAATTTTGATATATTACCATTTTATTATTTAAACCGGCAGCCTCAGTTCCCTTTCCATCAGCAAAGTTTGCGTGTAAGTCCTGAGTGTAAATAGAGTCAATAGCTGTTCTGGTAGAAATATTATATTTTGTAATATAATAATCGGCAGAAACAAACGCATAAACTCCATCAACTAACATGTCTTGTACAGATGTTGCTCCTGCAAGATAATTATCAATTTGAATAGTAGTATCTTGTTCTAAAAAGTAGCTCATTAAATTTGTAGGAGAATTAAGATTTCCAAATTGACCTCCATTTACAAATAATACTTGCTTTGGGGTATCAAAACTTTCAGGTTCAAGTGTATGGAAAATCAATTCAATTTCCTGAGTTTGCTCAAAAGCAGTTACTCTAAATTTAATGGTTTCATAATCATAAATATTTTCTTTAGCACTATATTCAAATTTATTGCTTTTAATTTCAGATACAAATGCATTTCCAGGAGCATTAATAATTTCCATAAATACTGTTGCATCTGTTCCGGTACTAAAAAGTTCGTTATTTTCAAAAACACCTTGTCTTTCGTAATATTTTAAGTTTATAGTATCAGTAAGGGCTACGATTTTTGGAACATCTTCAACAATAACAACAATAGTATCTCTTAATTCAGGGTAATGTGTTGATTGAACAGACACTTTCACTGTTCCTGTACTTTTGGATGTAAAAAAGCCATTATCAATGATTCCTACGTTCGTATTACTTGAAAAATAATTGTAGGTTTCGTACACAAATCGATTATGGTCACCATATCCAGAAGTTCCAGATCTTGTGCCTTTAATAGCAGCTTCAACATTAATAAATTCCTTTTCTCCTAATTTTATCCTTAAAGTATCATTACTGAAATTAGTATTATATACCATTTCAACAAAAACAGCATCAAGTTCAACTACTTCAAGATTAATAGAGTCGCTGGGAACACTTGGTTTCATATTAAAGTGTAAGGTTGTTTGACCTGTTTCAATAGCGGTTAACAATCCGGTATTATCTATATTAGCAACATGTGTACTGTCAGATATCCATGTAGCAGTTCCTGCTTGAGGAATTCCATTTTTAAATAAAATTCCGTTATATTGCAATGTTGTACCTTTTAGCACCTGTATTTGTGATGATCCAATATAATGAAATTCATAATCTTGTGGAATATAATTTGGATCAGGTGTTGTAATACTAACTTGCATTACTTCGGTAGATACTTCACCTAACCACCCACCATCTTCTTGTGAGGGGTTATATATTTTTACAAAATGAACTGTATCCAGAGATACACTATTTCCGTTCATATCTACTGCCCATTTTAAATCAAAACCATCTGATGCATTTCCGTTTTCATCATTAAAGTATGGATTTGTTGGTTTTGTAGGAAACCTGTTGTTCGAATGATTGTCGCAATATCCAAAAGCAGGCCAACGCATTGCCCTTACATATCCTGGATTACTTTTGTCTAA
Source organism: Bacteroidota bacterium (assembly GCA_015222055.1). Taxonomy (GTDB): domain Bacteria; phylum Bacteroidota; class Bacteroidia; order Bacteroidales; family B39-G9; genus B39-G9. Next base: position 63,444 of record JADFUR010000060.1, on the reverse strand, counting down.
TTGAAAATTAATCATATTTCCTGTATAGGAAATAGCATCAGGATTGATTCCAAAACTATAAGGATCTGGGTAGTATGATTGTGCATGAAAACCATTTGTTCTCATCGCACCATTAAATCCTTTATCTGTGCTATATGGTATAGTTTTTCGGGTATTGTATTTAGGATTGTAATATGTCATGGTAAGATTCTTGATAGTGCCATCAAGATAGTAGTTTGCACCTGCTAATTCATACCATTCATCATCAGGTTTACCATTATGGTTTTCATCATACGAAACTTGAACAGCTCCCGGTTCGCACCAGCTTCCGCCACCCCAGGCTCCAAAGGCATTCCCATTTACTGTAAAATCTACACCATAAGGATTCTGATCGCGATCAACAATTGGCTGATCGAAACCAACAACAACATAGCCACCAAACCCACCAAGCGAAACTCCTCCGTTTGCTGTTCCAATTAATTGTTTAGCTGCTGCTGTATCAGCCCATCCGGTATTTGTAAACTGTCCCGGTGCAGGAAGAAAATCAAAAACTTCTGACACATAAGAATTTTTATGAATGTTAAACTCTACCCTTGCTGTATCATAATTACCATCATCATCAGCAATTTTATAAGTAAGATAATCGCTGGTATAATTTGGAGTTGTTTCATTATTAATATACTTAAGCACACCGGCTTCAACTATTGATATAGTTCCATAGCTTACATTGTTTATTATAGCAAAAGTATTTTTATCTAAAAAAGATGAAGGTTTGTCATTTCTAAGGACATCAACTTCTAAAGCATCTCCAATATTAAGATCGTATGCTTCGTCAACACATTCAATATCATTAATATCAGTTATGACCATGGATTCTGCACTTACTTCCATGTATGTTATTGTAATATAAAGGGTATCTTGCCCATAGGCTTCATTAGGTATATTGTAGTAAAAATACTGTCCACCCCAAGTGGAGAAATAATAACCATCATTATTTATTTTTGTAATATCACTAGAACGGTAGCTGATGGTTATTTCCGGATTAATGGAAATTTCGCTTTTAATGTCAATATCAGCAGGAAATTCAAACATATCGGCAAATTTTATATTGCGTCGATAATCACTTGAGTTTCGCATTTGATTAATGAATTTGTTACTTTTATGAGAAAATCCCTGTCCAAAAGAAAAATTTAAACATAAAAATAATCCTATAAAAATTATAGAAAATTTGTAGTTTTGTTTCATAAGGCAATTTTTAATTATAATTAATTGTTTTTAGCTTAAGAACGGCAGTTTTTTTTGCAGAAGCCTGTCGTTCTTTTTTTATTTATATTGATTAGTTTGAAATTGTAATATTGGGAAACGATACTTTGCTAATTCAAATACTCCAAATAATAATCCGGAATAAACCAAATCGCCCATAAATGTATTTTTCAGAAATGGCAATCCTGCTGTATAACTCATCATCAGACCAGTAAATGTTTTTGGATACATTATTCCTGATAACCAAACGCCAAAATTTGATAAAATAAAAAAGCTAATTGATGCCAAACATGAGGCTAATAAAATATTTTGAATTTTGATTTTTTTGAGTAATCCAAATCCAATAAATCCTATTACGATAAAGGCTCCATAAGTCCAATAACATCCGGGGTAAAACCAAACAAAGTGATCGAAATACTGGGCATAAACAATATTATTAAGAGCTAAATCGCTAAGCCACATGGAAGCTATAGGAATAATTAAAACAAAATGCTTCTGCTTTAAATAAGTTGCACCAAATAATGCCATAGCTCCAATAGGAGCAAAGTTAGGAGGATGTGGTATTAATCGGCTTAAAGCAACCAGTAAAACTAATAGAGAAAGGATTCCAAATCGTAAATGATTTTTTGATTTTTTCATTGTTACTGCAATTTAAATGTTTATAAAACTGATTTTGCAGCATACGATAACAATGGAAAACCAAGGAAATATCGAACTGATTAGCTACCCGTTCTCCGCAGGCTACAAAATCAATATATTTGGCAAGTTTTCTGACTTAGGCCTGTTTTAACGCCTTCCCCTTCATTATGAAGAGTGACATTCTGTTAAAACATTTAATAGCCATCACAGCAGCGGGAACTGTTATCGATTCTAACGATATTCCTTTTTAATTCTAATGAAACCAATTAAAGGGCAAATGTAAACATTTTTTTTACTGAGCAAAAAAAAATCATATATTTATTGAATTGTTCATACCCGTCGAAAAATCTCATTAGTACAAGATATTTAATAATTAAAACACTGTTAATCAATATTTATATTTTTTGTTCCTATTTGTTTTTTTTTTACCTTACACCGGTTATCATGATAAAATTCGTAAAAAAAGCAACCTTTCTTAAAATGATATTAATTAAACCTTTTTACTAATAAACAAAAGAATGAGACTCAAAAAAAATATTGCAATAAGCGAAACGGGGTTTATTTTTAATCCATCAACAGGAGATTCTTTTACCTTAAATCCAATTGGCATTGAAATTTTATCATTTATCGAAAATGAAAAAAAATATGAGGAAATATCAGATGCCATCCTTGAAAAGTATGATGTGGATACAATTACATTTGAAAAAAATTACTACGATTTTATTCAAATGTTAAAAAACAATCATCTTCTTGAAAATGAATAAGATTAAACAATTATAATAATGGTAAAACCAAAATATACTATTGCAGTAACAGGCTTAAATAACACTGATAACCCTGGTCCGGGTGTTCCTGTGATAAGAGGATTGCGAGAATCTGACACTTTTGATGTTAGAATTATTGGCTTAGCATATGAAAATTTAGAGCCAGGAATATACATGCCCAATACTGCCGATAAAATATATCAAATACCTTATCCATCAGCAGGTGGAGAGGCTTTTATAAAAAAAATAGAGTACATTCATAGTTGTGAAAAATTAGATTGTATAATACCAAATTTTGATGCAGAGCTCTATACATTCATGAAAAATGAAAAAAAACTTGCACAAATGGGTATTAAAACTTTTTTGCCAAGTATTAAGCAATTTGAAGAGAGACATAAAGCGAATCTACCTTCTTTTGGCAAAAAATATAATATTAATGTACCTAAAAGTATTGCTGTCACAAACATATCAGATCTTTCGAACATAAACGATAAATTTGATTTTCCTGTTTTAGTAAAAGGGAAATTCTACGATGCATATATTGTTTATAACTTAGAGCAATTACAATACAATTTTAATAAAATTGCTTCTAAATGGGGAGTTCCTGTCATTATTCAAGAATATATACAAGGAACAGAAGTTAATGTGGTTGCTTTGGGAGATGGCAAAGGAAATACAATTGGTGCTGTTCCAATGCGGAAACAATATATAACAGACAAAGGAAAAGCATGGGGCGGCATTACTTTGGACGATGAAAAGATGCTTGAAATAACTCGAAATTTAATCAAAAAAACACGCTGGCGAGGTGGCATGGAGCTTGAAATGATTAAAACTGAAGATAATAAATATTTTATGATTGAGATTAATCCCAGAATTCCCGCTTGGGTATATTTGGCTAATGGTGCCGGTCAGAATTTACCCGAAGCATTGGTTAATTTAGCAATGGGCATTAATGTTGAGCCATACAAAACATATAAAACAGGAATTATGTTTATACGTTATTCCTATGATTTAATTGGTAATATTTCTCAATTTGAAAAATTAAATATTAACGGTGAATTATAATTAACTAATAATTATGGAAAAATTAAGATACGAATCTCCAATCATAAATAAAGTTAATGCAGGCATGCCCGATAAATTTGGCATGAATGTTAATACAAAACCAATAAGTTATATTGATGGTGTTTCTGTAAAAGACCTTTTAAAAGATTATGGGTCACCTTTATTTGTTTTATCTGAAAAAACTATTACAGAAACATATAACAATTCTAAAAGAGCTTTCACCAGTCGCTATCCAAAAATTCAATTTGCCTGGTCGTATAAAACAAATTATCTTAATGCTGTTTGCTCATTATTTCACCAACTTGGATCGTGGGCAGAAGTAGTTTCAGGTTTTGAATACGAAAAAGCTATAAAAAATGGCATAGAAGGAAAACACATAATTTTTAACGGACCGGATAAAAGCAAAGAGGATTTAATAAAAGCCTCCAAAAATGGATCACTAATTCATATTGATCATTTCGATGAATTATATATGCTCATTGAAATAGCCGATAGTATTGACGAAACACCTAAAGTAGCTATAAGAGTAAATATGGATACTGGCATTTTCCCACAATGGGATCGTTTTGGTTTTAACTATGAAAATGGAGAAGCATGGAATGCGATTAATCGCATTATGATTAGCAAAAAATTAAATTTGGTAGGTCTTCATTGTCACATAGGTACATATATGATGAGCCCTTCACCTTATTCAGTTGCTACAAAAAAACTGATTGACCTTGCTCTTGAAATTGATCATAAATATAAACACAAAATAAAATACCTTGATTTGGGGGGTGGTTTTGCTTCAAAAAACACTCTTAAGGGAGCTTATTTACCAGGAACCGACACCTGCCCTACCTTTGACGATTATGCAGATGCTATAACAAATGTTATTATAAATTCTCAAATATCTCCCGAAAATCTTCCAACTTTAATTTTGGAAACTGGCAGAGCTCTTATTGATGATGCAGGATATATTCTTGGAACAGTATTGGCAAACAAACGGCTTGCAAGTGGTCGTCGTGCAACAATTATTGATATTGGAGTTAATATGTTATTTACTTCATTTTGGTATGAGCATGAAATATTTCCTGCTCAACAGTGCTCAACCCAAACTGAAGACACTACCATTTATGGTCCTTTATGTATGAATATTGATGTTATTAGACAAGCCATTCAATTCCCGATTTTGCAAAAAGGCGACAATGTTGTTATTAAACGTATTGGTGCATACAATATGACACAATGGATGCAGTTTATAACTTTGCGACCGAAAATTATATTAATAGATACTGAAAGCAAAGCTCATATAATTAGAAAAAATGAGACTAATTCAGTTTTTGAAAACCTTGAAATTACGCCTAAATATTTAAAAAAATAATTTTTTTTAATGAATATTTCCTCAACAAACTTGAAAAACTATTATAAATCAGTAATTAATAGCTACGCTCAAATTTTTTTCACAAAGAATAAAATATTGGGAATTATATTATTGATTGTTAGCTTTTTTGACTTTTGGACAGGAATTGGTGGGCTTGTTGCTGTTATTATTACTAATATTTCAGCCAACCTTATAAATTTCAGTAAATTTAACATAGAAACAGGCTTATATGGGTTTAACTCATTATTAGTAGGCTTAGCTGCCGGAATAACATTTGAACCCGGTCTGCACGTTTTGATAATTATTTTTTTCTTGTCAATTTTAACATTATTTATCACTATTGCTTTTGAAGGATTCTTATATAAATATTCGTTGCCATTTTTAAGTATTCCGTTTTTATTAGTAGCATGGATGATAAATCTCTCGGCTGGTCAATTAGAATTATTGGGCTTAAGTCAACGTGGAATTTACCTCTTTAATGACTTATTTTCGCTTGGCGGACAAAACCTTGTAGATATTTATAATTTTATTGAGGCAATTCCAATTTTTCAATCTTTAAAAATATATTTTTTGTCATTAGCTGCAATAATTTTCCAATTTAATGTTCTTGCAGGAATTTTAATATCAATAGGCTTGCTCCTAAGTTCAAGAATAGCATTTACATTATCTTTTTTGGGATTCTATACAGCATACTTGTTTTATAATTTCATAGGTGTTGATTTTAATGAATTAAGCTATACATTTATAGGCTTTAACTACATTTTAACAGCAATTGCTATTGGAGGATTTTTCCTTATTCCATCAAAGTCAACTTATTTTTGGGTTGTTTTGCTACTTCCTGTAACAGTACTTATAACTTTTGGGTTTAATAAAATATTTATTAATTATCAATTACCTATTTACTCTTTACCTTTTAATGTAATTTCACTTATATTTTTATATACTCTAAAATTAAGGATGCAAAAAGGTAAAGAACTGGTTGAACCATTAATCCAATTCAATTCTCCTGAAAAAAATCTTTACTCATACAAAAATAATTTATTTAGATTTTCTGATATTTTTTATTATCCTGTTTATTTACCCGTATTAGGCGATTGGACAATTTCTCAAGGGCACAAAGGAGAATATACTCATAAAAACGAATGGCAACATGCTTGGGACTTAACTATTAACGATGATAATGGCAATCAATATCAATCTAAAGGCGATTATTGCAAAGATTACTATTGCTATGAAAAACCGGTTATTTCACCTGCAGATGGCATAATTGTTGAAATTATTGATGGCATTGACGATAATTTAATAGGAGACATAAATACTCTTAATAACTGGGGGAATAGCCTTACGATTAAACACACTGAATATCTGTATTCTCAGTTAAGCCATATTAAACCTGAAACATTTAAAGTAAAAAAAGGCGAACTTGTGAAAAAAGGACAAACATTGGCTTTGTGTGGCAATTCAGGCAGGTCGCCTTATCCACACCTACATTTTCAACTTCAGGCAACACCTTTTATTGGATCACAAACAATTGATTATTCAATTGCACATTATATGCAAAAAAACAATTCCGGTTACAAACTGAAATCTTTTAGCAAACCCGAAAAAAATCAGACTATTAGTAATATTCAAACAAATAGTCTGTTAAAAAACGCCTTGCATTTTATACCCGGACAAACTATAAAATTTAATGTTGTTTCGATAACTAAAGATGGAAAAACAAAAAAAGAAACTATATCTTGGGATGTGGAAACCGACATCTACAACAATACTTACATAAATTGCAAAAAATCTGGTTCATTTGCTTATTTAAAAAATGATGGACTATTGCATTATTTCACTTATTTTGAGGGTGATAAAAAATCATTTTTATATTATTTTTTCTTATCGCTTTATAAGGTAGAACTTGGCTTTTACGAAGGACTTTCTGTAAACGACCGTATTCCTCCAAATATAATTTTCAATAAGAAGAATATGTTTTTACAAGATTTTATTGCACCATTTAAAATATTTCTCAATGCTCATTTTTCAATGAATTACATTTCTATTGATGATGATTTTTCACCTTCAAAAATAAAATTAGTAGCCAAAACCGAACTTAAAATATTTAATAAAACAAAAAAAACATTTTCATCTGATATTTGCATAAACGACAAAGGGGTAAATGAATTAAATATTTCGTTTGATAAAACTCAAATAAAAGCAACATGTATAAATTAATTTTTTCTCTTTTATTAGTAACATTTATTAGCACTGTGAAATCACAGGAAATATATAATTATACTAGTGTCAACAATAAATCTTTTCTCTTATATCAACAAAATAATTGGAAAGAACTTATAAAATATGGCAATAATTCATTAAAAAGCAATGTCGATTTCTATTATCTACAATATCGTATGGGTATTGCTTATTATGAGTTAAAAAATTATCGCAAGTCAATACCTTTCTTCGAAAAAGTTGTGAGTGAAACGCCGAACGATAATATTGCATTAGAATATTTATATTATGCATATGTGTTTTCCGGAAGAACAGAAGATGCTCGAATTCTTTCTCATAGTTTTACACCTAATCTTAAACAAAAATTAAAATTTTATAACGAAAATTCATTTGTCAATGGAATTGGAACAGAATATAAAACAAATCTTTATGAGAATTATAAGGCAGATTTAAAAATTATAGATAATCTTGAACAGACAGTATCAAACTCGTTTAACTATTTTAGTGTTAATCTAACTCATTTGTCTAAAAACAAACTCAAAGTTTTTCACGCTTTTAGTTACATAAATGCCACTAATGATATTTACTCACAAAACTACAGCGTAGATGAATTTACTGAAAATGTTAATATGTTTCAATACTATATTAATTGTAATTGGCATGTAGCAAAAGGTAGTAACTTAAGCCTGGGGTTGCATTCTGTTAATACAAATATTAAGGCTGAAGACATAATTTCATCAAACCATGGCGGAAAAAATGTTAATTTGCTATATAACTTAAAAACAAACAATCTGGTTTTCTTTGGAGCTTTTTCAAAAAACATTTCCCTTTTTGATATAAAACTGTCCGCATCTTTGTCAAACCTAAATTCAGGCACTCAAATTCAACCTTCATTATCATTATATTACTATCCTTTTGCCAATACAAAATTTTACTTTGGTACTCAAGGGTTTTATCAATATGCAACAAAAGATAATGTTAACACCTCCAAATATATAATAAAAGGGAACTTGGGATTTGTCCCTTTTAAATCATTAACAATAGAACCTTTTATTTTTGTGGGAAATGGAATATATAATTTCATTTACAATGATGCTCTTGTAATTAATAATTCTATTGACAAATTGAACAACATTTTTGGATCAACTTTCTATCTTTCTTTAAATAAAGGTAAGATGCAAATATTCGCAATTTTTCAACAATCATCTTACACAAATACGTATTCAATTAATGGAGAATACAATGATATTAAATATATTAATAATTCAATAACAGGAGGAATAAAATGGTACTTTTAAAAAAATCTTTAGCAATTACATTTGTTTTTTGTCTTATGAGCTTAGGTCTTTTTGCTCAAAATTTCGACTTGCTTAAAACAAATTTTAACAAGAGCCTTAACATGGAAAAAAAAGGCGATTACACTAATTCTATAAAAACCATAAAAAATATTTACGATGAAAACTCTTATGAAATTAACCTGCGTTTAGGATGGTTAAACTATCAAACAGGAAATTTTGCAGAATCTTCTGTTTACTACAACCGTGCAATTAAACTAATGCCATACTCTGAAGAAGCAAAATTTGGATTAGTATTACCAAAAGCAGCATTGGGAAAATGGGATGAAGTAAAAAATTTATATGAGCAAATAATAACTAATTCTCCAAATAACACAACAGCTAATTACAGATTAGGACTTATTTATTATGGCAGAAAAGATTATGCAAAATCTCTAAAATATTTTAAAAAAGTTGTAAATCTATATCCATTCAACTACGATGGTTTACTTATGTATGCCTGGGCAAATTTTCAAACAGGTAAAATGAGAGAAGCAAAAATTTTATTTAATAAAGTGTTGCTAATCTCACAAGATGATAAATCAGCTCTTGAAGGATTGTCTCTTATAAAATAAAAAATATCAATTTTTTTATAGGGATTCGCTCTTTCGAATTTGCAATCTGAAAATTCTGTGTTGATTGGGTTTATAAGCTTTCGGATTGCAAATCCGAAAGAGCAGGGGTTGTTCCAATAATAATTGGCTCACAAGACCAAAAAAAATGGAAAATAATAAATTCAAACTTAGCGAAAAAGATAAAAAAGACTTGTTGCATATTGCTCGAATAACTATTGAACAATATATAAATGAAAACAATATTCCTGATATTGACATTTCAAATTTTTCAGAAATACTATTGAGCAACTGCGGAGCTTTCGTTACGCTAACCCAAAGAGGAGTTTTAAGAGGGTGTATAGGGCGGTTTAATCCTAGTAGTCCTCTACACAAAATTGTGCAACAAATGACTATTGCTTCATCTACACAAGACTATCGTTTTAACAAAATCAGCCCAAACGAAATTGATAATTTAAGAATTGAAATTTCCGTTTTAAGTCCTATGAAAAAAATTAATTCCATTGACGAAATTAATTTAGGTAGAGATGGAATTTATATCAAAAAAGAAAACTCTTCAGGCACTTTTTTGCCTCAAGTAGCTAACGAAACTAACTGGACTAAAAAAGAATTTTTAGGACATTGTGCTCGTGACAAAGCCGGTATTGGTTGGGACGGATGGAAAGATGCTGATATTTATATTTATGAAGCAATTGTTTTTCATGAGTGAAAATGATGTGAAGTTGTGAGGATAAGTTGAAAGTGAAAAGAGAAGCAAACGCAAAATCCAATAATTTGAATAAATCAAATTAATGAATTTTGCGTTTGCTCCGTTATTTTTTACTAATTTTATTTATTCTTTATTTTATAGCTTTTTATCAAAGCATAAATTGAAATAAAAAGTAATGGAAAGTGAAGAATTGCTACATTTATCATTTTAGGATTTTGAAAATTCATCATATTGTAAAAACCAATAATTACTCCAATTATTGCTGTAATCCTATATGTTATTATGTTGATTTTCGGTATATTGAATGTCATTATGGTCAAAAACACAGGGGTCATTAAACAAAATGCTAAACTTGATCCACTATATAATAAATGCATTGGTTTAAAATCAAATACACCATAGCTCAATGGTGCCCAAAATGCTATAAATGCTAAAGGTATCAACCAACTTTCTTTCCAATTTAAGTTGCTAAAAGTATAATCGTTTTCAGGTTTTAACACTTCTTTCAGCCAAGCGTATGCAACAAATAAAAACATCAAGATATTAATTGTAACGACGCTAAGTCCATAATTTTCTGTCACCGCAACATTTTGTAATATGGCAAAAGCTATATAACTTAAAAAAACATAGATATTAAATAACTTAGAAAATTTATTTTTCAATACGAATAGTAGCACCAATGTAATGATTGCAAAAAGCTGAAAACAAAGATAATAGTCATGCATTTCTACCACAAACGAATTGCTAAGCGTAGTACTGATGATGCTTCCAATTTTAGTAAAGTCAAAATTTCGGCTTGAAAAAGGCATAACCATAAACTGTGCAACTATTAGAATTGCAAAGAACCACCATTTTCTTGTTACTCTTTCTAATTTATTTGCTTGTTCTTCCATTGTTAAAATTTTTAAATTCTGATTAATGTTAAAATTTATTATTACTTACCAGTTGCTGATTAGTATAAATTTTTATCATGTTAAATTGAAATAATTCTCATAAAATTGTGCATAACAATCGTATTAAAAACTGTAAATGTGAATTTTTTGGAGCAATGATTTTTAGTATAAATAAACGAACAAAAGAGTTTAAAACCATCCGAATTTAAATCCAAAAAACAATCCTGCTCCGGAAAAATCGCTGTTTTTGTATTCCCCAAAATTAACATCCTGAACAATCCTGTAATTACCACCAATCGACATTCTAAAAAATCGAGTAATATTAGCTTCAATCTCAATTATTGGATTTATCACAAACACAGGGTCATCAATATTTGCATAATCATTATTTAAAGACAAATTTCCCCAACCAAACTGACAACTCACAATAGGATGAATAGCTTTATTTCCTTTAATAATAATACCAGTCCATATACCACCAAAATCAAAATCAATACTATTTTCTTGTAAATATTGTCCTCCAATTTGTTGTGGAAAAACAACATCATTCAAATTTGGTTCAATCCTATTTATCAACCGATATCCATAACCACCAATGAAAAACGTTTTATTCAACAACACTGCTCCTCCACCTCCCATCATGTATGCAAATTCTCCACTAACGTTAGTGAGCATCATGCTTGGTCCGCCAAATCCACTAACGTTAAAATTATTTCCAAACAAACTTTTGTAACCATTGTCTTGGGCTTTTGCCCCTAATGCTAATATTACTCCAAAAAAAATAATTATTTTTTTCATATTATTTAATTATTATAAACAGTTTAACTTCGCTTACTCACTTATCCCCAAATAATTTTTCAGATTATTTACATATTCTTCAAAAGCAGCAATGCCATTTTTTGTAATCTTACATACAGTTTTTGGTTTTTTCCCTTTAAAAAATTTATTTACTGAAATATAATTGGCTTCAGAAAGTTTCTCAATTTGTACACTTAAATTTCCTGAAGTAGCTCCTGTCTTTTCCTTTATATATGTAAAATCAGCATCTTTTACATTCATAAGCAAAGAAATAACAGCTAATCGCAATTGGGAGTGTAATATTGGATTTAACTTTTTATACATCTTTTTTTTCTTTACATCTTAGAATATAACCGGGAATTAAATATCCAAAAGTAACAATTATAGGAATTGATAACAATTGGTTTTCAGGACTTAAAAAAAATGTAATAATTGCAGCTACCCACATAAAAATTCCACCAAAAATAAGGGGTTTAAATTTGATAATAATCCCAGATAAAAATGTAGCATTAGCACTCAGAATAAATACAATAGGTGTGATTTGATAATTAATTTTACTCGAGAAAAAACCAATAATAAAATAACTAATTAAAAAAGCAAACCATATAAAGACATATACTTTCTCAATATGTGAAGTAACTTTGTCTCTTTTACTTTGCATAAACCCATGTACCATCGATAAAATAATTCCTACAAAAATAACCGACCACGCAATATAAGGATGTTCGAAAGTTGTGAATTTAAGTAAAATATAATGCCCTAAACTACCAGCAATTACAATCCATGCCCAAAGTAAAAAATAAAAACTTCCATCTTTAATATTACCTTTAGCAGTGGTAATCATGTCATCAATTAACTTGAGGCTTTCTTCTGGATTAAATTTTTTTTCGTTATTTTCCATTTTTTTAAAATTTTTAATTTATGAACATGTCACAAATATAAAGTAGTTTATATTATAAACCTAACAATTTTATAAAAAAAATTAGCTGTTTAAGTTTAAACAGCTAATCAACAATATTTTAATCATAAATAATTTTATTGGAGAGACTAATCCAAAAACTAAAGATATCCATTTATAGCTTTCTGTCTTTTGGTAAAATTAACCGCTTACCGGCTTTTCAGAGTGGATTCATTGGTTAAATCATTTAGAATAATATAAAAAATTGAGGCGATTTACTCGAACCTAGAATCATAAGCTACTTTAATACGTTCTAAACCTTGTAATAAAAGCGATTGTGGGCAAGCTACATTCATCCGCATAAACCCTTCCCCCCCTTTACCAAAAGTGTTTCCAACATTTAAGCCTACTTTTGCTTCATTAACAAAGAATTTAGTTAGCTCTTCGTCGTTTAAATTTAAATTTCTGCAATCAAACCAAATTAAAAAAGTTGCCTCTGGTTTAACCACCTTTATTTTAGGCATATTTTTAGCAACAAAATTATATGCAAAATTTATATTGTCTTGAACATAATCAATTAACTGCTCAAGCCACTCTTCACCATAAGTATAGGCAGCTTCTAATGCCTCGAGTCCAAAAATATTTCCAAATCCTATGTGATTTGTATCTAAAATATCATTATACTTTTTCATCAATTCTTTACTCGAACATATTGCAACTGAGGTTGACAAACCCGCAACATTAAATGTTTTGCTGGGTGCAATTAAAGTAATTGTAATATCTGAAATTTGCTTAGATATTGATGCAATTGGTATATGCTTATAATCTCTTAATATTAAATCAGAATGTATCTCGTCAGAAACTATAACTACATTATTTTTAACACACAACTCCCCTATCCTTTGCAACTCTTGTTTAGTCCATACTCTTCCTCCCGGATTGTGAGGACTGCAAAGAACAAGCATTTTTGCATCATTATTTATTTTCTTTTCTAAATCATCAAAATCAATTTCATACTTACCGTTTAATAACTGAAGTTGATTGTTTACGAGCACTCTACCGGAATTAGTAATACTCGAAAAAAAAGGGAAATAAACGGGTGTTTGAACAATAATTTTATCACCAGGATTAGTGTAAGCCATAACCGACATTGTTACTGCAGATACAACTCCCGGACTTGACGATATCCATTCTTTTTTAATATCCCAATCATGTCTTTTTTGTAGCCAATTAATTATTGATTGGAAATAAGATTCGGGTTTTAGTGTGTAACCATAAATTTTATGTTGAGCTCTTTTTATTAAAGCCTCTGTAACGCAAGGAGGTGCTTCAAATTCCATATCTGCTACCCACATTGGTATTACATCATTTGTGCCAAAAAACAATCTTCTTAAATCATATTTTACTGTATTTGTACCTTCTCGGTTAACAATCTTATCAAAATTAAATTTCATAGTCTAAATTTTTTAACTTTCAATATTTGAGACTACTCCGAAAACAAAAGTTGTTAATTTATAGTCGCTTAGCGGATTTATAACAAGCTGATGTACATATTTACAGCTTGCAATTTTTTTAAAAAGTTAACCACTTAGCTGCTTTTCGAAGCGGATTCATATTTTATATAATAATCATCAATCATCAAGAAAATGATCCAACACATTTAAATCTTTATCCGATAATTCTTTTTTACTTTTCATTAATTCTGTTACAATTGTCATTTTTGCAGCAGATTCTAAAACTTCAATTCTGTTAAAAGCTTCTAAAAGTGTATTTCCAAATGCAATAATTCCGTGATTTTCCATTAATATTACATTAGCATCAACACTCTTATCAGAAACAATTTTCGCTAACTCTTCACTTCCCATTAAAGCATATGGTGCAGCAACTATATTGCCTATTATTGCTCTTGTTTCACCTGTAAGGTTGTTGTTAATGTCTTTTTGCATCGCTGCAAAACTTGTTGCAAAAGTTGAATGTGCGTGAATAATTGCCTTCACATCCTTACGTTTTTTATAAATTGACAGATGCATTCCTGTTTCCATACTCAATTTATATTTTGGAGTTAAATTTTCTCCTTCAATAGTTACAACTCCTATTTGATTAGATTTCAGTATAGCTTTATCTAATTGTGACGGTGTAATTAAAACATTATTATCATCAGCTTTAAAGCTAATATTTCCTCCAAGACAAGTTGTTAATTTTTGAGCATAAAGACGCCTAATAAAATATGCGACTTCCTTTTTCTTATTCTTATATGACATTTTTTTATTTATTTAAATAATTTTTTTATTTCTTCAACACTTGGTTTAATAATTCCTTTTTCAGTAATTATTCCTGTAATATAATCAGCTGGAGTAACGTCAAAAGCAGGATTTATAGCATTTGAGCCTGGCGAACAAACAAGTACTTTTTCAATCTCGCCGTTATTTAACAATCCTGTTTGGTATAAAACCTCATCTTCATCTCTTTGTTCAATAATAATATTGTTCCCTGTATGGCAATCCAAATCGAAAGTTGAACAAGGTGCTGCAACATAAAAAGGTACATTAAACTCTCGTGCTACTATTGCTTTTTCAAAAGTTCCAATCTTATTAGCTACATCACCGTTTGCTGCAATTCTGTCGGCACCAACAATCATCATATCAACCTTACCTCTCGACATTATATAAGCACCTGCATTATCTGGCAAAATTGCATGAGGTATATTTTCATTTTTCAGTTCCCATGCTGTTAATCTTGCTCCTTGACTTCGTGGTCGTGTTTCATCAACATAAACAAAAATTTTCTTGCCCTCATTATTAGCTGCATAAATTGGAGACAAAGCACTTCCATAATCGACAAAACCAAGCCATCCTGCATTGCAATGAGTTTCAATATTATATCCATCTTTAATTAACTCATTTCCAAACTCTCCAATTTTTTTGGCATCTTGAACATTTTCCGCTGCAATATCTTGAGCAGCTTTATATGCTTCTTGTTTTGAAATTTTGGCGGCATTAAAAACCCTGTTTGTTGCATAAAATAAATTTCTGGCAGTTGGTCTTGTTGCTTCAATTTCTTTCTTTGCTTTCTCCAAAAATTTAATATAATCATTTTCAGGTGCTTCATTAGAAGCCTGTGCCATCGCAAAACCTGCCGTTGCTCCTATTGCACCAGCACCTCTTACAATCATCGTTTTTATAGCAATACAGCTTTCTTTATAGCTCTCTGATTTGTGAATTTGAAACTTAAAAGGCAATAAATTTTGCTCAATAAGATAAACTGTCGAACCTTCCATCCAAACAGTTAGATAGTGTTTATTGTTTACTTTCATAATTAAATTTTAAAAAAAACTACAATACAAAAAATACTTTGTAGCAATAAAAATTAATGTCTCCTATTATTCTATTATCGAATAAATAGGGGACACAAATATTATGCGTATCTATGAAATATAATAATTAATGAATTAAAGAATATTAAATAATTTTTCGCTTACCAATCTTTATCAATTAATAATAATAAAGCATTATTTCGTCTGGGTGCATTCTTAATATTTTTCATGTTTGGCATAAAAATTTTACCTGCACATGCTATTCTTCCATCAGATAATTTCATAGCAGTTAAGAGGTCTGAATTTGTAGGAGAAATATAAAACTTTTTCTTAGAAAATTCCGAATCTGGAACATCATTCTTCCCAAGTTGCTTTTGTGAAACAACATTAAAATCGTCATCAAAAATAATATATTTTGCTTTAGTTACAACGTGTGAATTCTTCACTAACACATTTGAACCATAAATCATAAAGGTGTTTTTATTAAAACTCAAAATCCCATTTGCACTAATATTTTGAAAAGTTTTGTGGTTCAACTCTTTATTTTCTGAAGACAATGTAATTAATCGGGTCTCGCATAAACCTGTCGTCTCTTTTGTATAACCGCAAATGTAATATAGAACTCCTTTCTTGTTTACACAAATACTCTGGTTATAAAAATTTCTAGGAACATCAATTCCTTTTTTCCATATTTGTCTACCATCTGGTGTAAGCTTATAGATTATTGGAACATAAGAAGATAAATCATCAGTATACTTTTTCCCGAGAATAATTATCTTATTATCTCTCATAACTAATATTTCATTGGCTTCTTCATTATCTTCAGATGAAATTTTTTTAAACCATTCTTGTTCTTTGCTCTTTGTGTTAACTTTATAAACTGAAATATTAAATTTCCCAGTCTTTACTTTCTTGGTTTCAACAACTATAACATGTTCTTCGTCAATAGTTTTAACATCATTTAACCAAGTTGAAAAAACTGAAAAACCTGCTTCTTTAGTTTTCACTCTTCCATCAGGAGTAACAATACTTTCGTAAGGATAATATTTTTCATTACTTTTACAAGAACCAAATATTTTAATATCCTGAGAGGGTAACAAAACCATTCCGTTCAACTTATTTAAATATTTAGATGCTAATATTTTTCTTGATAAAAAATGACCTTTTTTATCAACCCTCATCAATATTGGTTTATTAATCTGGTATTTACTATCACTTGTCTTGCCTAATAAGTATAAATCCTTATTAGGAGATTCTAACAACTTTACTATTTGATTATTGGGATACGATTTATTTAAATTGTCATAATAAAATACACTGGTTTGTGATTTTGCAGATTGACTAATGTTTATAAATACAAATAATGCAATAATTGCTAAATATTTCTCTTTTCTTACAGAATATAATTTCATAGTTTATTTAATTTCTAAATCCTCGTAAATATAATAAATTTATATTTATGATTAGCCCACTAAAATCAATTTTTTTCAATTCAGATATATACATCAATTCCATTTTCATAGAACATCAAAAACAAAACCTTTTCAATTCAAAGTCTTTATTTTTTTTCAAACCCCCAACAAAACTAGTTGTTAGGAGCTTAGCAATTAAAACCATTCAATAATTTTAATTATTATATAAAAAAAATGATGTTTTTAAATATTGAGCTAAATAAAAAATCGCAAAATTTATTTTCTTATAAACAATACATAATAATAATAATAAACTAAAAAATAGCTAATTAAATTTTTTAGTATTAAGAGTAGTGTTGTTTTTTAATTTATAAATATTTCTAAGTTCACAATTACTATTACAGCTGGCACATCCTAATGGTTTTTTTAAAAATAATATCTTATAAATATTATAAACAGGGAAAGCAAAAGCTATAAAAATAATTATGTATGCTAAAATATTTAAAACCATCTTTATAAAGAATTTAAATGAAAAAACCACCTATTTGATAAACTATAAATGAAACTATCCAAGCCAAACTAGTTGTATATAAGACCGTGAAAATCGCCCATTTCCAACTGCCAGATTCCTTTTTTATTGCTGCAATTGTTGCCACACATGGAAAATAAATTAAGATAAAAAACATAAAACTTAATGCCGTCAATGGTGTAAAGATTTTTTGTCCTTTTTTACTACCTTTATTATAAACCTGTTGTTTTATTTTTTCTTGTAAAGTTTCACCTGCATCTGTATTCGCTTGATAAACCACACCCATTGTACTAACAACAATTTCTTTGGCAGCAACTCCGGCAATTAAACTCACTCCCATTCTCCAGTCAAATCCTAATGGCTTAATAACAGGCTCAACAAAAAGTCCCAACTTGCCAAGATAAGAATTCTCTTGATGTTCCGTTTTTCTCTCTGCTTTTAATTTTTCAATTTCTTTATTACTAGAATAATCTTCAGCTTGTAATTTACTACTTCCTAAATCAAAATTTTCTCTTGTTTTTTGCAAACTTTCTTTTTGAAAAATTAATGATGCATAATCTTTCTTATAATCAACATTTCTCGGGAAATAACCTAATGCCCAGATTATTATTGAGGCAAAAAGTATAACATTTCCCATTTTTTTAAGATATTGTGCTCCTTTATTCCACATATGCAACAAAATTGTTCTTCCTGTTGGCATACGATAAGGTGGTAATTCCATTACAAATGGAGCTTTTTGGGATTTAAAAAGATATTTTTTGAAAATTTTAGCAACTATAATCGCTAAAAAAATACCGAAAAAATAAATCCCCAAAAGCATTAAACCTGGATATTTGGGGAAAAATGCTCCAATAATTAATATATAAACAGGTAAACGAGCACTGCATGACATAAGAGGATTAATAAGCATAGTAAGTAATCGATCGTTTCTGTTTTCAATTGTTCTGGTAGCCATCACTGCCGGAACATTACAGCCAAATCCCATAACTAAAGGAATAAACGACTTACCATGTAAGCCAATTTTATGCATTAATTTATCCATAATAAATGCTGCACGAGCCATATATCCTGTATCTTCCATAAAAGAAATAAACAAAAACAGAATTAAAATATTTGGTAAAAATATTATAACACCTCCTACTCCTGCAATCACACCATCTACCAAGAGGTCTTTAAATATTCCATTTGGTAATATTGTAGTTAAACCATTACTTATTATATCAACAACATATCCCATCCATTCCATTGGGTACTTACCTAAGCCAAATGTTGCATAAAACATAAGCCCCATAAATAATAAAAATATAGGAAATCCAAACACCTTATGAAGTACAATTGTGTCAATAATCTCAGTTTTCTTTCTGCGTTTTCTTACACCTTCAACATAAGTTTCTTTTAAAGCACCTGAAATAAAACCATATTTTGCATCCGTGATAATTGTCTCGCAATCAACAAGCAAACTATTTTCAAGACGTTTAATCTCATTTTCGCTAACTTCTTTTATTTCATTATAAATATCAAACTTCGAAAAAATAAAATTTGTACTTCTGTCTTTCTCTAATAATTTGATAGCCAAAAAACGGGTTGAAGCTTTATCTCTTATCTGCTTAACTTCTCCAATTTTTTCTCTAATAATTCTTATTGATTTTTCAACTTCTTTACCATAATTAATATGAATATGTCTTACTATAGGCTCTCTATCTTCATAAACTTCAATTAACTCATTAAACAATTCTTTAACACCCTTACCTTTTGAGCTAACGGTTGGAATAATAGGAACGCCAATCATCTCACCTAAAGCTTTATAATTAAACTGAGCACCTTTATCTTTCAATTCATCATACATATTTAAAGCTATCACAACTTTAATGTCCATATCAATAAGTTGAGTTGTTAAATAAAGATTGCGCTCTAGATTTGAAGCATCCACAATATTTACTATTATATCTGGTTTCTCTGAAAAAATATATTTCCGGACATAAAGTTCTTCGGGAGAATATGCTGTTAATGAATAAGTTCCTGGCAAATCTGCAATATCGAAATTATAGCCATTCTGTTTAAATTTTGCATTTTTTGCCTCAACGGTAACTCCACTATAATTTCCAACGTGTTCTTTAGCTCCAGAGGCGAAATTAAAAAGTGTTGTTTTACCTGAATTTGGATTACCAACTAAAGCAATATGAATATTTTTTCTTTTTTCTTTTGCTGATGTCTTTAACTTTTCCTCATCTATAACGCCTTCATAATTATTTAGCTTAAGCCCCCTTGCTTCTTCTTTTGTTATTACTTCAACATTTCTTGCTTCACTTCTTCTTAAAGAAATATTATATCCCATAACACTATACTCTACAGGATCTTTTAATGGAGCATTTTTGATTACCTGCACCTTCTGTCCTCTTATAAAACCCATCTCTATTATGCGTTTTCTAAAAGCTCCATATCCCCTTACTTTTACTATTACTCCTTCATCACCGGTTTTTAATTCCGAAAGTCTCATCTATAATTTCATATTTAATTAGAATGGATAAAAATAGTTGTTTGTTTATTACCATACAATACCGTGATTAAGTTATTTTTTTCATAAAAAATAATAACATTAACTAAAAAAAATTCTCTATTTATCCAACTAGAAGTTTATTGACAAATTATTTGTAAGTATATTTGTACAAGTAATTAAATTTTTTAAATTTCATTTGAGAATTTCGAAAATCAAAACTATTTAAATATAATATTATGAATTTGGACGATAATATTAATGACAACAATTTGCTTGACAAGCTTAATGAAATAACAAAAAACATTCCGGGCAAGTTAAATATTTTAAATGAACCGATAGATATTAATGTTCAAATTGAATATTTTGAATATTCTAAAAAAATTAAAGAAAAGAATAATAGTATAAATATTATTATTGACATAAAGAATCTTTTCGAGAAAGAAACTTCTATAGAAGAAAAGAAACAATTAATTGCTTCTTTAGCTTCCCAAGATAATGTAAAATCATATAGAACATTAGAAAAATATTCAAAAAGCCCCGATAAAGAATTAAAAAATTGGTCATTACTTGCTTTACAAGAATCCCGTATGTTGATTGAAGGATCTATTTTGGAGGAAAATCAAATATTTATCTCTACGGGTTTAGGAGGAAAAGATTCAAAACTTAGATATTTTGTTGTTTTTTTTGCAAAAAACAAAGCAGATTTCTCCGATATTCAAAAAAAAATTATAACTAAAGAACTCAAATTTACTTTAAAACATAATAATGCAGAGATCGAAAAAATAAAATTCGATAAAAATTTCTCAACAATTCTTTCTTTAATTCCTATTCAAGAACCTATTGAAATTATATTTAAAGATGTAATCAGAAATTGCAATGAGTTAGGTAATTTTATTAATGATGACTTTCTTATAACAAACACTAAAGTTATGAATAAAGATGAAGTTGAAAATTATTTAAATAATAAAAAAAATGCATAATCAACAAAATTAACGAATACATCTCTTTTACGAATTTATAGTATTTAGCAAATAATTTATTATATAAAAAAAGGGAATAAATTAATTATTCCCTTTTTTAAATTATATAAAAGTTCTTTGCTATTCAGCTTTTTTATCTTCTTTTGAAACTTTAACTTCTTTTTTAACAGAGGCTTTGGGTTTCGATTCTTTTGCAATCTTACTCTTTTCTGCTTTAGCTTGATCAACTTTTGGTTCTTCAACTGTTGCTTCTGGTTTAGAAGTTTCTGCTGTTTCAATATTAGCATCAACAGCTGCAACTTCCGTAGTAGATTTTTTAGTTCTACGTCGTCTCGTTGTTTTAGCTTTTACTTTAGATGATTCTAACATATTTTCATTATAATCAACCAATTCAATAATACACATATCGGCATTATCTCCAAGACGTCTCCCTAATTTTAATATTCTAGTATAACCACCTGGTCTGTCACTAACTTTTACTGCTATATCTCTAAACAATTCAGAAACAGTTTGTTTGTCTTGTAAATAACTAAAAACTATTCTTCGAGAATGAGTTGTGTCATTTTTCGATTTAGTTATTAATGGTTCAACATACATTTTTAAAGCTTTAGCTTTAGCAATTGTTGTAGTAATACTTTTATTTAAAATTAAAGAAGAAGCCATATTCGCTAACATAGCACTTCTATGTGCTGTTTTTCTTCCTAAATGATTAAAATTCTTTCTGTGTCTCATCTCTTTTATTCCTTATCTAATTTATATTTAGAGATATTCATTCCAAAACTTAAATTTAATGACTCTAAAAGATTTTCTAACTCTGTTAATGATTTTTTACCGAAATTTCTAAATTTCAATAAATCAGATTTATTAAAAGTGCAAAGTTCACCAAGAGTATCAATATCAGCTGCTTTTAAACAATTCAAAGCTCTAACTGATAAATCTAAATCTACTAATTTTGTTTTTAATAACTGCCTCATATGAAGCACTTCTTCATCAAACTCTTCGTTAGCTAATTTTTCTTCAGAATCTAATGTAATTTTTTCATCAGAGAATAGCATAAAGTGATAAATTAATATTTTAGCAGCTTCTTTTAAAGCATCTTTCGGCAAAATCGAACCATCTGTTTGAATTTCAAAAATTAATTTCTCATAATCAGTCTTTTGCTCAACACGATAATTCTCTACTGAAAATTTCACATTTATAATAGGGGTATATATTGAATCAATTGCAACAACACCTATTTCTGCATCTAATTGTTTATTTTCATCAGCAGGTACATACCCTCTACCTTTATTGATTGTAAAATCTACTTGAAGTTTAACATCTGGTTGCATTTTACAAATAACCAAATCTTTGTTAATAACTTCAAAACCGTTTAAAAATTTATTGATGTCGCCAGCTTTAAAAGTATCCTGATCGGTAATGGTAATAGATACCTTTTCACTTTCACAATCTTCTATTTGCTTTTTTAAACGAATTTGTTTCAAATTAAGGATTATTTCAGTAGTATCTTCTAATACCCCCTGAACCGTAGAAAATTCATGGTCTACACCATCTACCTTAATAGATGAAATTGCATATCCTTCTAAAGAAGAAAGCAAAATTCTTCTTAAAGCATTACCAATTGTTATACCATAACCGGGTTCTAATGGTCGAAACTCAAATCTGCCTACAAATTCGTCAGATTCGATCATTATTACTTTTTCAGGTTTTTGAAAAGCTAATATAGCCATAAGATTATTTAATTTAGCATTCTATTTAGAATACAATTCAACAATTAATTGTTCTTTTATATTTTCTGGTATTTCTGATCTTTCAGGTACATTAATAACTTTCGCTGATAATACATTTCCATCCCATTCTAACCAAGGATATTTATTGTATCTAGCAGAAGCTAATGAAGTAGTAACAACTTCTAATGATTTTGATTTTTCACGTACACCAATTACATCTCCAACTTTTACTCGGTAAGAAGGAATGTTTACAACATCGCCATTTACTGTTATATGCTTATGAGATACAAATTGACGTGCACCACTTCTTGTAGGTGCTATACCAATACGAAATACAAGATTATCTAAACGCATTTCTAAATATTGCAACAGTACTTCCCCAGTTACACCTTTACTTCTAGTTGCTTTTTTAAACAAATTAGAAAATTGTTTTTCTAACACACCATAAGTGTATTTTGCTTTTTGTTTTTCAAGTAGTTGTAAACCGTATTCAGATATTTTTCTTCTGCGCTTGTTATTTCCATGTTGTCCTGGTGGATAATTTTTCTTTTCAAAAGCTTTATCATGTCCAAAAATGGGCTCTCCTAACTTTCTGGAAATTTTTGTTTTTGGTCCTCTATACCTTGCCATCTTCTATAATAAAATTTAATTACATTAATTTTAATTTAAACTCTTCTTCTTTTAGGAGGTCTGCAACCGTTATGTGGTAAAGGGGTAACATCAATAATTTCTGTTACTGTAATTCCTGCATTATTAATTGTTCTAATTGCAGATTCTCTACCTGTTCCAGGCCCTTTAACATAAACTTTTACTTTTCTCAATCCTAAATCATAAGCAACTTTAGAACAGTCAGTTGCGGCTATTTGTGCTGCATAAGGAGTGTTCTTTTTAGATCCCCTAAATCCCATCTTTCCAGATGATGATGCAGAAATAACTTGTCCATCACTATTAGTAAGAGAAATTATAATATTATTAAAAGAAGCATGAATATGGGCTTGACCAACAGCTTCTACTTTTACTTTTCTTTTCTTTACTGTTCTCGACTTCTGTGCCATAATTGTAAATTATTATTTAGTAGCTTTCTTTCTATTTGCTATTGTTTTTTTCTTACCTTTTCTTGTTCTAGCATTATTTCGAGTATGTTGTCCACGTACAGGTAAACCTATACGATGTCTAATACCTCTATAACAACCTATATCCATTAAACGTTTTATGTTTAATTGAGTTTCAGACCGTAACTCTCCTTCGAGTTTATATTCTTCATTAAGGAATTCCCTGATCTTCGCTATTTGATCATCAGACCAGTCCTTAACTTTAATATTTTTATCAACACCTGCTTTTTCGAGTACTTTAATAGCTCTACTACGACCGATACCGTATATATAGGTTAACCCTATTTCTCCTCTTTTATTTTGTGGTAAATCAACACCAACTATTCTTGCCATAAACTAGTAAAATTTAAAGTTTGCAAAGTTATAAAAATTATCCTTGTCTTTGTTTAAATTTAGGATTTTTTTTATTAATAACATATAAACGCCCATTCCTTCGTACTAATTTACAATCTGCTGAACGTTTTTTTACAGAAGCTCTTACTTTCATTTTTCTATAATTTTATTTATTTTTTATATCTAAATGTGATACGTCCTTTTGTTAAATCATATGGAGACATCTCAACTTTCACTTTATCTCCAGGTAAAATTTTAATGTAATGCATTCTCATCTTTCCGGAAATATGAGCAATAATAACATGACCATTTTCTAATTCTACTCTAAACATTGCATTAGACAATGCTTCAACTATAGTACCGTCTTGTTCAATTGAGGGCTGTTTCGCCATATTGTTTTATAATTTAATTACAATTTATTTTTTACATACCAGAAACAGACTTGCTTTTTCCTGATATTCTTCCTGATTTCATTAATCCATCATAATGACGCATTAATAAATGACTTTCAATTTGCTGTAAAGTATCAAGTACAACTCCTACTAGAATAAGTAAAGATGTTCCTCCATAAAAATGTGCAAACTGATTATTTACACCGAATATCATTGCAAATGCAGGTAAAATTGCTATCAAAGCTAAGAAAAAGGATCCTGGTAAAGTTATTTTAGACATAATGTCATCTAAAAAATCAATTGTTTTTCTTCCCGGTTTAACCCCTGGAATAAAACCACCATTCTTTTTCATATCCTCTGCCATTTGTGTTGGATTAATCGTTATTGCAGTATAGAAATATGTAAATAAGATTACTAACACAGCAAATGTAAAATTATACCAAAATCCTGTGTAATCAGAAAAGGCTGCTGCGAACCCGCTTAGGGATTCAGAATCGGCAAACCCAACTACAACTACAGGCACAAACATAATAGCTTGAGCAAAAATTATTGGCATAACACCAGCTGCATTAACTTTAAGTGGTATGTATTGACGTACACCACCATATTGTTTATTACCAACAATACGTTTTGCATATTGAACAGGAATTTTTCTTGTTCCTTGTACCAAAAGTATTGTTATTAAAACAACAATCGCAAGGAAAATTATTTCAACTAAAAAGATTACTAATCCACCTCCTGCTTCTTCAACTCTTGAGAAAAATTCCGCAACAAATGCAAAGGGTAATCTTGCAATAATACCAATCATAATAATTATTGATATTCCATTACCTACTCCTTTATCAGTTATTCTTTCACCTAACCACATAACAAACATTGTTCCTGTTGCTAAAATAATTACTGACGAAATTGTAAAGAAAGTTCCGTTAGTAATAAAAGCTGATGCAGGCAATTGATTATGTAAATTTGCTAAATAACTTGGAGCTTGAAAAATTAATATTATTAGCGTTAGATAACGAGTAATTTGATTAATTTTTCTTCTACCACTTTCGCCTTCACGTTGAAGTCTTTGAAAGTAAGGAATAGCCATACCAAGTAATTGTATAACGATAGATGCTGAAATATAAGGCATAATACCTAATGCAAATATTGAAGCATTAGAAAAAGCTCCACCCGAAAACATATCTAACAAACCCATAACGCCACCAGAAGTTTGTTGACGTAAAGCATCAAGTTGTGATGGATCTATACCAGGCAAAACAACTCGAGTACCAAGTCTATATACTAATAGTAAGACAAGTGTTGTTAAGATTCTTTTTCTTAAATCTTCAATCTTCCATATATTTTGGATTGTTTCAATAAATTTTTTCACGGGTATAATATTTTTAATCTATTTTATATTTCTAATCAAAAAAATTAGAAACTATTTACTTTTAATGCAAAGAAACAAAAACTTCTTAAATAACTTCAGTTTTTCCACCTACAACTTCAATAGCCTCTTTAGCTGTTTTAGAAAAAGCATTTGCTTTTACTTCTAATTTTGCAGTTAAAGTACCATTCCCTAATATCTTTACTAAATCATTTCTTGAAGCTAAACCATATTTATGTAATACTTCTTTGTCAATATTTGTTA
This sequence comes from Bacteroidota bacterium, assembly GCA_015222055.1. Lineage (GTDB taxonomy): Bacteria > Bacteroidota > Bacteroidia > Bacteroidales > B39-G9 > B39-G9. The sequence goes on along the minus strand of JADFUR010000060.1, from coordinate 37,016 downwards.
GTTGATATTTTTCAGCTATTATTTGTAATTTCTCAATATTAACAGCTTTAAATTCTTTTCTATTAATATTTTTAAAACCAAATTTAGGCACTGTTCTTTGTAAAGGCATTTGACCACCTTCAAAACCAATCTTCTTAGAATAACCAGATCTCGACTTTGCACCGTTCATACCTCTTGCAGCTGTACCTCCATTAGTAGAACCTTGACCTCGACCTAATCGTTTTCCTTTTTTTATTGATCCTTTTGCCGGTTTTAAATTACTTAAATCCATAATTAAAAATAATTTTATATTTAAATTTCTACAACAGAAATTAAATGTTTAACTTTATTAATCATTCCTAAAACTTGTGGAGTAGCTTCAATTTCAACAGGTGAATTTAATTTTCTAAATCCAAGAGCTCTTAAAGTCCTTTTTTGTCTTTCAGTACTACCAATTTTGCTTTTAGTTTGTATAATTTTCAATTTAGTCATTTCTCTGATATTTTTCTAACCATTAAAAACTTTATTGAGATCAATGCCTCTTTCGAAAGCAATAGCATTAGCATCTCTTAATTGTAACAAAGCTGCAATTGTAGCTTTCACAACATTGTGATTATTAGAAGATCCCTTTGATTTTGCAAGGACATCTGTTACACCAACGCTTTCAAGTACTGCTCTCATAGCACCACCTGCTTTAACTCCTGTTCCAGCAGAAGCTGGTTTTAAAAGAACTTGAGCTCCACCAAATCTAGCAGTTTGTTCATGAGGTATTGTTCCTTTATGAATAGGTATTTTAACTAAATTTTTCTTAGCTTCTTCAACACCTTTAGAAATCGCAGTTGTTACTTCACCTGCTTTACCTAAGCCATAACCTACTACACCATTTTCATTACCTACTACAACAATAGCTGAAAAACTAAAAGTTCGTCCACCTTTTGTAACCTTAGTTACTCGGTTTATTCCAACTAATCTATCTTTTAAATCTAAATCTGTAGTTTTTATATTTCTAATACTTGACATAATAATTTAAATTTTAAGTCCAGCTTTTCTTGCTTCTTCAGCTAAAGCTTTAATTCTACCATGATATAAATATCCATTTCTATCGAATACTACTTTCGTAATACCTTTTTCTAAAGCTTTTTCAGCAACTAATTTACCTACTAAACTAGCTTGTTCTATCTTGGTAATATTTTTCTTTTCTGCAATTTCTTTATTAAGAGATGAAGCTGAAACTAAAGTAGTTTCAGAAATATCATCAATTAATTGAGCATAAATACCTTTATTACTTCTGAAAACAGTCAATCTTGGTTCTTCAGTAGAACCGCTAACATGTTTACGGACACGATATTTAATTCTTATTCTTCTCTGTTGTTTAGATAAAGACATAATAATATAATTTTAATTATACACTAGCTGCAGCTTTCCCTGCTTTTCTGCGTAATTGTTCACCTACAAATTTAATACCTTTGCCTTTATAAGGTTCTGGTTTTCTAAATGATCTAATTTTAGCAGCGACATGTCCAATCAACTGTTTATCAACACTTTCTAATTGAATAACAGTATTACTTCTACGTTCTGCTCGAACTTGAACTTTAACTTCAGGAGGTAACTCAAATAAAATATTATGAGAATATCCTAAATTTAACTCTAATATTTGGCCTCTACATTCTGCTTTATAACCAACTCCTACAAGTTCTTGTTCAATCTTATATCCTTTTGACACACCATAAACCATGTTGTTAATTAAAGATCTATATAAACCATGTAAAGCTCTATGTCTTTTCTGGTCTGATGGTCTTGTAAGTACGACATTATTATCTTTTACACTGACATTAATATCATTATCTACCTTTTGTTCTAATTCACCTAAAGGTCCTTTTACAACAACTAAATTATCTTTAATTGTTACAGTAACTCCTTCGGGAATAACTATGGGCAACTTTCCAATTCGTGACATTCTATAAACTTTCTTTTAGTATACGAAACATAAAACTTCTCCTCCAATATGCTGAGCTCTAGCTTCTTTATCAGAAATAACTCCTTTAGAAGTTGATATTACTGCGATACCTAAGCCATTTAAAACTCTTGGTAAATCGTTAAAGCCAACATACTTTCTCAAACCCGGTCTACTAATTCTCTGTAATTTTTTTATCACCGGTTGTTTAGTGTCAGGATTATATTTTAGAGCAATTTTAATTGTTCCTTGGACATCATTTTCTTCAAATTTATAATTTAGGATATATCCTTTATCATGAAGAATCTTAGTTATCCCTTTTTTAATATTTGAAGCTGGTATTTCTACCACTTTGTGTCTTGCAAGTTGTGCATTTCTAACTCTTGTTAGCAAATCTGCTATCGGATCAGTCATTTTTCTTTTTTATTTAAATTACCAACTAGCTTTTTTAACTCCCGGGATTAGTCCTTTAAGAGCCATTTCTCTAAAAGTAATTCGACTAATTCCAAATTGTCTTAAATAACCTTTTGGTCTACCTGTTAATTTACATCTATTATGAAGGCGGACAGGAGATGCATTTTTGGGTAATTTACTCAACCCAACATAATCACCTTCTGCTTTTAATTTAGCTCTTTTTTCAGCATATTTATTTACTAATTTCTGACGCTTTACTTCGCGAGCTTTCATTGATTCTTTAGCCATATCTTAATTCTTTTTAAAAGGTATTCCAAATTCTCTTAATAAAGCATAACCTTCTTCATCTGTGTTAGCCGAAGTAACAAAAGTAATATTCATTCCTAAAATTGAACTAATTTTATCAACTTCAATTTCTGGAAAAATAATTTGTTCAGTTATGCCAAAAGTATAATTTCCTCTTCCATCTAACTTTGAGTTAATACCATGAAAATCTCTAATCCTAGGTAAAGCAACTCTAATAAGTTTTTCTAAGAATTCATACATTCTATCACGTCGCAATGTAACCATTACACCAATAGGCATCTTTTTTCTAAGTTTGAAGTTAGAAATATCCTTTTTTGATAAAGTCTGTACAGCCTTTTGACCTGTAATAGTTGTCATTTCTGTACTTGCAACATCCATAAGTTTTTTATCTGCAATAGCTTTTCCTACACCTTGGTTAATAACTATTTTTTCTAATTTAGGAACTTGCATCACATTTTTATATGCAAATTCTTTCATTAATGCAGGAACTATCTCCGCTGAATATTTTGTGCGTAGTTCTGGAGTATACTTCATTATTTAATCTCCTCCCCTGATTTTTTTGAATAACGTACTAATTTATTTTTACTATTTAATTTTCTTCCAATACGTGTTTGTTTTCCTGTTGAAGCATCAATATTTAATAAATTAGAAACATGAATTGCAGCTTCTTTTTTAATAATACCACCTTCAGGACTTGTAGCATTTGGTTTAGTATGTTTTGATACCATATTAACACCCTCTACTATAGCACGATGCTTATCTATAAAAACTTGAAGAACTTTGCCTTTTTGTCCTTTATACTCACCAGCTATAACAATAACCGTATCTCCTTTTCTTATGTGTAATTTCTTTTGCATAATTAACAATTTACAAATTTATAACACTTCGGGTGCTAATGATATAATTTTCATATAGTTTTCGCGCAATTCTCTCCCTACAGGTCCAAAAATACGTGTACCTCTTAATTCGCCTGTTGCATTTAATAAGACAACAGCATTATCATCGAATCTAATATAAGAACCATCTGCTCTTCTATATTCTTTTCTTGTGCGAACTACAACTGCTTTAGAAACAGTACCTTTTTTAACTTCACTTGAAGGAACAGCACTTTTTATAGTTACAACTATATTATCACCTACACTTGCGTAACGTCTACCACTGCCTCCAAGAACATTAATACAAAGGACTTCTTTTGCTCCACTGTTATCTGCAACTAATAACCTGCTTTCTGTTTGTATCATGATTATTTAACTCTTTCAATAATTTCTACTAATCTCCAATTCTTAGATTTACTTAATGGACGTGTTTCCATTATTTTAACAGTATCTCCAATATTACATGTGTCTTTTTCATCGTGAGCAACTAACTTTGTAGTTTTATTAATGAATTTACCGTATATTGGGTGTCTTTCTCTTCTTTTTACAGCAACAACTATGGATTTTTCCATTTTATTACTGACAACAACTCCTGTTCGTTCTTTTCTCAGATTACGTTTTTCCATTGCCAAAATTATTTGTCTTTATTCACATTTATTTTTCTAAATCTCAACTCAGTTTTTAATCTAGCTAAATCTCTACGAGATTGTACAATCTGATGTGGATTATCTAATGGCGAAATCGCATGATTTAATCTCTGACGAACTAACATTAATTGTCCATCATCAATTCTTTCAATAATTTCCGAAGTTGTTAATTGTTTAATTTCTGAAGTTTTCATTATAATTAAATTGATGTTTCAACAAAATCTCTTCTAACAACAAATTTCGTTTTTACCGGTAATTTTTGAGCAGCTAATCTTAAAGCTTCTTTAGCAATTTCATAAGAAACTCCTTCGGCTTCTAGAATCATTCTGCCGGGTGTAATTGGTGCAACGAATGCTTCTGGCGCACCCTTACCTTTACCCATTCTAACTTCAGCAGGTTTCTTTGTTATTGGTTTATCAGGAAAAACTCTAATCCAAATTTGACCACGTCTTTCCATACGCCTTGTAACAGCAACCCTGGCAGCTTCAATTTGGCGACCAGTTAACCAACATTCTTCTAAAGTCTTAATTCCAAAAGAGCCGAAAGCTAATTGATTCCCTCTTTGGGCATTACCCTTCATTCTGCCTTTTTGTTGCTTTCTGAATTTTGTTTTCTTTGGTTGTAACATATTTGCAAATATTAAAAGCTATTTTCTTCTTTTCTTTTTAAAATCTGGTCTAGAATTTTTTTGACCAATATTTGGAGATAAATCTCGTTTACCATAAACTTCTCCACGGCAAATCCATACTTTAACTCCAACTTTACCTACTTTTGTACTTGCTTCAACAAGTGCATAATCAATATCTGCCCTTAAGGTATGTAAGGGTGTACGTCCTTCTTTATACATTTCAGATCTTGCCATTTCAGCTCCACCCAATCTGCCAGAAATTTGAACTTTGATACCTTCTGCACCCATTCTCATAGTAGAAGCTATTGCCATTTTGGTAGCTCGTCGGTATGATATTTTTCCTTCGATTTGTCTGGCAATATTTTTCCCGACTAGAGATGCATCTAACTCTGGTCGTTTTACTTCAAAGATATTTATTTGGACTTCTTTCTTTGTTATCTTTTTAAGTTCTTCTTTTAATTTGTCAACTTCTTGTCCACCTTTCCCAATAATAATTCCGGGTCGTGAAGTGTTAACAGTAATCGTAATTAGTTTCAGAGTACGTTCAATAATAATCTTTGAAACACTAGCTTTTGCAAGTCTTACATTAAGATAATTTCTAATCTTATCGTCTTCAACTATTTTGTCAGCATAGTTGTTTCCTCCATACCAATTAGAATCCCATCCTTTTATGATTCCTAATCTATTACCTATTGGATTACATTTCTGTCCCATCTAATTATTCTTTTTTTGTTTCGTTAACAGTACTGCGGCTATCTAAAAATAATGTTACATGATTAGAACGTTTTCTAATTCTATGCGCTCTACCTTGAGGTGCAGGTCTTAATCTTTTTAATATACGAGCACTATCAACATAAGCTTCTTTTACATATAAATTAGCTTCTTCAATTCTTGCGTCTTCATTTTTTTGTTGCCAGTTAGCTATTGCGGACAAGAGGAGTTTTTCAACTTTGCGAGAAGCTTCTTTCGGACTATATTTTAAATAATCTAAAGCTTTATTAACTTCTACGCCTCTAATCATATCAATAACTAATCTCATTTTTCGAGGAGAAGTAGGACAATTTCTTAATACTGCAAAATATTGATTCTTTCTTTCCTCTTTTTTTTGTTGGGCTGTTATTTCTTTTCTTTTACTCATTTGTTTTAACTCTAAAAGTAAATATTATCTTTTTCTTCCAGCATGCCCTCTAAAGGTGCGAGTAGGAGAAAACTCTCCCAATTTATGACCAACCATATTTTCTGTTACGTAAACTGGAATAAATCTATTTCCATTATGGACAGCGATTGTAACACCTACAAAATCAGGTGATATCATTGAACTACGTGCCCACGTTTTTACTACAGTTTTTTTGCCAGATTCGTTCATTTGAAGAATTTTTTTCTCCAATTTATAATCAATATATGGTCCTTTTTTTAATGATCGACTCATTTTAAATTAGATTAAAATTATTTCTTTCTTCTTTCAACAATATATTTATTAGAAGCTTTCTTCTTATCTCTTGTTTTAAATCCTTTAGCAGGTATTCCGTTTCTTGATCGTGGATGACCACCAGAAGCTCTACCTTCTCCACCACCCATTGGGTGATCAACAGGATTCATAACAACACCTCTAACTCTAGGTCTTCTTCCTAACCATCTTGATCGACCAGCTTTACCTGATTTCTCTAATTGATGGTCTGAATTAGAAACCGTACCTATTGTAGCTCGACAAGTAATCAAAATCATACGAATTTCTCCAGAGGGTAATCTTAAGATTGCATATTTACCATCACGAGAAGTTAATTGAGCATATGCTCCTGCACTTCTTGCCATAACGGCTCCTCCATCAGGTCTTAATTCGATGTTATGAACAATTGTACCTAAGGGAATATCTGATAAGAACAAAGTATTACCTATTTCAGGAGTAGCATCTTTTCCTGAAATAATTTTTTGTCCAACTTCTAATCCATTTGGAGCTACAATATAATTTTTTTCACCATCAGCATATACAACTAATGCAATTCTTGCAGTCCTGTTAGGATCATATTCTATAGATTTTACTGTGGCAGAAATTCCATCTTTATTTCTATAAAAATCGATTATTCTGTATCTTTTTTTATGACCACCACCTAAATATCTCATAGTCATTTTACCCTGTTGGTTTCTTCCACCACTTCTCTTGATTGGTGCTAATAAAGATTTCTCAGGGGTAGTTTTAGTAACATATTCAAAGTTACTTGCTACTTTATGTCTTTGTCCGGGGGTTACCGGTTTTAATTTGCGTACAGCCATCTTAATTAAATATTGCTATAAAAATCAATCTTATCTCCTTCAATGAGTGTAACTATCGCTTTTTTATAAGAACTGGTTTTTCCTGTAATGGATCCAGCCTTTGTAAATCTCGATTTAGCTTTACCACCATAAATCATGGTGTTGATAGAAGAAACATGAACATTATACATTTGTTCGATTGCTCTTTTTATTTGTATTTTATTTGTCAATTTTCTAACAACGAATCCGTATCTGTTATACTTTTCTGATTCTGATGTCATTTTTTCACTTATAATTGGCTTCAAAAGTATATTCATTTCTCAAGAATTATTTAATTTTCTAATATTTTTTCAATAACACTTACGGAACCTTCTACAAATAATAAAACTGATGAGTTCATAATTTGATAAGTTGCCAAATCAGAAGCTAAAACGACATTTATGTTTTTTAAATTTCGAGAAGACAAATATATATTTTTATTTGCTTCTGATAAAACAAAAAGAATTTTTTTATCAATAATTTTCAAATTAGTTGTTACTGATATTAAATCTTTAGTTTTAGGAGCCTCAAAATTAAAATCTTCAACAACAAAAATCTTATTATCTTTAGCTTTATAAGAAAGTGCAGACTTTCTTGCTAATTTTTTAAGTTTTTTATTTAATTTAAAAGAATAATCTCTTGGTTGAGGTCCAAAAGCTCTAGCACCGCCTATCATAACAGGAGATTTTGCACTACCTGCACGTGCTGTTCCAGTTCCTTTTTGACGTTTTATTTTCTTTGTGCTTCTCGTTAAGTCTGATACTTCTTTAGTCTTATGAGTACCTTGACGCCTATTAGCCAAGAATTGTTTCACGTCTAAATAAATAGAGTGATCATTAGGTTCAACTGCAAAAATAGAATCTTTGAGCTCAATTTTCTTACCTGTATCTTCTCCTTTTATGTTATATACTGCTACTTCCATTATTTTTCGATAATTAAATATGAACCATTTGCACCAGGTACAGAACCTTTTACCAACAATAAATTACTTTCAGGCATAATTTTAATAACACGAAGACTAAGTTGTTTAACTTTATCTCCACCCATTCTACCAGCCATTCTCATACCTTTAAAAACTCTTGAAGGGTATGAAGACGCACCAATTGAACCAGGAGCACGTAGTCTATTATGTTGTCCGTGAGTTGCATCATTAACACCTTTAAAATTGTAACGTTTTACAACTCCCTGAAAACCTTTTCCTTTTGAAATACCAGTTACATCTAACCAAGTATCGTCATTAAAAAAATCAACAGTTAGAACATCACCCATTTTTAAATCTATTTTGTATCCTGAAAATTCAGCTAATTTCTTTTTGGGTGTAGTATTAGCTTTCTTAAAATGTCCAATCAAAGGTTTGTTAGAATTTTTTTCTTTTTTTTCTTCAAAACCCAATTGGATAGCATCATAACCGTCATGTTCTACGGTCTTCACTTGTGTAACAACACAAGGTCCAGTTTCAATTACAGTGCATGGAACATTTTTTCCCTCGGCACTAAAAACGGAAGTCATTCCGATTTTTTTTCCTATTAATCCAGCCATTATAAAAGCTTATTTTTGGTTATCAAACTTTAATTTCAACTTCAACACCACTTGGAAGTTCTAATTTCATTAAAGCATCAATTGTTTTTGCATTAGAACTATATATATCTACTAATCTTTTATATGAAGATAGTTCGAATTGTTCTCTTGCTTTTTTATTAACAAATGGTGACTTTAATACAGTAAATATTCTTTTGTGAGTTGGTAATGGAATAGGTCCACTAATAACTGCACCTGTACTCTTTACTGTTTTAACAATCTTTTCAGCAGACTTGTCTACTAAATTATGATCGTAAGATTTTAATTTTATTCTAATCTTTTGACTCATTTTATTAAAAGATATTTATACTAATTTTGTTTTACCTTTTGCGATATCTACAACTTCGGTCGCAAGTTTTGATGGAACTACATCATAATGCGAAAATTGCATAGATGATGTTGCTCGACCAGATGTTAATGTTCTTAAAACTGTAACATATCCAAATTTTTCTGAAAGAGGAACTTTTGCTTTAATAACACGAACACCAGCTTTTGATTCCATAGCTGTTATTTGTCCTCTTCGTTTATTAAAATCACCAATCACATCACCCATATATTCTTCAGGAGTGATTACTTCAGCATTCATAATTGGTTCTAATAATACTGGTTTAGCTTTAATACATGCATGTTTAAATGCAAGTTTTGCAACTATCTCGAAAGAAAGCTGATCAGAATCGACACTATGATATGAACCATCAATTAATTTAACTTTAATACTGTCAACAGGATATCCGGCAAGAGCTCCATTGGTCATTGCTTGACGGAAACCTTTTTCTACAGAAGGAATATATTCTTTAGGAACATTTCCACCCTTAACACTATTAATAAATTGTAATCCTTTTTCACCTTCATCCACAGGAGATATTTCAACAATAATATCAGCAAATTTTCCTCTACCTCCACTTTGTTTCTTGAATGTTTCTCTGTGTTTAACAGTTGAAGTTATCGCTTCTTTATATGCCACCTGAGGAGCTCCTTGATTACACTCAACTTTAAATTCTCGTCTTAAACGGTCAACTAAAATTTCAAGATGTAATTCACCCATACCACTAATTATTGTTTGTCCTGAAGCATCATCAGTTTTAACAGTAAAAGTAGGATCTTCTTCGGCTAATTTTGCTAAAGCAATATCAAGCTTATCAAGATCAGCTACAGTTTTGGGTTCTATTGCGACTCCAATAACAGGGTCTGGAAATGTCATGGTTTCAAGCAAAATGGGATGTTTAATATCACATAATGTATCGCCCGTTCTAATATTTTTAAAACCAACAGCAGCACAAATATCACCTGCAGAAATTTCTTCTATTGGGTTTTGCTTATTTGCGTGCATTTGGTATAGACGTGAAATTCTCTCTCTTTTTCCTGTTCTTACATTAAGGACTGAAGAACCAGCAGGAAGAACTCCTGAATAAATTCTTAAAAAAGCTAATCTTCCAACAAATGGGTCGGTAGCAATTTTAAAAGCAAGAGAAGAGAAATAATCTTTCTCGTCAGGTTTTCTTTGAATTTCTTTTTCTGTATCAGGATCTATACCTGTAACAGCACCAACATCAATTGGACTAGGCAAATAAGAACAAATTGCGTCTATAAGTCTTTGAATTCCTTTATTTTTAAAAGCAGAGCCACACATTACTGGAACAATAGTACGATTAATTGTAGCTTTCCTAATAGTCTCGGTCAATTCTTTTTCTGTAATAGAATCTGGATTATCAAAAAATCTTTCTAACAATTCATCATTTGATTCTGCAGCAGCTTCTACTAATTTTGCTCTCCACTCATCAACATCATCACGTAAATCATCAGGAATGTCAATATATTTATAATGCGTTCCCATCTCTTTATCATCAATCCAAACAATTGCTTTGTTTTCGATTAAATCAACAACTCCTTCAAAAGAGTCTTCTACTCCAATCGGGATTTGAATAGGAACAGCATTAGCACCTAATTTATCTTTAAGTTGATCAACAACACTAAAGAAATCAGCACCGACACGATCCATTTTATTTACGAACGCAATTTTAGGTACGCCATATTTTTCTGCTTGTCTCCATACTGTTTCTGATTGTGGTTCAACACCACCAACAGCACAAAAAACAGCAACAGCACCATCTAATACTCTTAATGAACGTTCAACTTCAACAGTGAAATCAACATGCCCCGGAGTATCAATAATATTTATCTTAAAATCTTGATCGTTTTGTTTCCAAAATGTGGTAGTAGCCGCAGAAGTAATTGTAATACCTCTTTCTTGCTCTTGAACCATCCAGTCCATAGTAGCAGCACCATCGTGTGTTTCTCCAATCTTATGTGTAATACCAGTATAATACAGTATTCGTTCTGTAGCAGTGGTTTTTCCGGCATCAATGTGTGCCATGATTCCAATATTTCTGGTATTGTTTAAATCTTTTGCCATTATTCTATCGACTCTCTCTATGTATGTATGTATTAAAATCTAAAATGAGAGAACGCTTTATTAGCTTCTGCCATACGGTGTATATCTTCTTTCTTTTTAAAAGCACCACCTTCTTCATTGTAAGCAGCTACTATTTCTGCAGCTAACTTATCACTCATTGATTTTCCACTTCTTTTTCGTGCATAACTTATCATTGCTTTTATGCTTAATGATAATTTTCTACTATCTCTTATTTGTTGTGGAATTTGAAAAGTTGCACCACCTACACGTCGACTTCTTACTTCAACAGCAGGTGTTATATTTTGCAAAGCTTGCTTCCAAATTTCTAAAGGAGTTTTTTCAACCTTTTCCGTACGTTTTCCTACAATATCAAGAGCTTCATAAAAGATGTCATAAGCTAAATTCTTTTTACCTTGCATCATTAAATCATTAATAAAACGAGTTACTAATGTATCTCTAAATTTTGGATCGGGTAATAAAACTCTTATTTTTGGTTTAGACTTTCTCATTTTTAATTACTATTTTTTCTTAGGTTTTTTGGTTCCATATTTAGAACGTCTCTGAGTACGTCCTTCAACACCTGAAGTATCTAAAGCACCTCTTATAATGTGATATCTTACACCTGGTAAATCTTTTACTCTACCACCTCTAATTAATACTATAGAGTGTTCTTGTAGATTGTGACCTTCACCTGGTATATATGAATTCACTTCTTTTCCATTAGTCAACCTTACTCTTGCTACTTTTCTCATAGCTGAATTAGGTTTTTTTGGAGTGGTAGTGTAAACACGTACACAAACGCCTCTTCTTTGTGGACAAGCATCTAATGCAGGAGCCTTACTTTGTTTTTCAACTCTCACCCTCCCTTTTCTTACTAATTGCTGTATTGTTGGCATAAAAAATTAATTATTTTTTTTAACAAATTGGTTTGCAAAGGTAAAATATTTTTATTTAAAACAATAATAATTTTACTTTTTTTTATAATTTACTGAATCTTAATACATTCAAATATAAGGATTGATTAAAAATTGCAATTTTGTATATTTAAATCTAATAAAAAGACAAAAAAATCTTTTAATTAAACCGATGCAAAAATAATATTTTATTTAACATATAAATTAGGACTCAAATATTTTTTTTAAAAAAAAAGTATTTTTATTATTAATTATTTCTTATTCAACTATATATAACAGCTTTATGATTTTTTTTTTTATATATATATTCTATTTTTTATCATTTCTTGTTAGTTTATAAATTATTATTAATTTTGAAGTCCATTTACATATATTTATAAATAATATAGATATCAACTTTTAATAAATAAAAAAAATGAAAATTTACCAACCAAATGAATTAAAAAATATTGCATTAATAGGTAATGCAGGCTCTGGTAAAACTACACTTGCAGAGTGTATGTTATTTGAAGGAGGAGTAATTAGCAGACGCGGGGATATTGATAGTAAAAATACTGTGTCTGATTATAATGAAATTGAGCAAGAACAAGGACGTTCAATATTTTCAACTGTTCTTTATACTGAATGGCAAGATAAAAAAATTAATTTTATTGACACCCCTGGATTGGATGATTTTATTGGCGGTGTTATATCGACAATTTCTATTGCTGATACAGGATTAATGCTTTTAAATGCACAACAAGGTGTAGAAGTTGGAACAGAAATAATTGGGAGGCATGCAAAAAAATTTAACACTCCGTTAATTTTTGCTGTTAATCAATTAGACCATGAAAAGGCAAATTTTGACAAAACAATTGAAGAAACAAAACAACATTTTGGTAATAAAATTGTAATAGTACAATATCCTGTTAATGTTGGTTTAGAATTTAATGCAGTGGTTGATGTATTAAAAATGAAGATGTATAAATGGGGAGCTGATGGAGGCAAACCAGAAATAGTAGATATTCCTGCAGACCAAATAGATAAAGCAGGAGAACTGCACAACACTTTAGTTGAGGCTGCAGCTGAGAATGATGAAAAATTAATGGAGCTATTTTTTGAAGAAGGTTCATTAAATGAAGATCAAATGAGAGAAGGAATTAGAATCGGAATAACTAAGAGAGAATTATTTCCAGTTTTCTGTATCTCAGCAAAAAAAGATATGGGTGTAAGACGATTAATGGAATTTATTCTTAACGTGTCTCCTTTTGTATCAGATATGCCTGCTCTGAAATCAACCAATGATGAAGAGATTAAATGTGATCCAAATGGATCAACATCAATCTTTATTTTCAAAACATCTGTTGAACAACATTTAGGAGAGGTTCTATATTTTAAAGTGTTGTCAGGTGTTGTTGAAGAAGGTATGGATTTAATTAACCAGACAAAAAATTCGAAAGAAAGATTAACTCAATTATATGCTGTTGCAGGAAAAAACAGAGAAAAAGTAAATAAATTAGTAGCTGGAGATATTGGAGCAACAGTAAAACTAAAAGATACAAAAACTAACGACACATTAAATTCTAAAAACACAAGTTGGGTTCTTCCTCCAATTAAATTTCCAGAACCAAAATATAGAACAGCAATAAAAGCCTCAGATGAAGCTGATGATGAAAAATTAGGAGAAGCTCTTAGTCGTATTCATGCTATTGACCCAACCATTCTTATTGAATATTCGAAAGAATTAAAGCAAATAATTTTATCGGGTCAAGGTGAATTTCACCTGAACACTTTAAAATGGCAGCTTGATAACATCTATAAAATTGATACGGAATACAAAAACCCAAAAATTCCTTATCGCGAAACAATAACTAAAGTTGCACACGCTGACTATAGACATAAAAAACAATCTGGTGGATCTGGTCAATTTGGTGAGGTTCATCTAATTATTGAACCTTATAAAGAAGATATGGATGATCCTACATTCTTCAAATTTGGTGAAAAGGAACAAAAGATAAGTGTAAGAGGAAAAGATGTTCAGGAATTACCTTGGGGAGGTAAGTTAGTATTTTATAATTGTATTGTTGGAGGTTCAATTGATGCTCGTTTTTTACCTGCAATTCTTAAAGGAATTATGGAAAAAATGGAAGAAGGCCCTTTAACTGGATCTTATGCAAGAGATATTAGAGTTATGATTTATGATGGTAAAATGCACCCTGTAGATTCTAACGAAATTTCATTTAAGATAGCAGGAATGCAAGCATTCCGTACAGCTTTCAAAAATGCCGGTCCTAAAATTCTTGAACCTATCTATTCTGTTGAAATTTTAGTTCCTAGTGATTATATGGGTGATGTAATGAGTGACTTACAAGGAAGAAGATCAATTATTGAAGGCATGAGCAGTGAGAGTGGATATGAAAAAATTAATGCAAAAGTACCTCTTGTTGAAATGAATAAATATTCAACGGTCTTAAGTTCTATTACTTCAGGAAAAGCTATGTATTCAATGAAATTTAGTGATTATGCTGCCGTTCCTGGTGATATTCAAACAAAACTTCTTGCTACATACGAAGCAGAACAAGAAGAAAAATAATAATAGTTGAAAATTTGTAAAGTTATTTAATTTGAACTAGACAATGCTTTACTAACAACAACTTATAATTTTAATTTAAAAAAAAGCCTCAAAATAAAACTTTGAGGCTTTTTTTCATCTTTAAAAATAAATTCAACTCTTTTTGTTTTTTTCATCGGCACCTTTAACAACAATAACAATTTCACCTTTAACTTTTTTTTCGCTAAAATAGGCCACTACTTCTGTTATTGTTCCTCGAACACTTTCTTCATATATTTTACTTATTTCTCTTGAAACAGAAACTCGTCGATCGCATCCAAAAAATTCAGAAAATTGAGTTAGTGTTTTTATTAAACGAAATGGAGATTCATAAAAAATCATTGTCCGAGTTTCATCGGTTAATTGTTTTAATCGCTTTTGACGTCCTTTTTTTTGTGGCAAGAATCCTTCAAAACAAAATCGGTCGTTTGGTAATCCTGAATTAACAAGTGCGGGAACAAAAGCAGTAGCTCCAGGCAGACATTCTATATCTATATTATTTTCAACACAAGTCCTAACAAGTAAAAATCCGGGGTCGGATATTGCAGGAGTCCCAGCATCTGAAACTAATGCATAAGTTATTCCTGCTTGTATCTTCTCTACAATATTTTGGGCGGTTTTGTGTTCGTTAAACTTATGGTGTGAAACCAGTTTATTTTCAATATTAAAATGTTTTAACAAAACGCTTGTTGTCCTTGTGTCTTCAGCCAATATTATATCGACTTGTTTTAGTACTTCAATTGCTCTTATTGTAATATCTCCAAAATTCCCTATTGGTGTTGGGACAACATATAATTTATTCATATTATGTATATAGTGTAAAAAATTATAAAAATCTTCGGTTTATTAATTCTAAAAAGGAAATATAATGTTTATTTTTTTTATCCCAATTAAAATTTTGATTAAAAAATTCAATCACCTTCTCAATATTACCAAAAGCATTAACTGCATCTATTGTTTTTTTATATAACTGACTGTTTCCATTAAAAAGTATTTGAATAAATTGAATTTTTTCGTTTAAGCTAACAATTTTATTAATGTCAGAAACAGGTTTGTCTTTTAACTTTGTTGCCAAATCTTTTGTTTTATTCTTTTCTGCAATCTTTTCATTAATTGATTTTTGACTAATTGTAAAGCTATCTGCAATAATGTTATTTACTTGTGCTTCATTATTTTCAGATATTACTTCTCTTTCAGTAAGGTTATCGACTTTTATTTCTTCGCTTTTTATATCTGTTTTTTCTAAAATAGCTCTATTTATTTTATGCGGTTGAAGAGTAATATCTTCCATATTATCATCGGTTATTTCTTTTGTTCTCTTAACAATAATTTTTTTTATTTCCTCTTGTTCTTTCTCTTCTATACTCTTCTCAATCTTTATTTTTTCTTGGGCTTCGGTTTTCGATTTAATTATAATTTGCTGTTCTTCAGCCCTATCGTTAATTGATAAATTTTTTTGAACTACTTTTTTAATATTGTTAAACATTAAAACCTTATCGTATAAATTTCGTATTTTTGATAAAATAATATCAATATCTATTTGATGAATTTCTGAATTATTATCAACACTTTTAACAATAATTTCAATTTCTTTAATATCTTTATTGATATTTTTTATTGCATCTTTATTGTCCATATAATTTAAGGATAAATGATTTTGTTTTTTCTGTAAAACTAATTATATAAATACAAATAATAAAATGTTTCTTGAAAACTCCATAAATAACACACAGCGAAAAGGATGGATTGAGGTAGTAGCAGGTTCAATGTTTTCGGGCAAAACCGAAGAACTTATTCGCAGATTAAAAAGGTCGAAAATATCTAAACAAAAAGTAGAAATCTTTAAACCAAAAATTGATACTCGTTATTCAGATGACGAAGTTGTTTCTCATGATTCAAATGCAATACGATCAACTCCTGTTTCAAGCCCAATGAATATCCTACTTTTAGTTAATGATATTGATGTAGTAGGAATTGATGAAGCTCAATTTTTTGATATGGGCTTGATAGAAGTGTGCAAAAAACTTGCAGACAGTGGTGTAAGAGTTATTGTTGCCGGTTTAGATATGGACTTTCAGGGCAATCCTTTTGGTCCTATTCCCGCTCTTATGGCAACCGCCGAGTATGTTACAAAAGTACATGCTATTTGTATGAGATGTGGTAATTTGGCACATTTTTCTCATCGCTTATCTAATACCGATAAATTGGTTTTATTAGGCGAAAAAAATGAATATGAGCCTCTCTGCCGCAACTGTTATAACAACGCCATAAAAGAACAAAATTCAAAAAAAGACGATTAATAATTTTTCGGCAAGTATCATTTAGAGATAATATGTTTAACGAATCCAAATAAAATGAAAATAAAAAAGCCCCTTAGAACTATACTAATCCTATTTTTTATTATTATAAATAACACTTTAATATATGCAGATATTTCAAAAATTGACAGTTTAAAAAAAAGTTTATATAATATTAAAGAAGAAAAACAATTTGACATATTTATTCAATTATCAAGGAATTACAGAAACAATTCTTTCAAAAAAAGTTTTTTTTATGCCCATCAGGCTTTAAAGAATTCACAAAAATTCAACAATAAAGAAAACGAAATAAAGGCTTTTCGTAACCTAGGAGCAACTTTCAAATCTGAAGGTAAATTAGAATCAACAATTAAACAATTTCAAAAAGCACTAGCAATTGCAAAAAAACATGACAACCAATCACAAATTTCTGTAATATATAATGAAATTGGGGATACTTATTTAAGCTTTAAGAAATATAAAAAAGCTATTGAAAGCTACAACAAAACTCTTGATATTTGTAAAACAGACTCCTTAAAAATAAAATCCTATATTAAGCTCTATCAAATCTATCAAGATCAGGATATTATAAAATCTAAAACATATATATTAAAACTTGATTCTATAACAAGTAAAATAAAAAATAAAAAATTCAGGGCGGAATATTATCTTATTTCAGGTAATTATTATAATGTAGTAATGGTTGATTATAAAAAGGCAATTAAAAATTACACGCTAGCTATAAATATTTATCATGAGAATAATATGGTTTTAAATGAAGCTCTTTTATCTAACAATATTGGTACAGTGTACGAAAAAATGAGCGATTATGGCAAGGCTATGAAGTATTTTATGAATTCTCTAAAAATTTCAAAAAAATTATCTAATAGTGTGCAACTTGGAAAAGCATATTTAAATGTTGGACTAATACACTACCGTACAAGGAATTACAAAAAAGCTGCTGAGTTTTATAATAAATCTTTAGAAATAAAAAAAAATCTAAATGATTTAAAAGGGATGGCACTAATATATAACAACTTTGCTATTCTTTATTATTATCAAGAGAATTTCGATAAAACAAAAGAATATTTTAGAAAAGCTTATGATATTTATCTAGAATCAGGAAATTTAAGAAAGCAGGTTATGGCTCTTGGAAATCTTGGGGAATTAGCTTTCTCTCTTAACGATAACAATACAGCATTAAAATACTATAACAAAAGCCTTGCAATATATAAAACATTAAAAGATAAAGAAGGAATTTCATATATTTTGTTAAAACTTGGCGAAATTGAGCTCTCTGAAAAAAATTACGAAAAGGCAGAAATATATTTGCATAGAACATTAGAAATATCCCAATCAATAAATTCAAAAAAATATATTGAATCGAGCTATTCTTTATTACATCAATTAAATAAAGAGCAAAAAAGATATGAGAAAGCATTGTATTATCATGAAAAATTCCTTTCCATCCACGATTCAATATACAATGAAGCATCAAACAAACAGCTTGCAGAAATACAAACGAAATATGAAACCCATGAAAAACAAACAGAAATTGAGTTGCTTTCAAAAGATAAAGCATTAAAGGAAGTCGAAATAAAAAAACAAAAATATATAAAAAACGGGCTTATTCTGGGATCAATAATTATTCTACTTTTTGCATTTTTAACTTACAATCGATTTCTTATAAAAAAACGCTCTAACAAATTATTAACTGAGCAAAAAAATAAAATTTTATATAAAAATGAAGAACTTAATCAACAAAAAGAAGAAATTCTCTCGCAACGAGATCTAATTGAAGATAAAAATAAAAACTTAGAGAATGCTTTTAATATAATTAAACATAAAAATAAAAATATTACCGACAGTATAAACTATGCTCAAAAAATACAAAATGCACTTTTGCCACCAGAGCACTATCTTAATAATATTTTAAATGATTATTTTGTTTTATTTAAACCAAAAGATATTGTAAGTGGTGATTTTTACTGGGTTCGACAACATAATCAGAAAATAATTGTTGCGGCTGCAGACTGTACCGGACATGGTGTTCCCGGAGCTTTTATGAGTATTCTTGGCACAACGTTCCTAAATGAAATAAATCATCTTAACACTGAAATTGAAGCAAATGAAATCCTTAACATCTTAAGCCATGACCTAAAAAAGACATTACACCAAACTGACGAAAATCACGAAACCCGTGACGGGATGGATATTGCTCTTTACATTATTGACACAGAAAAGCAAACCCTCCAATTTTCTGGTGCTTACAACCCTTTATATTTAATCAGAAATAAAAAACTTTGTCAATATAAAGCTGACAAGATGCCAATTGGATTGTCGCATAAAAAAGAAAAACCTTTCACAAAACACGAAATAAATTTAAAAAAAGAAGATTCTATTTATATTTTCTCTGATGGTTATATTGATCAATTTGATAAAAACAATAAAGAAAAATTCAAAACAAAGCGATTTCAAGAACTACTTATTCGTATTAATGAAATACCAATGAGCCAACAAAAAAATGTATTAGATAATATTATTGAGAAATGGCGTGGTGATGTTGAACAAATTGATGATATTCTTGTTTTTGGAGTAAAAATTTAGAAACAATATTTTTCATAACTAATAGCTCATCTTTTATAACTTTAACAAAATTTTATTAACTTTGAGTATTATTGATTAACAATTACCCAAAAATGAAATCCCATAAAATCAAGTATGCTAACTTAAAAAATATAATTAACAATATTCTTTCTTATAGAATTCTATTTATTCTTTCAGGTATTGCATATATGATTTTTCCTTTTATTTTAAAAAAAATCGAACCTAATTCTTATGATCCTATTTGGCAAAGGATTACAATATGTTTTTTAATATTTTTAACCTATTTACTTACCTTTTATTTTAAACGAGTTAAAAACAACATGTTAATATTGGTTTATATATTATCATATATTATCACTTTTCATTATGAATACTTGATGTATATGAATAAGATGTCGCTTGGATATTCAATTGGAGCTTTAGCCATTATACCTTGCATTATTATTTTATTTAAAGATGTAAAATCACTAATTTCTTACATTGTTTTATCTTTATCAGGAATTTTATTCATTTTCTATCTGCTAAAAGAACCAATAATAAATTTTACTTTTTTTATGAGTATTGTGATAACAATTGATATTATTATGTTTTTGGTTGTTGTTTCACGAATTACATTAATTAATAGCTCTAATAATAATAATTACAACCTTACAAAATCTAATCTTCGCTTACGTAATGCTGTTGAAACAATAAAACTTTTTAACTCTAAGTTGCAACAACAAAAAGAAGAAATACTCACTCAAAGAGACCTTATTGAAAATAAGAATATCCAATTAGAAAAAAAAACAAACGTTATTGAACAAAAAAATAAAGATTTTACAGACAGCGTGAATTACGCACTACGAATACAATCAGCTCTACTACCATCACAAAATTATATTGATAATATTTTAAGCAATTACTTTATATTATACAAACCAAAGGATATTGTAAGTGGCGATTTTTTTTGGGTTAAAGAGAAAAACAATAAAACAATAATTGTTATTGCTGACTGTACCGGTCATGGTGTTCCTGGAGCATTTATGAGCATTCTTGGCATAACAATTTTAAATGAAATAACAGAAAATTACAATCTTAATGCAAATGAAATACTAAATCACCTTCGCCAAGATATTATTGATTTACTATACAAATACAGTGACTCACTCAACACTCGAGATGGAATGGACTTGTCATTATGTATTGTCAACAATAAAACAAAAAATTTACAATTTGCAGGTGCTAATAATCCTTTATATTTAGTTAGAAATAACGATCTTTTAATATATAAAGGTGACAAAATGCAAATTGGAATACCCAGAGATGGACTTTCTTCTTTTACAAATCAAGAAATTGAACTGCAAGAGGGTGATATTTGTTATATTTTTACAGACGGATATGCAGATCAATTCGACAATACAAATGAAAATAGATTTAAAAGAAAAACTCTCCAAAAATTACTTGTTGATATAAATGAAAAATCTATGAAAGAACAAAAAATTGCTCTTGACGATACTATTGAAAAATGGAAAGGCGATAATGAACAAACCGATGACATATCTTTTCTAGGAGTAAAATTTTAATTACTAATTATCGTTTTAATAAAACTTATAAAAAATAATTATAGGCAATTTAACAAACATACTCAATAAAAAAAATGTTAAATTATTTTACAAAAAACATATCAAATATTATAAAGGGGCAACTCTTTGGTGAAAACAAACTAATTAAATATTTGTTAATTGATAGCAGAAATATAATATCTGCACCAGATTCAATATTCTTTGCAATTGTTGGTGAGAACAATAATGGTCATAATTTTATTGCCGACTTGTATAAAAACGATGTGCTTAACTTTGTAGTAAGCAAACTTCCTAAAAATTACAAAAAATATATAAATGCAAATTTTATTCTTGTTAATAATACATTAACAGCCTTACAAAAATTAGCCGAGTTTCATAGAAATCAATTTAATATTCCAGTTGTTGGAATTACAGGAAGCAACGGAAAAACCATAATAAAAGAATGGTTGTTTCAAGCCCTAGATAAGGATAAAAAAGTTATTCGCAGTCCTAAAAGTTATAACTCACAAGTTGGTGTACCTTTATCTGTCTTATTATTAGACAAATCATGCGATTTTGGAATTTTTGAAGCAGGAATTTCCAAACCACAAGAAATGGAAAAAATTCAACCAATAATAAATCCAACTATAGGTATTTTTACAAATATTGGTGATGCTCATCAAGAAAATTTTATCGATTTAAATCAAAAAATAAAAGAAAAAATAAAATTATTTTATAATTCTAATACAATAATTTACAGAAAAGACTATAAACTTATTGATGAACAATTTAACTCGAACACTCATTTTTCAAACAAGCAAATAATAACTTGGTCAACTAAACAAAATGCTGATTTACAAATAACTAATATCAATAAAAAAAATAATCACTCATTAATATCAGCTAAATACAAAAACAAAAATTATAGCATTGAAATTCCTTTTATTGATGATGCATCAATTGAAAATGCCATTCATGTTTGGTTATTAATGTTCTTTTTAGACTTCGACAATAAAAACATTGCCGATAAAATGCTCGATTTATCAACTGTTGCAATGCGATTAGAGCTTAAACAAGGAATAAACCATTGCAGTATTATAAACGACAGTTATAACTCCGACATTCAATCATTAACAATAGCTCTAGATTTTTTAACTCACCAAAAACAAAACAATAAAAATGTTCTAATTTTGTCAGATATATTACAGAGCAGTTTTGATGAAAAAGAATTATATAAAAAAGTTGCAGAACTTGTTAGTAAAAAAAATATTGACGAAATAATTGGAATAGGAAAAACAATCTCTCGTAATTCAAACTTCTTTAATATAAAAAAACATTTTTTTCATTCAACCGATGATTTTTTATTAAATTGCTCAAAAAATTCATTTGTTAACTCAAACATATTACTAAAAGGCTCAAGAAAATTTCAATTTGAAAAAATCTCCACTATACTAGAAAAAAAAGTACATCGCACAGTCTTAGAAATAAACCTCAATGCCATTGAAAAAAATTTAACTTTTTTTAGGTCAAAATTGAGACCCAAAACAAAAATAATGGCAATGGTAAAAGCCTTTTCATATGGAAGCGGCACTTATGAAATTGCAAATCTTCTACAATATCAAAACATTGATTATTTGGCTGCTGCATATACTGACGAAGGTATCCAACTTAGAAAAAATCAAATTTCTTTGCCAATAGTTATTATGACACCCGAAATTCATAGTTTCAACTTAATGATTGAACATAATCTCGAACCCGAAATATACAATTTTAGAACCTTACAGGCTTTTCATGACGCTCTTATTAACAATAACAAAAAGACATACCCTATTCATATAAAACTGGACACTGGTATGCATCGTTCTGGTTTCGAAAAAAAAGATATAGATAAATTGATTTATGAATTAAAAAAACACAAAGACTTAAAAATAAAATCAATATTTTCTCATCTGGCAGCTAGTGACGAAAAAATTCATGATGAATTTACACAAACACAATTTACTGCTTTTGAATTAATGACTTCTGAAATTATGAGTAATTTCGACTACCCTATTCTTCGTCATATTCTAAACTCATCGGGCATTGAACGTTTTCCTGAAAACCAATACGAGATGGTGCGACTTGGGATAGGATTATATGGAATAAGCCCTTCAAATGAGAGTAAACTTTTAAATGTGAGCACCTTAAAAAGCAAAATTGCACAAATCAGAAATGTAAAAAAAAACGACAGCGTTGGATATGGAAGAAAAGGAATATTAAAAAAAGATTCGAAAATTGCAACAGTTCCAATTGGCTACGCCGATGGACTGAGAAGACAACTAAGTAACGGAGTTGGTAAAGTTTTAGTTAATAATCAATTTGCCCCAATAATTGGAAACATTTGTATGGATATTTCCATGATTGATATTACTGATATTAATGCCAAAGAAGGTGATGACGTAATCTTTTTTGGCAAGGATTATCCAATAACCGAATTGGCTAAACAATTAAAAACAATACCTTACGAAATACTTACAGGCATTTCAAACAGAGTAAAACGCATTTATTTTCACGAATAATATGAATAATAAATTCTCTATTGCATAGTAAACTAAAAAGACTACTTTTGTAAAAATTTTTATATAAAAACAATATGGATTACAACACAACACGTTCCAAGCTTATATTACCTGAATATGGCAGAAACATACAAAAAATGGTTGAATATGCTTTAACCATTGAAGATAAAATTGAAAGAACCAAAATTGCAAACGCAATAATAACCATATTAGGAAATAAAAAAACACACCTTCGTGATATACCTGACTTTAAACACAAACTATGGGATCATCTTGCGATAATGTCTGATTTTAAATTAGATTTTGAATCTCCTTTCCCAATGCCTGAAAAAGAGAATTTTAATACAAAACCCAACAAAATCCCATACAAAACAAATAACATAAGATTTAAGCATTATGGGAGAAATGTTACTCTTTTTATCCAACATGCGATTGAAACAGAAGACGAGACAAAAAAAAACAATCTAATTTTAACAATCGCAAATCACATGAAATATCTTTATTTAAAATGGAATAGAGATGCTGTTACTGACGAAACAATTTTGATTGATTTAGAAAAATTATCAAACGGGAAACTCAATATCGACAAAACTTTACATCTCACTTCTACAAGAGAATTGTCGGCTAAAACAAGAAGAATAAAAAGAAACCCAAAAAAATAAATCAAAATATATAAATTTTGAAACATTAAAATTGGAAATTAAAAATTCGTATGAATATCAAATTTCCAATTTTTATTTTTTATTTTTGATAAGCCCACAAACTATTATAAAAAACAACATTTTTTTTGCTTAATATAATCAAGCACGACTCACCAAAAATAAAAAACCACAATATTATTAAGTTAATAAAAACGGTATAAAAAATTATACTTTTAGATTTGTTTATATATATTTTTCCGTATATTCATACTTTTATAATTTAATATAAAGATATACAAATGAGTATTTTTCGAGTTGAAGGCGGTCATAAATTAAAAGGGGAGATAACTCCCCAAGGAGCTAAAAATGAAGCCCTTCAAATTATTTGTGCTACATTATTAACTCCTGAAAAAATTACAATAAAAAACATTCCTGATATTAGAGATGTAAATAGATTAATTGAATTATTGATTGGATTAGGTGTATCAGTTTCTAAATTAAACAACACAGATTATGTTTTTCAAGCCAAAAATATTAATCTCAACTATCTACATTCAGACGAATATGTAAAAAAAAGTTCATCCCTGCGAGGTTCTGTAATGACTGTAGGTCCATTAATATCACGTTTTGGAAAAGCCTATATTCCAAAACCGGGAGGCGATAAAATTGGCAGACGCCGATTAGACACTCACTTTTTGGGTTTTCAAAAGCTTGGAGCTAAATTTGAATACGACCCAAATAATAAATTTTATAAAATAAAAGCAGACAATCTCCGAGGAACCTTTATGTTACTTGAAGAAGCATCTGTTACAGGAACTGCAAATATTATTATGGCTGCTGTTCTGGCAAAAGGAACAACTCAAATATATAACGCTGCTTGCGAACCATATGTACAGCAACTGTGTAAAATGCTTAACAAAATGGGTGCTAAAATTTCAGGCATCTCGTCGAACCTATTAACTATTGAGGGCGTTGAGAATCTTACAGGATGCGAACATTCCGTTTTGCCTGATATGATTGAAATTGGTAGCTTCATTGGATTAGCTGCAATGACCTCTTCTGAAATTACTATTAAAAATGTATCATACGAAAACCTCGGAATAATTCCACAAGCTTTTAAACGTCTTGGAATAAAATTTGAAAAAATTAACGATGATATTTTTATCCCTTCTCAAGATAATTATGAAATTGAAACATTTATTGACGGTTCAATAATGACAATTGACGACGCTCCTTGGCCAGGATTAACTCCCGACCTTTTGAGTGTGCTTCTTGTAGTTGCTACTCAGGCAAAAGGCAGTGTTTTAATTCATCAAAAAATGTTTGAAAGTCGCCTTTTCTTTGTTGATAAACTTATTGATATGGGTGCACAAATTATATTATGCGACCCGCATAGAGCAACTGTTATCGGTTTAAACAAACAACACTATTTAAAAGGGGCAACTTTAGTTTCTCCAGATATTAGAGCAGGTGTTGCTCTTCTAATAGCAGCAATGTCAGCTAAAGGAGTTAGCACAATTTACAATATTGAACAAATTGATCGTGGTTATCAATTTATTGATGAACGATTAAGAAATATTGGTGCCAAAATTGAACGAATTGAAGATTAAAATTTGTTTCAACAATTTAAAATTTTTGAATTATTTTATTATAAACTTGCATTTTAGACACAAAATACATTTATTTGTATATAAATATGTAAAAGTATAACTATGAATAAAATTAAAATATATTTAATAACTATTTCCCTTGTTATAAGTGCTTTTAGTATTATTAATGCAAAAAATTTTACTAAAAATTCCGTAGAAAATAACAAACAAAAACCTATTGTGGGTCTTAATGTTGGAAATAAAGCTCCTGAATTAAAATTTCAATCCCCCGATGGAAAAATAATTGCTTTATCGTCCTTAAAAGGACAATTAGTACTTATTGATTTTTGGGCTTCGTGGTGCAGACCTTGTCGTACGGAAAATCCTAATGTTGTTAATGCCTATCTTAAATTTCAAGATAAAAATTTTAAACAGGGTAAAGGGTTTACTGTTTACAGTGTATCTTTAGATAAAAACAAGTCTGCATGGACTAATGCTATAAAAACAGATAATCTGTTTTGGAAAAACCATGTTAGTGATTTAGGAGGATGGCATTCAAAACCCGGACAAATTTATGGCATAAGATCTATCCCTTCTAATTTTTTAATTAATGGAGACGGAATAATTATTGCCAAAAATCTTAGAGGTCAACGACTTCATGAGGTTTTAAATTACTTAGTGAAAAACTAAGCTTTACGAACAACTATTTATTAACCAAAAAAGGCAGGATTTTTTTCTGCCTTTTGTCATTTTATCAAAAGAACAAAAAAAAATGTCAATTTGTCGTGAAAATATATATTGGCAAACAATTTGAAATGAAAGAGTGTGTAATTTCTAATTGCATATTCAATAAGAAAAAAATAATTTATTAATAAATAAAATGGCAAAAAAAGAGACAACTAAGCAAGAACCGGAAACAAAGGCGACTGCAAAAAAGACAAGTACAAAATCACCTGACACAGATTCAAAAAAAACCACCAAAAAAAAATCTGTTAAAAAAGAGCCAAAAATAAAAGTTGTAAAAAAAGACGAAAAGCAAGAACTATTAGAAAAATATGAAATTGCCAATGACAAATATATTCGTCTTGCAGCTGAATTCGACAACTACAGAAAAAGAACTTTAAAAGAAAGAATTGATATTATTAAATCTGCAGGAGAAGATATAATAATAAATATATTGCCAGTAGTTGACGATTTTGAAAGAGCTCTTGGTTCAATGGAAAATTCAGAAGATGTAGCAGCAGTAAAAGAAGGAGTAAATATTATCTATAATAAGCTTGTTGATTATCTAAAATCTTGCGGAGTAAAAGAAATTGATGCCATAAATAAAGATTTTGACACGGACCTTCACGAAGCCGTAACAAAAATACCTGCACCCGAAAAAAAATTAAAAGGTAAAGTTGTTGATGTTATTAATAAAGGATATTACTTAAACGACAAAATTATTCGTTTCCCAAAAGTTGTTATTGGCGAATAATCATTCTATTAACGGATGAATAATTTGTAATTTTTTCTTAATTTTGCAAATTAGTGACCATTTCATGGTTTTGAATTATAGAACAGAAATTACTAATTCGTTTAAATATGATATTAGTGACTTAATAATAAAAAAATGGCAAAAAGAGATTATTACGAAGTGTTGGGGGTGTCAAAAGATTCATCGCAAGCAGAAATTAAAAAAGCATATAGACAAAAAGCAATAAAATATCACCCAGATAAAAATCCAGGAGATAACGAAGCTGAAGAAAATTTCAAAGAAGCTGCTGAAGCTTACCAAATACTAAGCAACGACGATAAAAAAAGAAGATATGATCAATATGGTCATGCAGGTCTCGGCGGTGCAAACGGATATAGTGGCGGTGGTATGAGTATGGATGACATTTTTTCCCATTTTGGCGATATTTTTGGTGGTTTTGGGGGATTTGGCAACTTTGGTGGTGGATTTGGAGGTGGAGGAAGATCTTCACGAAGAGTTAACCGAGGTTCTAACTTAAGAGTAAAAGTTAAACTTAATTTAGAAGAAATTGCTAACGGTGTTGAAAAAAAGATAAAAGTCAAGAAATATGTAAAATGTACTGATTGTAGTGGAACAGGTGCTGCAAAAGGTTCATCATTCTCAACTTGTAGCACATGTCGTGGATCAGGTCAGGTTACTCGTATTGCCAACACCTTTTTAGGTCAAATGCAAACATCTTCTACTTGTCCTACTTGTGGAGGAGAAGGTAAAATTATTACCAATAAATGTCCAAAATGTAGTGGAGAAGGTATTGTAAAAGACGATGAAGTAATCTCAATAAATATTCCTGCCGGAGTAGCTGAAGGTATGCAATTATCGGTTAGCGGAAGAGGAAATGCTGCACGTAGAGGTGGTGTTAACGGCGATTTAATAGTTGTAATTATTGAAGAAAAACATCCTGAATTAGTTAGAGACGGTAATGATTTATTATATAATTTATTTTTAAGCTTTCCTCAGGCTGCTATAGGCACCACAGTTGAAATACCAACAATTGGCGGTAAAGTTAAAATTAAAATTAATGCCGGTATTCAAGCAGGTAAAATTCTTCGACTTAAAGGCAAAGGTATTCCTGAAGTAAACGGATATGGTAAAGGCGATATTTTAGTTAACGTTAATGTTTGGGTTCCTAAAGATCTTTCTAAAGAAGAAAAAAAGATGCTTGAGAAACTCGAATCTTCTCCAAATTTTGTTCCTAACCCATCAAAAAGCGACAGAACAGTATTTGAAAAAATGAAAGATTATTTTGGATAAACTTTTGAAAAATCTTACTTTAGTAAGATTTTTTTTTCATATAAACTTACAAAATAAAAATTAATGGAAATTTTTCGTTCTGAAAATATAGTAAAAAAATATGCTAATCATTTAGCTTTAGATGATGTAAGCATTTCAATAAATGAAGGAAGTATTTTTGGATTATTAGGCCCTAATGGTGCCGGTAAAACCACCTTCATTAGAATTATTAATCAAATAACAGCACCAGACAGTGGTAAGTTATTTTTATTTAATAATAAGCTAAAAGCATCTGATATTTGCCATATTGGTTACCTTCCCGAAGAACGCGGGCTATATAAAAAAATGAAAGTTGGCGAACAAGCTCTATATCTGGCTCAACTTAAAGGTCTCTCAAAAAAAGATGCCTTGAAGAAACTAAAGTATTGGTTCGAAAAATTTGAAATACAAGCTTGGTGGGACAAAAAAGTTGAAGAATTATCGAAAGGTATGCAACAAAAAATTCAATTTATTGTAACCATCCTACACGAACCTAAATTGCTAATTTTTGATGAGCCTTTTAGCGGTTTCGACCCTATTAACACAAACATAATTAAAAATGAAATATTAGAACTGAAAAAAAATGGTTCTACAGTAATATTCTCGACTCATAACATGGGATCAGTTGAAGAACTTTGCGACCATATTGCTTTAATTAATAATTCGAAAAAAATTCTCGACGGTCAGATTGACGATATCCGACAACAATATAAATCAAACACTTTTGAGATTTCATTCAATGGAAGCATTGAAAATTTTAAGACAAATATCAGCAATGATTTTGAAATTATAGAAACTGACATTAATAAAAAGGTTAGTAATGATGAACACATAGTTCGTGTTAAACTTAATAATGGCTCAACGCCAAACGATTTATTATCAATGGTATTGCCAACGGTTCAGATAAAATCATTTAATGAACTAATACCTAGCATGAATGACATTTTTATTAAAGTTGTTGAAGGGGAAAAATAACAATTTAGATTTGATAATTTCGCATACTATTAAATAAATACAAAAATATAAACAGATGAATAAAATTATTCTGATAATAAAAAGAGAATATTTATACCGCGTTAAAAAGAAAACTTTTATTATAATGACAATTCTTGGGCCAGTATTATTTGCGGCTTTAATGATACTACCAGCATGGATTGCCCAATTAGAAGACACCGAGGAAAAAACTATTGCTGTAATTGATAATTCTCAAATATTTGACAAAACAAAATTCACCAAAACAGCAGTAAATATTGTTATTGAAAAACATCGGAAATCAATAAACAAAATAATCTCTAATGAAAAATTAGGAACAAAAAATGTTGTTAACTCCATTATTGATAATTCGAAAAATTCAATTAATTATGTTTTCGATAATGATAGTATTATTGATAAAACAAAAATTAAAAATCTGCTCGACAGCACAAAAATATCGATAAATAGAATTATTAAAAATAAAAAAACAGCATATCGAATCGACACAACTTTTCAACATCAAAAAGTTACTGTTAATTTAATTATTGCTCAGACATTACATCTAAAAAACAAATTGCCTAATAGCGATTATTTAAAATTCAAATTTATTAATTCAAGCTACGACAAAGCAAAAAATAATTTTTCAGAATCAAATTATTTTGGTTTGTTATTGATACCCGAAAATGTTTTAAAATCGAATAAAGTTCAATATTATTCAGAAAAAGATATTACTCTGGGTATTAAATCGCACATATCAAACTCCATTGAAAAAGAAATAGAAAGACAAAAATATAGAGCTGAAGGTATTGACGAAAATATTATAAAATCTATTAAGACAAATATTAATGTTCAGAGCATTAAATGGACTGAAGACGGAGAAGAAAAAGGAAATGGACCTGAGATTAAAATGATTATTGGATATGTAAGCGGATTTTTAATTTACATATTTATTTTTATGTTTGGTGCTCAGGTAATGCGTGGTGTTATTGAAGAAAAAACAAGTAGAATTATTGAAGTAATAATATCTTCGGTTAAACCGTTCCAACTCATGATGGGTAAAATTATCGGCATTGCGTTTGTTGGACTAACCCAATTTTTATTATGGGTGGTTTTAACAATAATGATAGTAAGTGGAGTAAAATCAGCTTTTTTTCCGGGGAAAGATGCATCTCAAATTAAAGCACAAACAGAGCTTATATCGTCGTCAAGCTCAATGCAAAACATTCAAGCAATAAATTCTGCTGACGCTGAAGCTAGTTTATCAAAAATTGAAAATATTTTTGGTTCAATCACTAATATTAATTTTGGAGTAATACTGGGAAGCTTCATTTTCTTTTTCCTAGGCGGATATTTACTTTATGCAGCTCTCTTTGCTGCAATTGGCTCTGCCGTTGACAGCGAGGCCGATACTCAACAATTTATGTTGCCAATCACAATTCCTTTAATTCTGGCAATAATTGTGATGATGAATGCTATTCAAACACCTGACAGTTCAATTGCTTTTTGGTTCTCAATAATACCGTTTACTTCACCTATAGTTATGATGGTTCGTATTCCTTTTGGTGTTCCATACTGGCAATTATTTTTATCAATGGGATTGTTAGTTATTACATTTATAGGTGCAACGTGGTTTGCTGCAAAAATTTATAGAACAGGTATTTTGATGTATGGCAAAAAAACCACTTACAAAGAACTTTGGAAATGGCTTAAATATAAAAATTGATGAAGAACGTGAGCTTTTGAAATTGTGAAGTGAGGGCACAAGCGAGACGCTTGCACCATTGGTGAGAATGTTAGCTTAATTATTTCTATATCATAATAATAAAAAATAATGTCGAAAATATTAATAATAGATGATGAAAAAAGTATAAGAAGCTCGCTTAAAGAGATTCTTGAATACGAAAAGCATCAAACAGTTTTGGCTAACGATGGTGAAGAAGGCATCAATCTGGTTATGCAAAACAACTTCGATCTTATACTTTGTGATATAAAAATGCCAAAAATTGACGGCATTGAAGTTCTTGAAGAAATAATAAAAATAAATCCTGAAATTCCGGTAATAATGATTTCAGGACATGGGAATATCGAAACAGCTGTTGAATCAATAAAAAAAGGGGCTTTCGATTTTATTGAAAAACCTCTCGACCTAAACCGTCTATTGATAACGGTTCGTAACGCTACCGACAAATCAAATTTAATTGTTGAGACAAAAAAACTAAAACAAGAAATTAATCGTAAATATGAAATGATTGGCAATGCACCTTCAATTATGAAGATAAAACAAATGATTGCCAAAATTGCTCCTACCGATGCTAAAGTCTTGATTACCGGAGATAATGGCAGCGGTAAAGAAGTTGTTGCTCACTGGATTCACGAACAAAGCAACAGAGCAGACCAGCCGTTTGTTGAAGTTAACTGTGCCGCAATACCAACGGAGCTGATTGAAAGTGAGTTGTTTGGGCATGAGAAAGGTGCGTTCACTTCTGCCAACAAACAGCGAATAGGAAAATTTGAACAAGCAGAAAACGGCACTCTCTTTCTTGATGAGATTGGCGATATGAGCTTGTCGGCTCAATCGAAAGTTTTGAGAGCTTTGCAGGAAAATATAATTTGCCGTGTGGGTGGCGATAAAAAAATAGATGTTAATGTCAGAATAATTGCTGCCACAAACAAAGATTTAAAAAAAGAAATTGAAAAACACAACTTTAGAGAAGACCTTTATCATCGCTTAAGCGTTATACTTATTGAAGTACCTTCGCTGAACGAACGCAAAGATGACATTCCTTTATTAGCAGATTATTTTATTCAAAATATTTGCAACGACTATAAAATGCCTAAAAAAACCATTACCGAGAAAGCTATTGATGAACTCAAAAAAATTAACTGGACAGGTAATATCCGAGAATTTCGCAATGTTATTGAACGCCTCATCATTTTATGCGACAACTCAATTACCGATGACGATGTTAAAAATTTTGCACATCCTTTGTGGAAATAAATTGATATAATTCGTTATTTTTTCTAAAATAATTTTCAAAATCTTAAGGATTTGGAAAATTTTGGTTTTGGGATTATAAAATATACACGGTAATGCTGTCCGCCAGCTGGCGGATTAGTATCTGTTAATTAATACCCTAACCTTCCAGGTTTCAATCAATTCAGATTACAAATGATTTAAACTTATACGACTTTAAATTAACCAAACCTGGAAGGTTTTCTCCAGAAAAAATTACAAAGCACATTTTTATCTCATTTACATTAACTTTTTGCTTGATAAGAAAGTTGGAAAAATCAAGACTGAAAATTTACGAAATGAATTTAAGGTCGAAAGCTTCGTTAGATAATTGCTTATTTTTTTATTTTCGGCGAACTTGGAGACTTTGCTAAGCGTGGTAAAACAAAATAAAATTTCTGTTTTACCATGAAATCAGAGGCTTTGCCAAGCGTGGGGCTTTCTTAATTATTTCTTCAACTTTTTAATTTCATTTTCAATCTGTTTTAATTCTTTAATATCTTCTTCATCAGCTTTTAAGGCTTCGTATTTTTTTCGTCTTTTATCAAAATCTGCATAAATTTCTTTTACTTTATTTTCCATTTCGGCTTTGCTTATTGAGCCTGCGTGAGTTAATATTTTTTTATCGTGAAAATCTAAAATTTTATCTACATTTTCTCTCCAAAATTTTAATGTTATATCAATACGATTTTTTGCTCTAAGTTCAGCACTTTCAAGAAAAATTGTAACTAATCTGTTTAGTGTATCTATTTCGTCTTCGCTTAAATATTTTTTTGCAATTAAAACATCTTGTTTTCTTACAATCGAACCTTTCCACGATGTTAAATTCATATTCGATTTATCAGCATTTGCTCGTGAAACAATAATTTCTCCGGCTGTCATTCCAGTTACTGCATAATGTAATTTATTTTGAACTTCCGCAAAAAACATCTGTGTTGATTTATCGCTTGGGTCGTAATCGCTACTTAATGCTAATAAATCTTTAATTTTCTGATAAAAACGCTTTTCCGATGCCCGAATATCTCTTATTCTCTCTAAAAGCTCATCGAAATAATCCGGTCTGCCATTGGGATTTTTTAGACGGTCATCGTCCATTACAAATCCCTTAATCATATACTCTTTAAGGTTTGTATTTGCCCAAACCCTAAATTGTGTTCCTCGTTTGCTTCGCACTCTAAAACCAATTGCCAAAATCATATCCAAAGAATAAAAAGTGACATTATATTCTTTTCCGTCAGATGCAGTTGTCAAGTAATCCTTGACAACTGCATCCTCACTTAATTCATTATCTTTCAGTATATTAATTATATGTAAACTAATATTCTGCTTTGAGGTGGCAAAAAGTTCTGCCAACTGATTTTGATTCATCCAGATATTAGCATCTTTAGCATATAATGCTACTGATGCTTTACCGTCTGTGGTATTGTATATAATTATATTTTGTTGGTTATTCCCTTTCATTTGTATTTTTGTTTTAAACTTATTCCATTTTCATCTTTCCAGCAAGTCCAACAATTTATATTGCATCCATTCACAAATTTTGCCGCCCCGCTAAACGAATTTTGTAAATTCACTTTTTTATTTTATACGAACCAACAAACTTAACTGCAAAATCTTATAACATGCAATTATATTTCATTTATCAAATGTAATAAAATTTATACAAAATTATTTGGTTTTTTTTAGAATGCCGAGCGTGGAAAATAAGTGTTTTTTTCTAATGTAATTTTCAAAATCTAAAAGATTTGGAAAATTTTTAAATCTAACTTTTTAGCCGTTGCACGGAGGAATCAATTAATTGTAAAATAAATTTTAACAATTTTTATTAATTAGCATATCCGTTCCACGGCAGGGGAAATTTATCTGTCATACTGTTCGCCAGCTGGCGGATTAGTATCTGTTTTTATTCTATCTGTGCCCTTTGCTAATAAACAAAATGGACTTGTTGTTTTATGACGAAGTTAGAGGCTTCGGAGAGCGTGAGACTTGATTAAAAATATTGAGCATCACTATATTCAAAAACACGTTCCTGCATTTCACGCATTCATTAATGGATTGGTGCTTTTACTTTTTCCTATTTGTTTGTATTGTACATTGACTATATTTGGCATATTACTTTTTTTTAATGTCTAAAATTCATCTAATTATTCTTTAACTATCCGTTTTAGTAAAACAATAATTAATTATAACCCACTGTAATCGTGGCCTGTATGGTTTTTGAAAAATCGTTGTATTACTAATTCTATTACTAAAAAAACTCTTTTAGTTAAACTTTTATCCATTCTGGATTCTTCCTTGTTCCTTGGTTAATAATAGTTATATCCTTTTTTGACATGGCATAAATAATATTTCTTACTTTATTCGCTTTCTTCTTTTCATTCAATACAGAAGGGAGAATCTCCAGCAATAAGTTGTCAATATCATTTTTACTTGCTTTTCCATATTTTTCAATAAATTCTAAAATCATTTTTTTATAATGGTCATCTTTAAAACCCCTTTGCTTGATATAAACAGCTTTTTTACCAGTTACTTCTGCAATTGTTGATGACACATAGAAATTAGGTCTTCTACCTTCAATTAATTTTTTACTTCTTAAATATTTAATTTCAGAATCAGTTAAATTTTTATGTTTTGCTACCTTATCTAAAAGAATAATATCCGGCAGAGATAAGTCTGAGTTTAAAGCCAGTTTTTTAGCATAATTCTCATCCAATACTTTTCCAATAATCTGAACCTGAACTTTAGTATTCGAGAAGTCGTATTCAGGTAAAGGGAAATATTTATTCTTTTGAATGACAAACATTTTTCTAATACCACTACCAATAGTATCAATCATATTTAAGTTCACCATTGCATTGGCCAAAAAAGGATTGCGATACTCCGTTTCAGGGGCATCTGCTTCAATTACTTTTTCTACACTTCCCGGGATAAAACTACCTGAATTTACAAAGGTTAAAATACCATCTTCTCGCTCTACCACATTTATCTTTCCACCAAGTGAATAATCCTGATGCGAGATACAGTTGTTAATGGCCTCTCTAATAATATAAGGCTCAAATTGGTCCACTTCATCAGGAAAAAGAGTGCCACTTTGTAAATAACGATATTTTAAATTCCTGATTTTAGCAAACACTCCTTCAACTTCTAATAATAACGGGCAAGTAAAATGAGCATAATCCTTTTCAATATTATCACGGTCTTTTAAAATCCAACTTATCTTAGAAACGGCAGGATTGATATAATGCTCCGATTCGGGATTCCCTAACAATAAAATTGCTGTATTGGTTATTTGACCATTGATACAAACTTTGGCTTTATTCAGAAAAGTAATGTCATCCCAACTATTTATGCTTTCTATGAGCTTTGGATTCTTCTCGGTAAATTGTTCACGAGCTTTACTAATTGCATCAAGAAATAAGTCATTAATGGAAGCTTCCTTAATAATTTGAGCACTCCAATCTGTTGATATTATCTGATTTCGTATTCTATCGTATTCCTCAGAATTAAGAGCACCTAAGCTTTCTCCATCTCTGCCATAATAATGACCTTTCCACGAAACTGGCTGACCTTTGGGTGCTGCCGGAATTTGCAACATAATTACGTTTCCTTTTTCAGTAGAAATTCTTTCAGCTTTTATAAAGTTTAAGGTGGGAGAAGTATGGTTTGATATTTCACGTTTATACTCATTCAGCTGTTTATCACTAATAGAAGTACTAATAATGGTTTTATCATTGGCAACACCAAACAATAGCCAAGCACCTTCTTTTCCGTGCAAATTAGCTTCATTACTTAAAGCCGAAAAATAACGGCCCAATTTATCTTTATCAAACTGGCGTTCCGCTTTTTTAAACTCCAAAATCTCAGTTTCTGTTTCAGAGTTTAATAATTTATTCAGTTCTATTTTATTTATATTTCTTGTTGTGTCAAATAGCCATCAAATAAATTTTTCGCTTATTATCAGTGCATTACAAGTGTAAAAATACTTATTGTACCGCAATCATCAAATAAGAATTCCTTTCATTCCAATGCTAATAAGTTATTCATTTCATTAACAATTTACAATTATTTTTTCTCCTTCTTTCGTTTCTTTTTTGTTTTCTCAAACAATATTCCTTGCTCTTTCTCTTGGGCTATAATCTAACCAACAAACTTAACTACAAAATCTTATAACATGCAATGATATTTCATTTATCAAATGTAATAAAATTTATACAAAATTATTTGGTTTTCTCTTAGAATGCCGAGCGAGAATTATAAAATATACACGGTAATTCTGTCCGCCAGCTGGCGAATCAGTATCTGTTTTTATATCTTAACTTTTCTTGTTAAAAAATTACATACTAGCTCAAATCACCATCATAATAATCAATCCGCTACCTTTGGTTTCGCTCAACAACGAATATAAAAGCTGTAGTAGACCTTGCTC
>JADFUR010000059.1 GCA_015222055.1 Bacteroidota bacterium | reverse complement strand
CCTGATATTATTATTAAAATTATTACTTCTTTCATTTTTCAGTTCTGTCCTTTCGTGTTGGTCTTTTTTACCTGACCGCTAACACTTCAATAAGACACACTAGTGTGTCTTATTTCCATTATATGTTTACTAATTTATTTCAAAGTTATGTTAAAAAATCAAATATCCAAAATATCAATTGGGTTTTTAATTTCAGAAATGCCTATTGTTGAAACTCTTGTATATATCTCTGTGGTCTTGGGGCTGGCATGTCCTAATAAATTTTGTATATATCTGAGATTAACTCCTTTTTCGAGTAAATGAGTTGCAAATGAATGTCTAAGTGTATGTATGGTAACGCGTTTCGGTATTTTAGCTTTTAATACGGCTTTTTTTAATATTTTTTGAATACTGGTTCTACTATACTTTCCACCTTTTGAACCTTCAAACAAGTAATTTTTAGGCTTATATGTTTTATAATATTCTCTTAGTATTATTAATGTTTTTTCACCCAGCAAAGTTACTCTGTCTTTGTTTCCTTTTGAATTTCGAACTAAAATAAGTCTTCTTTCACTTTGAATATCACTAATTTTAAGATTTATTAATTCTGAAACTCTCAGCCCAGCAGAGTATATTGTCATTAAAATAGCTTTATGCTTTATATTTGTTATTGTTTTAAACATATTTTGAATTTCAACTGTGCTCAACACAATTGGTAATTTTTGTTCCTTTCTGGGTCTATCAATATGATAGTAGCAGTTAGGTAGTGATAAAACTATTTCGTAATAAAATTTAATAGCATTAATTGCTTGATTTTGATAAGATTTTGAAACTTTTCTTCCAACTAAATATTTTAAATAATTTGTAATGTCATTCGCATTTATACTTAATAAATCAGATTCTAAATAATAATTAATAAACTCTTCAAACATTGCAACATAAGTTCTAACAGTGTTTTCACTATATCGTAAAACTTGCAATTTGTCTATATATTCTTCAGGACATTTCCGTTTATATTTACTTTTTTTATTTTTTATTGATGTGTAGTTTGGTTCGGGAATGTTTGTGTTTATTGGTTTATTTTTGAAAAAATATTTACCATTTACCCAAGCTACGCCTCGAAATATTAAATAAATACTATCTAAATTATTTTTATTGTCTGCAATATAGCTTATCCCATATTTGTTACTCCACTTTACATTTTTTAATGTGCTTACTAATGCTCGAATTGTAGGATTGTCAGGGTATTCTAAACCTATCGTCTTAGAGTTATCTATTATTAAATGCTTCAGAGTTATAGTGCTAAATGAATTTTTCATAATGTTTTTTTTATAAAGATAAAAACATTAAAAACTAATAATCAAATGTAGTCGTATTATTATACGTTTAATATTCGTATAATATTCAGTTAAATTATTATATTGTTGATAAAAATATATGAAAAATTACTAAAGAGAATTAAGTATTTAGATTTAATTTAGACACCCTACTTGTTCCGACAAATAGGGAAGGGGATAATTATATAATGATTCGTCAGCTGGTGGGTGAAATTAGGAATTAGAGCGTAATGACCCCGACATGCCTCGCTACAGGGCAAGCAGAATGATAATAAATGACTAATAATGACAAATCAATACAAGTAACAGAATATAAATTAAAAATAAACACATAAAAAAAGTATAATCATGGCAAATGAAAGGAGATGTCTTGAATGTAATGAGATTATAAAAGGAAGGTCTGATAAAAAATTTTGTTCAGTTTATTGCAAATCTTCTTATCATTATAAAAAGAATTTAGAAAATGAAAATGATTTTTTTGTTTCTATTGATAAATCATTAAAACAAAACAGGCGAATTTTAAAAAATTATAACAAAGCAGGAAAATCAATTGTAAGAAAAGAAACACTGATTAAAGAGGGTTTTAATCCAAAATTTTTTACACATTATTGGAAAGCAGCCAATAAAAATTTATATTTATTTTGTTATGAATACGGTTTTATGGAAAAAGTTGAGCACGGTATTTCAAAATATGTAATTGTAACATGGCAGAAATATATGGTATAATTAGTGTTCGTCTATAATGTCCGATTTTTGCGTTATGCTCATATTTAAAATCAGTCATTTACAAAAGTAAACTCCTGAATTTTAAATATTTCGTAAGCCTTAAACTCGAACATTATAGAACAAACACTGACTTTATGGACAGACACTAATTAAGCTTAATTTGATTAAAAAAAAAAGGGTGTCTCAATTTTTGAGACACCCTTAAATTTATAAATATAAATATTTAGTTTTGTTTAATTGCAGCCTGAGCAGCAGCAAGTCGTGCAATAGGAACACGGAAAGGAGAACAACTTACGTAGTTCATTCCAACTTTATTGCAGAATTCAACTGATTCAGGATCACCACCATGCTCACCACAAATACCAACACTTAAGTCAGGGCGAACGCTGCGACCTTTTTGAGTGCCCATTTCAATTAATTGACCAACACCTTCTTGGTCAATAGTTTGGAAAGGGTCGATTTTAAGTATGCCTTTGTCGATATACACAGGTAAAAATTTACCGGCATCGTCTCTTGAGTAACCAAAAGTCATTTGAGTAAGGTCGTTAGTACCAAAAGAGAAAAATTCAGCTTTAGAAGCTACCAAGTCAGCAGTCAATGCAGCACGAGGAATTTCAATCATTGTACCAACTTTATAATCTATTTTGTCGTTTCTTTCTGCAAAAACTTTATTAGCAACTTCACGAACTATTTTTTCTTGTAAATCAAATTCTTTTAAAGTACCAATTAAAGGAATCATAATTTCAGGATGAGGATCAACTCCTTTTGCTTTAAGATTAAGAGCAGCTTCGATAATAGCACGTGCTTGCATCTCTGTAATTTCAGGATAAGTAATTCCAAGACGACAACCACGGTGACCTAACATAGGGTTAAATTCAGCTAAGCTATCAACTTTGGCTTTTACTTCTTCTACAGAAATTCCCATCTCGTCAGCCATTTCTTTTTGATTTGCAGCTTCGTGAGGAACAAATTCATGTAAAGGTGGATCGAGTAATCGAATAGTAACAGGGAAACCACTCATAGCATCAAGAATTCCTTCAAAGTCGCTACGTTGAATAGGTAATAATTTTTTAAGAGCTTTTCTTCTACCTTGTTCATCGTCAGCAAGAATCATTTCGCGCATAGCTTTAATTCTTTCTCCTTCAAAAAACATATGTTCTGTACGGCATAAACCAATACCTTTTGCACCAAAATCACGAGCTTTTTTAGCATCATGAGGAGAGTCTGCATTAGTTCTTACATACATTCGTGTGAATTTGTCGGCTAGTTGCATTAATCTTCCAAAGTTACCACTTAATTCAGGTTCTTTTGTTGCAATCTTACCTTCATATACCTCACCCGTACTACCGTTTAATGAAATCCAATCACCTTCTTTATATGTTTGTCCATCGGTAGTTAGAGTTCTTGTTTTATAATTAACAACTATACTTCCAGCACCTGATACACAGCATTTTCCCATTCCTCTGGCAACAACAGCAGCGTGAGAAGTCATACCTCCACGAGCAGTTAATATACCTTGAGCAGAGTTCATTCCTTTTAAATCTTCAGGAGAAGTCTCAATACGAACTAAAATAACATCTTTACCTTTGTCGGCCCATTGTTCAGCTTCATCAGCAAAGAAAACAATTTGTCCTGTTGCTCCTCCAGGAGAAGCAGGTAAGCCTTTAGCAATAGCTTTTGCTTTTTTAATAGCGTCATTATCAAATACAGGGTGTAATAATTCATTTAATTTGTTAGGCTCAACTCTTAAAACAGCAGTTTTTTCATCAATAAGACCTTCGTCAAGCATATCCATTGCCATATTAACCATTGCACCACCTGTGCGTTTACCGTTACGAGTTTGTAAGAACCATAATTTACCATCTTGAATAGTAAATTCCATATCTTGCATGTCGTGATAATGGTTTTCCAGATTATTCTGAATTTGGAAAATTTCTTTATATAATACAGGCATAGCTTCTTCTAAAGAAGGAAAATTTGAAGCTCTTTCTTTTTCTGTTTTTTCAGCTAATTTTGCCCATCTTTTTGAACCTTCTAAGGTGATTTGTTGAGGAGTACGAATACCTGCAACAACATCTTCTCCTTGAGCGTTAATTAAATATTCACCGTTAAAAAGATTTTCACCTGTTGCAGCGTCTCTTGAAAAAGCAACTCCTGTAGCAGAATTTTCACCCATATTGCCAAATACCATTGCTTGAACACTTACAGCAGTACCCCATTCAGCTGGAATATTATTTAATTTTCTGTAAAGAATAGCTCTGTCGTTCATCCAGCTATCAAAAACAGCAGCAATAGCACCCCATAATTGTTCCCAAGGATTGTCAGGAAAATTATGTCCAGTAACTTTTTTTACTGCATTTTTAAACTTATTAACTAAAACTTTTAAATCATCAACTGTGAAATCAGTATCGTTAATAATTCCTTTTTCTTTTTTAAGTTGATCCATAATTTCTTCAAAAGGATCGATATCTTCTTTTGAAGCTGGTTTCATGCCAAGAACTACATCACCATACATTTGAACAAAACGACGATAAGAATCCCATGCAAAACGTGGGTTGTTTGTTTTTTTTGAAATACCTTCAACAGCATTGTCATTTAAGCCAAGATTTAGTACAGTATCCATCATGCCAGGCATTGATGCTCTTGCACCAGAGCGAACAGAAACTAAACATGGATTTTCTTTATCTCCAAATTTAGTTCCCATAATGGTTTCTATATTTTTAATTCCGTCTTCTACTTCGGTTTTTATAAACTCAACAACTTTTTCTCTGCTTAATTCATTGTATTCAGTACATACTTCTGTAGTAATTGTAAATCCGGGAGGTACTGGAACACCAATCAAATTCATCTCTGCAAGGTTTGCACCTTTTCCACCGAGAAGATTTTTCATGTCAGCTTTTCCTTCGGCTTCTTTGTTGCCAAATTTGTAAACACGCTTTTTTTGTGACATAATTATTGTTTTTTATTAATTATAAATTATTTAATTCAGTTGATAAATATGCTCTTGAATGCAAAATTTTATAAGCCTACAAAAATACGTAATAATTTTAAATTTTTCAATATTT
Source organism: Bacteroidota bacterium (assembly GCA_015222055.1). GTDB lineage: Bacteria > Bacteroidota > Bacteroidia > Bacteroidales > B39-G9 > B39-G9. Next base: position 36,939 of record JADFUR010000059.1, on the reverse strand, counting down.
TAATTATCTGATTGATGTTAAAATGTTTATTAAAACAAGCACTTATTATTTAATCATTTATTTATTGAGTTTTACTCATGATTTTTTATATCATTTAAGTAAAATGAATTAGAAACAAAAAAATAATTTTGTCACTTATTTTTATTAGATTTGATTTTATCATTAAAAGTAAGAATATGAATATTTATGAAAAACCTAAAGGCTCATTTATAAGTTATATGAGTAATTTGGTAAAACAAAAAGGAGGAATAAATTTAGCTCAAGGTATACCCGGGTTTAATCCGCCAGTTGAATTGCTTGATATTTTATCGCGTATTGCTCATGACAATATACATCAATATGCACCAGGGAATGGTAATAATGATTTGTTAGATTTGTTGATAGAACATTATAGAAAATATAATTTTAAGAGAGACGATTTTCTTATTGTAAACGGAGCTACCGAAGCAATAAGTTTGCTTTATATTTATTTGTTGAAAATAATTGACAAGCCTTTTTCAACTTTGGCTTTCGACCCTGTTTATGAGACATATAAAAATTTGCCTCAAATTTTTAATAAGAATTTTGTTAGTTTCATTCTTGATGATGATGGTGGTATTAATTTCAACAAGCTAGAATCAATTATTAAGGAAAACAATGTGAAGCTTATTATAATAAATTCTCCTGGTAATCCTTATGGGAAAGTTTGGACAAAAGAAGAATTTAATAATATAATTGAATTATCCGGCAAACTTGATTTTTATATTGTTTTAGATTCTGTATATCAGGATTTGTACTTTGAAAAGAAACCGTATCTACCATTAGAAAAATTTAATAAAAATATATTTTATGTTAACAGTTTTTCAAAAAAATTTTCAATAACTGGATGGAGGGTAGGTTACCTGATTGCAGACAAACAGCACATGAGTGAAATAAAATCAATTCACGATTACACAGGTTTGTGTTCACCTTCAATTCTTCAATGTGCAATTGCGGAGTATGTTAGGCGATATGATTTTGGGAAAGATTATATAGCTCAGCTTAGAGAGAATTTGATTTTGTCTTTTAATATTCTTAAAAAAGAACTTTTAAAATTAGATTTTTATATACCTGAGATAGAAGGAGGCTATTTTATTTGGGCTAGATTGCCCAAAAAATATACCGATGGCATAAAATTCACATTTGATTTATATGAGAAAGAAAAAGTAGCTGTTATTCCCGGAAGTCATTTTTCTGATAATTTTAACAATTATATCCGATTTAATATAGCAAGACCTGAAGATGAAATTAGAATAGCAGTAGAGCGATTAAATAATTTTTTTAAATAGAAATAATTAAGTTGATATATTAATGGTTAGTGTGCCCGGAACAGGATTCGAACCTGCACGTTATTGCTAACACTGGTCTCTGAAACCAGCGCGTCTACCAATTTCGCCATCCGGGCAATAAATGAAAGTATAAAAAAATCTCAAATTTCTAATATGATATTTGAGATTTTTTTGTACCCAGAACAGGATTTGAACCTGCACGATCAAAAGATCACTACCCCCTCAAAGTAGCACGTCTACCAATTCCGCCACCTGGGCATTTTTAAGAGTTGCAAATTTATAAACAATTTTTCGTCAAAAAAAGTTTTCAAACTAAAATATTAAAAAAATATTTTAATTCAACTATCAGCTATATTTTGCTTTATTTTTAACAATAACACATTAAAAAATTTTAAAAATAAACTACATCGCTGCAAGCAGACGAGATATTGAAGCGGAATGATTTTCTTTTTTATTTCGCTGCAAGCAGCGGGGAATAAGACCCGAGATCCCTCGACTACCGCTCGGGATCAGTTCGGTTAGATGATTTTGATTACAAAATCATAGTCTCACTGATTTAAATGATTTTAACTGCAAACTAATTACTTTAAATTAAATGAAGATTAAAATTAGAAATAATTCATTTCTTTAAAGAAAAAGTGTAAATTAGTAGTGATATTTTTTAATCTTATTGAAATGAAAATCAGGAAGTGTTTTTTACTTTTTTTACTACTTTTATTGTTATTCCCGAATTATATTTTTGCAGGGTGGATTATAAAAGAAGTTACTAAAGATGCTTATGGAGAGGAAAGATCACAGACTATTTATATTCAAAACAATATAATGAAAACTGTTGATAATGATGAAATTAGTATCTATAATTTGAATTCAAACAAGATATGTCTTATTAATCCTATTCAAAAAGTATTCTGGGAAGGAACAATTGATGAATATTTAAAAGGGATGGATGATTATACTTTGGCAATGGTTGAAGATGAGCTGTCGAAGTTGACACCTGAGGAAAAAGAAACATATAAAGCTTTGCATAGCCATATTTTTCAAGAAGCAGAAATAGTTGAACAAAATTTTGATGTGCAAGACAGCCTCAAAGTGGAAATTAAAAAATTGTTAGATAAAGACATAATTGCTAAACATCAAACTCAAAGATACCAGTTATGGCTAAATGATAGTCTTATATATGATTATTGGGTTTCTTCTAGTATTAATTTATATAAAGATTTTAATTTTGAAAAGTTTTATAAATTAATTGAAAAAATGAGCGGCCAACTTAGTGAAACAGGATATGAATCTAGTCCTGAATTTAAAGATTTTCTTAAAAAAGGTTATTCGCTGAAAACTATAGATGCTGAAAATAATATTACAGAAACACTAAATATTGAAAAAAAACAGTTGTCGACAGCAGTATTTAACGTGCCTCAAAATTATACAAAATTAGAATTTGTGGAATTCAGCAAGTCAAAAATTTTGAATTATAATAATGAGTAATTTATTGAATTTTTTATTTTTATTCATAAATATTTAAGAAAAATACAATTAAAAACTTGTCGGTTCTTTTGCTTTGTCTGTATTTTTCCAAAGTGGCAATTTAAAATTTGAATCATCCTTTAAAACTCTTTTTTTCCATTCGTTAGAATAACCTTTTGCTTGAGGTCTATTATTCTCGCTTCTTACATATCCATCATTATATTTTGTGAAAATATAGAATGCAAGATTTTCCCATTTTTTCATTACATAATCGCCTTGTTTAATTGAGTATGATGTTAGATATTTAATTCTCTTATTTTTATCTTTAATCATTAAAGCTTGATTTTCAATACTGTCTTGTATTTGCAAAAAGTATCCTTCAATTTCATTTTGTACTTTTTTTACATCCTTAGAAATGTATGAAAATTTTGTGTTTGCATAGTTTGCTACTAAATTAAATCTCCACCAAGCAGATTCCCACGAGAATTTTTTCATACTGCCTGTTTTAAATGCTGTATCAACATCAGTAGCTCCTGCGTATATTGGAGTATAACATGTGAAATAAGCATCGTCAACACCATACCATGTTAGACCTCCAATCTCGTTTGGTAGCGATGATCGAGATTGAGTAATAATTGAAAAGCCTGTGTTGTAGGTTGATATTGCTCTTTCCCACGCAACAGTTGTGCTGTCTGATTTGCAAACTAATGGTCGACAACGATTTGGATTGCCAAATGGCCCAGCTGCTAATCCTTTTGTCATGTCAAATTCTGTTCCTTCGTAATGGTCTCTTACTAATGACATAACGTTGTCAACTCCAAGTTTTTTTTCAGGTTTAATCCACAAAGGATAGCGATTTGCTCCTTTTACAGCACGATTATAATCAGAAGATAAATTTAACGATGGAGCAACGCGGCGATAAATACTCCATACTCTTGTTGAGCAATATCTTAAGTTTGATGGGGTAGAAGGGGCGTATGCTTCATTGAATTTGAATGGTTTTCCTGATTTCGGATTGTAATAGCCATTTTTAATTGCAAATGAAATAATATTTTTTGAGTAAAGACAATTTTTAGAATCATTAAGAGGAAATTCACCAATTCTTGATTTATTTGCATGAGCACAAATATAACCATCAGGGATTTTTAAGGCAACCCATGCTGGGGCTTTTCCTTTAGGTCCGGTTCCAATCATTTCAAGCAGCCAAGCTTCATTTGGGTCAGCAATAGAGAAAGATTCTCCGCTGCTAGCATATCCGTATTTCTCAACTAATTCAGTTAGCACTTTTATTGCTTCGCGAGCTGTTTTGGCTCTTTGTAAAGTAATATTCATCAATTGCCAGTAGTTTAAAAAGGCGGTTGTGTCTATTAATTCTTCTCTGCCACCAAAGGTTGTCTCGCCCATTGCTACTTGAAATTCGTTCATGTCGTGATATCCCATTACTTTATATGTGTGAGCTAATTGAGGGATACGGCCTAGTATTTTACCGGCATAATCAGTTATATTAAGGTATTCGCCTTTTGCATAATCCGCTGCCGGAAATATCCTGTATGTTGGATGAAATTCGCCATCGCAAAGGTAAGCTATCATTGTCGATTCGTTGTTTGAAGCCCCCTTAGTCACAATAATATTTGTACAAGGAAATGCTGTTTTAACAAGTAAAATAAATAAAATTGGAAGGATAATTCTTTTTTTCATTTGAATAGATTTTATATTTTAGTTATGATATTTTTTTACTTCTTCAATAAATTTTACTGCAATAGGAAAAGATAAAATATTGTTTTTTTCTAGCCTTTCAGGATGCCATTGAACAGCCATGAGAAATGATTTTCCTGTTGGATTTTTCCATTCAATTGCTTCGGGAAGAAGGTCGTTTGTTCGAGCTACAACTTTCAGTTTGTCAGATAATAAATATATTGCCTGATGATGGTTAGAGTTTACAATTCCGGAATCTGTTTTGCATATTTTGTGAAGTAAGGATTGCTTTTCAACTTTAATTTCATGTGAGCAGTTATAAGAGTTTTTTTTACGATGAATAACACAAGTTCCATAATCTGTTGGAATATCTACAATTAAAGTACCTCCAAGAGCAACATTTAATATTTGTTCTCCTCTGCAGATTCCCATAATCGGAATTTTATTTTTTAGAGCAATCTCGATAAGAGCAAATTCTAAACTATCACGCCTTAAGTTCATGCTGCATCTGCTTGTGTCAGCAGGCTTGTTATATCTCACAGGAGATACATCAGCACCACCTGTTAATAATAATCCCGAACAGTTTTGAAGTACTTCCGTAGCAGAATCAATCGAAAGATTATACAAATCGATACAAATAATTGTAGAATCTGCATTTTTTATCCAATTTACATAAGAGTTGTATGAATGTGAAAAAGCAATCTTAACATTATCGTTGTTACTACACGAAACTAGAAATAAAAAGAAGAAAGAAATTAATAAAATTGAAAAACGATTTTTCATTGTTAATGTTTTTATTTAAATTTTTAGGAAAGATATTAAAAATATTAAGCTTAGTAAATAATTTTACAACAAAAAAGGCTGTAAAAAAATTACAGCCTTTAATTATTAAGAATATTATTCTATTATTTAAAAGAGGTTTCTTCTAATCCATCTCCTTCAATTTTAAGTCTTTCTAAATATTCAGGAACTTGTTTGCCCATTAATTTATCAACATAAATTTTAGCGAGATATTGACTTAGCATAAATCCATGACCACGCAGACCAATAAACAATCCATTGTCTGGGTCGATAATCATTTTTGGTTCGGTATAATATCCGGCCCATGTAGCTTGGAATCCAACAGAAGAAAGTTCAGGTAACCAATCAATAAATACTTCTGAAACAATTTCGAGAAAATCTTTATCGTTTATTTTAAGGTTTTTGCCTGCTTGCAATGCATCAACTGCAGGAGAAGCACAACCAATTATTTGACCTGTTTCTTGCAATTGTTGTCCGTAAACAGCAGAAAATCCTTTGTAAGCACGACGGTCGATTAGCATATCTAAAGCACGTCCGTTTGGCCCTAAGAGAGGTAATCTTTTAGTTATGAATGCTTGATGTTTAACAGGATATAATCCTAAATTAAGATTGAGTTTTTTACAAAATTCGTTAGCATTTTGACCTAAAGCATTAACAAAAATTTTTGTATGATATTCAACATATTCGTTTTTGTGGTCTTTAACTAATATTTTGTAAGTGTCTCCTTGTTTTTCAATATCAATCAATTTACAATCTTCAAGAAGTTTTCCACCATTATCTATTCCTACTTTTCTTATAGCTTCAATTGATAGTCCTGGAGTTGCTTGCCAGCAATCTTTTGTTATTAGAGCTGACTGATATGTTTTTAAGTTTTTATTAAACCCTGGAGCAATTTCTTTTTGGAAATCTTTAGGAGAAACAGTGTAAGAATCTGACCAAGCTTTTGAAACTTCAAGTGCATCGTAAGTTGCCTTATCGTGAGCAAAAGTAACGTAATTGATTGGTTTTAGATTAATATTTTGTCGTTTTTGAAGTTCTTTAAATAATTCGTAATTATGTGATGCTATGTCTGCAAGTTCAGGAACACTAAATCCCGGACGACCACCAGCAATATTTCTCCAAGACGAGCCTCTTCCATAGTTAATTAAAGTAGGATTAAGTCCTGCTTCAGCTAAATATCTAAATACTGAGCTACCACCAATTCCACCTCCTGCTACTAATGAACCAACTTCAATAATTTTTGTTTTAGTACTATTAGGAACAATAATTTTTTCTTTTTTGTTCCGAGGATAAAGTTCTCCCATTTCAACTTGATTAGACATTGGTCCGCGTGGTGTTGCTTCATCAATAATACTAATGCCATAACCAGCTAAAGCTGCACGAGCTCTTTTAACACAACGTTTACCTCTACAGGCACCCATTCCAAGACGAGTTGTGTGTTTTAGTTCGTCAACAGAAATAAATTTTCTGTCACCAACAACCTCTAAAATTTGGTCTAAAGTTACATCCTCACATAAACAAATAAATTGTTTACCTTCGATTTTTTCCAATTCATCCATTTCAATTGGCTCAGGATAATTCTCTTTAAGAATAAAACCCCTTGCCTCAAAAATATCTTCGCCGTGAAGTTCTAATGACTTAACTCTTGCAAGATTTGTTTTGTTCGGCTTTTTAACAATTTTTTCTAAAATTCCTTCTCCAAGTTTCTCACCATTATTATTTATTAAATAAACAGCTGTGTTTTCTGCTACTTCATATTCAACAGGGAAGAATAACCAGTCTTTTTTCGGGTTGTAACCAAAAAATGCAAGCCCTGGACAAGAAGTTATACACTGCATGCAACCAATACATTTGTTGTAATCAACAACAGGAACAAGATTAGATGCTGATTTAGAAATAGCACCGTGTGGGCATGAAAAAGCACAAGGGTTACAAGCGAAACCATATAAACAGTCAGCAATAACAAATGGTTTTTCTCTTCTTTCCCCTTCAGGGAATGCAGGCTTTTCAATAACTTTAACAGGATGTTGTTGAGAATCTATATATTCTTTTGATGTTCTAAGATATTCTTCATAATTAAAACGGATGTTCATTTCTTGAAGAATTTCAAAAGCTGTTTGTTTACCTCTAAGTACAGCACTTGTTCCTTCTCCAATTCTAATAGCATCACCTGCACCGTAACAATTTCTGCCAAATATTTCTTTTCCTTTAGTAAAAAGAGTATCATCAGAAATAAGACCTGTACAAATATTTATTACATCAATACCTTTTATAATTTTTTCGGTTCCTGGAACGGCTTTAAAATCTTTACAATCGGCAATTACTGCACCAATAACTCCAGTATGGTCTTCGTTAGGAATTGCTTTTACAAGAATTTTTGAAAGCATAATAGGAATTCCTAAACGACGAACTCTGTTCGCTTGAACAGGGAAACCTCCTTCGTTAGGCATTGCTTCAATAATCGCTTTAATTTTTGCTCCAGCTTGCATTCCTTGATAAGAAGTTAGATAACCAATGTTACCAGCACCAACAGTAAGGACATTTTTACCAAGAAGAGTGAATTCTTGATTCATCATTTTTTGAAAAACTGCAGCTGTATATACTCCTGGTAAATCGTCGTTTTCAAAATTTGGCATGAAAGGAATTGCTCCGGCAGCTACAACAAGATGTTCGGCATCTACATAAAATATTTCTTCTGTTTTTATATTTTTAACAGCAAGTCTGTTATTTTCTAAAATATCCCAAACAGTTGAATTTAGCAATATGTTATCTTTATTTTTTCCTGCAAGGGTTTTAGCAATGTCAAATCCACGCATTCCACCGAATTTTTTTTCTTTTTCAAAAAAGAAAAATTGGTGAGTTTGCATATTAAACTGACCGCCAATTTGATTGTTATTGTCAAGCACAATATTTTCAACATTGTGCTTATTTAATTCTTCGCGACAAGCTAAGCCGGAAGGACCTGCTCCAATTATAGCAACAGTTGTTTTATAAACATTTATTCCCTTGTCTTTTTTGTACTCAACAACTTCAGGGCGATAATCTTTTGGTATCTCTGCAACTTCTTTAACATCATCAACATTAGTGATACAAATACGTTTTATTTTTCCATCGACTAACATTTCGCAAGCACCACATTTTCCAATTCCACATTCAAGACTTCGTTCTCGGTTTTCTAAGCTATGGCTATGGATAGGGTAACCTGCTTGATGTAATGCAGCAGCAATTGTTTTTCCTTTTTCTCCGACTACTTTTTTACCTTTATATAAGAATGTAACTTTTTCGTTGGATTTAATATCTAAAATGGGATGCTTGGTTATTTTATACATAATATAGATGTGTTAAATAAATTTTAGTTAAGATTTTATAAAAATATCAACTAAAATTTATTTAACATATGACCTTTATCATATTTTCTATATAAAAAATATTAAATGTATTTTTATATGATTGGTTTTTAAATTTTTAATATTTGAGATAAGAATTATTTTTTTAATTGGCTGAATTTTTTCAATTTTTTAAAGAAAAAATAAAAAACAATACTGTGATTTAGTATCTCATTATGTTTGAATTTTTTTCCAAATTTTAATAGTTCTAATCTTTTTGCTCGGTATTTTGTTAATGATGAGAAAAATGAAAAATGAGCTTTAACAACAGAAAAGAAATATCTAAGTTGAAAACTTAACAGATAAATTGTTGCAGATAAACTATCAAGGATTAATCGCAAGAATAAAATAATGAAAAGTTTATTTGAAGGTAAATTTTTATAAAGAAGAATTAAATTGTTACGATAATTAAGAAAAAGTTTGTGTGGGTTATTGTTAGGTAATGTGCCACCACCCACATGATAAATTGTTGATTTAGGGGAATACATAATTTTGTATCCCATATTTTTTAGGCGCCAGCATAAGTCAATTTCTTCCATGTGTGCGAAGAAAAATCCATCGAAACCGCCAGCTCTTTTATATAAATTAGCACGAACAAACATACAAGCACCGGTTGCCCAAAAAATTTCTTTAGTGTCGTCATATTGCCCTTTATCTTCTTCAATATTACTTAATATTCTCCCACGGCAGAAAGGATATCCATATTTGTCTAAAAATCCACCAGCGGCACCTGCATATTCGAAAAAATTATTATTGTTGTATGATTTTATTTTTGGCATGCATGCCGCTATATTTTCATCATTTTCCATTAATTCGATAAGTGGTGAAATCCAATTTTCGGTAACTTCAACATCCGAATTAAGAATTACAAAATATTTTGCTTCTATTTGATAAAGTGCTTTGTTGTATCCTTCGGCAAATCCATAGTTTTTGTCGAATTGAATAATATTTATTTCGGGGTAATTATTTTTTATGAATGAAACGGAATCATCTTGAGAACCGTTATCGGCAATAAAAATTTTTACACCATCAAGTGATGAGTATTTAATTAATGTAGGGAGAAATTTTTTTAAAAAATTTATTCCGTTCCAGTTTAAAATTACAACAGCAATATTTACCATAAAATATTTAAAATCAATTTAATAAATAGAAATGAAGGAATAAAAATTTCCTTTTTTGATGTTTTTTTTTTTTAGAATTAACCTAAAAAAATTATTGATAAAAATAAGTTTTTAAAATGTAATTTTATAGTAAAAAGGTATAAAAATATTATGTGTTTTATCTATGTTGTTGTCTTTGAGTTAAATATATGGGGTTGTTTTAGTCTGAGATTGTTAAAATGAGAGATTGTGATAATGTGAAGTTGTGAAAGTTTACATTTATGAATCGATTACGAAAAAAATTCATAAACATTATTGTGAGGATAAATCCCGAAGCAATCTGTTGATAATAAATAAGTAAATGTTATTTTTACACCAACTGGCGGATTGTAATAACGAAAATGTATTTTTCGTAGTGGATTTATTTATTTTAAATGAATGATAAATTGCTATTTATCGTTTGGTTTTTTGTGTTTCCATCTACGGTGTGACCAAAGCCAGTATTCTGGTTGTTCTTTTATTATTTTTTCTAAAAGTTTAACATGACATTCTGTAATTTCAAATTCCTTTGTTTCTTTTGGATTATCAAAAAGTTTAATTATTTCAACCTGATAATGACCACGTTTAGTTTTACGCATATCTAAAAAAACCACAGGTTGATTTGTTTTTTTTGCAATTTTTTCGACACCGAGAAAAATCGGAGTGTCTTGATTTAAAAATTTTGTCCAGTAATGGCTTTCTGATTTTGTAGGCGTTTGGTCGGAGATAAATCCTGCAAAGTTCAGTTTTTTTTCTTTAGCATATTTAATTATTGTTCTAACTGTTTGGTGCATTTCAACAGGCACTGCACCAAATTTTTTTCTTGTTTTTTTGAAAAAATTATTGAATAATTTGTTAGTGAGTTTTTTGTAAACGCCAATAATCAAATGTTTTGAGATTAATGGCATGCCTAAATAGAGCTCCCAGTTCCCGTAATGACCCAAAACTGCAATAACGCTTTTGTTTTGTTCATAATAATTGTTTAGAACTTCAATATTGGTAAATTTTACTCTTTTTAAAATTTCTTTTTCGCTAATAAAATGGACTGTAATATTTTCAATAAATAAATCGGCTAAGTGCTTGTAGAATTTTTTTGCAATAGCTTTTCTTTCTCTTTTTGATTTTTCGGGAAAAGAGTTTTTTAGATTTATATAAACTATTTTTTTTCTATAAGAAATAATGTAGTATAAAATAAGGTAAAGTAAGTCAGCTATAATGTATTGAACTTTTAATGGTAAGATTGACAGAAACCATGAAAATATGTAAAATGTATAAAATAATATTTTTTGCATTTGAAAATATTGTTTGAAATAAAAATAAATAGCTTATAAAAAATTATAAGCTATTTATTTTTATTAATAAAACATTAATTAATGAGTCTTGTATTCGTCGTCGTAACGACCACCAAAATGATCTTTGTTGTTTCGTTGATCTGATCCATTAGTAATTGAGCTTCTTTTGTTAAGAAAATTTTTCCAGTTTTTATTTACAATTTCACCTTTAGCATCTGAGTGAAGCAAAACAAAATCATCTCCAACAATTTTTGAATTGTAAAAAACGAATTTTTTATTTGTTTGATCGTCAATTTTATAATAATGCCATATCTCATAAGGATATGCATTTGGTTCGTGTTTGCTTTCAAATATTGAGTTTGGTGTTCCATATTGCAGATATACTCTGCCACGATCTGTTTCGTAACCTCTTCGTATTTGTGAGCTGTATGATTTGTTTACAAGGTCAACCTGTTTTTTGTAAATAATCCATTCTTGTTCAGGTGCGGAGTTGTTACGTTTTGACCAAAAATTAAAGAAAAATTGTTGCATCAATTTTATGTTTGCAGCTTTGAGTTGATGCTTCTCAAAATTTTGCTCAGTAGCATCTGATATGAAGTAAAGAGAACTAATATAGTCGGCTAGTTGGTTTATATTAGTCATTTTATTAGCAAAAGTACCATTAACATCAACGGCATCTAAATCGAGAGGGTTAAATTCAATTCCGGGATTGCTACGTTGAAAAAATATTTTTTTTGTTTTCAGTAAATGATTGTTTCGGTCTCGAACATCAACAACTAAATTGTAATTGCCCGAAGGAAGTTCTTTTATAGGGATTTTTTTAAAAAGAATATTGACGCTACTGACTTTTTGTTTCTCAAAACGATTAAAATCATTCAGAGCTTTTTTTGAATGGTAAGTTTCAATGTAGTAATTGATTAAAAAGTCGCTTGAATCTTCAAGAACTTTATTTACATTATACATTTCAGTATAGAAAGAGATTCTTTCCATGTCTTTTGGGTAAAAATTTGATACATAAGGAATAATATCAAAACCACTTTTACTCAATATGTTTTGTTTTTTTGTTTTAGTATATTTATCAATTAACTCAATTCCTGAGAAGCAAATATCGTTTGCTTGGTAGTCAACAGTTATTATATCTGATAAAGTAAAATTTTGTAAACTGTCATTATTATTATCAGAAATAATTAGTTCGAAGTTGTAATTGCCGTTTGGTATTGTAATACGTTGTAAGTCAATAAAATTAGGAAAATTTTCAGTGGTGTCTTCCACTTCAGGACTTGTTAGATTGTATTTTCTAAACTCCTTAATATCATCACCATTTTTAAACAGCATTGTAATCTCTATTGATGCTTGATACATATCGTTTTTATTTTTTTTAAAAACAACAGAATTGCCAACAACAGCTAAGTAGGTTTCAATATATGTTCCGTTTCTTTCGGAATAGAAAGGAGCGTAGCTAAAATATGCCGATAGGCTATTATTTGAGAACACTGCTGTTGAAACAAATAAACTAATTAAAATAAATAATATTTTTTTCACAATTACAAGATTTAGAGTTCAAGGTTGTTATTTAAATTTTAATAAAAACGCTTATAAATAAAATATGATATAAAATTACGAAATTTTTATTGATTACAAAAGCTTAGTTTGTTAGATGATTTTTTATTATTTTAAGAAACTCACTGTAAATCAAAGAGTTTGAGGCTATTATTTCTTTCCCAAAAAGAAAATTATTTTCGCCTTTAAAATCACAAATTTTGCCACCTGCTTGTTTAACAATAAAAGCTCCGGCAGCAACATCCCAAGCATGTAGGCTATATTCGTAAAAAGCATCGAACCTTCCGCAAGCAACATAAACTAAGTCGGTTGCTGCTGATCCCAATCTTCGTAATCCGTGAGAATTTTTCATAAAGAAATCTAAAGTTTGCATAAATGGTTCCATTTTGTCATAGTCATAGTAAGGGAATCCTGTTGCGATTAGGGAGTCGTTAACTTTTTTTGTTTTCGTAACAGATATTTCTTTGTCATTTAAAAAGGCTTTACTTCCTTTATATGCATAAAAACATTCATCTAAACTTATTTCGTATACAACTCCGAGAATAATTTCATCTTTTTCCATTAATGCTATGCTTACAGCAAAAGGAGAAAGTTTGTGAATATAGTTTGTTGTTCCATCTAATGGGTCAATTATCCAATTGTATATTTCGCCTTTTTTTGTTGAGGTTTTTTCTTCGGTAATAAAACCGGCTTCGGGTAGTATTTTTAGCAAAGCTTCTACAATCATTTTTTCGGCTGTTTTATCAACGTAGCTTACAAAGTCGTGAATGCCTTTTGTTTCAATTTCATCTGGAGAGAGTTTGTTTTTTTGTTGTCGTATAAAATCGCCTGCAATTTTTGCAATTTCTCGTGTTTGTAGAGTGAGATTTTTTAAGTCCATAAAAAATATTTTGTTTATAATATAATATTTGCAAATGTACACAATTGAAACATTGTATAATAAATTTTTAATTAAATTTAAAGAATGCAATCATTCAGAATAAAGCGAGATGCACTATCTTTATAGGCAAAAGAAATAAGTTTTTTGTATATTTGTATAAAAATATTGGTATTATTATAAATAGCAATAAATAATTTTCAAGTCATATCGCTTAGTTTTTTTAGCATTTTCTTTAATTTTAATTATTTTTACACTGAATTTTAATTGAATTGATGAATATGAAATTTTTTTTCAAAGTATTGATTTTCGATGTGCTTATAATGAGTTTATTGATGTGTTGTACTAAGATTGAATCATATCCAAATACTCCTGAAGTGCATTTTAAAAGTTATACTACTGATAGATTTATTGATAATTCAGATAATGACATTAAATTAGCAGAAATAATTTTTTCTTTTGTTGACGGCGATGGCGATATTGGTTTAAGGCAATCAGATTCACTAGAGCCTTATGTGGGTAAGTATAAAAATAATTTTTTTTCATCACTATATATAAAATCAAACGGGAAATATATAGAAGTCAAAAATATTTTTTTATCAAATTATACAATACCTTATATTGAGCCAAAGGGACAAAACAAAACATTAAAAGCTGATGTTAAAATTACATTTGAGTATACTAATAGTGATACATTATTTAATTACGATACTTTAATGTATAAATATTATATTATAGATAGAGCATTGAACCAAAGTAATATTGATTCAACTTGTGATATAGTTTTTAAAAAATAAATTTAGAATTATGATGTTTACTAAAGACATGAAAATGGCAGATTTAATTCATAAGAATTATCTGCTTTTGTCAATAATAAGTAGATTTGGTATTCCCCTTGGTTTTGGCGACAAATCGGTTGAAGAGGTTTGTAATGATTATAAAGTTAATACTTATTTTTTTCTTGATATTGTTAACTCATGCTCTTACGAAAGTTATTTTACAGATGTTCAACATAAGCATTTTTCTATAGTTTCAATAGTCAGTTATTTAAGGAAAACACATAAATTTTATAATGATCAAATTGTCCCAGAAATTCAGTGTTTAATTACAAATTTGTATCAAAATTGTTTCCAACAAAAAGACAATGTTAAGCTTTTGTTCAATTTTTTTGAAGAATATAAAAACGAATTATTAATACATATAAAAAGGGAAGAGGATATTGTTTATCCTTATGTTTTAGATATTGAGAAAGCTTACGAAACAAAAAAAATCAGTAAGGAGCTTACTGAGCAAATGAAAAATTATTCTATAAAAGATTACTTGAATGAACATTCAGATATTGAAGAGAAACTTTTAGATTTAAAGAATTTGATAATTAAATATTTGCCACCCACTTCTGATTTTAAATATAGAAATAAAGTTTTGGTAAAATTATTTCAATTAGAAAAAGATGTAAATGACCATTCGAGTATAGAAGAAAAAGTTATGGCTCCAAAAATTTTTGATATGGAAAATTTTTTATTCTCTCATTTCTCTATTGTAAAACTAAATATTGATGATGAGTAAGCTTAAATTTATTATAGCAGATAAATCATTTCTTGTTCGTCGTGGACTTGTTTGTACTATTGAAGAATTCGAAAGTTTTGAAGTGGTTAGAGAACTTGATAATGAAAAAAGTTTGTTTAAAGCAATTGCAAAATTATCTCCTGATTTTGTAATTATCAATTTAAATTTTTATAAATCATTGAGATTAAAAGAGTTTAATAGTTTAACAAAAAAAAATAAAACTAAAATTATAAAACTCATTGATAAAAACAAAGATGATGTTTTTTTTAATGAGACTGATTATTATATAGATATTAATGATAGCAAAAGCAATATTATTAATCAAATTAAAGATATAACAGAGCAATTTTTGAAATCTGAAAAAACAAGCAAAAACTCTATTTTGTCTAACAGAGAAAAAGATGTTTTACGCCACATTGCACTTGGTTTGACAAATAAGGAAGTCGCTGATAAATTGTTTATTAGTATTCATACAGTTGTGTCACACAGAAAGAATATTACAAAAAAATTAGATATTCATACAGTATCGGGTCTTACTATTTACGCTATTTTGAATAAAATTATTGATATTGAGAGTTCGAAGAGTTAAGAGTTCATAAAGTTGAGTCAACTCCAAAAAGCCGCTAAGCGGTTTGCTTACAAAAAGGATGAAAGTTATAAGTTCGTACGTTAGCTTATTACAGAACCGCTAAGCGGCTAAAATTTAATAATTTTAGTTTTTGGAGAGGACTCAAAGTTTAAAAATTAGTTATGATAAAAATAAAAAAGTTTGTTTTTAATCCAATTCAGGTTAACACATATGTGGTTTACGATGAAACAAATGAATGTGTTGTTATTGATGCAGGATGTTATTCTGAAAATGAGAGACAAGAATTAATGAGTTTTTTAGAACAAAATAATTTAAAACCCATTAGAGTATTAAACACTCATTTGCACATTGATCATATTTTGGGAAATACATTATTATTTGAGAAATATAATTTACTGCCACAAGCTAACAAAGAAGATGATTTTTTGCTTAAACAAGCAGTCTTTTTTGCAACGAGTCTTGGTATGTCATTAGATAAAGATTCACCTAAAATAGGCGAGTATTTATCAGAAAATGACATAGTAAAATTCGGTAATTCAGAATTAAAAGTTATTCACGTGCCTGGTCATTCGCCGGGAAGCATCGTTTTTTATAACGAGAAACAAAATTTTTTATTTGCAGGCGATGTTCTTTTTAAAGGAAGCATAGGCCGAACAGATTTGCCTTCAGGAGATTATGACGAGTTAATAAATGGGATTAAAAACAAGTTGTTTGTTTTGCCAGATGATGTGATTGTATATACAGGACATGGCGAACAAACGACAATTGGAAAGGAAAAAAATAGTAATCCTTTTTTTAAATAAATTTTTTCGAGTTTTTGAAATAGTAATTTCAGATATTCTTTTCCGTTTACTCCTATTAATTGCTATTGTTTTTTTAGGAATAAATGGATTTTGTTTTTATTATTAATGTTCTGTTTATTATTTCTTTTTCAATGTGATAATAAATTTACTACCTTTTCCGACTTCACTTTCTACCCAAATTTTTCCACTGTTTTTTTCAACAAATTCTTTACACAGAATCAAACCTAAACCTGTTCCTTTTTCTCCTGAAGTTCCTTTTGTAGAAAAGTTTTCCTCTATCCTAAAGAGCTTATTTAGATTTTCTTTTTTTATTCCTAATCCGGTGTCAATAACTGATATTTTTATATTTTCATCTTCTTTAAAAGAAGATATTGTAATTTTTCCATTTTGGTTAAATTTAATAGCATTGCTTATAAGGTTCCTCATTACAGTAGTAATCATGTTTTTGTCGGCAAAAATTTTGTGGTCGGGATTTAAATTTGATATTAAAGAAATGTTTTTAGCTTCGGCAACACTTTTCATTAAATCAAAATTATTGATAACAATTTCATCAATGCTAAAAATTTGGGGTGCGAATTTTATGCGATTTGTTTGAGTCCTTGACCACTCTAGCAGATTTAGCAACAAATTGTATGTGTGCTTTGATGTTTCGTTAATGTTTTTTATAAATTCATTTTTTTGTTCATCATTATAATCTGAAAATTTTTCTGATAGTAATTCGCTTAAATTTAATATATTACCCATGGGGTTTATTAAGTCGTGAGCTATTATTGAGAAAAATTTATCTTTTGTTGCATTAAGTTCTTTTAATCTTTCTTCATTTTTTTTTAATATTTCCCTTGTCTTTACTCTTTCGGTAATATCTCTTGAAGAGCTTATAGAATAAATAATATTTCCGGCAGCATTATTAATTGGTTGATTAACAGATTCGGACCAAATATATTCACCAGTTTTTTTTCTAATTCGAAAAGTTGAGATTAAATCGGCTCCTTTTTTTACTTCCCCCCGGGTTTTTATTAAATTATCAATATCATCAGGATGAATTAGTTCAAAAGGATTAGTACCAATCAACTTTACATTATCGTAGCCAAGGATTCTTTTACATGATGGACTTACGTATTTATATTTTCCATTTGGGTAGTGTATGCATATAACATCTTTTGAATTTTCTGTTATAAGCCTGAATTTTGCTTCGCTTTCTTTCAGTTTGTTTTCTGCTTTTTTGTGCTTCGTAATGTCACTAATAAAACCTTCCAAATAAAGTAAATCATTGTTCTCATTAAAGATACCGCATCCTTTTTCCAAAACCCATTTTATTTCACCTGACGCAGTTTTAATTTCATATTCATATTCTAATACTTCATGTTTTTTTAATTGTTTTTGCCATGTTTTCCACAAATAGTTTTGGTATTGAGGTAAAATAATGTCGTTATACGAAAGTTTTTTATTTTGTATAAATTCTTCTGGTTTATATCCTGTCAAATTAAAACAACTATCACTTATAAATTCCATTGTCCAATGGTTGTCATTTTTACAATGATAAACCATTCCATCTAAATTTTGGAGTAATGCACAATATTTGAAATTTTGAGCTTTTAGATTTTCTGCTATTTGCTTTCTTTTAGTAATATCTGTAAGTGTTCCTGAAAAACGTTGCGGAATTCCATTATTGTCTCGTTCAACAATTATACCGCGTTCTAATACCCACAACCAATCGTTGTTTTTCTTTTTGAATCTAAATTTAACATTAAAACGATTAATTTTTCCACTAAGATGTTTTTGTGTTTGTTCCATCACCATGTTAAAATCGTCAGGATGAACTCGATTTTGGAATTCTTCTAATCGGTGTGGGAATTCATCAATATCATAACCAACTATTTTATAGAAACTCGAATCAAAAAAAACTCTATTGGTTTTTAAATCCCAGTCCCATGTGCCGTAGTTTTCGTCAAAAATTATTTTTGATAAATAGTCTTTGTTTTTTTGTAAGATATCATATGCTTTGTTTCCCATGGAAATAGATGTTTTATATTGTTTTTGAAGATATCATTAAAAAAAACGGATTATATGCAAGTAATATATTTTATTAATTGCCAATAATAAAAGCAACAATAATACCGGCTGCCATTCCCGCAACAGATCCTTTTAAAGCGTTGTTAATACGCTTTTTTTTAGCACTTTCTTTATATCCTAAAATGTAATAATTGTTGTTCTCGTAATTTGGATATTTATTTTTTATTTTTTTTTCAGCAGGTTTTGTACAACCAATAATTGTAGTTGCAACAGCTGGTATAAGAGGAGCATAAAACATTTTTTCAAGCGGAATAATTACAGAAGCACCTCCGGCAATAAATCCTAAGGCAGTAGATAAGGGTGCTTTGTAATTTTTATGTGCCTCAAATTCACCTCTTACATAATCTTTCATTTGTTTTGTAGTGAAAAAACGACCAATTAAGGAATCTTTTTTGTAAAAAATTTTTTCTTCTCCTGTGTTGTCTGTTACTGAGAATATTTCGTCAACACCTATCTGTTTGTCTTTTCCTCTAGAGTTTTGATAAATTAAATTGTGTGTGTCTTCGTATTTATTTATATTGTAATCGTTAATAATTGTTTTTTTACCATTTAGCATCCACACTGTGTTTTGTGCTAAAGAAACGTTAATTATAAAAAGTAACGATAATAAAGATAACAGGTGTTTTATTTTTGTATATTTCATTAATTAAAATATTAAAAAAAGATTTATAAATTTCATACAAGGAAATTCAAACATTTTTTTTAAATTTAGTGCTTTTTTAAATCTATGTATGGGAATAATTGAAGCTTAAAATTAATTAAAAAACCAGTAACAAAAAATTTAATTATGAATTTTTTGTTATCTAACATAATTATATTTTTGATTATATTATTAAAAATGAATAATCTTGCTAAAAATTTATACAATAAAAATAATTAAAATAATTAACATCAATAAATAGATATACTTAAATGACAACAGAAAAATTCTCTCATCGTCATAACGGACCAAGAGTTCAGGAAATTGACGAAATGTTAAAAAAAATAGGTGTTGCATCAGTTGATGAGTTAATTGATCAAACAATACCAGAATCAATTCGTTTAGATAAACCCATGAATTTACATGAGGGAATAAGCGAATATGAATATCTTAAAAAGATTAAGAAGATAGCTTCAAAAAATAAGTTGTTTAAGACTTATATTGGTTTAGGATATTATGATACAATTACACCTTCAGTAATTTTACGTAATGTTTTAGAAAATCCAAGTTGGTATACTTCATACACACCATATCAGGCAGAAATATCGCAGGGTAGGTTAGAGGCTTTGTTAAATTTCCAAACTGCTATTATGGAACTGACAGGAATGGAAATTGCTAATTCATCATTATTAGACGAAGGTACTTCAGCTGCAGAAGCTGTTCTTATGATGTATCGTAAGAGGGCTCGTTTTTTTGTGAAAAATAATGGGAAAAAGCTTTTTGTCGATAAAAATATTTTTTCTCAAACTTTAGATGTTATAAAAACCCGCACAAGCCCATTTGGCATTGAATTAGTAATTGGTGATTTTAAAAAATTTGAAGCTGACGATAAAGTTTTTGGTGCAGTTATTCAATACCCCGCTGCTAATGGTGAAATAGTTGATTATGAAGATTTTGTATCGAAAATACATGAAAATGATGGTTTGGTTACCGTTGCTGCCGATATTTTAAGTTTAGTAATGTTAACACCGCCGGCTGAATGGGGTGCAGATGTTGTAGTTGGAAACACACAACGACTAGGACTTCCAATGTTTTATGGAGGACCACACGCAGGTTATTTCGCAACACGACAAAAATTTGTTAGAAATATGCCGGGTCGTATTATTGGTATTTCTGTTGATTCTAATGGAGATCAAGTATTGCGAATGGCTCTTCAAACACGTGAACAACACATAAAAAGAGAAAAAGCTACATCAAACATTTGTACATCGCAAGCTTTAATGGCAACAATGGCAGGTTTATATGTTTCTTATCATGGTAAAGATGGCATGAAACGAATTGCTAATAAAATACATTCATATGCCGGAACATTAAATGATGAATTATCAAAATTAGATTATAATCAAGAAATTGAGAATTATTTTGATACAATTCAAATTAGATTACCTGAAAATATTTCTAAAAAAGATATTGAGAAATTAGCTCTTGAGAGAGAGATTAATTTTAATTATATTGATGATAAAACTATAGGTATTAGTGTTGACGAAACAACAAATGTTGAGGACATAAATTTAATTATTGAAATTTTTGCTATTGCAAAAAACAAACCTGCAAACAAAATTAAAGATATTAATAATAATGTTTATTTCGATAAAAAATTTGTAAGACAATCAACATTTCTTGAAGAAAATGTTTTTAATACATTTCATTCAGAAACAGAAATGATGAGATATATTAAGAAACTTGAGCGTAAAGATTTATCACTAACTCATTCAATGACACCTTTAGGATCATGCACAATGAAATTAAATTCTGCAAATTCAATGTTGGCTTTAAGTTGGGTTGAGTTTGGAGGAATTCATCCTTTTGTTCCTGAAAACCAAGCATTGGGTTACAAAGAGTTAGTTGAAGATTTAGGCAAAGATTTGTGTGTAATTACAGGTTTCTCAGGCGTATCATTTCAGCCCAATTCAGGTGCAGCAGGCGAGTATGCAGGTTTAATGGTTATTCGTCAATATCATTTAGATCATGGAGATACTCATCGTAATATCGTTTTAATTCCATCATCAGCTCATGGTACAAATCCAGCAAGTGCTCATATGTCAGGTTCTGATATTGTTATTGTTGATTGTGATGAAAAAGGGAATATCAACGTAGAAGATTTTAAAAATAAGGCAGAGAAGTACAAAGATAATTTAAGTGCTTTTATTGTAACTTATCCATCAACTCATGGCGTTTTTGAAAGTGCCATTAAAGAAATGGTTGACATTACACATAAAAATGGGGGATTAGTATATATGGACGGTGCAAATATGAACGGACAAATAGGATTAACTAGTCCTGGTTTTATTGGTGCTGATGTATGTCATTTGAATTTACATAAAACATTTGCTAGCCCTCACGGAGGTGGTGGTCCTGGTGTTGGTCCAATTTGTGTTAACGACAAATTAGTTGATTATTTACCTACTCACCCAATTGTAAAGACTGGAGGAAAAAGAGGAGTTACTGCTGTTTCGTCGGCTCAATATGGAAGTGCAGGTTTATTACCAATACCTTACGCTTATGTTAAAATGTTAGGTTATGATGGCTTAACAGAAGCGACAAAAATTGCGATTTTAAATACGAATTATATTGCCGCATGTTTAAAAGATGCCTATGGAGTTCTTTATACAGGAGAAAAAGGCTGGTGTGCACATGAAATGATTTTAGATTGCAGAACTTTCAAGCATGAATATGGAATTGAAACTGGCGATATTGCACGTCGATTGATGGATTACGGTTTTCATGCTCCAACATTGTCTTTCCCTGTTCACGAGACACTAATGATTGAGCCAACCGAGAGTGAATCGAAGAAGGAAATTGATCGTTTTATTGAAACAATGTTATCTATACGTGAAGAAATTGAAGATATTAAGAGAGGAAAGGCCGATGCAGAAGATAATGTATTAATTAATGCACCTCACACTGCTGAAGATATTTCGGTTTCGGAATGGAAACATAGTTATAGCAGACAAAAAGCTTGTTACCCATTAAAATGGATTGCTAATAATAAATTTTGGCCGGCTGTAAGTAAGATTGATAACGGTTATGGAGATAGAAATTTATTGTGCTCAAGTTCGGAACTTGAAGAATATAAATAACAAAATTTAAAACACAATACTAACAACACTGATTTGACTAATTTCTGCGGATTTTATTGTTAAATCAGTGTTTTTTTTTATTAAAGTCATTCTAATAACAGATTAATAGTCGCGAATATTGATTGTAAATTTATTCGTATTTTATAACATCAGGTAGCGTTGTGCTAAAGTTATCTATTTCAAAATCCTGATTTGAAATATGGATTGTCATATTTTCATAATTGGGAGGTTTGCGAGGATAATAAGCAATACGTATTTCCAAAGAATTAAGAACTAAATTATCGTTTCTTATTTTAAATCCGATACCTATTCCTGAATAATATTTGTTTTTAAAAATAAAGTTATTGTTATTCCCAACAACACCAAAATCTAAAAATGAAAATATTGCAACACCAAATCCATAAAAATAGAATGACGGAAAAATTACATTCTCGAGTTTAGCACTAAACCGTTTTTTTCCATAAATTGTGCTTAATGAAAAATCTCTAATTCCATTATCTCTGTTAATATTAATTCTTTCTTCATCATATCTTTTTATACCGTTTGTATAATTAATTTTAAAATAATGTCTTGTTTTTAGACCATGAAAATTAATTAATTTTGAAAGATATAATCCATCGAATCTAATTATAGCATTTTCAAATGTATTATTGTTGAAGTAACTTCCAACAGATATTTTTGAGTTAAAATAGTATAATTTTTTAGTAACTATTCCTTTAGAGAAACTCAGTCCGGAATAAAATCTGTTTTCGTAATTGTCTAATTCAGAGCCAAAAGTAAATTCCAGAAGGCTTCCATAAGGAATATCCTCGGTTTTTCCGAAACCACGAATTAGTTTTGTTTTATAGTAATGTTGCTTAGAAATACCAATGCTTACCAATGCCCTTGAAATATTATAAAACATTTGATTTGAATCAGGTTTAATGTTTGGGCGCTCAGTAAATTCTTTGCGCATAAGTCTTGCCGAGAGTATTAAACGTGTTCTATCTTTAGAATTATTAATTTTGTTTTGTATTTTAATACTTTTTCCTATCCATAAATCTTGATAATTAAAATTTAGAGGTATAGTAAAAGTTAAAGAATCATTAATAAAAACATTATCGTATAAGAAAGTTCTATTCACAGTTAGTCCACCAGCATATTTTACTTCAGGCGTTAGAAATTTTTTCTTAAAGTTTATTTCATAGCTTGTCCTGTCGTAAAGATTGAAATATTTTAGTTCACCTGAGATAAAAGAACCTTTAATATTGTTAATCCTGTAATATCCTTTATACCCACTCTTGTCAATATTTTCTGAATTTAGGTAGAATTTATTTATTTGTTGATTTCCTGTCCCAAAAATATTTTTGTCAAAAATATCAATTCGACCACTTGTTCTATCATATATTTGACCCTCAAGACCCATGGTCCATGCATCTTTGGTTAATATAATAATGTTTACAAAATTAGTATCAACCGTTTCTGGGTTTATAATGATTCTTGAATCGGTAATAAAAGACAAATCTCTTATAATCCTTTCATTATCGGAAATAACATATGGGTCTACAGTATCTCCCAGATTAAATAAAAGATTATTTTTTATTATTCTCTTATTTGTGCGGATATGAATTCTGTTTGCTGTTTTTGAAGCAAAAGAACTCACTTGGGAAAGAGTGTCATATATGTTTGTTCCAAAAACATCTAATGTTTTAATGCTAATATTTTTAATAATTTTACCTTGGTATTTTAAGAATTCTGATTCGCTTTTTCTTGTATTTTTATTTGATGAAGAATCTGATTCGGATACAAATAACAAACCGTAAAGTTTACTGGCAAATTTTTTATTATAAACCTTTTTTTCTAATTTTTTATAAAAAGCGGCTGATCTTTTAGCTTTTTGTGTATCTGTGTTATATGTTGTTGTGTCAGATATATATATTGTAGTGTCCGTTTTAAAAAACATTAGTTTATTATCAATTACAATATAATTGCCCCCTTTTACGAAAATGCTATCGGGAGTGTTTGGTTTCAGTTTAGTAATTGCAAATGTACTTTTTGAAATAATTATTAGAATTATTACAAAAAGCAAACCAATTATATGTGAAGTTTTTTTTGACAATACCTGTAAAAATTTAAAAGTTTCAAGTTGCTTGGATATAATTTTTAATTTTTGCCAAAATTAACGATAAAACAATCAGGGTATTTATTTTGAATAGAATTTTTAAAAAATTCGGCTTTTTTTGTATCTGTAAAGTTTCCTAAAATTATTCTGTATAATTTATTTTCATTAATGTTAGAAACCTGAATATAGATTTTTTTATTGTAAACATTTTTTAAGCTGTCACAAATTCTCATTAAATTAGATAACTCTTTGTAGCTTGCAATTTGCACGCCAAAACCATTAATATTAGTTTTGTTGGAGCTAAATTCGTATATCTCTTTAGTGTTTTTGACATATGATTGGTAATTATTATTACCACTGTTTTTATTAATATTATTATTTTTAGTGGTTTCGTTTTTCGGAAAATCAACAATTTCAACTTTTACTTGAGTAAGACCAACTTCTATAAAATTTATTTTTTTTGCGGCAGATTTTGAAAGATCAATAATTCTGTCTTTCTCATAGGGTCCTCTGTCATTTATTCTAACAATAACAGATTTGTTGTTTGAAAGATTTGTAACTTTTACTATTGTGTTAAATGGCATGTTTAGGTGAGCCGCTGTTAATTTCGAATGCGAATATTTTTCACCGTTAGCGGTAATATGTCCCTCAAATTTATCGGCATAGAATGACGCAAGGCCATATTGTGTATAATTATTTTGAGAGAGCACATTCGTAAATGAAAAAAGTAGAACAGATGTAATGATAATTAGAAATTTCTGCATGTTTAATTTTTTATTATAAAATACGTTTTTTTTCAAATTAAAGTATCTATTTTTTTGCATTTTTAAACATAAATTAATTAACTAATTTATGTGACCTTGTTTTTTTGTGATGAAAAAATGGTTTTATTCTTTCTAGTTTAGCATTTTTTATTCCTGCATTTAATTCAAAGCCAATTATTAAAACAAGGGCATTAATGTAGAACATTACCAAAATAACAATTATAGTTCCAATTGAACCATAAAGAGTATTATATCTGCCAAAATGATTTATATAAAAAGAAAAAATAAACGATATAATTATTGATAAAAGAGTTGCAAGAGTTGCACCTGCAGATATGAATTTCCATTTAGTTTTTTTTGCTGGAGCAAGATAGTAGAGAAAAGATATTGCAATAAAGAACAGTGTTATAATAATTATAAATTGCCCGAAGTAAATTAAATAATATGTGATGTTATCTTTTAGAAAACCAATGCTGACTAAATAATTTAAAAATGTTCGGCTAAATGTAATTAAACTAATTGCAATAGTGATTAATGATGTGAGAATTAGCACTAATATTACTGAAATAAAGCGAATGCTAAACCAGTTTCTATTTTCAAAAGAGTTAACAGTACCATTAAATGCTGAAATCATTGCAGCAATGCCATTTGTTGAGAAAATTAATGAAGCTAAAAACCCAAAAGAAAGTAAGCCCCCACGTTTATGCATAGCAATATCTTCTATTGTTGTTTGTATGGCGGAGTAAGCGTTGTTAGGCATAATGCCACTAATCATTCTTAGTAATTCTACCTGAAAGTTGTCGATGGGTATATATGGAATTAGCGTAAAAAGAAAAATTATTGCAGGAAATAAAGCCAGAAAGAAACTGTAAGCAATAGCTGAAGCTCGTAATGATATAGCACCGTTATATAAACCATTAATAAAAAATACTCCTACATCATAAAGAGGAACACTATCAAAACCGGGAAGTGTTACTCTTTTAGCTTTTGCAGCCAAACGGAAGTATTTCCATTTTAATTTTATTTTACATTTTTTAAAGCTTGACATAATCAATAGCTTTTAAACTCATATCAAGACTTTGAAAATTATGTGTAAGAGCACCAACCGAAACATAATCAACCCCACATTCAGCATAACTGCGAATAGTATCAATATTAATTCCTCCAGAAGATTCTGTTTCAAATTTATTATTAATTATTTTAACAGCTTTTTTTGTTTGCTCAGGTGTAAAGTTGTCAAGCATAATGCGGTGTATTCCTCCAATTTTGAGTGTTTTATTTACTTCATCAATTGACCTGACTTCAACTTCAATTTTTAAATCTAAATTATTTTTTTTTAAATATGTTTTTGTGTTATTAATTGCATTTTCAATTCCACCTGAATAATCAACATGATTATCTTTAATCATAATCATGTCGTAAAGACCCATTCGGTGATTAACTCCACCACCAATTTTTACAGCAGCTTTTTCGAGCATGCGAAGTCCAGGTGTTGTTTTTCGAGTATCGAGAACTTTGGTTTTTAAATCTTTAATTTTCTCAACATACTTATTTGTTTGTGTTGCAATGCCACTCATTCGTTGCATAATATTCAACACAATTCTTTCTGTTTGCAGAATTGAAACTTTTTTTCCTTCAACAGTAAATGCAATGTCTCCAATGTTTACTTTTTCGCCGTCGTTAATAAAAGTTTTTACTATTAAATTTTCATCAAACTTGCTAAAAACTTGTTTTGCAACTTCTATTCCGGCAATAATTCCGTTTTGTTTAATCAAAAGTTGTGCTTTACCTTTTGTGTCGTTTGGTATGCATGCAAATGATGTGTGGTCGCCTTCGCCAATATCTTCGCTAAAAGCGTTTCGTATAAATTTGTCTAAATAGTTTTTATTCATTTTCGTATTCAATTCTTAATTGTTCAATATATTGAGTTT
This sequence comes from Bacteroidota bacterium, assembly GCA_015222055.1. GTDB lineage: Bacteria > Bacteroidota > Bacteroidia > Bacteroidales > B39-G9 > B39-G9. Next base: position 9,811 of record JADFUR010000059.1, on the reverse strand, counting down.
TGTTTTTTGTCTTTAGTAAAAAGTAAACACGAAAAACATTATCGTTGGTTTTAAGAGTACCAATAGCATATAACGAATCTGCTGATTTACCTGTGTGTATAATTTTAAAATTTGTTGGTTTATGACGTGTAAAAAAATCGTTTAAAATGATTTTAGCCTGAGCTTTACTAAAAATGTTGGTTGTTTGAAGAACCACCAATTCAATGGAGGACTCAAAAAAATTAGCTAAGCTTTTAGAATCGCCATCTTTTATTGATGTAATAATTTCAGTAGGGATTTGATTTTGCCATAAATTGCTATTTGCACTATATGTAGATAGCGACAAAAGAAATATTAGTACTAAAAGACTATGTTTTTTAGTAAAGAAATTTGATATGGGATTAAAAAAAATCATGAAATAAAATTTAATTTTTGTAAGTTTATAAATTATTACTTTGCTTACAAAGGGTAAAATTAACATAAATATTTTTAACAATGCAATTTACGAAAATAATATTAGTATAGAAAGATGAAAGCAGAAAGTAGAAAGTTATAGCCCAACAATTTTTTTTGTATGGTAGGATTTTTGTTTTGCGTAAGAGGATTTGATAATTTGGAATAAAATAATGCTTTTTTATTATGAAAGAGCGGGTTATTAAAACCATGAAAATTTAAATATTTATAATTTCTAAGACGTAATTTTAAATTTGTAATTAAATAAACACATGAAAATTATTTTTCTCACAGTTGGTAAAACAGATACTGATTATTTAAAAAAAGGTATTTCAATTTATGAAGGAAGATTAAAACATTATATTCAGCTTGAAATTAGAACTATTCCGGATATAAAAAACGCAAAAAATTTAACTTTTCAACAACAAAAAGAAAAAGAAGGAGATTTAATTTTGAAACAGATTAATACTTCCGATTATCTTGTTTTGCTTGATGAGAATTCTAAAGAATATTCTTCGGTTGAATTTTCGAAATTTATACAGAAAAAAATGTTGAGTGGAATTAAAAATCTGTTTTTTGTTGTTGGTGGTCCTTATGGTTTTTCTACAGAAGTGTATGCAAGAGCAAATAGTAAAATTGCCTTGTCGAAAATGACTTTCTCGCATCAAATGGTGCGATTAATATTTATTGAGCAGCTTTATCGTGCTTTTACAATATTGAAAAATGAACCATATCATCATGTATAGAATTACGGATTAGGAATTAAGAATTAGGGATTAAAATGTAGCTAAATTTGAATTTTTTATCAAAAGAATTAGTGATAATTAGTGAAATTAGTGTCTAAACAAATGTTCGTGTATTCCTTGTAATACATGGACGATTATAAATTACGAATAACGAGTTACGAATAACTAATCACGAGAAAATGAAAATACTATATAAAAACATTATTTTAATTCTTGCAGTTCTTTTTCTTTTAGCAGCTGTGTTATTCAAAAGTAATAGCTTTAATAAGTTATATGTTGACAAAGAAGTAAAAAAATTCCAAAACACAATCGTTAATAAAGAAAATTTTAGAGACCAATTAATAGCCTATACTGTTGAAAAATTAAAAGACAAAAATTTAAGTGAATTTAAAGAAGATAATTATAGCTATTATAAAAATTTATTTAACGAATCGGGAATAACAATATTAATTTACAAAAAAGATTCCCTTGCTTTTTGGACAGACAATATTTTTCCTATTGGTAATTTCTTTTTTGATTCTGACCTTGATAAAAAGATAATTAAACTGCAAAATGTTTGGCTTGATGTAAACTCCAAAAAAATTGAAAATATTAAAGTCGTCGGTTTAGTTTCAATAAAAACAGAGTATGGTAGTGAAAACAAATTTTTGAAAACCGGCTTTGCTAAACAATTTAATCTGCCTTCATATTTTGAAATCAGAAAAGAAAAAAGTGAAGAATCATACAATATTGTCAATAATAACAATGAGCATCTTTGTTCTTTGTATGTTCATGAAAAGGACAAATTTGATTGTTATTGTTTAAATCTGTCGTTTGCTCTTTTTTTTGTCAGCTTTGTTTTATTACTCCTCTATTTACAGGTTTTTACTTGTCGCCTAAAAAACATTAAACAACGACAAATTTTTTTTATTTTAGTATCTGCAATATTAATATTGTTTCGATTTTTTTCATTGAAATTAAATTTATTCGAAATTTTTTATTCTTTTGGATTATTTAGCCCAAAAGTCTATGCGTCATCCTTCCTATTTCCCTCCTTAGGCGATTTATTAATAAACTCAATTTTAATATTTTTTATATTTTATGGCTTTTATGTAAATTTTTTCAAATCAAGGGAATTGAAAACCACAAAAAAAATAAAGTATCTCATCTCAATAATTTTAATATTTATTATTGAGATATGTTGCGTGGCAGCTGTGCTTTTGCTTAAAAGTTTAATTTGTAATTCTTCAATTTCATTACAAGCCTACAAAATTTTAAGTTTAACCGGATACAGTCTTATTTCATTTATTATTATTGGATTATTGTTTTTTTCAATAGCTCTTTTAATTGATAAAGCCGCACTAATAATCAGACAAATATTAACATTAAAACAGGTCTGTTTTTTATTTATATTATCCTTTGTAATATTATTTTCTTTTTGTGTTTTTTCTCATTCAACACAAATTATAAGTCAATATTTATTATCAATAATATTCTTTTGTGTAATAACATCATTCGTTTTTTATGTGAGATTTAAAGGTAAGTTTAATTATCTAACGTATGTAATATTAGTTTTTTTGTTTTCGTTATTTATTACTTTTTTTATTAGAACTCAGATAGTAGCAAAAGAAACAGAACAAGAAAAGTTATTAGCAGAAAATCTTGCCCGCGAACGCGACCCTATTGCAGAACTTATGTTGGTAGATATTGAAAAAAATATTAAAAAAGATAAGCAGCTTATTAATAAATTAAATTATTCTGTTTTTAACTACGATAGCATTTACGATTATATAAAAGCAAAATATTTTAAAGGATATTTTGATAAATATGATTTTCAACTAACCATTTGTTCTCCCTACGACAGCGTTTACATTCAACAACCCGATAATGAATTAGATTACTGTTATGGGTTTTTTAAGTTTTTGACTGATAGTATGGGCGTAAACTTGCCAAAATCTGATTTTTATTTTTTAGATAATATCAGCGGACGAATAAGTTATCTGGGAGCAATTAAATATAAATCTGATCTTAATTCAGAATCTACAGCTTTTATCAGTCTTGATTCTAAACAATATTCAAAAGCTCTTGGTTATCCCGAATTATTGCTTGACGACAAGATTAGTATTGCCCCCAAAAATAACTACAGCTATGCTATTTATAAGTATAATAAATTAATTACCCGCTCAGGAAACTTCCCTTATAGCTTAGACCGAAGAGTATATACAAATTCAGATGACAAAAATATTTTTTGCAAATTTGAAAAATATCACCATTTAATACATAATTTAGATACTCAAACATCAATTATTATTAGCAAACCATTGGTTCGTTTTATCGATGAACTAATCTCATTCTCATATTTTTTTATTTTTTATTATATTATTGTTACAATTATTTTATTATTAAACAAGACCTTGAAAATTGATTTTAACTTAAATATTAAAAATAAAATAAAAATTTCAATATTATCAATACTTATTTTTTCATTATTGGTAATAGGCGGAGTAACGGTTTATTATAGTATAAGACAGTTTAAGCAAAATCAGAATAAAAATATTAGCGAAAAAATTCAATCTGTTTTGGTTGAGTTAGAGCATAAATTGGGATACGAGAATAATTTGTCTGACGTATCGCCTGAATATTTGAATTCATTACTAAGCAAGTTCTCTAATGTTTTTTACACAGATATTAATTTATATGATATTAACGGTAGGTTATTAGCAACATCGAGAAATGAAATTTTTGATATTGGTTTGCTAGGCAGAAGAATTAATTTTGATGCGTATAAGCGACTTATTATAAATAAAAATGCACAATTTATTAATTACGAAAAAATTGGCAAATTAAAATATATTTCTGCTTATGTGCCTTTAACAAACGATAATAATAAATTACTTGCTTATTTGCACTTGCCATATTTTTCAAAGCAGAGCACTTTAGAAAACGATGTCTCAACAATTATTGTTGCAATAATTAATATTTATGCACTTCTGGTTATTTTGTCGTTAATAATTGCTGTTTTTATCTCAAACAATGTAACAAAGCCATTGCAGCTTATTCAAGATAAAATTAGAGAAATTGACCTTCGTAAGAAAAACGAATATCTCGAATATGATATTGACGATGAGATTGGTAGTCTGGTTAAAGAATATAACCGAATGGTTGACGAGCTGGAGCAAAGTGCTAAGCAGTTGGCAAAATCGGAACGTGAAACAGCTTGGCGCGAAATGGCAAAACAAATTGCACACGAAATAAACAATCCGCTCACACCTATGAAATTGAGTGTTCAGTTTCTTCAGCGTTCGTGGAAAGATAAAGATCCTGAGTTTCCTGCAAAACTAAAAAAAGTTTCACAAACTATAGTTGAGCAAATAGATACATTATCGGCTATAGCTGCTGAGTTTTCTAACTTTGCAAAAATACCCAAAACAAAAAATGATAATGTAGATATATTGAAGGTGGCCAAAAGCAGCATGAATTTATACGGCGACATAAAAAATATAAAACTCAATGCTGATTTTAACAATATTGAAAAGCTCACAGTTTTTGCCGATAAAGAAAAATTGATGCGTGTTTTTAATAATCTGATAAAAAATGCCATTCAGTCAATTGACAATAACAAGCAAGGAATTATTGATATTGATATTTCGACAGACAATAAAAATATGCTAATTAAAATTGCCGACAACGGTAAAGGCATTGACGAAGAGATGAAACAAAAATTGTTTGAACCAAATTTTACAACCAAAACAAGCGGAATGGGGCTGGGATTATCTATTGTGAAAAATATTGTAAATGAAATTAACGGCTCAATTTGGTTTGATTCAGAACTTGGAAAAGGAACAAACTTTTTTGTTAAACTGCCGGTTTGTTAGTTGATAATTTTATTATTTAACTGATATAAGAAATAATGATGTGTCTTATTTAAGTGTTAGCGTGCATTAGTGCGAAAGATGATAAATCACCCAGATAAATGAAAAATAAACTTTTAATAGTAATAATACTCACAGTTCAATTCACAAGCGTTTTCTCACAAGAAAGTTCAATAAGAGGAATTGTTTTTGATAAATTTCAGAAACAACCATTAGAATATGCAAATGTAACTGTAAAATCCCAAAATGATAGTTTATTTATTTCTGGATGCATCACAAATGAAAAAGGATTTTTTAAAATAGAAAGTTTACCAAGTGGGAATTACAATTTAGAAATTAGTTTTATTGGCTATCAAGCAAAACGATTTGAAAATATATCACTTAAAGGTGGAGAAAAAGATTTAGGAAAAATTGAGTTGTCAATTTCAGCAGAAAATCTAAATGCTGTTACAATAATAGCTAATAAGCCTTCAGTTATTTATAAAGTTGATAGAAAAGTTATAGATGCAGGAAATTTCCCTGATGCAAATTTTGCTATGGATTTATTAGAAAATGTGCCATCCGTTCAAATAAGCATTGACGGAAGTAAATTAGCTTACAGAGGTGATGGCGTTTTTAAAGTTTTTATAAATGGGAAAGCAGTTACTAACGGAACAGAAAGATTAAGAGAAATTCCTGCAAAACAAATTGAAAAAGTAGAAATTATCACAAATCCATCTGCCAAATATTCAGCAGAAGGAACCGCAGGAATAATAAATGTAATTTTAAAGAAAACACGATTGAAAGGATATGCAATAAACAGCAACCTTCAAATAGATACACGTGGCACTTATGAGTTGCTGTTTTCTATCAATAAAAATGGGAAAAAGGGAGGTTGGTATGTAAACGGACAATATGCAAAATATGTATGGTGGAAAGCAAATGTAAATCAAAATCAAACAGTAGAAAATTTTAATTCATATCAAACTACTCTTTTAGATAGCAAACAACAAAGTGGAGGAAATATGAATAATCTAACAATAGGTTTTAATTATGATCTTACACCAAAAGATGAAATTGATTTTTCATTCTTTATAAATCCTTTTAATTGCACAAATGAAGATAGTCCAATAACATCTGTAAATGAAAGAAACTTTATCAATAACATACTTCAGTCAGAGATTAACTATGAGTTAAGTAATGTAAGGTATTTATCTTATAGATACTATGGGCCATCTTTTTCTTACAAGCATAAATTTAATAAAATAGGTTCTAAATTTATATCAGTAAATTTTGATTATTTTGCATATCTAAATAAATTATCTGAACAAAGTATTGATAGTAAAATATATGCTAATTCTACTATAAAACAAGGATATTACAATACAGAACAAAACGAGAAAGATATCGAATTGAGTATCGATTATGAAAATCCAATTGGTGATAATTATAAGATTGAAACAGGAATAAGTCTTGAAACAAATCATATTCCCAAATCAACTTTTGAAAATGGATATTTTAATAACAAAAATAATATTACCCCATTTGCAAATAGTGTAAAATATCAACAAGTTCATTTTGCAAGAGATGTGTATTCGGCATATTTCACTTTTAAAGGGAAATACAATAAATTTGATTATCAGTTTGGTTTAAGAGGTGAACATACTCGCAAAGTTTCTGATTACACCTATATTTCATCAACAGAAAACACAACCTCTTATGATAATGCTTTTACCGATATATTTCCATCATTCCATACAACTTATTCTTTTTCGGAAACACATCAAATTGCATTTTCATATTCAAAAAGAATATCAAGACCACAGTATTACAAATTGATGCCAATTAAACAATATTCAGACCCATATTCTTATACAATTGGTAATGCAGATTTAAATCCCACATACACAAATGCCTTGGAATTAAATTACAAGAAATCTTGGAATAAAGATTTCTTCTCAACAGAATTATTTGCCCGTCAAACAAATAATTTGATGCAATATTACACAAGAGTTGACACAAATGGTTTAATGTTTTTAATGCCTGAAAATATAGGAAGTTCACAAAGTATTGGTAGTGAAATAATGGGCACTTATAATATTGCATCTTGGTGGATTTCTAATTTGTCTGTTAGTTTATATTCTTACCAGCTGTCTGTTGATGTAGATGGATTACAATACACTAATAACCAATTTAAATTTGATATTAAATTTAATAATACATTTAACTTGCCGAAATCAATAAAATTAAAACTGAATTTTTCGTATTACAGTCCGTCAATTTCAGCACAAATTGAAACAAGTGATTATTATATTACAAAACTTGCAATTAGTAAATCATTCTTTAAAGACCATTGGAAATTACTTGTATTTACAAATAATATTTTAGGAAATATAAAATCAAACTCAATAGATAAAAGTAAAAATTATTACATTGAAACCAATACTGAAATATTACAATATTTAGGATTTAGTATATCATATAGTTTTAATAATCAGAAATAAACAAAATAACGACACGCTAACATGCAATATAAAAAATTGAACATACAGTGGTGAATATGAGTGAATTAATAATGAATAAACAATGTGGTAAATTGGAAAATTGGAGTTTTCAAAATGCCCAAAATTTCATATTGCAGTCGCTATAGGCAAGCTTTTTCCTGCATTTTGCTTGAAAGTAATTAAAGTCAGACAATAAGGATAGTTTGTAATACAAAATGACAATTATATTAGTTTTAATGTAAAACAAACTGTACATTTGGAAAAAAATTAAATTGTTGTAAATATGAAATTTTCAAATTTATCTTCGTTGAACAAGCATTATGTAAAAAGAATTGGACTTTTTTTTGCAAGTTTTTTTATAGTACTAGAATCTGTAGCTGCATTGACAGGTACGATAGCAGATATTGATTTTAAATTAGTAAATCTATATATCCTTGTTTCGTTATCATTGGTAGCATTTAGTAAGGAAAAAGTTGATGATGAAAGGTCTCAAAAAATTAGATATTTTTCATTAAAATTCACATTCAATCTTCTTATATTAGGACTTGCATTAATTTATCTCTTAGAATTAAATTTTGAAACTATATATATAGCAATATCTTCTTTGATAATTTATTTAGTCGTTTTTAATTTATCAAATTATTTTAATCCAGAGTTTATATTTAAAGAAGAGACTAAGACTAATAAGAAACACATTAAATTTTTAGTAGGGATTATGATATTTATTGGCATCGCGTTTACATATGATATACTTTCTTCAATAATTTCAGGATGAAAAATTGGTTAAAAGTAGAAAGGGCTAAAATTAATATTACTCAAGCTAAATTAGCTGAAGAATTAAATGTTACAAGACAGACGATAAATTCAATTGAACTTAATAAGTTTGTTCCCTCAACAGTCATAGCGTTAAGATTAGCGAAGTTCTTTAATGTAAAAGTTGAAGATATCTTTTTTCTCGATGATAATGAACTGTAGCTAATTCTTAAAGCCAGCCTATAACTTTGGGTCTTAAAACATGCGGGGTTTTGATGGTTTGTGAGCTTTTTTATTATTTTAAAATTTTATTTGCGAGAGATAATGAAATAGGGCGAAATTCCGCACGTTTTTATACCCAAGTGCTATGTGTAGCTCATATTAGATAGCTTCCTAACAAAAACTTAATTAGTGATTTTAGTCTTTTTAAAATTTTTTTTTACACCAAAATTACCCAAGCTTTAATGCAAAATCAAAGCAGTCTCGCCTGTTTGAGAAAAACCGTAGCGAAACGAATATATTTGTTAGTATATGTCGCAAGGAGAGGGGCGAAAATAAATATAAATAACCCAAACGAGAATTTAAAATAATAAAAATTTAATTTACTGTTTATTAATATAACCTATCGGCTGTCGCCATTTTCCCTTAGAAAGGGAAAGAAGTATTAAATAAACCAGCAAAAAACTTAAATAGTCTGCAATAAATTTTATTTAACCCTTTCTCCTCTAATTTAGATTAGATACCCGACAGGGAGATGAGTAAAACCAAAATTGCAACAAAAAATTACCCATAACTTAAACATTTCAGCCTTTAGATTTTTTTATTTCGTTGGGTTAAGCTAGATATTTAAAGGGATTTCTGTTGATTTAAATTTAAGTACTTAAAAAGTTACATATTTATCTATTATTTAAGTAATATATATATATAATTATATATATTTGCATTTTAAATTATAAATATATATTACAATGGCAGTATCAACAATGAAAGTAGCTGGGAACATGAAAGAAGGTTTTGAAACAGAAATCGAATGTTCTCATAATTTTATTATCGATCAACCAAAAGCAATGGGTGGTCAAGATTTAGGTCCTAATCCTATGGAAATTTTTCTTTCGTCAATACCAGCATGTATTTGTGCTATTGGAAGAATTGTATCAAACCAAAAAAGATTAGGTGTTAAAGGAATGTCAGTTAAAGTAGAAGGAGATATCGATAAAGATTTCTTACTTGGAAAAACTAAAGAAGGTCGTGCTGGCTATACAGAAATTAGAGTATTTGTAGATATTGATGCAGATATGACTGATGAAGAAAAAGGAGCCTTTTTACAAGAAGTTGAAAGACGTTGTCCAATAGCTGACAATATTGCTAATGCAAGTGTTGTTAAGACAGAAATCGTTTGTGATTGCATGGCTTAATCAGCAGTTTTTGTTAATTTTTATTAAAAAGGGATGTCTTAAACATCCCTTTTTGTTTGAGTTTTGAAATAGTCAAATACCAAAAAATAATTTTTTAAAATTTAACTTCGTTTGTCTATAGCTTGATTTTT
>JADFUR010000058.1 GCA_015222055.1 Bacteroidota bacterium | reverse complement strand
CTTACGGAGAGAAAAAAACTGCACTTGAAAAAGAAATCTCCGAAAAGAAAACGACGTTTGAAAAAGAAATATCTGAACGAGAAAGTGCCGTGAAAGAAGCAGAAAATGAATTGAATGAATTACGCAAAAAAACTGTAGAATTTCCTAAAATTCTTGAAACAGAACTCGAAAAACTGGAAAAAGAAACAGAAAAAGAACTCAAAAAACAATACGATTTCGAAAAACAACTCTCTGAAAGCCAGAACAAAGCAGAACAACAACTGAAAACACAAACAATTGAAACATTAAAAGCAAAAATAAAAGATCAGGAAACACTTATTAATCAGCTTACTCAAAAAGTAAACTCATCGGAAAACAATGTGAAACAAATAGCAATGAAAGCAATGGAAACGAGCAGTAAAGAAAGAGTGATAACCGTTGAGAAAGAAAATAAAGAATAAAAAGTTAAAAAATATTTTTACGATTGACATTAATTGACAAAGTGGGGTTGTAAATTTGGAGGAAAAAATAGTATGGGGAAAAAAATAAAAACAATTGATTACGAATGGTTAACCAAACCAACGGGAGATCCATTTGCAGACACCGGAGGATATGTTATTCAATATTTATTGGAAAATGATTATCCTGATAAAGACATTGATGAGTTGATAGAACTTGTTACTAAAATTTATGTGAATGATTGGGGAGGAAAATTAAATACGTTTTTTTTAAATTCAAAAATTACCCAACCGGCATTTAAAGGAGAACGCAAAATATCTGAGACCACTAAATATTACAAATCTTTATTCGAAAATGAAAACTCTGAAGAAGGATATTGTAGAATATCAGGGAGAAAAACACTATTGTTTTCGGCAGGGCGAGATAATTCACTTTTGTCAGGTTCTGGAACATTCATTAATTTTCACCACACTTTTGACAGTGGCATTAAACTTTCAAAAGAGATGATTATTCGCATGCACTTTGTTCCACTTGGCAGTATTTTGCTTTCAGGAAGAGTTGCATTATTAAAAAGTAATGATGATGAAATATCTAAATTTTTCGTTGAAGAAAATACAAAATATAATCTGCAGAATATAGCTTCGGGCATCAAGGAGGGTGTTGGCAAATCAGACTTCAGAAATCCCGCAAACGCATTATTTGATTTTATAACAAATGTATTAGTAGAAAAACCAAATCAAAGTATAGGTGGAATCGTATCTTTAACATTATACCATTTTACAAATTTTGGAGCAAGTCCAGAAATAAATATTTATAAAATACCCGCAATGGTATTTTCATTTTATGCTTTATGCCATAAAATTACTTACAAAAAAGAATGGACAAACTTTGTTCGTTCACATTACTATAACTCAAAAAATAAAGGAGCAATCTATAATTCCACAACTAATAATTTTGAGATAGAAAAGAAAGGAGAAAAAGTAAATATATTGTACAATGATTATAAAATATGGACAAATAGTATTTATAATAAACTTTTAAATGGGCAAAGTATAGTACCTAATTTTCTTAGATGGTCAGAAAAAGGAAAAGAACTAAATTTTGACATTATTAGAATTTATCAACAAAATATACGTAATATGAAAAAAGAAACAATTGATAAGATTATGGAATTATCTGTTTTCATAATTAAAGACAGAAGTGAAGATGAGATAAAAAAGCTCATTATCAAATTAAATGGTACTTCGAAAGCTTATGAACTAAGGCGATTTTTATTGGGTTTAGTTTCTGACAATTATAATAAAAATAATGAGAAGCCATTAATTACAGTTAAAGATTATACTAATTATTTATTTTCAGACGGCGGGAATACCGGAGAAATTAGAGATGTATTACTTATTTCAATCTATCAAAAAATGCACGAGATGAATTTAAAAGTAAAAATTGAATTAAATAATAATGTTGAATCAAATAAATGATAAATTATGAAAAATTTAAAAACACAAGGCTTCATTTTAATAGATGTTGATGTTGTTGCATTAAATAATGCCGGCAAGAATACTTCAAGTAATTTTGATAATGCAATAGCAACGAAACGCATTCGCAAAAATGGACTTACTTACGTTTATGTTTCCGGACAAGCTTGGCGTGCTTGGTGGAGAGATTCATTGCAAAAAAACTTAAATTGGAAATTATCACCAATAACGAGAGAATCAAAAATTGCATTTACAGATGCTAATCCAATTAAATATGCTGATGATGATGTTTTTGGTTATATGAAAGCCGCTAAAGAAGTAATCCTTAATGAAGAGGGAAATCCTCAAAAAGACAAAAAAGGAAAAGACAAAACGGAAAATGTAACTGTAACTCGTATTTCTCCGCTTAAAAACACAGCAATAATATCTGTTGCTCATGTTAATCCTGAAGAAAACTGGTCGAGTATGGCGCGACAGGAAGGAGATTCTGTTCCTTATGGCAAGCAAGAATACAGTGCAATAATGAAAGGTATGTTTAGTCTGGATTTAGCTCAAGTTGGTACATTTTCAAACTACAACAAAACGGGATACCTAAATTTATCAGATAAATTAAAAAAAGAGGCTTTAGAAAACGGAGCCGTTGAAATTGAAGATGCTTTTGTTAATAATCACAAACTAATTCGTTTAGATAAAAAAACCAGAACGAAAAGAGCCATTGATACAATAAAAACATTAAAAAATATTTCTGGAGGTGCAATGCAAACCAGTAATATGGGAGATGTAACTCCAAAATTCATTATTTTGGCAACAACCAAAACAGGTAATCATCCCTTCTCACATATTGCCACAAACTCGGGTGCCTATGATGAATATGCAGAGCTAAATATCGAAGCTTTAAAAGAAGTTATCAATGACTATAAAGATGACTTTGAAGGTAAAATATTTATCGGAAAGCGTATCGGTTTTCTTGATGATAAGAATGATGAATTAACTAAATTAGCAAAAGAATTTAGTAATTTGATCGAATTGAAAACCGTGAACGAAGTCATTGATAAATATTGCGAGCAATTAGAATCCCAAATGGATTAATTATGAAAGTGTACCGAATAAAAATATCATCATGGACAGCAAGTTTCAGATATCCAAATTTAATATCAGGATATCAGCCAACCCTTGAAGTGCCTCCTATTAGTACGGTTTTAGGTTTATTAAATGCAGCAGCAGGTAAATATTTAGAACACTCTCAATTAAAAATTGGATGTTATTTTGAATTTGAAGCTAAAGCAACTGATCTGGAAACAATTTATCAAATAGGATTAGTAAAAGATAAAAAATATCCTTCAAATGTCGTTAAGTCTAATGTGATAAAAAGAGAATTTCTTTATAATTGCAAACTTTATATTTATTTGCAAGATAAATATTTAGTTGAATTTTTAAAAAAACCGTATTACTCACTTGTATTAGGACGTAGTGGGGATTTAGCAACAGTTGACTCTATTGAGGAAATTGATTTGATAAATAATCCCATGCCCAGAAATATTAAAGGTCAGATAATCCCATTTTTAGGAAATTATTTACCTGGAGAGATACAAGCTTTGCCACAATATTTCACAAATTCTATTCCAAGAAACAACATCGGGACTATGCCATATTCCGTTATTTCATGCCATAGTATTAACACAGAAGCTGCCGATATTGAAACATATACCGATGACATTGACGAAAAGGAAATAGACATCTATTTTCATCATTTGAATTTTAATTTCGCTCCTACGGAGCTTTTATAAACATTAATAATTAATATTCTACCATAATATTGCACCTATGGTGCTCTTTTTAATAAATCTCAAGATTGCCATCAGTGCCATAGGCACAACATTATGGTAAATAATCAACAAGGTAATAAACAAGTGCCGTAGGTACAAAATTATTTAATAACTTGATATAAAATAATAATCATGGCAAATACATATACGCAAATTAATATTCATGCAATTTTTTCAGTTCAAGGAAGAAAAAATTTATTAAAAGATAATTTTAGAGAAAATTTATTCAAATATATTTCAGGTATATTAAAAAATAATAAACAATTTCCGCTTGCTATCAATGGATTTACCGATCACGTTCATATTTTTTTTGAATTACATCCAACCACAGCCATTTCTGATATTTTACGAATTGTAAAGACTAATTCTTCCAAATGGATTAATGAAAACCATTTTATTAATGGTCACTTTAGCTGGCAAGCAGGATATGGTGCTTTCTCATATTCACATTCACAAAGGAATAATGTCATTAAATACATTATTAATCAAAAAAAACATCATTCAAAAAAATCGTTTAAAGATGAATATTTAGAATTATTAAAAAAATTTAAGATTGAATTTGATGACCATTATGTATTTGAATTTTATGAATAACTAAATTTAGATGAAAATACTTGCAAAATCAAACCCAGAAACCACATTACAGGAACACATTAACGATGCTTTAGTAGTTGCCGAAATATTAAAAGACTCATTCACGTATTTTTCTAAAATAATAAACGAAAAATATTTTTGGAAGCCGTTACGCATCAGCATTATTTTTCATGATCTTGGAAAATCTCACAAAGAATTTCAAAATGTTTTACAAGGGAAAACAAATAAATGGTCTTACCAAAGGCATGAACTATTTTCTTTACCATTTTTCAAAGCCTTAAACATTGAAGATAAAGATCTAATTTATAAAATTGTAGCAGGACATCATAAAGACTTTAAAACATTAATCCAAAAATTGAATGAATATGGAGACGACACCACCACTGGATTAAATTTGGACAGTATTAACAAAATTCCAACATTTGAAGATGAATTTAAAAAAAATATACCAGTAAATGATGTTTTATCTCTTTTAAAAGAATACAATATTAATTTAACGGGAGCTTCTATACATAACCCAATAAATATACTTCAACAATATATTAGGAATAAAGAAACAAATAATAATAAACGTATTAGGTTATTGTTACTTACAGGGGCATTTAAGCAGTGTGATCATTTAGCTTCAGCCGGAATAAAACGAATAAACAAATTAGATGTTAAAGATTTTGATTTTCTTTATAAATCTGATTTCAAATTTTATAATCATCAATTAAAAGCTTCAAAACTTATAGGTAATTCTATTTTAACTGCACCAACCGGTTCCGGTAAAACAGAAGCTTCATTACTTTGGCTTAGAAACCAAATACAAAAAAATGGAAATGGGCATGTCTTTTACATTTTACCATTTACGGCTTCCATTAATGCAATGTTTGAACGCTTAGAAAATAAAATTCCAAAAAAAATAGGATTAGTCCATGGAAAATTATCAGCCTTTATAGAAAATAAATTTGAAGATGATGATTTAGTAGATGACAATCAAAAAACTCAAATAAAAGAACAATTTAAAAATCTTGTAACTCCATTTAAAGTAGTAACTCCTTTTCAATTATTAAAGCATATTTTCGCCATAAGAGGTTTTGAAAAAGGCATATTTGAATGGGCAGGAGGCTATTTTATTTTTGACGAAATACATGCATACAATCCGCAAGTTTTTGCACAAATAATTGTTTTATTGCAATTTGCAACAAGTCTATTAGGGGTAAAAACATTTATTATGACAGCTACTTTGCCAACTTTTTTACGTAAAGAATTAGAAAAAGCAATTGGATATCACACTACAATTATAGCAGATAAAAAATTATTTAGGGATTTTAAAAGACATAGAATTGTATTAAAGCAAGATAAATTAAATGAAAATTACAAATTAATACAAACTCATTTAAATAAAGGAGAAAAAGTTTTAGTTGTTTGTAATACTGTTAAACAATCGCAATTAGTTTATAAAAATCTTATTAGTAAAAACAAAGTATTATTGCACAGTTCTTTTAATGCAGAGGATAGAAACAGAAAAGAAAATTTACTTTTCGATAAAAAAATAAAATTATTAGTTGGTACTCAAGCCATTGAAGTAAGTTTAGATATTAACTTTGATATTCTTTTTACAGAACCGGCTCCATTAGATGCTCTTATACAAAGATTTGGACGCATAAACCGTAAACATGATAAAGGAATTAGCGATTGCGTTATTTTTCAAGGTCGGAATAAAGCAGACAAATTTGTATATAAAAATGAAGAAATAATTAATAGAACCATTTCTATTCTAAAAGAAAAACAAAACATTAATTCAGGTGAAATATCCGAGGATGATTTACAAAATATGATTGACTTCGTTTATCCAAATTGGGACGAAAACAGTAAAGAAGAATTTAACAAAATATACACTTTGCTAAATGGATTTGTAAAAAATGAGTTGAGACCATTTATTTATAATGAAAAACAAGAAGAGGATTTTTATAAGCAGTTTGATGGTGTAAAGGTTTTACCTGTTAAATTTTATAGCAGGTATAAAAAATATCTTCAAGAAAATAAATTTATAAAAGCAGAAAATTTGAAAGTTCAAATAAGCGAAAAACGATATTACTCATTAAACGCTAATCAATCTTTAGAAACCGATAGAGATGTATTTGAGAGTATAAAGACAGGTAAACTTTTGGAGCAGAAAGTCTTGATTATATATAAAAAATACGATACGGAATTGGGTTTATTAATAGATGAAGATGAAAAAGATGCATCTTCCAATGGATGGGAATGGCTTTGAAATAATTCCATTTGTGTTAACAAATATCAGGATTTCAATTTCTGTAAATTTAAATAAAAGGTAAACTTTTTGACATGAGAATAAATTCAAAGAATTACATATTGTTTTTATTTAAAAATGTTAATAACATTAACAAAAAATGCGTATGCAAAATATTATAATAAATATGAATTTATCGTAATGAAGCTTTGCTAAAAAACGATAATAAACCCAAAAATGCAAAATGTATGATTAGTAGTTTATTTTTTTTATAATTCATTTATTATCTGTATATTAACTTACAATTTTTGTTTGCCATTTGTTGCACTATATTTGCAAATTACTATGGGAAGTTACAACGATTGGTAAACCTGTTAATCTTATAAATCCTGTCAAAAAACTATGAAAAGATACTTAAATCAGCTTATAGAAGATATGCACAATGCAGCTAAAAATCTGCCTGAAAAACCATATTTGGAAATATCTGAGGCCGAAGAATGTTTGCGTGGATGTATGGAATATGAATCAACAGAACCAAAGCCTATGCAGGAATGGTTCGGAATTAAAAAAATCAGCTTCCCTCCTGCTGAGAAATTGTCAAAAGACGAATTAAAATTAATGGTTGAAGAAATTCTTAAACTCTGGGATGCTTATAATTTTGATGCTGTTTTGCCTGAAGGTGTCCCTGATGAATTAGCATATAAAATGCTTGTCAACAACTTTGACCAACCTGTGGTTTGGGTTAGTGAAGGAACTTGTGGCATTGAATTTTGTGAGTACGATGAAGATAACTGTCCTTTTCCGGGTTATTGTAACTTATGTAAAAAGTTTTCAGAAGAAAATAAAACTGATGATTATCCTGATTTTGATATTAATTCTGATGATGTGCTACCTTCAAAAAAAGAAATTGAAGAATTCGTAGTTAATCAAAAAAAAGAAAATATCAAAAATATTATTAAAGAGCATAAGATAAGCAAGAATAATATTCCGGGTATCTACAACTATTGTGACAGATGGTGCGAGCACTGTCCATTTACTTCACGATGTACAAATTATTCGATGGGCAAAAAATTAGAGCTGGAAAACAAAGATATATCAAATGAAGAATTTTGGGAAAATATATTTGCTTTGTCCAAAGCTACTTTTGAACTTATTACAGAATATGCACAAGAATATGGAGTGGATTTAAATGAAGAAGCCGATGAATTTATTGTTGGCAGAAAACAAAAAGCCCCCCCCTTATATAATTTATCTGAAGAATATTCAAAAAATATATATAATTGGTTTAATAAAAATTCTTCATTTATTGAAAAAACAGTAAGTCAAATAACCATGAATAATAATAAAAATGTTGTTACACTACATGATGCAATAGAAATAATACAATGGTATTGCTTTTTTATTCCTGCTAAATTGAGTCGGGCTTTATCAGACTATGATGAAAATTATCATGATTCTGGAATGACATACGACAACAATGGCTCCGCAAAAATTGCACTTATTGCCGTTGACCGGTCTATTCAGGCTATTTCTGTATTAATTAACAATATTGAAAAAAAACAAGATGAACTGCTAAATTTTTTAAGTACACTTTTCAAAATCAAAAAAATAACAGAAAAAACATTCCCTAATGCAAGAAGTTTTGTTCGTCCCGGATTTGACGAATGAAGCAAAAAATATAAAATATGAATATAACAGGAACACATTTTAATTATTTCATGATATGCCATCGCAAACTTTGGCTTTTTGCAAACGGTATTCAAATGGAACACACATCTGACATTGTATATGAAGGCAAACTGATTCATGAAAGCACCTACCCCCAACGCAACGAAAAGTATGAAGAAGTACAGATTGGAAATATAAAAGTTGATTTTTATGATGCTAAAAATAAAGTTATACACGAACTAAAAAAATCTAACAAAATAGATATTGCACACGAATGGCAACTCAAATATTACATATATATTTTCGAAAAAGCAGGTATTGAAGGAGTATCAGGCATTTTGGAATATCCAACACTACGAAAAACACACGAAATATTTTTATCAGATATTGACCGTGAACGTATTGTTGAGATTGAAAACGAAATAGAGGAAATAATAAATTCAGAGAATTGTCCACCTAAAATTAACAGCAATATTTGTAAAAGATGCAGTTATTATGATTTTTGTTGGGTTGATGAGTGATGTATTAGACAGAATTAACAAGATAAATATATTATTATGAAACATAAAATTTAATTAGTAAACTATCTTACATAAACAGGTTTAGATGTTGGTTTACTTATCAATTTTGACAATTTGGTAAAAGTAAAACGAAAATACAGAGTATCTAAAAGCCAAAATAAACTTATAAATCATGTAAATCTCGTTAATCATGTCAAAAGAAAAATAAAAAAAATCATGTAAATCCTGTTAAAAGACTATAATATTATGGAATATGAAGAATTAACTCATGAAATAATTGCCTGTGCCTACAAAGTTCACAACACACTTGGAGCAGGATTTCTTGAAAAAGTATACGAAAATGCTCTAATAATTGAATTAGGAAAAGCAGGATTAAATGTAGAGCAACAATTCTCAATACCTGTATTTTATGAAAACCAAAAAGTTGGCGACTACTATGCCGATTTACTTGTTGAAAAAGAAATTATTATTGAATTAAAAGCAGTAGAAAATATGGTAAAAAAACATGAAATTCAATTAGTAAACTATCTTGCAGGAACAGGTTTGGATGTTGGGTTACTTATTAATTTCGGGACATCTGTAGAAGTTAAAAGAAAATACAGAGTGTATAAAAAAAATAAAAATTAATTTGTAAAATTATAGGTTATAATATGAGAAACAATAAAAGCATCATGTTAATCCTGTCAAAAAAAATAACAAGACATGATTTACAAGATTAACAGGATATAAAATGTGAAACTATGAAGAAAATTCTGAAAACTCAGTTAATACTGTCTAAAAATTAAATTAAAATAAAAAATATCATGTAAATCCTGTTAATCCTGTCAAAAAAAAAACTATTGAAAAAAAATTCTGTTAATTCTGTCTATAAACTATGAAAAAAACATACTATTTATTTAACCCCGGTCGTTTATCACGCAAAGACAACACTCTAAAATTTACACCTATTGATGATGAAAATAAAGAGTTAAAACCTCGGTATTTGCCAGTTGAAAACGTTGAACAATTATATATTTTTGGTTCAGTTGATGCTAATAGTGCAATGTATAATTTCTTGGGTAAGAATGAGATATCAGTCCATTTTTTTGACTACTATGAGAACTATACAGGTTCATTTATGCCAAAAAAACAATTGTTGTCGGGCAAGATGCTTGTAGCACAAACAAAAGCATATATCAATAAAAAAAGAAGAATTGAAATTGCTCAAAAAATTATTGATGGAGCAAGTTATAACATGATAAAAAACCTACAATATTATAATCGACGCGGTAAAGAACTTGAAGATAAAATTGATAGAATTACAAAATTAAGAGATAAAATATTAGCAACAGCTAACGTTAAAGAGCTTATGGGAATTGAAGGAAACATAAGAAAAACCTATTATGAAGGATTTGATATAATTTTAAAAAATTTTTCTATGGAAGGACGCAGCATACAACCACCTCGAAACCCTGTTAATGCACTCATATCGTTTGGCAACATGATGTGTTATTCACAATGCTTGCGAGCAATTCACACAACCCAACTTGACCCTACAATAAGCTATTTACATAGTCCGGGCGACCGCAGATATTCACTTTCATTAGATATTTCAGAAATTTTTAAACCAATACTTATCGATCGTGTAATTTTTAAGGTACTTAATAAAGGAATGCTTAAAAAAAACGATTTTGACATAAAAGTAAACAGCGTATTACTAAAAGAGAGAGGAAAAAAAGCATACATTTCTGCTATTGAAGAGCGATTGTTAGAAACAATAAATCATCGAACTCTAAAAAAGAACGTCAGCTACAAACATTTAATAAAATTAGAATGTTATAAATTACAAAAACATTTATTAAATATTGAAGAATATAAACCTTTTAAAATATGGTGGTAAGGGAGATTGAATGAGATTGAAGGGATTGAGGGAGATTGAAGGGAATTTACTAAAAACACAAAATTGTTTATTATGGAAAAACAAAATTGGATAAATTACAAAATTAAGATTCGGGAGAGATTAAAAGCATTTGCTTTGAATGTTTTAAAATTGTCAGAAATTTTACCGAAAACAACCAGTGCAAAGGTGATTAATTATCAAATTACAAAATCGGGGACATCGGCTTATGCCAATTATCGGGCAGCTTTGCGTGGACGTTCAAAATCTGAATTTTTTAGCAAACTTTCAATATCAGTTGAAGAAATGGATGAAACAGAAATGTGGATTGATTTAATAATCAGCTCAAATCTAATAGATAATGAATTTATTCGAGACTTATATGCTGAAAGCCTTGAACTTTTAAAAATACTATCAAGCATGCGAAAAAAGTCATCCCCTCAATCTAAATCAATCTAAATCAATCATGTATATTATTCTTGTTTACGACATGGGCGAAAAACGAGTAGGCAAAATGCTAAAACTTTGCCGTAGATATTTAAACTGGATACAAAATTCGGTATTTGAAGGAGAAATTACTGAAGTTAAGCTAAAAGAATTAATATATTGTGCAAAAAATATAATGAAAGAAGACTACGACAGCCTAATAATATTTAAAAACAGGCAAAAAAAATGGCTTGATAAAGAAATAATAGGAAAAGAGCCTAACGCTTTAGACAGTTTTTTATAAAATTTAAAAGTCGTCGAACTCATTTTTCAACACTTAAAATTTAATAAATATTTTATGTTTTAGGCTATAAAGTTCTTTGACATACTGAAAACAAACGATGTACAATAAGTTGTCGAATTTCAATGATTTTTATATTATTACAGTTCGACAACTTTTAATTAAAAAAATTGTAAAAAATAATCTTAAAACGTAATAAAATCGTTATTTTTTTTGTTTATTTTTACCTCTTATAATCGAACCATAGTGGAATTGAAATGTATCAACGATTAACTCGTTAATATCAAGCTCCTTACTTATAATCGAACCATAGTGGAATTGAAATTGTTGTTTTGTTTAAAACTTCGGGTTGATAATCTTCTTATAATCGAACCATAGTGGAATTGAAATGTACTAAGTCCACATGCACAGTCTTCTACTTTGTGCTTATAATCGAACCATAGTGGAATTGAAATGCATTAACACCTGAACAAGCATTAGAAGGTGATGACTTATAATCGAACCATAGTGGAATTGAAATCAGGTTTAAATCCTGCAAAAATCTTTTTAGTTGCATCTTATAATCGAACCATAGTGGAATTGAAATTCTGTAACCTTTAATTTATTTCTTATGAAGGTTGTACTTATAATCGAACCATAGTGGAATTGAAATGGCGTTAATTTTGCTGGTGCCGTTCCGGCTGTTGCCTTATAATCGAACCATAGTGGAATTGAAATTAGCAGACCCAAGAGATTATGCTACTCTTCATTTTTCTTATAATCGAACCATAGTGGAATTGAAATACTGTTAAACCTTTTGACATAAAACGTCCTGTTTCTTATAATCGAACCATAGTGGAATTGAAATAAAGTATTAGAAGATGTGGCATTATCAATACTATTCTTATAATCGAACCATAGTGGAATTGAAATTTATGATAACCTGCCGGGTTTGTGTTTCGTGTTGTCTTATAATCGAACCATAGTGGAATTGAAATATCTAATTCTTTAAGCCTTTTCAAATTACCTATTTCCTTATAATCGAACCATAGTGGAATTGAAATAAATTTCTCAGGGTGGAATATGTGGAACTGTTATTGCTTATAATCGAACCATAGTGGAATTGAAATATCTAAACTCATATCATAATTAAATAAAGTTTTTTCTTATAATCGAACCATAGTGGAATTGAAATCGCACAGCAGGGCAAGTAGCACAACGAACAGCGTTCAACTTATAATCGAACCATAGTGGAATTGAAATAGCTATGTTCCTAGTAATGAGGTAGTTACGTTGTTTCTTATAATCGAACCATAGTGGAATTGAAATATATTGAATTTATCGATAGACGTTTGGCTCCAGCGACCTTATAATCGAACCATAGTGGAATTGAAATTTGTTTGATGAAACTAACTCTATTTTTTCCATAAACTTATAATCGAACCATAGTGGAATTGAAATAATTACTTTGATATTCCTTTTACGGACACAACAAATTCTTATAATCGAACCATAGTGGAATTGAAATCGTGAAGGTAGGTTGCTAATAGCAAAGTTTGATTATCTTATAATCGAACCATAGTGGAATTGAAATTCAGAAATGTTAAAGTTTTCCCTGCTGAAAACGTTTCTTATAATCGAACCATAGTGGAATTGAAATTGACAAAAAAGTTATATCCATCTTTGTGAGGAAATTCCTTATAATCGAACCATAGTGGAATTGAAATTCGGGAACAGAAATCGTTATTGAAGAAAGGGCGGTCGCTTATAATCGAACCATAGTGGAATTGAAATGAGCTGAAAGAAATTCCTTTATCGTCGCCACTTGCTCTTATAATCGAACCATAGTGGAATTGAAATCTTGTAAATGGTAATGAATATGGGATTGCGAAGATACTTATAATCGAACCATAGTGGAATTGAAATAATTTAATATATAATTCGGTTACTTTTTCGTCTTGGACTTATAATCGAACCATAGTGGAATTGAAATCTTAGAAGAACATAGTCTGGAGTTGTTAATTCAACACTTATAATCGAACCATAGTGGAATTGAAATTTATTAAAGTAGGATATGTGCTTCCTGTAACTCTTCTTATAATCGAACCATAGTGGAATTGAAATGTCATTGCACTATCATCCCACGCTGTAGACAATGCTACTTATAATCGAACCATAGTGGAATTGAAATTCTAAACTCATTTCGATTGCTCCGAGCTCGGGTATTCTTATAATCGAACCATAGTGGAATTGAAATAAATTTCAATTATATCTTTTTCTTGAAAATGATTTTCTTATAATCGAACCATAGTGGAATTGAAATTTATGATAACCTGCTGGGTTTGTGTTTCGTGTTGTCTTATAATCGAACCATAGTGGAATTGAAATTATTTTAGGTATATTCCACATAACTAACCGTTTAAGCTTATAATCGAACCATAGTGGAATTGAAATCAAATGCAGATGCTAGTATGTATTGGAATGGAATAGACTTATAATCGAACCATAGTGGAATTGAAATTGTATCTTGAGTTAATGCGTCAGGCTGATAATCTACTTATAATCGAACCATAGTGGAATTGAAATGTTATATCGCTGTCGATTTCTGTTAAGTAGACGTTAGCCTTATAATCGAACCATAGTGGAATTGAAATAAATTTGCACTTGGGACTGTATTAGATGGTCCATCTCTTATAATCGAACCATAGTGGAATTGAAATTTACGATTTATTACATATTGGCATAAAAACGCATTCTTATAATCGAACCATAGTGGAATTGAAATTTAGTAAATAACACTGGATACTATGCCGAGGGT
>JADFUR010000057.1 GCA_015222055.1 Bacteroidota bacterium | reverse complement strand
CTTAAATTTTTTCAATAATAGAAGTACTAATGCTTCTGCAGAATCTTTTAATGCTAAAATTAAAGAATTTAGAGCTTCATTTAAAGGGGTTAGAGATATCAATTTTTTCTTGTTTAGATTAACTAAAATTTATGCTTGAAATTTTATCACTCCACAACTTTTGTAGTTGACCCGACTTCCACTCTATCAAATTATTACCATGCCCGACATACCAAAAAAAGCGGAATTATAAATTCCGCTTTTTAATTGTTGTTAAAAAATTTTATATAAATACGTTTGTAATAAATTAAATTTAAGATAGTATAAATATATCAAAACAATCCACAAACATCATACGTTATAAATTCTACTTCTCGTCATCATACTTAAACGATTGCAAAACATGTCCCATCTTATCTCGCTTAGTTTTCATATAAAAATTATTGTATTTATTTGGTTTAATTTCAAGCGGAACATTCTCAACTATATCAAGACCATAAGCTTCAAGTCCAATTCTTTTAACAGGATTATTCGTAATCAACTTAATTTTTTGAACACCAATATTTCGTAAAATTTGAGCACCAACTCCGTAATCTCTTTCATCAGCTTTAAAACCAAGTTCTATGTTTGCCTGAACAGTATCCATACCTTCCTCTTGCAACTTATAAGCTTCAATTTTACTAAACAAGCCAATTCCCCTACCCTCTTGATTCATGTATACAATAACACCTTTACCAGCTTCATCAACTTTTTGCATTGCTTTATGTAACTGTTCTCCACAATCACAGCGCAACGAACCAAAAATATCTCCTGTAAGGCACGATGAATGAACTCTAACCAAAATTGCTTCGTCTTTTTCCCACTCACCTTTAATTAAGGCAACATGTTCCGCTCCATTTGATTTTTGCTTAAAGGGTATTAATTTAAAGTTACCATATTTAGTGGGTAAATTTACTTCTACACCTTTAATAATTAGACTTTCGTTTTTTAAACGATAAGCTATCAAATCTTCAATTGAAACAATCTTTAAATCAAATTTCTTTGCTATTACAACCAGTTCTGGTAAACGAGCCATTGTTCCATCTTCATTCATAATCTCAACCAGTACGCCTCCAGATTCTAAGCCGGCTAATCGTGCCAAATCAATTGCTGCCTCTGTGTGACCAGTTCTTCTAAGAACTCCGTTATTTTTTGCTTTTAGAGGAAATATATGACCTGGACGACCTAAATCTTCTGCTTTTGTATTCTTATCAACTAAAGCTTTTATCGCCATTGCACGATCGTAAGCAGATATTCCGGTAGTACAGCCCTTCCCAATTAAATCAATTGATACTGTGAATGGGGTTTCATGTAAAGATGTATTTTTACCAACCATGAGGTCAAGATCCAATTCCTTGCACCGTTTTTCAGTTAAGGGAGCACAAATTAAGCCCCTACCATGAGTTGCCATAAAGTTCACTTTCTCAGTTGTGATTAACTCAGCAGCTGTGACAAAATCGCCTTCATTTTCACGATCTTCATCATCGACTACAATAATAAGCTTACCTTTTTTAATATCTTCTATTGCTTCGTCAATAGTGTTTAATATAATCTTATTGGTTTCGTTTTGTTGGTTGCCAGACATTAGTTTTTACTCCTTTTAAATATTTAAAAAATCCAATAAATAAAGCGATATTCATACTATAAAAATGCGTAATAAACCGTAAAAGTATAACATGTAATTTAATTTTCCTCATTAAAAAATCAATAAAAGGCAAAATAATCACAAAGCATTGTAAATAAAACAGATACAAATAAAATGTAGAATAGAATAAAAATAAGTTTGAAAAAAAGGCTATTAGAAGAAAAAAAGGCCCAAACCAACGTAAAACCTTGTGTGAAAAAAAACTAAAAGCTATGGTTTTTGTCTCAAAAGATAATAAATGCTTAAATTGTTTCAAATTTTGAAAATTTCCTGTTGCGATTCTTACTTTTCTGTTAAATTCATCTTTTAAATTATTAGAGACATCTTCAAACACAACAGCATCTAGATTATTTATTGCTTTTTTACCTTTTTCAAGAACTTTCATATTTATATAAAAATCATCAACTAGGTAATTATCAGGAACTTTCGAATACAATTTTTTTCTTACTGCATAACAACCTCCAAATGGCCCCATCATTGTTCCCCATAAAATTGATTCTTTATATTTTGTATTAACTTCATGAGAGATATAAAACTTTTCTGGCTTTGATATACCTTCTTTTTTCATCCCTTTATTAATCATTCTTGCATCAACAAGTCCAATGTCTTTGTTTGAAAAAGGTTTAATCAAATTGGGTATTGTTGTTTTATCAAAAAGAACATTTGCATCTGTTAATATTAATATATCGCCTCTTGCTTTATCAGATAATTGATTAATAACATTTGGTTTACCTTGTCTTTTTTTAAAAGAAAAAAATTGCAATTTTTTATATTCAGTTGATAAATGATTTAAAATCTTTTCTGTCGTATCTGTTGAAGCATCAGAACCGACTAAGACTTCAATTTTTTCTAAAGGATAAGATGTATTAAAAATACTGTCTACTTTAATCTTTAAAACTTCTTGCTCATTATATGCCGACATTAGTATTGATACAAAAGGAAATTTTTTATTTTCTTTATATTGAATTTTTATTTTATCTTTTCTCAAAAAAGTCAACAATTCCAATATTAATGGATACAAAATATATGAATGAATAATTGCAACAACTGACAACCAAAATAATATTTTTGTTATTATCATCATTTAAAATAAACTTTTATAGAAGTTAACTAATTTAGATGTTATTGTTAAATTATTGTAATTGCTTTTAACAAAATCAAGAGCATTTTTCCCCATTTTATCTGCAAAAGCTTCATCGTTTAAAACTTTTTCTATTCCATCAATAAAATCACTAGCACTATCTGCAATTATAATATTTTTATTCTTTGTAATATTAATTCCTTCTGCCCCAATTGAAGTAGAAATAATTGTTTTACCAAGAGCCATTCCTTCAATAATCTTAATTCGCATTCCGCTTCCCGATAATAATGGAACAATCATTATTGCTTTTGAATTCATAAACTCATATGCATCGTCAATTTCTCCAAGATAAATAATATCATCTTTTTTTAAATTATTTACCAACCACAATGGTGCATTTCTTCCGGCAACATAAAATTTAAATTTTTTATTATTACGGGAAATATTTAACCAGACATTATCTAAAAACCATAACAAACCCTCTTGATTTGGCACCCAATCTAAGGCACCTATGTAAAACAGCGATGGTAATTCAATATTCGAAAAATCTGGTTTTAATTCATTAATATTAACTCCTGCTGTAGAAACATGACAAGCTTTAGTATTTCCATAATTATTAAAAAACGATGCGTCTCTTTCGGTAATTGGAACTATAGCATCATATTTATTTATAATGTTTATCTCAAATTTTTTAATCCTTTTTGACAAAATTTTAAGATATATTTTCTTTAAAAACCCTTTTTGTTGTGCTGTGGTTCGATCCCAAATCTCATGCTCAATATTGTGTGCTCTATAAACAATTTTCGCATTAGTATGTTTCCTAATAGTTTCTATATAATGAGATAGATATAATCCTTCGAGTTGAATAATATCGTAACTATTGTTTAATAATAAACTAATTAATTTCTTTCTAAAATCTTTTGAGATGAAACGCTGAGCATTGTATGGGGTTTTACAAAACAACAAATTTGATACTGCTGAGAAGGTGTTAATTTTCGTATCGACAAATACATCGAAAAAATTAATTTTACTTTTTAACTCAAACGGAATATTCTCAATATTGAAATAATGTTTAGAAGTATTCATTGCTAAAACAGTAACTTTGTGACTAAGCTCAACAAACCCTTTTGAAAGATTTAAAGTTGCAATAGATCCTCCGTCTTTTGGAGGATATGGCATTTTGTTACATAATTGCAGAATATTCATATGCTACTTCTTTTTTTTCATAGAAGTAAAAAATTTTCTTATTACATCAGTATAAGAATCAAAATTAAGAATAACAGAATCGTTAGCTGCTTTGTAAGTTAAAAACATTCCTAAAGGCAACAGTATTGCTGATGACACCCACATACCTTCCCAAGCTGGCATTACAGCAGATTTTACATATTTCTCACCGGTCATTGAAACGACATAATATAAAACAAAAAACACAACCGAAATTACAACAGGCATTCCAAGTCCCCCTTTTCTAATAATTGCTCCAAGAGGAGCTCCAATAAAAAACAGAATAAAGCAAGCAAATGACAAAGTGAATTTTCTGTGCCATTCAATTTCATGCCTGTTTATCCATTTTTTTTTATGCACGAAGTCATTCTTGCTTGATGATATGTATGATTTGGTTGTTCTTGCATAATTAAGTGCTTGGTCAATCACTCTAGCCTTTTCTCCAGGCAACATAGCATTAAAAACACTGTCAAAGCTTATAGTTGAATTTATACTGTCATAATTACGAATAATATTTGTATCATTCTTTAATTCTTTTCTGAACAAATTTGTTCTTAATAAATTTCTTGAAAATTGATTTTTATATTCAAAATAAGCTTTTTTTAATGAATCGCCAGCAACAGAGAGTTGTTTTAAATTCAACATCTGATAATTATTTTTAAATAAATTTTCATCAGTACGCTTCAATCCATATCCTGAGAGGTCTAAAATCACCTTCTGTTCTGAAAATTTATCTTGTCTGTGTGGATGAGATTCTTTTGTTTTTCTTCTTTTATCTTCATGAACTTCGGTATATGTTTTTCCATGATACAATGACAATATAAGATTTCTTTTATCTTTAGTAACCTCCATCCTTCCAGAATCTGCAAGTGTTACATCTAGATTACCCATACGAGAAGAATGATCGTAAACCATAATATTATAAAGTTGTCCTGTCGACTTATTTTTTCTTCCTACTTTAATGCTATATCCATCTATTCCATTATAAAAAATGCCTTCTTTAATACTTACATCAGGACGTTTATTCCTTACATCAAATAATAATGATCCCATTTTTAAATTTATAAAAGGCAAAACATTATTTGAAAAGAAAAAAGCTCCAATACTAATAATAAAAGTTAATATTATTAATGGATACATAATGCGAGATAATGATATCCCTGCAGATTTTAAGGATATTAATTCGTAATGCTCACCCAAATTACCAAAGGCCATTAGGGAAGCTAATAATATTGAAAGAGGTAATGCCATTGGAACAAGTCCTGCAATAGCATACAAAAGCAATTCAGAAATAACTGAAAATTCTAATCCTTTACCAACTAAATCATCAATGTATTTCCATAAAAATTGCATGAGCAATAAAAATAGCGAAATACAAAAAGTTGCTACTAAAGGACCAATCCAAGATTTTATTACTAAAAAATGAACACGTTTTACTGTCACAATAAAAAAATTTACCTTCTAAAGATAGTTTAAAAAAAAGGGTAAAATTAACAGAAAATATAATATTTTGATAATTTTATAAGCCTAAAATATGTTTTAATTCAGAAATTTGTGTATCCCATAGACTAATGGCGTCTTCTTTCTCATCTTCTTCGGCAAAATCGGTTACAAGAAGAGCCAAACCTCCAGTAAGTTCAAGTTTATTTAATCTAAACTCAAAATAAGAATCTTCATCTTCATCATCAATCCAGTGAAATTTAATGTAAGACAATTCCTTTTTTGCTAAAACTCTAGCATCTTGTTCTGTTCCATTCCAAATAAAAGTATATACATCCTTATTTACATTTACATTGTCTGCGAACCATTCTGTCAAGCCACTAGCTGTGCTTAATCTATTAAACAAAATTCTTTCCGATGTATTTATTACATATTCTAATTGATATTTATCTTTTACCATAATTGTCCCCTTTCATTTTGTTATCTTGCAATATAAACTTTTCAATTAAATTAAACAACTAATTACATTTAATTATTTGTTTTCAAAAAACAATATTTTATAAAATTTAAATTTATCGCTGTAAACTATTTGGCTAAGTAACCCAACTTGATTATTGTTAATGAATTGGCAATATCTCCAAGTTGTTTTTATAACTTAACAACAATGTTTTCTATTATTGTATGACTAATAGAAAACAAAATTAGGTTAAAGACAAAACTTAAAAAATAAAACATTTATTTGTTCACACAACTTCTACAGCTGCTATAATGATGGATATCAATGCATATTTAACTTAAAAAAGTTTTTATTTACCTATCTATAAATAAAAATTATATTTTTATAAAAAAAAATTATACTGGATTAATAAAAATTAAAAGAAAATACTATATTTGCATCCTCAAATTATGGCGAGATAGCTCAGTTGGTTAGAGCGCATGATTCATAATCATGAGGTCGAGAGTTCAAATCTCTCTCTCGCTACAATTATTAAAAAGCCTTGCAATAAACGCAAGGCTTTTTATTTCACTCAAAAAACACTTCGAATTAAATACTGTAATTATTAATAATATCAAAAAGATACATCTTACATAAAACTTTCTTTTTTTTGCAAAACCAGTTTATCTTTATAATTTTGCACGATTAAATTGCAAAACATCATCACCCCTATTTTTACGAATATGAAAAAAGTAGCTTTTTTTACTTTAGGCTGTAAATTAAATTTTGCCGAGACATCAACTATTGCTAATTCATTTATTGAAAATGGATTTAAAAAAGTTAATTTTAACGAAGAAGCTGATGTTTATGTAATTAACACATGTACAGTTACTAATATTGCTAACAAAAAATGCCGTCAAGCTATAAACAAAGCAATAAGAAAGGCCCCAAATGCCAAAGTTATTGTTACAGGATGTTATGCTCAACTAAAACCCGACGAAATATCAGAAACGCCCGGAGTTGACATTGTATTAGGAAATAATGAAAAATTTAATATTGCAAACTACCTCAGCAATTTTCAAACTAAAAAGATTCATACTGACATAAAAAACATATCCTGTTTCCATCACGCATTTTCACTTCACGACAGGACTCGAAGTTTTTTAAAAGTACAAGATGGTTGCGATTACTTTTGTTCATATTGTACAATACCTCTTGCTCGTGGTAAAAGCAGAAACGCCCCTATTAAAGATATTATTAAAGAGGCTGAAAAACTAGCAGAGAATAATGTTAAAGAAATTATCTTAACAGGTGTAAATATTGGTGATTTTGGTAAAAGCACTAATGAAACGTTTATTGCCCTCATTAAAGGTCTCGATAAAGTTGAAGGAATAAAACGAATTAGAATTTCATCAATAGAGCCAAATCTATTAACTGATGAAGTTATTCGTTTTGTTTCAAAATCGAATAAAATTGTTCCTCACTTTCATATTCCATTACAATGTGGCACAAACAATTTATTAAAACTAATGCACCGTCGCTATACTACAGAACTATATAGTAAAAAAGTTGACCTAATTAAATCAATTATGCCACAGGCTTGTATTGCTGCAGATCTTATTGTAGGTGTACCCGGCGAAACTGAGGATGAGTTTAATAAAGCTTATAAATTTGTTGATGATTTAGATTTATCTTACCTTCATATTTTCACCTACTCTGAAAGAGATAACACACTTGCTCTAACATTTGACAACAAAGTGCCTGTTAATATTCGCAGAGAAAGAAGCAAAATTTTTCATACACTTTCAGATAAAAAACGCTTGAAATTTTACTCTCAACACATTAATACCTTTAAAAACGTATTGTTTGAATCGAAAAACGATAATGGTAAAATGTATGGATTTACCGAAAATTACATTAAAGTTGAAACAGATTTTAACAAACAATTAATTAACCAAATTGTTAAAGTAAAACTTACCAAAATTAATGATGATGGAAATGTTGAAGTAGCTATCTCATAAAAAAATATTTTTTTTCATTACAAATAATTTCACTAAATTTAAACAAACTTTGTTTAGTCAATTTAATTGAAACAAAAATTGACTAAAACACAAGTGCACTTTTTAAGTAAAATTATATTCTAAAAAATGATAAAAAATAAATTTATAATTCTATTGATTTTATTTTCACTATCAAACCTTTCTTTATTTGCTGAAAAAACAATAAAAATTGGTGCTTACGAAAACAAACCAAAAATATTTACCAATAACAATGGTGAAACGGTGGGGTTTTGGGTAGACATTACAAACTACATTGCTGCAAAAGAAAAATGGAAAATTGAATGGGTTACCAGTAACTGGGAAGAGTGTTTACAAAAATTAAAAAACAACGAAATTCATATAATGGTTGATGTTGGAGAATCTTCTGCAAGAAAAGAAAAATTTATTTTCTCCAAAGAAACAGTACTCTTAAGCTGTACTGTATTATACACACAGAAAGGCACTAATTTACAATCAATATTTGAACTTGAAGGAAGAACTATAGCGTGTTTAAAAAAAAGCATTAATCTCAGTGGCTCACAAGGTCTAAAAGCTAATCTGAAAAATTCCAATATAAATTGTAAGATTATTGAAATGACGAATTATTCAAAAATCTTTGAAGCTATAAGTAAAGGCGAGATATTCGCCGGAATTACAAACAAAGACTTTGGTGCAGAAAACGAAATAAATATAATGTCCAAAGAAGTCCTGTAATTTTTCAACCAATTCGGATGCAATTCGCTTTTCCTAAAAATTCTAATTTAACTCCAGAACTTGTTGAGCAAATAGATAAACATCTTGGAGGTGTCGAAAAAATTACCATTTTCCCTTTTTGGCTAAAAACTTCTTTATTAATTTTATTTATTGCAATAATTATTTCTTTCGTTTTTATTCTTCTTTTAAAACAGCAGGTGAATAGTAAAACGATGCAACTGCAAAAAGATATTGCTCAACGTGAAAAAATAGAAAAAAATTTAAAAGAAAGCAATATAGAATTGATGAGAGCCAAAAAAAAAGCCGAAGAAAATGATTATTTAAAATCAACTTTTCTTGCCAATATAAGTCATGAAATACGCACTCCTATGAATGGTATTCTGGGCTTTACCCACTTATTGAAAGAACAGGATTTAACAAACGATAATAAACAAGAATACATCAGTATAATCGAAAAAAGTGGCAATCGCTTGCTAAATATTATTAATGATTTAATTGATATTTCAAAACTAGAATCTGGGCAAATGGACATTTCAATTAAAAAAACAAATATTAATGAAGTAATCGAATACATTTATAATTTTTTTAAACCTGAAGTTGAAACTAAAGGAATGCAACTTTTAAGTAAAAATCCTTTGTACGAAAACAATGTAACAATTGAAACTGATCCTGAAAAATTTTATGCAATACTTATAAACCTTGTGAAAAATGCCATTAAATATTCAAATAAAGGAATTATTGAATTTGGGTACGAAGTAAAAGAAAACTATTTAAACTTTTTTATAAAAGATAGCGGTATTGGAATTGCTAAAGACAGACAGAAAGCTATTTTTGAGCGTTTTATTCAGGCGGACATTTCAGCATCAAGAAATTATGAAGGAGCAGGTTTGGGATTATCTATTTCTAAGGCTTATGTAAAAATGCTTGGTGGCGAAATCTGGTTAGAATCAGAAATCGGAAAAGGCTCTCAATTTTATTTTACTATTCCGTATAATACTAATAAAAAAGAAATTATTATACCTGTTAATACAATTTCTGAAACACAAACTGAAAATCAAACTAAAAATTTAACCATTTTAATAGCTGAAGACGAAGAAACATCAGATATTTACCTTACAACAGTCATCAAAAAACTTTGCAAAAAAATTATTCATTCAAAAACCGGGATTGAAGCAGTTGAAGCTTGTAGGCAAAATAAGGATATTGATTTGATATTAATGGATATTAAAATGCCCGAAATGAATGGATATGAAGCAACAAAAAAAATTCGAAAATTTAATAAAAATGTTATTATAATAGCACAAACTGCCTATGCCTTAACAGACGACAGAGAAGACGCCCTTGTTGCTGGTTGTGATGATTATATATCCAAACCAATCAATAAAAATACTCTAATAAAAATAATTGGGAAAAATTTAAGGAAAAAAGTTGCCTTACATAAGCAAATATAAATAAAAAAGTTGCCTTTATAAAAAAGGCAACTTTGTGATCCAAGCAGGATTCGAACCTGCGACCCACAGCTTAGAAGGCTGTTGCTCTATCCAACTGAGCTATTGGACCCTGAATTTAAGAGTTTGCAAATTTAATAAAATTCTATTTAATAAAAAGGTTTTTAATGAATTTTATTTTTCATTTTTTATCCAGTTCACTAAGCCCTTTCGCTCAATAATTTGCATAAGCTTTTCAGGTAATGGAGCAATTTTAAACTCATTATTATTTAATTTGATTACGCCATTTTCAAAATCAACATCCAAATTATCACCAGATTTGTAATTTTCAACGACTTCACGATTTACAATTAGTAATAAACCCTGATTAATTGCCGAGCGATAAAAAATTCTATTTACTGATTTTACAATAATAGCTTTAACTCCTGCATAAGCTAATCCAACAGAAGGATGCTCACGAGAACTACCACAACCAAAATTATCGCCTGCTATAATAACATCATCTTTTGAAACATTGTCAGAAAATGTTTCATCAAACCCTTTAAATAAATGTGGCATAATTGATGCTGCATCTGAACTTAAAACATTATAAGTTAAATTACCGGCAAACATTTGGTCAGTATTCAAATCATTAATATCAGTATAATTCCAAACATTACCAATCTTACGATTATCACCTTTTTTTATTTCAACTACTGAAATTTGCTCTTTAGTGTAAGGAAATTTATCGTTAGCAATAATTCCTCGTGGATCAGCTATCTCTCCTTTTATAGCAGAGTAAGCAACACAAGCAGGAGATGCTAAATATATATTGGCATTTTTGTTTCCCATTCGTCCTAAAAAATTACGGTTTGCAGTTGATATTACTGTAAAACCATCGGCAGGTATTCCTTGTCCGGTACCAAGACACGGACCACAAGATGATCCTAAAATATTAGCTCCGGCTTTCATTAATTTTGTAATAATACCTTGCTCAATTGCTTGCAAATAAATTTCTTTAGATGCAGGAGCTACTAATAATTGAAAACCATCAGCAACTTTTTGTCCATCTAATATTTCAGCAGCAATTTTCAAATCCTCTAAACGACCATTTGTACATGTTCCTATAAGTCCTTCGTTTAATTTTAAACCCTGCACTTCCGATACTGCTTTAACATTATCAACCTGATGCGGAGCTGCAACTAATGGAAAAATATCGCTTAAATTAATTTCTATTTCTTTAAAATATTTTGCTCCTTCATCAGCCCACACGCCGTCAATTTTTTCTTTACCATAATATTCAGCAAGAACCTCGTCCGCAGGGAAAACAGCATTCTTTGCTCCCATCTCAGATGCAAGATTTGCTAAGGTCATACGTTGTGGAATTGTAAGGCTTTTTACACCGTCGCCATGATATTCAATCGACATATAATTTGCTCCTGCAGATCCAATCATACCAATTATCCATAACGAAATATCTTTTGCAAAAACACCTTTGTTTAATTTCCCTTTTAAAGTAATTTTTATTGATTCAGGAACTCGAAACCATGTCTCACCACGTTTCCAAATACCTGCCGATTCTGTGCGGTCAATGCCTGCTGAAAGAGCATTATAAGCACCAGCTGTACACGTATGACTATCGCTACCTACAATTATCATTCCCGGTTTAGCATGATTTGCCATTAACTGATGACATATCCCGTTTCCAGCATCATAAAATTTATTTATGCCCTGATCTTTTACAAAATTCCTAATTAACTGATATTGGGTAGCTAATTTTGCATTTGTTGGTGGTGCGTTATGGTCTAAAACAACTAATAATTGATTACTATCAGCAACTTTTACACCACCCATTTTCTCAAATGTAGCTTTTATGCTTGCTGTGTTGTCATGCGTTAAAACAATATTTGGTTTTTTAAAAACAATACTGCCTGTTTCGGCACCTAATATTTTTTCTACAAAAGTTTTATTTCCCATTTTTATGTTTTGTTTTTCGTATTAAGTAACATTTAAATTTTAAGTCCAATAATTATTCTAAAATACCTGTTAAAAATCTGGTCTTTATAATCATATAATGTTTTTATTCCGAATTTATACTCTGGCTTAATTATTAAATTAAATTTTGATACCGGAACATTAATTCCTATTCCAATTGAAATTCCATAATTAATACTTGAAATATTTGCCCTTTCATCAAACTCAAATTCTTTATATTCAACTTGATTATTATCATTTGGTAAATAAGTATGCATTATTCCTTTTCTTCTGGCTCCTGGATGTATATCTAAAAACGCACCCGTTTCACAAAATATTTTCACATGTCTTCCCATATTAAATCTTGCAGTTACAGGGATTGAAATACTATTGATAAAATAAGTCAAATCTGAAGAATTAGCAAAATGACCTTCATACATATATTCTTTGAATTGTTTTGTTCGATTAAATTCAAAACCAAATAAAATATTTACATTTTTATCTGATAAAAATGTGTGATAAGCTCCTATTCCAAAATCAAATCCATCATTGGTATTATTATCTTCTAGATTTGTCTTATTTATTGAAACATTGAATTCATCAAATTCATTAAAAAAGAAAACACTATCATTCTGCCCATATACAAATGCTTTTAAAAAAAAGAATGTCAATATTATAATACTTTTTTTCATTTTTCATTTTGTTTGTCGACAATATCGCTCTTTCGGATTACAAATCCGAAAGAGCTGGTATTCTACCTCTTGCCTACTACATTCTGTATTCTGTCTACTTTCACCTAATTAAAACAATCCATCATTTTGGTAAATTTCCATCTGAACCTCAGAAAAATTTTCAGCAGAAATGACTTTATTATTACTCAAATTTGTTACTTCTCCTGATTCGAAATTCACTCTTATTTTATCTCCATCAGATAGTTTCAAATCATCAACTGACTTATAAGTTATGATAGGAAATGCAGCATTAATTGCATTACGTTCATAAATTGCTCCGAAAGACTCGGCTAAAATTGCTTGAATTCCAAGTGCTTTAAAACAATCAACGGCTTGTTGACGAGAGCTTCCGCTACCAAAATTCTTTTGAACAACTACGATATCACCCATTTTTGCTTTTTGTGCAAAATCTTTATACCCTTCAAGATTATCAAAAGTATATTGTCCCATTTCGTTAATATCTGTAATAGAGAGATATCTGTTATGAAAAATCATATCAGTATCAATATTATCTTCTTTAATATACCATACTCTACCTTCAACGACTGTAGGTTTTTTAACTGTTTTAGCATCTTCCTTTTTTGTTTTCTCAATTTTCTCTGCTTTTTCATCAAAAGAGAAAGTAATTGGTTTTTCAGGGATGTGCTTATAATCAACAATATATCCAGAAACAGCTGAAGCTGCTACTGAAGCAGGAGAAGCTAAGAAGACATCGCCTTTACCCTGTTTGCCTGGAAAATTACGGTTTCCTGTACTAATAGTTACTTCACCGGCTCCGTTTTGTCCAACTTGTCCTGCTGCACAACCTGCACAACCTGCATTTGAGACAAGAGCTCCAGCATCTTTAAATATTTTTATAATTCCTTCTGACAAACACTGATTCCAAACCTCATTAGTTGCAGGAACAATTTTGAGCACAACACCAGGAGCTACTTTTTTATTTTTCAAGATTTTAGCAGCTTCTCGCATATCTTCCATCCTGCCATTTGTACAACTTCCAATAAATGCAGAATCGATTTTTGTTTGCTCTATATTATTTATTTCAACAGTATCGTGGGGTTTTCCCGGACGAGATACTCTTGCTACAAACTCACTAAAATCAATATTATATTCTTTCTCATAACGAGCATCATTATCAGCTTCAATTAATTCAATTTTCTTACCCGCACGTTGCTCACTATATTCTTGAACCTCTTTGTTTGGCGTAAACAAAATAATTATTGCACCCATCTCTGTAGCCATAGACGATATAGTAATTCTCTCATCTAAAGTAAATTTATTAACCTCGTCGCCATAAATTTCTATTGATTGTCCAAGCAAGGTATTTGCACCAAAAATTGATAGTAAATTCAAAGCTATATCTTTGGCAAAAACATTATCTGGTCGTTTGCCGATAAGATTAATTTTCACAGATGAAGGAGCTTTAAACCAAACTTTCCCTTTACTCCACGAAGCAGCAATATCCTTATCGCCCATTCCCTGACCAAAAGCTCCAACTGCACCAAGAATATTTGCATGAGAATCGGTAGTAATTGCCGTTGAGCCGGAATAAACCATACCGGTATGAATTAAAGTATGAGTACCAATACCGTTATCAATATCGAACACTTTAATTCCATTTTCACGTGCAAACATTCTGCAAATCTGCTGATTAACAGCATATTTTTGGTCAGAGCCAGTTGGGTTGCAATCAAATGTAAAAAATGTTTTTTCTTTATCTGCAATAGACAAATTATTATCTCTAATATTTTTTACAACATTTGCACCTCCAAAATCACGTGCAGCTCTGATATCTATTTCAATATCAATAATATCACCTGGTTTAACAACATCTTGTTTCGAATGATTTGCTAAAATTTTTTCAATTAATGTCATTCCCATAATTATATTTTTAAGTTTAATTAACTTGAAATTTATATTTCAAATTAACATTAATTTTAATTCATTTACAACAAAAAACACTCAAATTTTAATAATCAAAATCAAAGTACAAAACATTGATCAAAAAATGTTTAACGATTACAATTCAGTGAAAATGTTAAAAAACAATCTATTAAAAACACAAGAGTTTCAAATTTGCAAGCAACTTATTTTTGTAATTTAACTAGTTTAACATAAAAGACTTACTTGTTTATAATTTCTTATGTAAAATTAAAAATATAACAATAAAAAAATTTATCTTGCACGCGGTTAAAATTACAATAAAAAAGAAACCATGACAGAAGTAGCATTAGGAATAGATATTGGTGGAACAAATACAGTACTTGGATTTGTTGACAGAAATGGAAAATGTTTGTTTGAAGATACGATTGAGACTCAAATTCATGAAGATGTTGATTTGTTTGTTAAAGATATATATGAAAAGGTTAATAAAGCATTAAAAAAATTTAATAATATAAAACTACTTGGTATAGGTATTGGTGCTCCAAATGGAAATTTTTATACCGGCACAATTGAGGATGCTCCTAATCTTAGGTGGAATGGAGTAATACATTTATCTGACATATTTAAAAATTATTTTAATCTTCCTGTTTTTCTGACAAATGACGCTAATGTTGCAGCAATAGGCGAAATGATTTATGGAGGAGCAAAAGGAATGAAAGATTTTATTGTAGTTACATTAGGTACAGGTTTAGGAAGTGGCATTGTTGTTAATGGTCAATTACTATACGGCCACGACGGTTTTGCAGGAGAATTAGGACATGTAATTGTTACGCCCGATGGTCGCCAATGTGCATGCGGAAGAAAAGGATGTCTTGAGACTTATGTTTCTGCAACAGGAGTTAAACGTTCTGTGTATAAATTATTAGCCGATAATCTTGAAGAAAGTGAATTAAGAGGTATTCCTTTTAATGATTTAACAGCAAAAATGGTTGCAGATGCAGCAAACCGTGGTGATAAAATTGCTATTCAAACTTATGAACATACCGGCAGAATGCTTGGAGAAGTTTTGGCAAATTCAGTTGCAATAACTAGCCCCGAAGCTATTTTCCTTTTTGGAGGTATGGCAAAATCAGGCGACCTTATTTTTAAACCCACAAAATATCACTTCGAAAAAAATCTATTGGGTATTTATAAAAACAAAATTAAAATTTTGCCTTCAGGCTTAAATGATAATGCGGCAATTCTTGGCTCTAGTGCTCTGGTATGGAAAGAAATTGAGAAAAAAAGCTAATGTTTTGAATCTATACTAATTTATTATTCTATTTAATAATTATCTTAAAACAATATTTATGTCTTTAACGATAAAGTCATCTTGCATGACAAAATAATATGGAGTAATAATTCACAGTTATATTGTCATAAATAAAAATATTTTCATGATTAAAGTAATTATTTAGGTTGAATTAGGATAATTAATTGTAAATTACTTTTTTAAAAAAAAAAAAATTCTTATTATTGCATAAAGTATATTTTTAGAAATAGAAAAATATATAGTTATACACAAAAATATTATTAATTTTGTCAGGTGCTTTTAACAAAATAAGTAAAACAATAAGTTCTATTTAAAAAAAATAAAAAAGATGAAATATTCTTTTAACGAAGAAACTCTTACATATACAAAGATTGAAAGAAATTATAAAAAAATACTTAAAAAAATTTCATATTTTTTTTTATTTAGTCTTTTATTATCAATCATTACTCTATTATTTTTTTCCAGTTACATACAAACACCTAAACAATATTTTTTAGAACAGAAGAATGTTAACTTAATAAAAAACTTTAAAGAGATAAATCAAAAACTTGATGGCAGTTCAAATGTATTATCAGCAATTCAAAAACGTGATGATGATTGTTACAGAGTTTATTCAGAAGTAAACCCAATACCCCCAACAGTTAGACAAGCTGGTTTTGGTGGTACAAACCGTTATGAAAAACTAGAAGGTTACGAAAATTCTGACATTTTAATTGAGACAGCAAAAAAATCTGATGAAATCTTAAACCAAATATACATTCAATCAAAATCGTTTGATGAGGTTTATTCAATAATAAAAAGAAAAGAAAAAAGATTTGAATGTGTTCCTGCCATTCAACCAATATCTTATAGACAATTAAGAAGAATTTCTGCTGCTTATGGTATGCGTTCTCATCCAATATTTAAAACCAAAAGAATGCATTATGGTATTGACTTTGCGGCTCCAACAGGATCAGATATTCATTCTCCCGGCGACGGTAAAATAATTTTGGTGAAAAAGGCAAGAAGAGGATATGGTAATGAAGTGATAATTGACCACGGATTTGGATATAAAACAGTTTATGCTCATTTATACAAAATTCATGTAAAAATTGGACAAAAGGTTAAAAGAGGTGAAATTATTGCGGAAGTTGGAAGCACTGGTTTATCAACAGGTCCTCATTTACATTACGAAGTAAGATTTCACAACAAACCATTAAATCCAGCTAAATTTTTTGTAAACGATCTTACAAATGAAGAATACGATAGAGTTTGTAGCGTACATTAAGCATCTTTTGGGAATTTTTTCATAAAAAATCTACACTTTTATACAATACATATATTAAATTCTTGACACTTACATAATATTGTCATAATTTTAACAATATTTTTATTATTAAAATTATGACAAATATTATTGAGCATTTTGGATTAATTTGTAAGGAAGAAGAATTATCTAAAATTACAGATGCAATTATTCCAAACACTGGAGTTTACGAATCAAAAGCTCCTTATCCCGGATATTATGATTACTTTCAAAAGGATGTAAAGCCATTATATATTTACTTAACAACCAAGACAAAATATTCTTTTGAAAAAATAATTCGTTGCTCTCAAAAAATACAAAAACATTTTGATTGTAAGTTTTATATTGCATGGGGAACAATTAAAATATATCAAAAAAAAATTAATGTAATAAGAATATTGGGACTCAAAAATTTCTGTCAAATAAAAATGCTTCAGGAAGAATATGTGAAGCAAGGTATTGAACTAAAAAAAACTTCTAAGAAAGAAATTCAAACACAATCAATTATAAAACTACATAAATTATTTCAAATAAGTAAAGTTGATAATGATATGTGTTTTGATATTAACGAGCAATCTCATGCATATTTTTACATACCAAAAAAATTAAGCTGGAAAGAATTTGTTGAAATAACAAAAAAAGTAAAATACAATTGGAAGCAATGCATGTTTGATGCTGCTCTTGGCTATTTTTATACTGATTTTAAAATTCAAGAAATTATTAGAATATATAATAAAAATATTGACAAAAAATATTTACAACTGATTAAAGAAAAATATCTTGCTGAAATTATTCGATAAAAATTTTGTTAATAAAAAAAATTTTTTTTACTTTTATAGAGTTGTATGTATGTATATAACTTTATATCAATTATCTATAAACGTTTGGTCAATATTAATAATATAGACAACACAATCGTATTAAATGAGCAGATATTGATAA
This sequence comes from Bacteroidota bacterium, assembly GCA_015222055.1. Classification (GTDB taxonomy): domain Bacteria; phylum Bacteroidota; class Bacteroidia; order Bacteroidales; family B39-G9; genus B39-G9. The sequence continues at coordinate 23,942 of JADFUR010000057.1, read as the reverse complement.
ATAATATAAAATTTATGTATTAAATTTTAACGACTTAGCAAACGTCAATAATCACAATTATCAATTCAATAAATTAAAAAATTCTATTCACAAGTATTTAAATCGTTAAAACAACTATTTAATAAATAAATATTTACTAGGAAATTCCGTACTTTTTTTCACTTCATTTTTTAACAAAATCTCAAACAAAAATCTATGAAAAAATTTAAATTTAAATTCGAAGCATTATTATTAGCTGGTTTATTGTTGTTTAGCTCTTGCGAAGTCACAGATGTAACCCCCGATCCAGAAGACACGCCGGTGACAGAAAACATCACAGTTAATACAACATGGACATCCTCAAGCACATACATTATTGAAGGAAATCTTTCGGTTGAAGGTGCAACACTAACAATTGAGCCAGGTGCAGTTATCAAATTTAAAGAAAATTCAGAATTAGCTATTGGATATAGCACTTCAGGTTCATCCCTTATTGCAAACGGAACTTCTGAGCATCCAATCACCTTCACTTCTGCAGCTGACAACCCTTCCTCAGGTGACTGGGATTATATTTATTTTGGCGATGGCTCTACCAATAGCAGTATGTCATATTGTAACATTTCTTATGGCGGCGGATACAATGACTATTCGGGTATTATTCAAATGGTTGACTGTCATGTAAGTATTGACCATTGCGATATTCAACATTCAACGAACTATGGAATTGCTTTAGAAAACAATGCATATTTTACTTTATTTACCAACAACAATTTGTCAGATATTTCAAATCATCCAATTAAGTTAGATCCAAATTCAGCACACACTTTAGGAATCGACAACACTTATACAACTGGTTCTTCAACCAAAGGTATCCTTGTTGATGGGGGAACATTTAATAAAGCTGATGAGACATGGTTGAAACAATCAGTTCCTTACGTTATTGATGGAACCGTTTATATTCAAAATACCTCAGGAGCAAAACTCACTATTGAAGCAGGTACAACTGTATCATTTACAAAAGGCAGTCAAATTGAAGTTGGCTATGGATCTAATACTTATGGAACAATAATAGCGGAAGGAACAGCATTAGAGCCTATTACTTTTACTTCAGCAGCTCCTGAGAAAACAGCCGGCGACTGGGATGCTATTTTTCTTGAAGACGGAACTTCTGAAAGTACAACCTTTAATTATTGTGTGTTTGAATATGGTGGTGGATATAATAGCTATACAGGTATAATTGATTTAAGCAATGCCAGTATAAGTTTAAATCATTGTATAATTAGAGATAGTGAAACTTTTGGAATTTCTTGCAACGACAACTCTTATTTCGGAAGTCTTGATTTTAATACTTTTGAAGATTGTTTTACTTATCCTATAACTATTTATGGTAACTGGGCACATACCATTGGTGCTAATAATGTTTTCAACACTACTTTAGGTCCAATAGTAAAAGGTGATAATTTAGAACAAACAGGCTCTGTTACATGGAATAATTTAAATAAATCATATTATATTGACGGAACTCTTTATATTCAATCTACAAATGGCACAACACTAATTATTGAAAAAGGTACACAAATTAATTTCACCCAAGGATCTCAACTTGAGGTTGGATACGCTTCTAATTCTTACGGAAGCATTATAGCACAAGGAACAGTATCGGATCCAATTATATTTACATCTGGAGCTCCAGAACCGAGCAACGGCGATTGGGACGGAATCTTCTTTGAAGATGGAACTATGAGCGGAACTATATTTGACTTTTGTGAAGTCTCTTATGCAGGAGGTTATAACTCTTATTCAGGTAATGTTACTTTTGGTAATTCATCAACTAATGTTACTATTTCAAACTCTACAATCTCACACTCTTCTCATTATGGATTATACATTGATGAGAATTCAACGCCGAATTTAACTAATATAACATATTTAGATAACACAAGCGAAGATACAAACTAAGTTAACTATTATAATATTTTCAAAAAAAAGATTGACAAATTTGTCAATCTTTTTTTTAATCATAATACATATTTGAGTCCACTCCGAAAAGTCGAAACCTCATAATTATTGTGGGGAAACTAAGCAATTTATAGATTTACAATTCAGTAGCTTAAAATTGCGTCAAAAGATGCAAGCGTTCTCGTTTATACCTTTGTTTACTTATTCATTTTATAAAAGCACAAACGAGAACGCTTGTGCTAGTTATGCAGTAAAAATTTTATTAATCTAATAAATTATCAATTTACATCTTCCTATTCTTCTTTTTTAATTTTAGGCTTTAATTCTTCAAGAATAGTTTTAATATTTTCAGAAATACTACTTAGACCCGAAGATTTACCAAGAGCCATAGTATCAAGAACAGAAGCAGGAACTATAACAAAAGTAGATTTTTCTTTCAATCCTTCATACAACATATTCATAGCCCTTAGATGCAAAGCTGTTTCATTATTTTGATAAGTTTTTGCAGCACTCTCAAAGCTTTTGGCTATTTGAAACTCAGATTCTCCTAAAATTACTCTTGCCTGACGCTCACGCTCAGCTTGAGCTTGCATTGACATAGCATTTTGTAATCCATCGGGAATTAACACGTCTTTTATTTCAACTGAAAATACATTTATCCCCCATTGTTCAGTCCTATGATCAATAATGCCTTGTAATTCATTATCTATTTTTTGACGCCCTTCGAGCATATCAGACAATAATGATTTTCCTATTACTTCTCGCAAAGCTGTTTGCGAAGCCCAAGATATTGCTTGTCTATAATCTTCTACTTCAAGCGAAGCTTTTACAGGATCAATCACTTTCCAAAATAATACAGCTTCAACATCAACAGGAACAGTATCTTTTGTTAATGTTTTTTCTGCACTAAAAGAGGTTGTAATAACTCTTAAATCAACCCAATATGCAACACTTTCGACAATTGGAATAATAAAAAACAATCCAGGACCTCTTAAACCAATATATTTACCAAGTCGTAAGACTACTGCTCTATCCCACTGGTCTGCTATTTTTATCGACGCAGAAAACAGTATTGCAATAACCACAGAAATTAATATTATTAAAAATATTATTTTAGAACTAATCTCGTCACTATTTACAGCAGAATACCAAATGCCGGGTGATATTAAAATAAAAAATGACAATGTTGGAATTATATTTAATTTTCGCATTTTCAAGTCCTTTCTTTTTGATTTAATGAACATTAAATTTACGATTTTTTTTTTACAAAGTCAACTAATTAAAAATAAAAAAAATCTCAACATTAAATAAATTTTGTTTTTTTTAATAAATGATTTAATTTAGTTAAAAAAATAATCACAAATAAAAAATAAAGAATTATTAAATTTAAAAAACCACAATTATGAAAAGAATTATTGTTGCTACACTATCTGGAATTTTATGTGGATTTATTTGTTACACGATGGCTTCAAGTTCAGGTGAATTGGCTTTTCCCGTTACTCTTCAGATTATCGCAAGTCGCACTTTAATTGGATTTGCCATTGGTATTAGTTGTGTTCGTTTACACTGGACATTGCACGGAATTATTATGGGCATAATGTTTAGCATTCCTTTGGCTATTAGCGGATTAATGGCACCAGAAAGTCCCGAATTCAGCAAAACAATGATGTTAGTTTCAACAATTGTTATGGGTTTAATTTACGGACTTCTTATTGAGATAATTACATCTTTTATTTTTCAGGCAAAGCAAAAATAAAATTATGAAAAAACAAAAGTCAAAATAGCTATTTTAGTTCCTTTATTAATACCTTTTTTTTAGATGTATTAAAAAAAAGTAACTAATTCGTTATGCCAAATTATTGATATGAAACCTTTTACTCTCTCTTACTTAAAAACAAACAAAGATAGGGAGATTTAAATTTATGCTGTTATTAAAAACAAACTTTGTGGACATCAAAAAAATATTATTTAAACAAACATTTTTTATAAACGAATAAAGCAGAACAAAAATCCTCCAATTTAATGACAATAAAACCATTAGGTATTGTAAATTATAATATATACTTTTGCACCTAATTTCTCCTATAATAATATTCAAAAGAAAATAATCATAAATAATTAATATGCAAACATTTGACGAACTCGGTTTGAAGCCGGAAATTTTAGAAGCAGTAAAAAAATTAAATTTTGAAGAAACCACTCCTATTCAAGCCAAAACAATTCCTTTCTTACTATCATCAAGTAAAGACCTAATAGCTTTAGCTCAAACAGGAACAGGCAAAACAGCGGCGTTTGGCTTACCAATTCTTGAACAAACAGATTTAAATTCAAAAAAAATTCAAACACTTATCTTAAGCCCAACACGTGAATTAACAATGCAAATTGCAAGAGATATTGAAAGTTACTCAATTAACTTAAAAAATTTTAAAGTTATATCGGTATACGGAGGTGCAAATATAGTCACTCAAATGGATGCTTTGAGAAGAGGCGGACAAATTGTTGTTGGGACACCCGGACGAGCTCTTGACTTAATTAAAAGAAAAAGACTTGACATTTCAAATATAAGATGGCTGGTTCTTGACGAAGCAGACGAAATGTTATCGATGGGATTTAAAGATGATTTAGACACAATTTTAGCAGAGACTCCTAAAGAGAAACAAACATTATTGTTTTCTGCGACCATGCCTAAAGACATTATTAATATTGCCAACAAAAGCATGAATCATCCGGAAGAGATTTCTGTTGGTAAAAAAAATACCGGTGCAGAAAATGTTGACCATAGTTTTCTTATGGTTCAGGCAAAAGACAGGTATGAAGCTTTAAAACGAGTTGCTGACATTAATCCAAATATTTACGGAATAGTTTTTTGCAGAACCAGAAGAGAGACAAAAGAAGTTGCAGAAAAACTTATGAACGATGGTTATAATGCAGATGCTTTACACGGCGATTTGTCGCAAGCTCAACGCGATTATGTTATGAATCGTTTCAGAGTTAAACATTTGCAAATCTTAGTTGCTACTGATGTTGCTGCTCGCGGAATTGATGTAAAAGACCTTACTCATATCATAAACTACAATCTTCCTGATGAAAACGAAATTTATATTCACAGAACAGGTAGAACAGGACGAGCAGGAAAAAAAGGAATTGCAATAACAATTATCCATTCAAGAGAGATGAACAGAATTCGTGCTATTGAAAAGATAATTGGCAAAAAATTTATTCAGACCCCTGTTCCCGGAGGAAAAGAAATTTGCAAAAAACAACTCTTTAACTTAATTGATAGAGTTGAAAAAGTTGAGGTAAATGACGCTGAAATAGAACCATTTATTCCTGAAATTGAGAAAAAAATTAGTTGGCTTAGTCGCGAAGACTTAATTAAACATTTTGTATCGGTTGAGTTTAACCGCTTTTTATCTTACTATGAATCTGCTCCCGACTTAAATGTTAAGCCTCGAAGAGAAAGAGAAGGAAGTGATAGAAGAGACGGACGAGACAGAAGAGATGGACGTGAAGGAAGAGAAGGACGTGAATCAAGAGACGGCGGGTTTGATTTTACCAGATTCTACATTAATATTGGTAAGGACAAAAATCTAAACCCTGCAAGTTTAATGAAACTTATTAACGAGAATGCAAAATTTCAGAATGTAGAAATTGGAAGTATAGACATATTAAAGAACTTCTCATTTTTTGAGTTTGACAAAAATCATGAAAAAGAGCTTGTTGACGCTTTTCAAGACGTAGAATTTGAAGGCACAAAATTAATTGTAGAGCCTACAAAAAAGGATAAAAGAGCTGCAAAATCTCGCCCAAGAACGAGAAGCAATGATTATCCACGTCATGCAAAATTTAATTCAAGACCTAACGATAAAAAAAGAAATAAGAGATATTAAGAATCTCTCTTTTACAAAAACGCTGTCGTTTAATAATGACAGCGTTTTTTTTGTGGTTTTTTTTCGAATTGTTAGAATGTTATAAAACTTCTTCTACTCAATTGAAAAACCCTTAAGGGAATAAACCTGTTTTGATAATAAAACTAACCTGCGTGTTTTAAGCTTTAGTTTTTTGGTTTACCCCTCTCCCTGTCGAGCTCCTCGTCTAATTAGGTGAGAAAACATTATTTAAACTTACTTAATATGTTTTATTGTGCTTTTTTATTAATATACTTTCACTAAAAAAATCACATAACATTAAATAAAACTAACAAAATGTATTATATTTGTAAAATATATTTAACATTATGCCTAGAAAAAAACTTATTTTATTACCAAAATCTTTTCGAATATTAGCAGAATTAGGAGAAAATATTCGATTAGCAAGATTGCGAAGAAAATTGAGTTTAGTGCAAATATCAGAACGAGCTAACATTAGCAGACCAACATTAACCGAGATTGAAAAAGGTTCTCCGAAAGTAAGTATTGGATATTACTTTTCTGTATTAAAGGTTTTAGGATTAGAAAAAGATTTTCTTTTATTAGCTAAAGATGATTTATTAGGAAGAAAATTACAAGATGCACAAATACAAATAAAAAAACGTGCTCCTAAAAAATAAAAAATGGATAAAAGAAAAATATATGTTTATTCACACTGGCAAGGAATTACCACCCCTTTTTTAATAGGCTATTTATATTCAGAACGATTAAGAGGAAAAGAAATATTCTCATTTGAATATACCAAAGAATGGCTAAAATCAGAACATGCATTTTTACTTGATCCTGATTTACAGCTATATTCTGGCTTGCATTATTTGAATGATGAAGAAAAATCTAACTTTGGAATATTCCTTGATTCATCTCCCGATCGATGGGGGAGAATATTAATGAGAAGAAAAGAAGCAGCTATAGCCCGAATTGAAAATAGACCAGAAAAAAACCTGTTTGAAACAGATTATTTGCTGGGCGTTTTTGATGGTCATAGAATGGGTGCACTGAGGTTTAAGTTAGCAGAAAACGACCCGTTTTTAAATGATAATAAAGAATTAGCAAGTCCTCCGTGGGCATCACTTAGAGAGTTGGAAGAAATTAGTTTAAAACTGGAAGAAGACAATATCGTTGATGATCCTGAGTATTATAAATGGTTAAACATGCTAATTGCTCCCGGATCTTCATTAGGTGGAGCCAGACCAAAATCCAGCATTATTAATAAAGATGGTAGCTTGTGGATTGCTAAATTCCCCAGCAGAAATGATAACTGCGATATTGGTGCCTGGGAAATGCTTACATACGAATTAGCAATAAAAGCAGGTATTAATATGGCAAACTCTATGGTTCGAAAATTTTCTTCTAAAAACCATACTTTCCTTACAAAAAGATTTGACAGAACCGAAAAGAACGAAAGAATACATTTTACTTCTGCCATGACCATGTTAGCTTATTCTGATGGACAAAATCATGATGAGGGTGCAAGTTATCTTGAAATTGTTGAATTCATTAGCAAGCATGGAGCTAATATTAACAAAGACCTTGAAGAATTGTGGAGAAGGATTGTTTTTAATATTTGTGTTTCAAATACTGACGATCATCTTAGGAATCATGGTTTTATACTTACAAAAAAAGGGTGGATACTATCTCCTGCATATGATATAAATCCTAACGAAACCGGAACCGGTTTAAATCTGAATATTAATGAAAATGACAATTCTTTGAACCTTGAACTTGCAATGGAAATACATGAATATTTCAGATTATCAAAGGAAAATGCAAAAAAAATAATGCTTAAGGTAAAAAAAACAGTTCGAAACTGGGAAAGTATTGCTACAAAATATGGTATTTCAAAAGCAGAACAAGAGCTAAAAGCAAAAGCCTTTTCAAGAGCATTAGACTAAAATCCTGAGTTCAATAGCTTGCAGAGTATAAAGGCACAAAATTAATTGTAAAGCCTACAAAAAAAGATAAAAAATCGGCAAAATTTCGTCCTAAAAAAAGAAGCAATGACTATCCACGTCATGCAAAATTTAATTCAAGACCTAACGATAAAAAAAGAAATAAGAGATATTAGAAACCTCTAATATACAACTAACGCTGGCGTTTAATTATGATGGCGTTTTTTTTTGTCATTTTTTAATGTCGTGGAAAAGCTATGACAAAAACTCTTATAGTACAAATAAAACACACAAACTCTATCAGGGATTATAAATCGACACGGACTACAAATTCAAGCCAAAAAGGCTATTAAATCCTATCTGATATTTATATTTTCCATACAGATTTTGCGTATTTTGCTAATTTACTTTGATAAATATTCAAACTTTTAATATTCCACTCATCAAAATATAAATTACTATTTGATAATTTATATTGACTTTTTAAATATTCATTTTTCTTGGCATCGAATAATTTATTTCCAATAATTCTATTCTTTTTTTCTTCAAGAAGAGTATAATTGCCAATCCTATAAATAAATTTATCAGCCTCATTTGAAAAAAGATCATTCCAATCTTCATTATAATTTTCAGGCAATATATGCTCTATTGTGAAACTAGCATCGCTAAAATTATATTCTTTTTCAGAAATTTGATTTTCAATTTTTGTAAGAATATATTTTACAATTGTTTTATTTTTACCTGTAGTTGGTAATGTTTTAGATTTAAAATTACTAACAAAAGCATTATCATCTACATAAATTTCTTTCAGGAGCTCTTTTATTTGAGTTGCTTTAGTTATTTCATTTTTATTAAGTTTAATCGCAATTTTATTATAAACTTTCTCCATAGAGTTAGGATTAAGTTTACCAATAACATTATAACGAAAAGAAATGTTAACTAATAACATTAATATTTTAGGTAACCAGTCTTTATTATTTCTATATACTGAAAATATTAAAGGAATTGGTTGTGTCACCCCAAAGAGCTTCAATTCTGTTAATGATTTTCTTATTTCTTTTTGATTAGGGAGTTCATTCCAAAATTCATCAGAAGGATTCAATATTGCAGAGTAAAGATATGCAGTCTCCTTTAAAACATCAATAATATCAGCAGCCTGCTGAGAAGTTTTAACATCCTTCTTTATCTCCTTAAAAAGTCTTTCTTTTCTAACAACTTCTTGTTTAGAATTCAAATAAAAACGTAAAAAAATTGGAAACTTTTTTAATCCAACAATATCAACTATCTGTTGCCAATTTTCTTTTAAAATTTTAAATTCACTTCCTGTTTTCCCTCTTAGAGCAACAATAGAAAACAAATAATTCTTTAAAAGATCTGTTGTTGTTAGCTCAACACCACGAGCATTTAATGTCTCAAAAACAGTATAAGCACTTATATCGTCGTCTACTGTGATTTGAATAAAAGTTAACCCATCTAATGTTTTTTCTAAAAACTCACCTAATACTTCGCCTTTCAAAGTTGTAAAATATTCTATTATTTCTTTATAAAAAAATTTGTATGCTTTATATATTAGTTTCTCACTATCTCTTAGCTTTGCAAATTTATTGGCTCTTTAAATTCTAATATCCTTGATTGATAAAAACTGTCATTATTTTCATTCAAAGTAAGTTTGCTCTTATAATATAAATCAGATATTGATTTCTCTCCAATATATGAATCTAATATTTTATTTATTCTTTCATTATTTTCTTCAACTTCAATTTTATTTTCAACTAAACCTTTTAAACTTTTAACAATTGCAATAATAAATAATGATAAGGTTGTAATTCTTTGTTGTCCATCAACAACTAAAAATGTTTTTTTATCATCTAAATTTTGAAGAACAATTGTTCCCATATAATGTTGAGGCTCTTTATCTTCAAAAATATAAATTAAATCTTGCCATAAATCTTCCCAATTTTCTTCATTCCATGAAAAATCTCTCTGGAACTCAGGTATTTTATATTTTTTACCATTTCCGATTAATTCTTGAAAACTAACAATTTTTGTATCAAATATATTTTTCATTTTATAGAAATTATTTTGTTTATCAAAGATAATTGATTACGATAAGAAAATCTATTTTTTACACAAAATTAATTATCAATAATGATACCAAAAAAAGCACGAACAAAATGTCCGTGCTATATAGTAATTAACAAATATTGTTGGCATATTATTTCACCAAAGTCATTTCGTCAATTAGATTTGTTGCTCCGGCAAACTTATCAATAAGGAATAGAGCATAGCGAATATCAATCGATATGTTTCGGCATTGGTCAGGGTCATACATAATGTCGCTCATTGTTCCTTCCCAATTACGGTCGAAATTTATTCCTATGAGTTGTCCCTCGGCATTAATAACAGGGCTTCCTGAATTACCTCCTGTTGTATGATTCGAAGCTGTAAAACATATGTGCATAGTATCATTTTGAGCATATTGTCCATAATCTTTATTACGATACAATTCTTTAAGTTTCTCAGGAACTTTATAATCATAAACATCAGGATCGTCTTTTTCCATTATTCCTTTTAATGTTGTAAAATAAGTATAATGAACTGCATCACGAGGAAAATAATCATCAACAACACCATAAGCTATACGCATGGTTGAGTTAGCATCGGGGAAAAATACTTTGTCGCTTTGCATAAGTTGCAATCCTTTAACATAAAATCTTTTTAATCGTTTAATCTTATTATTTACTTCTAAGTATTTAGGATAAACATCACTCCTAAGAGTTTTGTAAATGCTTGAGAATAATTTATAAGAAGGGTCTTTTTGCAATTTTTTGTTTGATTTATATGAATATTTATCTAAAAAATTCAAAATCTTAGTAGAATCTACCAAAAAAGATTTTGAATAAACATAGTCTGCATATTTATTATAATCATTTTTATATTTTGAGTTTATCTCTTTATAAATATCAGGTTTAAACTGCTCATCCATATTATCGCTATATGCTTTTAGCATAGCAATAAAGATTTTTTTATCGGTAGATAAATTATAATCTTTAAAGAATTTCCTCATTTGGATTTTCAAACCGGCAATAGTTTTATCCACGTCTTCTTGTGGTGTTTCCTTGGTAATTCTCTCTAAGCTATTAAAATTATAAGCAAAACCAACAATCTCAATTGCAAATGCAGCTTCGTAAACATAATCGAGAGCTAAACTATAAGGTGTTATTTCTTCATATAATTTTTTGTATTCAGGAAGCAGATGAGCATAATTTTTTTTGAGTTCTTCGTTTGAATTTGCCCAAATATTAAATTGTTTTTCTAACTCTTGCTTTTTCTCTATTGCATTTAATTTTTGTAATCCGCGATTTTCACCTATCCATTTTTTCCAATAATTAGCTACACCTGCATATTTTGATGCATATTTAATACGAACTTCAGGATTGTCGTTCATATCAGCAGACATAATCTCCAAACGTTTTTTTCGTAAATCTATCTGAGCAGGGTTTTCAATCTTAGAAACCAAATTAACAGCATAAGAAGTAAGATATTCATTTGTTGTTCCGGGATAACCAAAAATCATTGTAAAATCGCCTTTCTTATAGCCTTTCAAAGAAATAGGTAAATGCTTTTTTGGTTTGTATGGAACATTATCAGCTGAATATTCAGCAGGCTTATTCTCTTTATCGGCATAAATGCGAAACATTGAAAAATCGCCGGTATGACGAGGCCACATCCAGTTATCGGTATCGCCACCAAACTTGCCAATTGCTGAAGGAGGTGCTCCAACTAAACGCACATCTTTAAACACTTCGTAAACAGACATAAAATACTGATTACCTGAAAAATAAGATTTTACTTTTGCCAGATAATGAGTTCCTTCAATTGCTTGTTTCTCAATATTTTTCATGGCATTATTAATGCTGTCGAAACGTTGTGTTTGGTTCATTGTATCGTTTACATTTGCCAAAACTTTTTCGGTAACGTCTTCTATTCTAACTAAAAAAGATACTGTTAAACCATCGTTTGATAATTCCTCATCTTTTGATTTAGCCCAGAAGCCATCGGTTAAATAATCGTGTTCAACAGAGCTGTGTGATTGAATATAACCAAATCCACAATGATGGTTAGTAATAAATAAACCTTGATCGGAGATTAACTCACCCGTACAAAAATGGCGAAAAGGTCTATTGATATTTCCGAGACCTACAATTGCATCTTTCAAACAAGCTTGATTAACACTGTAAACATCTTCGGCGGTTAATTTAAAACCTTTCTTCTGCATTTCGATATAATTATAATTCTTAAGCAAAAGAGGTATCCACATACCTTCGTCGGCATTAACTTTTAATATGTTAGCAAATAATGCTATTAAAACTAAAAATGTAATTTTTCTGAACATAATTGTTATTTTTACTGTTAAACTTTTATATTATTTACTGCAAACTAATTCTCTAGTATTTATAAATTTTTCAAATCTCCAAATCTGAGAATACTCCGAAAACTAAAATTATCAATTTATAGCCGCTTAGTGGCTTTTATACTAAAATAGATTTTCCAAATCGTAAAGATTTTTAAAATCAAATACTTAATTAAAATTTTTTCAATTCTTCGTATAATCTATGAATTGGTAAACCCATTACATTAAAATACGAGCCTTCAATTTTTTTAACACCAATAAATCCAATCCATTCTTGAATACCATAAGCACCTGCTTTATCGAAAGGTTTAAAATTATTTATATAATATTTTATTTCATCATCAGTCAGGTGATTAAAATAGACATTGGTATCAGCCGAAAAAGAAACTTGCTTTTGTTTTGTTGTGATGCAAACACCGGAAACTACAGTATGTTTATTTCCCGATAATTTATTAAGCATTTTCACTGCGTCATTATAATCAACGGGTTTTTCAATAACTTCATTGTTAAGCAAGACTATGGTGTCAGATGTTATGATTAACTCATTATTAGATATTTTATTAATAAATCCTTGTGCTTTTTTTTCTGCCAAAAAAACAGGAATATCGTGTTTAGGAATGTCTTCAGGATAAATTTCCTCAACATTATTATTGGTAACAATTTCAAAATCGACACCTAATTCTTTTAACAAATTTTGTCGGCGTGGTGATTTTGATGCTAATATAATTTTATAACTTTCTAAATTTTTTAAAAACATCAATCTGATTAATTAAACATTCATAAATTTGAAATTATATATCGTGCTACAAAAGAATACATAACTCCAGCAAGCATAATAACTTTCAATAACTGACTAATAAAATGGTATTGTTTTTTACTTTTAGCTATAATAATTTTGAATATCATATAGATAAAAGGAATAATAAGAGCTAATGAAAAGTACCAAAAGGTAATATTATCATTAAGATATTTGATATATATGTAAATTAATAAGGCAGTTGTAATTACAGACAATGCAACAACAATTATTTTTGCTGTTTTTTCGCCCCATACAATAGGAATTGTCTTTCTTTTATAAGTCTTATCACCTTCATAATCTTCAGCATCTTTTATAATTTCACGAATTAAATTTGTAATAAAAGCAAAAAAAGCAAAACCCAAAATCCAAATCGAAATAAGATAGAAATTAGAATTATATTGATGTAAAATGTTAGTATAATGTCTGTTTAGTAAAACAATATCGAAAAGAACAACTTGTATAGGAGCAACGGCAGTCATTAAAGAAACCAATATATTTCCTACTAAAAATTGTCGTTTGTAAGTAGTAGAATAAAACCAAAAGAGTCCGGTAATTACAAAATATTCTATTGCGACAATATAAATATGAGTTTTAACAGACAGGTAAACACCAATTGCAATTGCAAAAAAGTTTAGTGTAGTGTGAATTGCCATTGCATAGCGACGGTCTATTAATTTCCCGACGACAACGCTATTGGGGCGATTAATCAAATCTATTCTGCGGTCGAAATAATCATTAATTACATATCCTGCAGCAGCAAGAAAAACTGTAGACAAAACAAATAAAAAAAAGTAAAAATCACTAAACTGAAACTCTAATATTCCGTATTGGAATTGCAAAATAGGTTTAATTATACATAATCGCATTGCATACATTACCAATGCAACGAATAGTAAATTCGGTAATCTTATTAATTTAACATATTTCAGCATAATAATATAATTTATTAATTATCAACGAAATGCATCAACATCAGCCCATTTTCTTTGAGCTCTCAAAACTTGTTCTATTACATCACGGACACAAGTTTTTCCTCCATCGTAATTTGATATGTATTTTGATATTGATTTAATTTCTATAGCTGCATCAGCAGGACAAGTTGCTACTCCTACATATTTCATTACTTCATAATCTGGTAAATCGTCGCCCATATATAAAATATTGTCAGGATTAAGTTTTCTTTTTTCAATAAAATCATTTAAATCATTCATTTTGTTTCGTGAGTGTAAATAAATATCGGTAACCCCTAATCCTTTAAATCGAGAGGCAACAAAGCCACAGCTTGCTCCTGATATTATTGCAATAGGGAAATCTTTTTTTATTGCAAACTGAACAGCATAACCATCTTTAATATTCATTGAACGAACCTGTTCGCCCTCAGGAAAAATATATAAACTACCATCGGTAAACACACCATCAAAATCAAATACAAAAGCCTTAATTTTTCTCAGGTCTTCTTTAAAATTACTCATTTTTATTATGTATTTTTTTGTGAATGAACTAAAATTTATCCTTAAATAAAAATATTGTTAACAAAGATAAATATTTTTATATTTGTTATAAGATTTATGCAAAAAAAATTATTGTGTAAATCAATAATAACAAAAAATAATCTAACAATAAAATGAGAACATTAGGAAACATTCTATGGCATGTGCCATTTTTAGGATTTTTATCTGCATTAGCAACATTTCTATTTGGCGGATTATTAGTAATAACAGTAATTGGTGCTCCAATTGGATTAGGGCTTATTCAGTTATCGAAATTTTTGCTAACACCTTTTTCAAAAGAGATGATAGACAAAAATGACTTAGATGAAAAGCAAAATGCTTTATGGAAAACTTTTGGAATATTAATTCGCATAATTTATTTCCCCTTTGGCCTGATTTTGGCAATAATGACCATATTCCAAATTGCAGGTCTTTTCGTTTCCATAATTGGAATTCCTGTTGCCCTAGTTTTGGCAAAATCATTGGGTACATATTTTAACCCTGTTAACAAAACTTGTGTTGCGAAAGCTGTAGCCGATAAGATAGCTTATCAAAAAGCAATTGTATAAATTATTTTTTTTTTGTTTTTCAACACCATTTTATAAGATTCTTTTTATTGTACATAAAACATTTTCTTGTATAGATTTTTAATTACAAATATTAATAAAACTAAATTCGAAAAAATGAAAAAGCTATTATTGTTAATTATTCTTGCGAATTTAATATTAGTAGGATATTCGCAAACTACAGAAGCTGAAAAAAACTTAAAGATTCAATCTAAAGACTCTTTAGAAGGATGGAAAAAGGGAGGTACTGTAAGTTTAAATTTAACTCAAGTTTCATTAACAAACTGGTCTGCCGGTGGACAAAATTCAATTTCTGGCAATGGATTAGTAAGTCTTTTTGCTCATTACAAAAAAGGGGTAAACTCATGGGAAAATTATCTTGATTTAGCTTATGGGACTCTAAAACAAGGTAAAAATGATAACTGGTGGAAGACCGATGATAAAATTAATTTTACATCTAAATATGGACGCAAAGCATTTTCGAACTGGTATTATGCTGGATTACTAAATTTTAACACTCAAATGACAGATGGGTTCAACTATCCTAACGATAGTACTGTAATTTCAGGCTTGATGGCTCCGGGATATGTTCTTGGTGCAGTAGGTTTGGACTATAAACCTATTGATAATTTTACGGTTTTTATTTCTCCCTTCACATCAAAATTCACAATTGTTACAAATCAAACACTTGCCGACGCAGGTGCGTTTGGTGTTGAGCAGGCTGTTATTGATCCTTCAACAGGAAATATTATTAAAGCGGGTTTAAATACCCGTTCTGAAATAGGTGGATATATCAGAATATATTATAAAAAAGATGTCACAAAAAATATTGGAATACAAACTAAAGTTGACTTGTTTGCTAATTATCAAAACAACCCCCAAAATATTGATGTGAGCTGGGAAGTTTTAGTGTCTATGAAAGTTAATAAATATATTTCTGCAACTATTTCAACTCACTTACTTTATGACGACGATATTGACATTGCTGTTGATAATAATGATGACGGTATTGTTGATAAATTTGGACCAAGAACACAATTTAAAGAAGTTATTGGCGTAGGTCTTTCTTATAAATTTTAAATGGGTTAAAATTTATAAGAAATTTGTATTTATGTAAGAATAAGAAACTTTAGTGTCTCTTATTCTTATTTTTTATAAAATTATCTGTTGTTTGTTTTATTTACGCTTCACCTTCAATAGCATTCCGACTTCAAAAAAACACATCATTATATTTTGAAAATGCTGACGGTATATATGAAGTTAGAGTGATAACGACATTTAAAAGCATTCGCATTTTTTGTTTCTTCGACCAAGGAGAACTTATTGTATTAACAAACTGTTTTTAAAAAAAATCACAAAAGACTCCTCGAAAAGAAATAATTCTAGCCGAAAAAATTAAAAAAGAATATTTGAATGAAAAATATGGAGGATAATATCATGAAAAACATAACATCATTTGAAGAACTATTAGAAAATAAATATGGTAAGAAAGGAAATCCAGAACGAGATAAATTCGATGCTGATTCATTAGCATTTAGACTTGGAATAATGTTGAAAGAAGCAAGAAAAGAAGCTAAATTAACACAAGAAGAACTTGCTGAAAAAACCGGAACGAAAAAAAGTTACATTTCAAGAATCGAACGAGGAAAAAGTGATATTCAAATTTCGACTTATTATAAATTAATAGAACTTGGTCTTGGAAAACATTTAAGTATTTCAATTGGATAATTAAGCTAAGACAGCTAACTCAAACAGTTTATAATTTATTAAAAATCTCAATTACTATTTTTTATTATTACATACAAATTAGATTTGTGTGTTTTTTTTTTATAAATTTACTTTTTTTAGTGTTAATAGGATGAGTTGGGGTGTTTTAATAAACCGTTAGAGAGAAGTTTAAAAAATGACATGAATAAAAAAATTGAGTTGGAAAAAACAATCGACCAAATGTAGTTATTATATACAAAATCATATGAATATTATCATTGTTTAAAACATTTGAGTAAATTTAAAAGGACTGAAAATAGCGATAAAAGATTTCTGTATTTTATGACTTATACAAGTTGGTATATATTGGTTGTTGAATTATGCAAAGTTTTCCAACATGATAATAAAAATCAACATTTCAATGTTTATGGATTTCTAAATAAATTGAAAAACGATTATAAAAAACTTGAATGCAAAGATTTATTATCAAAATCTGAAATTGATAAACTTTATAATGACTTTAATTCAGAAGAGATCATTTCAATCAGAGATAAGTTGGTAATTTTAAGAAATAAATTTTATGCCCACACAGATAGACAAGATGAACAAATAATTAATGATAAAAATGTTGACTTATTAGAGATTAAAAAATTATTTGATATATTAAAAAATTTCATTTTTGAAATAAAAAGTATAGTATTCCATAGTCATGTGATTTTTGAAGAAGACATTTTTGTAGGATTAGATGATGTTCTAAAAAATATTGACAAGAATAACAAAAGACAACATGAAAAATTTCTAAAAGAAGTGGAAGAAGAAGTAGAAAAAAGAAATGAAAAGAATTAAATAAATTCAATTCACCAAAACATAATATCGTTTCTCAATAGCAATCTTTGGCAAAGAATTAGTTAACAGTCTAAAATACGCAGTATGAAAAAAGAATACACAAAACATGGAAAATGCATTTGGTGTTCTAAAGAAAAACCAGAAGTTACATTTTTTGAGAAGCCACATACGATATCAAAAAAACTTGGTGCAAAAAAAATAGGATTTGATATTTGCGACTCTTGTAATAAATATTTTGGCACTAGAGAAAAGTCTAGCAAATATCAAATGTCAGTAGAGCTAGCTTTTAAAGAAATTTTTAATGTTACGAGGTATCTATTGCCTGAATTTGCGCCAAAAAATAATAAACAGTATCTTAGGTCAGTATATTTTGATCTGTTTAAAACGGAACGAATTTTTCGAATAAAAAAGACTTTCAAATTTAAGCCGGATTTTATCAAAAATTTTACAAGACAATTTAAACGAGGAATCTATGAGGTTTTTCTTCAAGAGTATCATCGGAATACAGGACTAGGATTAAATGACAAATTTAATATCGTAAGAAAATTTGTCCGTTATGATTATGGTGATTTACCATTATATTTTGGGGACAATAATGGAGTATATTTAGTTCCCGAGAAACCTCAAGCACCTTCATTTTATTTTAGCGACAAAGTTTTATCAAATATTAATGATTTTGGTTTCTATACGATGTTTCTATTTGGTCATCTATTCTACTTGGAGGTTACGCCAAAAGCTGCAATTTCGAGAGATATCTATTTAAGAAAGGAAGCTAGTAAATTAATAGGATCTGGGTTTATTTATAATAGCCTCAAAGAAATGAAATATGTGACTGACTTAGATTTTAGTTTAAATAAACTCGGGAAATCGGAAACTAATTAACAACAACTTTTATTTCAGTTGGAGACATTAAAGATTGTTGCGAAGCATTACAATTAATCATAAAAAACATACATAATGGCATTATTTAAAATTGAAAAGAGATTACAATATATAAAAGAAAAAACTTTCAAACTTGAAAAGGAAATTCAAACTTTAACAGAAGAAAATCTTAATACAATTTTTGGTCTTGATTTTGTAAAATCAGAATTTGCTTTAAATAATTTTCGAATTGACACTTTAGCTTTTGATAAAGACTCAAATGCCTTTGTTATTATTGAATACAAACGTGATAAAAATTTCAGTGTAATAGATCAAGGATACGCTTATTTATCATTGATGCTTAATAATAAGGCTGACTTCATTTTAGAATTCAATGAAAACCTTGACAAAACATTAAAAAGAAATGACGTAGATTGGTCACAGTCGAGAGTTTTGTTTATTTCTCCAGCTTTTACAAATTATCAAAGAGAAGCGATAAATTTTAAAGACTTGCCAATAGAATTATGTGAAATAAAAAGGTTTGAAAACAATACAGTTTCTTATGAACAAATTCAAAAATCAGGTGCACAAGAAAGCATAAAAACAATTTCAAAATCTGATAATACAATTAACAATGTTGTTAAAGAAATAAAAGTCTATTCCGAACAAGAACATTTAGAGAATGTAAATGAAGAAATTGTGGAGCTTTATGAAAAATTCAAAAGTGCCATTCAAAATTTAGACAACCTTGAAATTAAACCGAAAAAAAAATATATCGCATTTGTTTCTGGACATAACGTAATTGATATTTTACCCCAAAAAAGAGCATTAAAAATGTGGATAAATATGAACAAGGGTGAACTTGACGATTCTAAAAACATTACTAGAGATGTATCGACTACTGGACATTGGGGAAATGGAGATTATGAAATACAAACAAATAGTGATGATGATCTAGAATACATTTTAAGCCTTGTAAAACAGTCGATTAAAAAAAATAAAAAATAAGACCCACCAAATCATTTAAACTAACAATAAAAAAGTTACATCTCTTTTGCTACAATTATGCCATTTTTTTAAACTTAAAAAAAAATGAATTTTTTCCATTACAATAAACTATGCGAATCCTGTTTGTTTTCCAAAAAATTTATTAGTAATTTAAAATTTTTATTTTTGTAATTAATGAAAAAAATAAATTATGAAAAAGCTCTTCTTAAATAAGAAAATAATATTTGAATTTTTATCAATTACATTCGCGGTATTTCTGGGTCTTATGTTAAACACATGGAAAGAATCTCATCATAATTCTATGCTGGCCGATAAATCAATAAAAAACATAAGAAACGAAATCATAAAAAACAAAGTAAAATTATCAGAAATGTTATCGTCTCACAAAGTGTATCTAATAACAATTGATAGCCTAATAAATGAAATAAAAAATCCGATAAAAGTAACAAATCGAGAAATGAATTTGGAATTTAAAATGATGAACTCTACATCATGGAAAACTGCAAAAATAACGCAAGCTGTAGCTTATATGGATATTGATTTGGTTACTGATGTTGCTGCTGTTTATGGATTTCAAAATTATTACGAAAACATAATAAAAATATACTCGCAAGAAAGAATGACCTCAATACCAGAAACAAATAATAAAATTTCCCTTGAAAAATTAGAACTCTTTGTTTCATCTATAATAAAAATAGAAAAAAATCTGGCAGATTATTACGACAATATATTAAATTCTGTGCTTTTAGATAAAAAATGACTAAATTGAATTTTTTAAAACATTAACAAAAGCTAAAAAAAATTAACTGGTAAATAAAATTATTAACACAAAACATTATGAGTAGAGGATTTGTTAAAGAAGGCGACCAAGAAGAAACCCCTATGGTAAATCCAAGAGCACATTTGCCTAATGGACTTACAAATTATGTTACACCCAATGGTTTGGAAGAATTAAAGAACGAGCAAAACACTTTGATAGAAGAACGGAATGTTTTAAAAGAACAATCTGCCGAAAATAATCGTGTTCAAATAAATTTTATTACTGCCAAGCTTCGATTACTCGAAGACAGAATTAATTCAGCAAAAATTGTTGATTTAACAAATCAAAATCAAGATGAAGTTCTATTTGGAGCAACAATAACTCTGTTTATAGAAGAAGAAAAAACAGAATGTCAATATCAGATAGTAGGTGTTGACGAAGCCAATGTTTCGCGAAACAAAGTGTCTTTCTTATCCCCTATTGCAAAAATCCTACAAAATAAAAAATTAGGTGATAAAATTACTCTTCAAACACCTAAAGGAAACACAAATATGAGAATAGAAGCTATTGATTATAAACAAAATTAAGAAGCTTTAAATAAAAACATTTTCTGTATTATACAGAATAAGAAAACCTTAATATTTTTCAGCCACTTGCAAACGAAACAAAATAGCATCTTAAATTACGTTATAATTTAAGATGCTATTTTTTAAAATCATTTTTTTTGTGATTTAAGTTTTATATTTGCAAATAATGAAAATAGGAAACATTAAGGTTTCTTATTTATGTGTTGCCTGTAATGTGAGCTTAAACTTTCACATTAAATTAATCCATTTGATAAAATAAACGGAGTAAGCCGAAAACCGAAAAGAGTAGGCAAAAAAATAAATTTTATGAAAAAAAGAAATAATTCAACATCATTGCTATTTTTTATGGGAACTCTAATTTTGTTTTCATTTACGTTGACTTCTTGTCAAAATAAATCATCCAAATTTGAATGGTCTGAAAAAGAAAAAGAAATAGCGAAAAAAGAAATTTCAAATGTAGTGAAAGGTGTAATTGAAAATGCTGAAAAAGCTGATTTCCAATCTGCCATGAAACCTTATTTGAATTCACCAGAATTCACTATTATAAATCCAGATGGTTCAATTGATGATTATAAGAATTTTAAAATTAAAGGAATAGAATCCTTCAAACAATTAACGGCATATTATCAAACAACTATTAAAGAAGAATATAGATTTCTGAATAAAGACCTTGTACTCTATACCTGGATTGGAAAAGCAGAAATTGAACTCAAAACTGGAGAAAAAATGAATTTTGAATCTTATGTAGGAACAATGCTTTTTAATAAGTTAAATAATGAATGGAAAATAACTTATGCACAAGAAACGGCATCGGTTCCTGTAATAAAATCTATAATTAAATAAAACTCTACAGCCAAAAAAACCTATAAGTAATTGCTTGTTCTCGATTCTTATGGAAATTCGTGTAAAATTTCCAACTTTGTATGTCCTTGCAAAGTTAGTTGCAAGTTTAACAAAAGACACTACATTTCAACAACATAAACTAAACCACTATTTGTCGTAGTCTCTGACTACGACTTTTTTTTATAAAAAACTCCAATTTGCCCAGTCCTAAAAAAACGAAACAAAAATTGAACCTAAATTACGCTCTAATTTAAGATGCTATTGTTTAAAATCATTTTTTTTGGAGATTAAAATTTATATATTTGTATGTAATGGAGAAAAAAATTAGAGTGTCTTATTTCAGTTTTAGTGCTTAAAAATGAAAAATATAATTACTATATTATTAGTATTCTTTTCCTATTTATGCTTTTCGCAAAATAAGATTGAACAAAAAAGAAATGTCGATGTTAGAGATTCAATTTTTATTGATTCTTTAAAAAAAGTTTATTGCTATAATAAAAAGATACCATTAAAATATGAAGGCCCTATATATTTAGCATTATCATATTTTCCAGAGTTGGATAGCTCAAAAATAGTATTCAAAAGAGCAAGGATAAAAACAACTCTTAATGCTAGACCTACTGTTACATCATTAATTTTTAATAAAAAAACTAAAAGAAAATATATAGTACGCATAAACACGTCAATAAAAGATAGTGTTATATCCATAGATAGCATTCCACTAAATGCTATGATTGGTTTATATGGACATGAATTTAGCCACTTTGTTGATTATAGAAATAAAAATATTTTTGGTGTACTTTCTCGGCTTATTGACTATGTTTCTAAAAAGTCAAAAGAAAAATTTGAAAAAGAAATAGATACAAATACCATTAACAGAGGATTAGGATGGCAATTATATGATTGGTCATACTATGTTTTGTATAATTCAAATGGAACAAAAAAATATAAATATTTTAAAAGACGAATATACTTAGAACCTGAAGAAATTAAAAAAATAATAACAAGCTCTAACACCAATTAAAGTGCATAATAACGCACTTAAATTGAATCGTTAAAAATTCAATTTCCTACAAAAAAAAATAAAAAACCAATTTGCCCCAGCATAAAAAACAAAACAAAAATTAAACTTAAATTGCTCTCTAATTTAAAATGCTATTGTTGAAAATCATTTTTTTTGGAGATTAAAATTTATATATTTGTATATAATGGAAATAAGACACACTAGTGTGTCTTATTTAGGTGTTAGTAGCCATAAGAAAAAAATGAGAACATTAAGATTAATTGGGACTTTTTATAAATCATATGTAATAGCAAGTAGTATCATAACTATTAGTTGTATGCGACTGATTTATATGTATGGGATTGATATTTTCACCGTTCTTTTTTGGTTTAAAATTGTTACATTGGGAATAATCGTTTATTATATAAATAATTACAAAAAGAATGAATTCTATTATTATCAAAGTTTGGGACTGTCAAAGTTGTTTTTATGGATTTCAACAATAATAATTGATTTATCATTGTTTATAATTCTATTAATCACTATGCTACAAATCAGATGAAAAATACACTTGAAATTGATAGCGTTATTTTAGAATTTAATAATAAACGAATTTTACAAGATGTTTACGTAAAAATTGAAACAGGAAATATCATAGGATTACTTGGTAGAAATGGAAGTGGAAAATCTTGTTTGATGAATATCATTTATGGAAAACTTATTCCTAATGAAAAGTCTGTAAGAATAAATAATAAATATAATTCGAAAAAATATTTTCCTCAGGAAACACTGACTTATTTACCACAATTTAATTTTATTCCAAAATCTTTGACTATTGAACGTGTTTTTAAAGATTACAAAATTGATTTTGATAAATTTTTAATACATTTCCCTGAATTTAAAAAATATTATAAGTCAAAAATCAAATTGTTATCAGGTGGTGAACAAAGAATAATTGAGATATATGCAATTCTTGTTTCTAACACAAAATTTTGTATGTTGGATGAACCATTTTCACAAGTTATGCCAAAACATATTGATTCAATTAAGAAAATAATTATCAGCGAAAAAGAAAATAAAGGAATAATAATTACCGACCATATGTTTGAACACATAATTGATATTTGTGAAGATATTTATGTCATTAATAACGGAAAGACCTATTTAACAAAGAATATAGAAGATATTGAAAAACTTGGATATGCAAGAATTACGGCTACTAATCGAGATACTGTGTTAAATTCCAAATAAATTATCAATTATTTTTTATACTTTTGTGGCACAGAAAGAAGGCTCGAAGCG
>JADFUR010000056.1 GCA_015222055.1 Bacteroidota bacterium | reverse complement strand
TCGTGGCGTAATACATTCCTCAATTGCTTTAAATGAATCAAGATAACTTCTACATAAAATATTCAAAACACAAAAAATATAAATTTCAATAAATTTATTTCCACAACTTTTTAAATTGATCCGTAAATATTAACAATTTTTTATTAATTAGCATATTCGTGCCTCGGTCAAGAAAAAGATGATTGTTCAAACAGTTTATGATTTCTAAGGCTTCGTTGCATTCTAAAATTCACTTCTATGCCACACTATGCAATCAATGCGGCAGTGGGAAATAAATTTAAGACCAGGGCGTAACGAAATAATAAATTATTAGTGTTTTAATAATCGTAGCACGGTTATGTTAATTTGAAGTGGAATAAAAAAAATTAGTTACCTATCAAAAAACATTTAAGCATTCGTTAAGAAGCTGCTGTTTATCAATAGGCACAACCCCAATTTTTTCGCAAACAAGACCACCAGCAATATTTGAAAATTGAGCAATATATTTAGCCTCAAATTTTAAAGCCAGACATAAACTTGCAACGCTGATAACAGTATCTCCAGCACCGGAAACATCTGCAATTGTTCTTACTTGGGCAGGGGCATTAAAATAAGAATCATTTTCACAAATAAAAATACCGAGTTCTGAAAGCGTTATTAAAACAGTATTAATATTCATTTTTGTTTGCAAAATTTGTGCTGCGTTGTGAATTGATTGAATATTATTTTTATCAATATCAATTTTTAAGCCTTCGGTTATTTCTTTAAAATTAGGCTTAAATAAACTAACGTTATTGTATGAATTAAAGTTGCGTTTTTTAGGATCTACAAGGGTTGGAATATTTTTTTTATTTGCTAGTGATACAATATTTTCAATTATTTTAGGCGTAATATTTCCTTTATCGTAATCTTCAAAAATGATGGCATCAATCTGATTATCCAAAATTAAATTCTTTAAATGCTCAATAAATTTATTTTCGAGCTCTGAAGTTAAGGGCTCACAAATTTCCTCATCAACTCTTAAAAGATGTTGATTGTCACAAATAATTCTTGTTTTAATTGTTGTATCGCGATTTTTATCAACAAGTATTCCTTTTGATGTTAATTTGCGTTTTTTTAGTAATTGTTTAAATACTTTCCCATTTTCATCATCACCAATCACAGCACATAATATTGCTTCGGCACCAAGAGCTCTTACATTAAGACCTACATTGGCAGCACCTCCCAGACGTTTTTCTCGATTTGTTATTAACGCAATTGGCACAGGTGCTTCAGGAGATATTCTGTCAGCTCGCCCCCACATATAGGCATCAATCATAACGTCGCCTATTATTACAATTTTTTTATTATTAAACTGTTCAAACGAATTAATTAATTTTTCTTTATTCACAACTATCTACTTTTTTTTTGACAAATATATGAACTTTTGTAATGATTGTCTCAAAATAATATAGCTTTTTGTTCCATTACATAGTGTTAGTGTAAATATCATCAATAGCTCAAGCATAACTAACGCAAACGTTTCGTTTGTGCTAGTTATGGTCGAACTTACCAAGACCCCTAACCCTACGAGGGTTTGAAACACTCGTAGGGTTTTTCAACAATCTGCCCTTTTTCCGATAGTTCTTTTATTGCTTTTTTATCCCTACTTAAAACCAATCTTTCATATCAGATTTGGAAGTCACAAATTGTGACCTCCAAATTTTAAGCTCTTCTTTTGTCATTTCAAACATAAAATCCTCCGGGAAACGTTCCTTATTTCTACGAACGGCTTGCTTTAAAACTTTAGTATCAACCTTATATAATTCCGCTAAATCTCTATTTAACATCACCTTACACCCTCTAATCAAATAGATTTTATTGATTATTCTTTCTTCCGGTATTGTTATTTCTGTACTCATATCTATCTTTTTTTTACCCAATAAAACTAATATTTAAAATTGGAGTTTGAAGATTGCAAGCTCCAAACTTAGTTCTTTGTCTATTTCACAGTTATCGATATAGCATAAATGCAAATTGGCGAGCTTGTCTTTAATTTTTAAGTTGTTCATTGAATGTTTTTAAGCGGTAGTAAATTTAGCTATTTGCGGGATGTTTTGCAAAATTTTTATTTGAGGTGAGATTGTTAATTTTGTTGTTATGGAATTTTTAATTTTTTTTAAGTTTACTTTTGGCTTGAACCAAAAGTAACAAAAGTTCAAGACTAAAATTGATTTCTTATTTTCTGCGAAGTTGTAAGCTTCGAGGAGCAAGAACAAAATAAAAAAAAAACGTAGATAAAATCTACGCTTAGCTGGGCTTTCTAATCTTATTCTACTTTTAATTTAACAGTAGCTTTCTGCGGATTCTTCAATATCTTTTTCTAGCACATTTTTAATGTACTGATTTAATGATACGCCAGTTCTTTGAGCTCGGAAAAATATTTTTTTATGTAAATTTGTTGGTATGCGTACATTAAAACTTCCTTTAAATGATTTGTAAGGGTCTTTGCCAACTTCTTCGCATAACTCTAAATAATCTTCTACTGCTTCTTTAAATGACTTATTTAATTCGTCTATACTTGACCCTTCAAATAATATTAAATCGTTTACACCTAAGATTTTGCCATAAAATACATTGTCAGCTTCACTGAAATCTAATGTTGCGACAAAATCTTTATACTTTAAAGCTCCCATGATTTCTCTTTTTTATTTTTTTACAATTTGTAATTTTTTCTGCAAATTTATTCTTGTTCTCTTTTATTGTTTCTATAATTTACCTTGGTCGTGGAGTGATTTTATCACTTGTTTAATTATATACTCTTTTAAAATATTTCCAGGATGAGGCTTATGCACTCTTATTATATGTTTTTCCTTTTCGTCAATAAATGCAACTCTCGACCCTGAAGTCTTCCCTTTTGTAGTTTCCTTGTAACCTAACTTCGTTAACAACTTTCTTAGTTCATCGTAAGTAAAGTCTTTTGGTCGAGCCAAAAATCTTTCTAATAGCTTTTCAAATGTGCCCATACTCTTTTTTGTTAATTATTAAATACCAAATTTTCTCGTTTTTTCATAACTCAAATTTTAGTTAATAATTAATTCAATTTAGTATACGTTTGCAACTAAAATATAGTTGCAAATATAGTAAAGGTTTTTACATTTACAAAAAGGAAATATTCTGATTTAAAATTTTGTCGGGTTTTGTGTATTAAAACATTTTTTTTAATAGCCGAGGAAAGGTTCTGTTCTACGACTTTTGTCATACTGGACTTGTTTCAGTATCTGTTAATTGTTGAAATAAAACAATCCTTATCCGCCAGCTGGCGGACAGGATGACGTTGTTCGGAATGAACCGCTTAAAAATTTTTATCTTCTTTACCTTAACTTTTTGCTTGATCAAAAAGTTAAAAAAAATCACGCTTGAAAATTGATTTCGTGTTATAGCCGTTGCACGGAGGGATTAATTAAATGTAAAATAAATTTTAACAATTTTTTGTTAATTAGAATATCCGTTCCACGGCATAAAAACTCACTCCTATCGTCGTTCAAACAGTTTATGATTTTTAAGGCTTCGTTGCATTCAAAAATTTACGAAATGAATTTAAGATCAAAAGCTTCGCAAAATAACAACAACTATTTTCTACGAAGTTGTAAGCTTCGCGAAGCAAGAACAAAATAAAAAAAAGCGTAGATAAAATCTACGCTTAGCAGGTTAAGCTTCTTTTCATTTACTTTTGGCTTGAACCAAAAGTAACAAAAGTTCAAGACTAAAATTGATTTCTTATTTTCTACATTACACTCCGCTAAATCATAAAAACTCACTCCTATCGTCGTTCAAACAGTTTATGATTTTTAACGCTCAGTTGCATTCGAAAATTAACGAAATGAATTTAAGGTCGAGGCTGTGCTAAAAAATTACTAGTATTTTCTATTTCTTTATTCTCAATCAATTGTTTCAACTCTTTTTTACTTGGTAAAACAGTTTGATACTTACTTGCAAAAATCTGTTCGTTGTTTTTAGGCAAAGTAATTTCTACGAGAGTGTCATTCTTGTGTTTACAAAGCACTATACCTATAGTTTTATTTTCCTTGTCGAGCTTTACAAAACGGTCATAATAATTGACATACATCTGCATCTGACCTAAATCTTGGTGGTTAATTTCCCCAATCTTTAAATCAACTAACACAAAACATTGCAACAACCTATTATAAAAAACTAAATCTACTCTAAAGTGCTTGTCATCAAATGTAAAGCGAACCTGCCTTCCTATAAACGCATATCCTTTTCCGAGTTCGAGTAGAAAGTGTTCTAATTTATCAATTATTTTTTGCTCCAAATCTGTTTCTGAGTACTTACTGTTTTTCGGAAGCCCAATAAATTCGAGTATATAAGGATCTTTTAAAGTGTCTTTGGGCTTTTCAACAATCTGCCCTTTTTCCGATAGTTCTTTTATTGCTTTTTTGTTCCTACTTAAAACCAATCTTTCATATAATGCACTATCAAACTGACGTTGTAATTCACGCAAACTCCATTTATTTTCTAATGCTTCAATTTCATAATATTTTCTTTCTTCAACATTGTCTATTCGCATAAGCTTTAAGTAATGAGACCAACTTAAATTGAATTCCGCAGAAGGTGTCTGCGTTTTTGAATAAATTAGAAAAAATTGTCTCATTTGCTCAAGATTTCGTTGTGAGAAACCTTTTCCAAATTCAGATTTTAACTTTGAAGATAGCTCTTTTAATATCTTTTTGCCATATTCGGCACGTTCTTTCCCATTTTGTTCTTCTTCAACAATCATTCTTCCTATCTCAAAATAGGTATAAACCATTGTCTTATTTACTGTCTGAACAACACTTTTTCTTGCCTTTTTTAATAATTCAGCAACTTTGTTGTAAAAATTTATTTCAATATTTTGTTCAGTTTTACTCATTAGTACTTGCTTTTTTTGCAAAAAAAATCCTCAGTTATAAATTAATAAATTTATATAATTGCGGGATGTTTTGCAAAAATATATTTTGAGGCTGGATTATTAATTTTGCCGTAGCGGGAATTCCCTCTTGGAGAAGGACTTGTCCCGTACCGAAGGTCGGGAGAGTTAGGGAGATTGATTTTTGCTTGTCGGGATTTTCAACTTCTTTAAAATTCTTTTAAATTAACTTTTTTCTTGATAAAAAAGTTGAAAAAATCAAGACTAAAATTGATTTCGTGGTGTAGCCGTTGCATGGAGGTATTAATTAAATGTAAAAAAATTTAACAGTTTTTTGTTAATTAGCATATCCGTTCCACGACAAAACTCACTCTCTGTCGTCGTTCAAACAGTTTATGATTTTTAACGCTTCGTTGCATTCGAAAATTTACGAAATGAATTTAAGGTCGGGGCTGCGCTAAATAATAACAACTATTTTTTATTTTCGACGAAGTTGCAAAATTTGCTAAAAAAGATATAAAAAAGCGTAGATAAAATCTACGCTTATCAGGGACTTCGCCGAGCGTGGGTGAAGGCTTTTACTTATCTATCTCTTTCAAAGTTATAAAACTCCTTAAATTTAATACACTTTGCTTTGACTTTGCCTTTTTTAAAGGATATTCTACTTCCAAAAATAGTAATAGGGCTTGTCATTGTTGAGTTTACCTTTTCTTCTTCACATATTTCTAGTATATTCCATTCTTCTACTAATTTACATGTATATTGAGTAAAAATCCCTTTCTGATTAAAATTAAATTTCCTTCTGTAATAGGTGTATTCTATACTTTCGTTTCTATTCCATATTTTTCCATAAAATGTTCCATCTTCAATGCCAAAGGATTCCAGAAAGTATATTGTATCCGCATCTTTAATAGAATTAAACTTATTTAAGGAATCGATTTTTATTCTTATTTCATGAAAAGACTTTTTTAAGTCCTTTTCTTTTGGCTTTATTTGAAGTTGACACTTGTAAAGCTTTTTAGAAATTGTTGAAAGCATATCTTGTGAATAAATATTACTTCCAAAAAGTATTACAAAACCTAATAAAATAGTTCTTATTTTTAACATATTCTCACGATTAATATTTAAAAGGACTTGTAACGCTTATAATTTGACGTATTGGTGGTGGTGTTGCACCTAAAATTAAATTTGGAGTAATATTGTAAGTGTTTGTTTGATTATAAAACCTACTGGTTCCATTGCTGTTTAGTATTCTTGTAGCTACATTTGGTGTTCCATCAGAATTTATTGCATAATTTGTTCTTAATGGAACTCCATGTTCTGCTCTTAATTGGTTCTCAACATGTGTTGCATAAATTTCGCTTTTTGGTATTCCGTTTGTCCATTCGCTCGCGTCAATTGTACCATTCCAAACATCTTGAACATGAGACATTTCATGACCAAGACCAATATAAGCCCGTCTTGTATTAGTTCCGCTTTGATCTGGACCTCCTGCTGTTTTAGTAGGATTCCATTTTATATATGAACCATCTTGACCATTTGCTGAATTTCTTGAACCATAGGCTATTTCAGTATTGTTTGACGAACCTGCTAATTCATCTACTAAACTTCTTCCTGTACTTTTTGATCTAAGATCACCTAATGCTGATGAGACCTGATTGACAAAAGCATTATTTCCAGAGTATAGGTTTCCACTAGCATTTAAAAAACCAGAATTACCATCTTTATTTTGTCCATAATAATATCGTGATGTCTGGATTCCTGAAGTTCCATCTGGATTTGCAATATTTGTATGAACTGTAACCCAGATACTATCGCCATTAATATCAATATTCTTAATTGGATTATTTCCCCCATATTGATAAGTTGATAAAGAATAATATTTTTCAGCAAAGGCATCCTGTGTAGTAAACCTCCCAATCTTTGCATCATAAAACCTAGCACCATAATCATACAAATTCAGGTTATAGTCGTCTTGCAGTTCTTTGCCGTTGTATTTGTATTTGTTTGTTGGTGAGGCGGAAACATAGCTTAGTCCTGCCATGGTCATGCCAAAGGGATAGTAGCTGTGTTCGCTGAGTTGTTTGGC
>JADFUR010000055.1 GCA_015222055.1 Bacteroidota bacterium | reverse complement strand
GATTTAAGAATTAGTAAAAATTATTAGTGAATTCGAGTCAAAATAAAAAGAAGAGATTAGCCACTAATGCACTAATAAGAGAATAATTAAAAAGGAAATGATTTAAGAATAAATAAAAATACTATTATGAATAAATTAATCCATAAAGAAGAAAGCTACAATATTATTGGCAAATGTTTTGAAGTACACAATAATTTAGGTTCTGGATTTTTAGAAATAGTATATAAAGATGCTTTAGAGTTTGAGTTTAAGAAAGCTGGAATACCATACGAAAGAGAAAAAAATATGAGGTAAACTATAAAGGTTTAATTTTACCACATAAATTTTATGCAGATTTTGTTGTTTATGATAAAATAATTCTTGAAATAAAAGCAGTATCAGGAATAGCAGATGAATTTATTGCACAATCAATTAATTATTTAAAAGTATCAGAAAACAAACTTGCATTAATTGTAAATTTCGGAGAATTAAAACTCAATTCTAAAAGGATTGTATTGTAATCATTAATAAACAAAGAAGAAATTAGCCACTAATACACGAATAAGAAAGTAAAAAAGAATATTAGTGCATTCGATTTTAACATTCGTGGCAAAAAGAAAACCTTTAGTCACAAAAAAAGCTTCTAAGAATAAACTTAGAAGCTTTTTATAATTTAAAGAAATTTCTTATTCAGAAATAACCTCAAAAGGAAGTTCAATTTTAACTTCTTTGTGTAATTTTATTATAGCAACATATTTACCAATTTCTTTAATATGATCTTGGTCTATTTCAATTATTTTTCTATCAATTTCAACACCTTTTTTCTTGATTGCTTCAGCTATTTGAATTGAGTTAACAGAACCAAAAATTTTACCTGTTGAACTTGTTTTAGCACCAATTTTTATTATTTTGTTCTCAAGTTTTTTAGCTGTTTCTAATGCAAGATTTTTAAGCTTTTCTTGTTTAAAAGCTTTTTGTTTAATATTTTCAGCAAGAATTTTTTTTGCCGAAGGTGTAGCTAATGTTGCATAACTCTTAGGTATAAGATAATTTCTTCCATAACCATTTTTAACAATAATGATATCATCTTTATTGCCTAAACTTTTTATGTCTTTTTTTAATATTATTTCCATTGATTTTCCTCCTTAATATTATTTTAACATATCAGCAACATAAGGCAATAAAGCTATTTGTCGTGCTCTTTTAATTGCTACTGAAATTTTCCTTTGAAATTTTAATGATGTACCTGTAATTCTACGAGGTAATATTTTACCTTGTTCGTTTAAGAATTTTTTTAAGAATTCAGGATCTTTATAATCAATATATTTAATCTTGTTTTTTTTGAATCGACAATATTTTTTCTTTTTTATGTCGACTGATACAGGGGTTAAGTATCTAATGTCTGAATTATCTGCCATTTTTATTTCTCCTCTTTTTTAGCTTGTTTCATACTTCTTTTTTTCTCACTGTATTGAATAGCGTATTTGTCCATTCTTGTAACTAAGAAACGCATAATACGTTCATCACGCTTAAATTGAATTTCAATTTTAGAAAGAGACTCACCTTCAATTTTAAATTGAAGCAGATTATAAAAACCTGTAGATTTTTTTTGAATAGGATAAGCTAATTTTCTTAAGCCCCAATTCTCTTCATGTATAACTTCCCCGTCATTATCAGTTATAATTTGTTTGAATTTTTCAACCGTTTCCTTTACCTGAGCTTCAGATAAAACGGGATTTGTGATGAAAACGGTTTCGTACTGATTAACCATAACGTTTTTTTTAATTAATTATTTAGTAATAAGCGTGCAAAAATATGACTTTTTTTTAATAATTCAAACTTTTTTCAGTTTATGTTTTTATAAATCCTTTATTAATACTATTAAAATTAAAACATAACATAATTTTGTATGAAAGAATGTAAAATTAATTTATTTTTTTAAAATATACTTATTATTATTTTTTAATATTTAACTATCTTTGAGCAATAAAATTTATTTAATAATGGGAAATTACATTGTTTCAGCTTTAAAATATCGACCAACAAATTTCAATTCTGTTGTTGGACAAGAATCAATTACTGTTACTTTAAAAAATGCAATAAAAAACGAACATCTTGCACATGCATATCTTTTTTGTGGTCCACGAGGTGTTGGCAAAACAACTTGTGCACGTATTTTTGCTAAAACAATTAATTGTAAGAATCTGAGTGGTGATTTTGAAGCTTGTAACGATTGCGAATCATGTAAATCTTTTAATGAAGATCGTTCATACAACATTCATGAATTAGATGCAGCTTCAAACAACTCTGTTGAAGATATTCGAAATTTAATTGATCAGGTTCGTATTCCACCGCAAATTGGAAAATACAGCGTTTATATAATTGATGAGGTTCACATGTTGTCTTCTCAGGCTTTTAATGCTTTTTTAAAAACCCTTGAAGAACCTCCGGCTCATGCAATATTTATTTTAGCCACTACCGAAAAACATAAAATTATTCCTACAATTTTGTCACGCTGTCAAATATTCGATTTTCATCGTATTGAGATTAACGATATTGTTAAACATCTTGAATATGTTGCTAAAAGTGAAAATATTGATTATGAAGCAGATGCTCTAACTATTATCGCTCAAAAAGCCGATGGCTCACTACGTGATTCTCTTTCTGTTTTCGACCAAATAGTTAGTTTTGCAGGTAATAATATTACTTATAAAAGTGTTATCGAGAATTTAAACGTTCTTGATTATGATTATTACTTCAAATTAACAACCGCTTTTCTTAACAGTGATATCTCAAATGTTTTACTAATATTTAACGATATTCTCAATCAAGGATTTGATGCACATAATTTTCTTACAGGCTTAAGCAAACATTTTCGTGATTTGTTAGTTTGTAAAGATGAACAAACGCTTCAACTTTTAGAAGTAGGAGCAGGAATACGTGATAATTATGGAAAACAATCGGCTCTTTGCTCAACCGATTTTTTATTTACAGCATTAAATATTACAAACTCATTTGATTTAAATTACAAAATTAGCATAAATAAACGATTACATGTAGAATTGGCATTGGTTCAATTAGCCAATATTGTTAATTTAAAAAAAAAAGAGTCTGAAGTAGAAAAAATAAGCAAAGCAACTCTCAAAAAAGAAGATTTTACAGACAAAGAACAATCCGAAAAAAAGGAAGTAGGCCATTCAATATCTTCGTCAATTAAAACTGAGAAAAAAAAGGAAATAAAACTGAAACATCATATTTCGTCGAGCCCTTCTATTAAAGATGCCTTTAATGGTAATTTATTGAATAATACAAAACAAAAGGAGAGCGATTCTGATTCTCATTTAAAAGCAAATGAAGATTTTGGTGATAATAAATTTACACATGATGAACTGATTTCTGCTTGGAATAAGTTTACCGAAAAGGTTAAAACAAGCAAGCCTCACTTATGTAGCACTTTGTCAACAAGTGTACCTATTTTAAAAGAAAATAATGTTATTGAACTTCAAATATTAAATCCTATTCAAGAAAATGAGATTAAAACGGAAAAAACAGATTTGGTGAATTTTTTAAAGCAGGAGTTAAAGACTAACAATATTAGTTTGCAATATGTTATAACAGAAAAGACAAGTAAAAAAGTAAAGCTTTATACTGATGCAGATAAATATGAACACCTAAATAAAATAAATCCAAATCTCGAAAAACTAAAACAACAGTTTAATCTCGATTTTAAGTAAATTAGCTTAAACACAAAGTTGTTTGCTATTAAGTATTATTTTTTTGCTAAAAAAGAAAGTTCGCAGATTTGGTATTCATCTTTTAAAAAAATAAATACCAAATTTGCGAACTTTAAACTTTTAACTTTTAACTCTTTTACCAGTTAGTAGTAACTTGCTGATTATATAACTTGTAAGTTCGTTTTTCACCACTCGTAGAAGAATAATGAATACTCCCTGAAATAAGCGATTGTTTTTTAGCACTATAAGCTTCTTTTTCAAGGGGTTGCTCAATAAATAATTCCAAATCATGATTACCTTTTCCTTGAAAGTCCATATTAATATTATCAATAATAACTGGAGAGAGACCTTTCCATTTTAAAATAATTTTTTCAATAATAAATGGAGTGTCATATTTAGAAACAATTGCAATATTACATTTAGTTCTTGTAACGGTGCTGTCTTCTTGTTCTAAAGCAGAAAAATTAATATCATCGTGAATAAATATATCAATTTTTTTTGCATTAATATTAAAATTAAATTGATTTTTTACTTTAACACCTGAAAAATTATATTCCACTTTAATACAATTGTCAGGATCTTCGTAACAGTTTGAATAATCATAGCTAATAGTCCATGAATCTTGGTTATTTAGTGTAGAAATAATTTTTGCACACTTAGAAGTAACTCTAGGTTTACGAGCTGTAGTAACAATTTTATCGCCAATTTTTAACGTATAAACAATTTCTCCTAAAGTGTTATCAATAGGAACAATAGCAATTGATTTAAGTTTTGATTTAAGCTGAATAATTCCTAATTCGGCTGTTTTTTTGCGTTGGTCAATAAAAGATTCTTTTAAACTCCCAAGCTCTTTAATACCATTAATAATCTCTTCAATTGAGTTAATGTTATCAATATTGTCGGTTATTGCAGTTAATTGTTCTGTTAGTTTTCTATCGGCTTTTTCAAACTCATTTATCAATTTTTTTAAACGGAATTTGCTAAATGGATATTTTATGTGATAATAGGCTCTTACAGAGCTGTTACTTTCTCTTACCTCTTCCCAGTAAAAAGCAGAGGCTTTACTAAGAGAAATTCCTTTAACAAAAGCAATATCGGCAGATTGAGTTTTCGTATTGGTCTCATAATTTTCAAAAAAGTTAGAAACATTATTTGCTGTTAGTTCCTTTCTTTGGTAATCGCTACTTGTTTTAATATTTTCGGCAATTGATGTTACAATGCGTTCTTTAACCTTATTAAGTGCATTTTGTTGTGCTTGTTCAATATCACTTCCTGAGCCCACAACTATAATAAAATCTTCCTCAAGACCATTAACCCAACTTGGAGCATGTCTCTCACTTTTTTTAAGCACTTTTCTTTTTTTTTGAGCAAATGTAGGGTTGTATGATGCTACAACTGTTATTAAAGTAAGTGCTAATAGTAATATTTTTTTCATCTCATAAAATTTTAAAATTCATGTACAAGTTAAATAAAATAATAATGAAAAAAAAATCAGCAGTAAGAATTACTGCTGATTTTATAATTAAGCTATAAAAACTATTGTTCGTCTTTAAGTTGATTCATTTCATCATCAAATTTTTCTTTGAATTTCATTCTGTCATACTGAGCAGCTAATTTTTTGTCTTTTGAAATACCTTTGTCAACACCATTGTAAATAACATCTTTTTTTACTTCAATAGCCATGTAAGTTTCATACTCACCTTTATCATTTTGACCGGTTTTTTCACATGTAATTGCAATGTCTTGTAATTTTTGTTTTACAACATCGCGAGTCATGTTTTCAAAAGTTTGCTCGAATTCTGTTTCTTCTCCAATTTGCATATCGTTAACGTAACGTTCGGTAACAGATTTAAGAGTTGAACTGACTAATGAAGCTAAACGCTGTTTTGTAAGTAATAACGCTTTTTCTTTTGATGTTGCCAAATCTCTACTTTTACCAACACTGCTAGCTCTAAAAAAATCAGAATTTGATCGACCTTCATTTGTACAAGGAACTATAATTTCTTTAAATTTATTGCCAGTTGTGGTTGTTTTTGATCCGCCACATGAGCTTAACAAGAACAAAGAGAGTACAATTGCTAATGAGAAATTTCCAATTTTCATTTTCATAGTTATTAAAATTTAGTTAATAGTTTATAAATTCAAATTATATTCAAATATAAAGATAAAAATTCTCAAAGCAAATAATATATGAAAAATTATCATGTTTTTATTATAGATACTCACTTTGTATTGTTTGTTTCAATACATTAACCATTCTTTTTTTTTATAAAATGCCTTTGATTAAATTAATAATATTAATGTCTATAAATTATTCTTTGTAGAAATTTCCAATTCCGATTTTATTTCGTTTTAAAAGAAAATAGCATATTCTTCATTATTAATAAAGATTTGAAGAAACAACTATTTAGAGAATTAAAAATATTTTTTTAGTTAATTTGTGTTTTTTGTTAATATTCTAATAATTAGTATTTTAAATTTTGGTAAAAAAAATAATTAAAAATATTTTTTTTACCAATCCAATAATTTTTTAAATAAACTGTCTAATATTTTTGATTAAATGTAATATAAATAGTATTTTTGTTAAGGTTAATCAAATTATTTAAACTAAAAATTAATATGAAAAAAGTAAAATTATTATTAGTAGCATTAGCAACTATCAGCTTTACAGCATTTTTTGCATGTAGTGGAAATGCACCAAAAGAAGAAGCAACTCAAGAAAAAACTGAAGAACCTGCAGAAGTAAAAGAAGCAACTGACACAACAGTTGTTGAAGAAGCTGTAGCTCCAGAAGAAGAAGCAGCTGAAGAAGTAGCTGAATAGTGAGTTATTAAAATTATTTCATTAAAAAAAAAGCAGGATTTATTCCTGCTTTTTTTTTAAATAAAATCAATTAATTTTTTCATATGAACTCTTCTGAAATTTTTTCATACATAATATTGCCGTTATTAATATTCCTAGCTAGAATTTGCGATGTTACTATTGGAACGTTAAGAATTATTTTAGTTTCTAAAGGACAAAAAATTATTGCACCATTATTAGGCTTTTTTGAAGTTTTAATATGGATTATTGCTATAAGTAAGATTATGGAAAATCTTGATAATGTTACTTGTTATATTGCTTATGCCGCTGGATTTGCTACTGGTAATTATGTAGGAATGCTTGTTGAAGAAAAATTGGCGATGGGTGTTATGATTATTAGAGTTATAACACAGAAATCCGCAAACGATTTAATCGAAAACCTTGCTGTTTCAGGTTACGGTATTACAAATATTGATGCTCAAGGAACGAAAGGGAATGTTAATGTTATATATACAATTGTGCAAAGAAAAGATTTACCTGAGGTTGTTTCTATAATTAATAGATTTAATCCAAAAGCCTTTTACACAATAGAAGATGTTAAATTTGCAAGTCTAGAAATACATAAACGATATAATAAAAAAATTTTTAGTAGTTTTAAGTTTTGGAGAAAAGGAAAATGATTTTTCGACAATAATATTTTCTTACTTACCTTTTTGTTTTTAAAACCCCATTAATTAGTTTATTAAATAATCAAATAAATAAATACATAATAGAATTATAATGAATGCAGAAATTGTTTCAATAGGCGATGAAATTTTAATTGGCCAGATTTTAAATACAAACTCAAAATGGATTGCTGAACAATTAAATTTAATTGGTATAGATGTTTGTCAAATTAGCACAATATCAGACAATAAACAACATATATTAAAAGCATTAGATGAAGCAGGTAAAAGAGCAGATATAATTTTAATTACCGGTGGATTAGGACCAACAAAAGATGATATTACAAAAAATGCTTTGTGTGAATATTTTGATACAAAACTCGTATTTAACCAAAATTTGTATGAAAATGTTGAGCGTTTTATCTCAAAACGCGATATGGGCATGAATAATTTAAACAAAGAACAGTCAGAAGTGCCTGAAAATTGTAAAATAATTCCAAACAAATATGGTACAGCAGCTGGAATGTGGTTTGAAAAAAACAATAAAGTTTATATTTCAATGCCTGGAGTTCCATTTGAGATGATTTCAATGATGGAAGAAGAAATAATTCCTTTAATTAAAAATAAGTTTAATCCACCTGTAATTATTCATAAAACCATTTTAACGCAAGGATATCCAGAATCGGAACTTGCAGAAAAATTAAGTGACTGGGAAGATAATTTACCTAAAAACATGAGTTTGGCATATTTACCTTCACCCGAAAATTTAAGATTAAGATTATCCGTAAAAGGTGAAAATTCAGAATTGCTAATAAAAGAAATTGATACAGAAATAGATAAGTTAAAGAAACAAATTAATTCATATATTTTTGGATACGATAAAGAAACTTTACAAGAAGTAGTGGGTAGATTGTTGCTTTTAAACAATAAAACCCTTGCCTCTGCAGAGAGCTGCACAGGAGGAAATATTGCTAAATTAATAACATCTGTACCAGGAAGTTCAAAATATTTTTTAGGATCTGTTGTTGCATATTCAAATAAAATTAAAACATCAATTTTAAATGTAAACAACAATAGTATTGAAGAACAAGGAGCTGTTAGCAAACAAGTCGTTAGCGAAATGTCAAGCGGAATAATAAATTCTTTTAAATCTGATTATGCAATTGCGACTTCAGGAATTGCCGGCCCGTTAGGAGGAACCAAAGAAAAACCGGTAGGAACAACATGGATAGCAGTTGCATCAAAAAACCAAATTATTGCTAAAAAATTTCATTTTGGTGATAATCGAAACAGAAACATTACTCGTGCTTCGGCAACTGCATTAAATATGTTGCGGAAATTAATTTTATTAGAAAATAATTAACTCTCCTTATTTAAGAGGGAAGTTTATTTTTGGAGGAATTATTAATTTTATTTCAAAAAATAATGATTTTGGTGGTATTGAATTTACTTCTTCTACAATTGCAATTGAATATGATTTCCTTTCTAAACTGAATAAAGAATGCTTTATCCAATCTATTGATAAAATAACGCCTGACGTAAGGAATACTTTGTTTTGGAAGAGTTTTCCCGGCACTTATAAACAAAAAATATTAAAAGTTGATATAAACGCCGGAGATACTCCAGAAAACTACCTTATTATTTTAAAAGGTATTGATAAAAATGGAAAGAAAATTCAAACAACAACTGATTTTGAAGTAAAATAATATTTTTAATATTCATCGGACACATCGGTTAAAATTTCATATCCATTGTTTGTTACTAAAATAGTATGTTCAAATTGAGCAGATAATTCATTATCAATTGTTGTTGCAGTCCACTTATCTTCCTTATTGATATTAACTTTAGCCCTTCCGAGATTAATCATTGGTTCAATAGTAAATATCATTCCCGGTTTCATTTTTTCTCCGGTATTTTTTCTTGCAATATGATCTACATTGGGTTCTTCATGAAAATCAACACCAACTCCGTGACCGCAAAATTCATAAACGACACTAAATCCTTTTGAATGAGCATATCTTGCTATTACAAAGCCAATATTACCAAACCTATTCTCAGGTCTAACTTGTTCTATACCAAGATTTAAGCAGTGTTTAGTTGCTTCAATAAGTTTTTTTGCTTTATCAGATATTTCACCAACGGCAAACATATTACTTGTATCACCGTAATATCCATCGAGTATGGTTGTTATGTCAATATTTAAAATATCACCTGGTTTAAGAATTGTTTTTGATGATGGAATACCATGACAAACAACATCGTTTAAGGATATGCAACTTGATTTTGGAAAACCATAATAGTTTAATGGGGCAGGTATTGCTTTATGATCTCTAATGAATTCATCAACTTTATTGTCTAAATATTCAGTGTTTACACCTTCTTTTACATATTGAGCAATGTATTTTAATACTTCTCCGGCTAGTTTAGAACTTTTCCTAATACCTTCAATTTGCTCTTGATTTTTTATAATTATTTTTGACATGGTTTATTATTTAATATTTTACAAATTTCTCTAAATAATTGTATTTATCAAAGCTTTATCTAAAAAAAAGACCTACATAATTGTAAGTCTTTTAAAATAAAAAATTTTTATAAAAATTATAATTTAACTCTTTTTTTATTTTCTTTAAGTAACTTATCTAAAAGATCTGCGGGGTTTCTAAATTTATTATTAAACATCATTGACGCAATAATATAAGGTTTATAGCCCGCTTGTTTATAAAGAGGAACCCGGTATTTGTCAAATACTGTATCTTGTACTTCTCCTTTTTCACACGAAACATTAGAAATATCAGCAGGTAAGCAATGCATATATAATGCTTCTCCATCTTTAGTTAATTTCATTTTTTCTTCGGTGCATTCCCACTCTTTAAAATTAGCATTTTGAGCAAGGCATTTTTGTTCTAAAATGTCTAAACCTTTTTCATCATTTGCTTTAAGTAATTCTGTTCTTTCTTGCATAACAGAGAATGGAGCCCAACTTTTTGGATAAACAATATCAGCGTTTTTAAAAGCTTCGTCCATTGAATTAACTTTTTTGAAACTTCCTCCACTTTGTTTAGCATTTTTTGAAGCAATATCCATTATTTCGGGAATAACATCGTAACCTTCGGGATGAGCAAATTCAACATTCATTCCAAATCGTGTAAAAAGACCAATAATGCCTTGAGGAACAGAAAGTGGTTTACCATAACTAGGAGAGTATGCCCAAGTCATTGCAACTTTTTTACCTTTTAAATTTTTAATTGAACCAAAATGATTAATTAAGTGTAAAAAATCAGCCATTGATTGTGTTGGATGGTCAATATCCGATTGTAGGTTAATAATTCCAGGACGTTGGTTTAATAAGCCTTCCTTATATCCATAATCCAGAGCATCACCAACTTCACGTTGATATGCATCTCCTTCGCCAAGGTACATGTCATCTCTAATACCAATAATATCTGTTAAGAATGAAACCATATTTGCCGTTTCGCGTACGGTCTCACCGTGAGCAATTTGTGATTTTTTTTCATCAAGGTCTTGAACCTCAAGTCCTAACAAATTAGCTGCTGATGCATATGAAAAGCGTGTTCGTGTTGAATTATCTCTAAATAAAGATATTGCTAATCCTGAATCAAAACATTTTGACGATATATTGTTGTCATGAAGATATTTAAGAGCCTCTGCAACAAGAAAAATTTGTTTTAATTCATCTACGCTTTTTTCCCATGTTAATAAAAAGTCCTTATGAAAAAGCTTTGTATCTTCTAATTTATTTAATTGTTCAATTATTTGAGAATATGTATTATTCATAATTTGTTAATTTAAATGATGATGTTTATAATAAAAGCTGTCTATTTTGTCATTGATAGTCATTAATTTGTTATTAATAGTCATTGATAGTAATTATTATAACAAATGACAACTAAATAACAGTGAAACAAATGACGGCGAAGCCAAATGACAAAAAACGATAAATTTATATTACGCAAAGTCTATTTAAAATTATCAAACAATTGTTATGTTTCGGAAATATTGTAAGCATATAATGCATAAAAAGCAGATGCTACTTTAAGATCTTCAATAGGAACTTTTTCGTTTGGTGCATGAGCTAATACTTCATTACCAGGACCAAAACCAATCATTGGTATATCATAAAAGCCATTCATTGTTACACCATTGGTAGAAAAAGTCCATTTATCAACAATTGGTTCTTTGTTTAATAATTCTTTAAAAGTTTCTACACCAGTTGTTACAACAACATGATTTTCAGGAATTTTCCATGTAGGAAAATATTTTTCCATTCCATATTTTTTTCCTGTATAAGCAGTCTCTTCATAGTAAAGCACTTCAACCTTAGCATCCATATCTTTAACAATTTCTTCAATTTCAGCAACTGCAGTTTCTTTTGTTTCACCCCATGTTAAACGTCTATCAATATGTATTTTTGCATAATCTGAAACAGCACAAAGAGAAGGACTTCCTGAAATAAATTCAGCAAGGGCAACAGTACCTTTTCCTAAAAATTTATCATATTTTAATCTTTCATTAAGTTTTTCAATTTCAAGACATGCTTTTGAAGCCATATAAATTGCATTTTTACCTCTCTCGGGTGCAGAACCATGACAAGAAATACCTCTAAAGCTAACTTCAATCTCCATTCTTCCTCTGTGGCCTCTGTATATATTCAAATTTGTTGGCTCTGTACTAATTGCAAAGTCAGGTTTAATTTTGTCTTCTTCAACAATATATTTCCAGCAAAGTCCGTCACAGTCTTCTTCCATAACAGTTCCTGTGAAATAAATAGTAAGGTCTTTATCAAAACCTAATTCTTTTAAAATACGTCCTGCAGTAACAAAAGCTGCTGGGCCGCCTTCTTGGTCAACACTACCACGACCATAAACAAAACCATCTTTAATCTCTCCTGAAAGAGGATCAAAATCCCAATTATCGAGGTTTCCAAAATCAACGGTGTCCATATGCCCGTCAATTGCTAATATTTTTTTACCATTACCTATTCGGCCAATTACATTACCAAGTCCGTCAATTTTAACTTCATCAAAGCCGGCTTCTTCCATTTGTTTTTTTAGCTCAAGTTGAACTTCTTTTTCTCCCATGCTTAGTGATTTTATTTTCACTAACTTTGATAAGTTTTTTGCTGTATAACTTTTGTATTTCTCGGCTAATTCGTTGATTTGTTTTGCTATTTTATTCATCAGTTTATGAGTTTTGTAGTTATTTTGAAGCTTGTAATAATATCTTTGCATTTTTTATTCAAAGATACAGGTAGAGAAGTTGATTATTAAGTCAATATTTATTAAAAAAATAAAGGATACAAATTTGTGAAATTTTTTTTAAAGTAAATAATATTCAGAGAGTTATTTTTTTATATTAATAAATTAATTTTAATTTTGGATAATAAATAGGGCTTAAAAAAAAGAAATTCGAAATGGAAAAAAATAGAATAAAAAATATAATGAATATTAAAAGAGCATTTTTTAATACTCAGGCTACAAAAAATATTGATTTTAGAATTAGTCAGTTAAAAATACTTAAACAAGCTATTGTTAAGTACGAAGACAAAATTAATGATGCTTTGTATAAAGATTTACGAAAATCAAAATTTGAAGCTTACGCTACTGAAATTGGAATTACTATTGATGAAATAAATTTTCATATAAAAAATTTAAGAAATTGGGCAAAGCCCAAAAAAAAGAAAACACCTTTTTTAATACATTTTTATTCAAAAAGTTACATTTATAATGAGCCATTTGGTCATGTGCTTATTATTGCACCGTGGAATTACCCTTTTCAATTAATTATTAGCCCTTTGATTGGTGCAATGTCTGCCGGAAATGTTATTACACTTAAGCCTTCTGAGTTATCAGTAAATACTGCAAATGTTATTGAAGAAATGATTTCTGAATTTTTTTCTTATGAATATATATCTGTTATTCAGGGCGATAAACAAGTATCTCAAGAATTGCTAAATCAAAAATGGGATTATATATTTTTTACAGGAAGCACAAAAATTGGTAAAATAATTTATCAATCTGCTGCTCAAAATTTAACGCCCGTTACTTTAGAGTTAGGAGGGAAGAGTCCTGTTATTGTTGATAAGGATGCAAATTTAGATAAAGCTGCAAAGCGAATTATATGGGGTAAATTGTTAAATGCCGGACAAACCTGCATTGCTCCCGATTATTTATTTGTTCATAAACAAATTAAAAATGAATTTCTTAATAAATTAAAATTTTATATAACATCTTTTTATGGT
Organism: Bacteroidota bacterium; assembly: GCA_015222055.1. Lineage (GTDB taxonomy): Bacteria > Bacteroidota > Bacteroidia > Bacteroidales > B39-G9 > B39-G9. Next base: position 5,703 of record JADFUR010000055.1, on the reverse strand, counting down.
GAAAATGCAGAAAAATCAGAATTTTACACCAGAATTATTAATAAAAATAACTTTTTAAGACTGCAAGAACAAATAAAAGATGCTGATATTTATTATGGAGGCAAATTAAATATAGAAAATTTGTATTTTGAACCCACTATTATCAACAATGTTAAGCCAGATGATAAAATTATGCAGGAAGAAATTTTCGGACCTTTATTGCCTGTTTTAGAGTTTACTGAATTGAGTTATGTAATTGACTTTATTAATAAAAGATCAAAACCATTAGCATTATATTATTTCTCAAAAAATAAAAAAAGTCAAAAGATGGTGTTAAATAAAACAAGTTCTGGCGGTTCTGCAATAAATGAAGTAATTATGCACATAGCAAATAATAATTTACCTTTTGGAGGAGTAGGAGATAGTGGAATTGGAAAATATCATGGTAAACTAAGTTTTGCTAATTTTTCTAATGCAAAATCTGTATTAAAAAAGTCAAATTTATTAGATTCAAATATTAGATTTGCACCTTTTACGGATGCAAAATATAAACTTATGAAAAAAATTATTAAATAATTTTTAACTAATCAGTACTTTAAAGTGTGCTAAAGTTAAGAGTGTCTAAAGCTTTTAAAACCTGCGAAAGTGAAGCAAGTGAAACATTTTTTTTGAAATAATTACTGATTTAAATTGGGTTAGTTCTGAAAAAAAAAATTAATTTTGACAAGAAGCCAATGAAATTTTTGCTATTTTTATTTCGATTATCAAGAAGCTAAAAATCAATGCATTGTAGGCATTTCAAACTTAAGGCACTTAATAGTTACTAAAATTTAAATTCTAGAATTATGAAAAATAAATTATTTAAAGAGGCCGAAAGTTTATTTGAAAAAAATAAATTAGAAGAAGCTGAAAAACTTTTTAATAAAATTGTTGAAAATGATCCAAATAATGATGAAGCTTTTTACTATTTAGGGAGGATAAAGAATAAATTTCAGAATTTTGGACAAGCAATAAACTATTTTAATAAGGCATTAGAGATAAGCCCTGATAATGAGAAAGTTAAACATGCGATTATTAGTGTAAATAATATATTGAATATAAGCAATTCATTATATTATGAAAATCCTTATACCGATGACGATTTATATGAATAAAAAGTAGAGTAGGGGATAATCGCCTTATTTTTAATTAATTATATGTGTTTACATTAGACAAAAATTTAATTAATGGACGTATCATTATTTTTAACTTCATTTTCACCTGTTTTTAAAGCAGTATTTTCAATTTTTTTAATAATTCTGGCATCTGGCTTATTGGTTAGATTTAAAGTCATTTCTCAAGAGAATATTAAAAGTTTATCTGTCGCTACCATCAATGTTTTCTATCCTTGTATGATTTTTTCGAAAGTATTAAAAAATTTTAATCCGGTTGAATTTCATTATTGGTGGATAGTTCCATTATCTTCAATAGCTATGATACTAATTGCCATGGCAATATCTGCTTTTTTGTTTTGTAAAGAGTTACCCAGAAAAAAAAATATGATAGCATTATCGAGTTTAATGAACGCAGGTTATCTTGTATTACCCGTAGGTAAAATGTTATATCCAAATCAATTCGATGAATTTGCTTCATTATGTTTTTTGTTTATTTTGGGATTAAGCCCTGTTTTGTGGAGTGTTGGTAAATTTCTTGTTACATCAGAGGCAGGTGAAAAAATGTCCTTTAAAAGCCTTGCAACTCCACCTTTTGTTGCCAACCTTTTTGCAGTGTTGTTGGTTCTTACAAGTCTAAAGCTATTTGTTCCTGACATAATTATATCAACTACATCTTTTTTAGGAAATGCAACTGTGCCATTAGCTACATTTATTCTTGGGGCAACATTGGGAAGTATATCTTTTAAAATTTGGCCTCCTGTATGGGATGTTTTAAGGGTTGTTTCGGTGAAATTTATAATTATTCCTATAATAACAATATTTGTATTGAGTTTAACAAATTTAAGAGTTGAATACCCTTTATTAGCCGATTTATTTGTTATTCAATCTGCTGTAGCTCCTGCAGCAAATATAATTATACAGATAAGAAAATATGGCGGAGACAAGCAAAAGATTGGTAGTGTGATGTTTATAAGTTATTTAATTTGTTTAATTTCAATTCCTATGTGGTTGTCTATTTGGCGAATAATGGGGTAATATTATGTTAAATAGAATTTTAAAATTAGCGAAACTACTATATATAGTCATATTCTGATTAAATTAATTTGTAACTTCTCCTCAAATCATGAAACTATATGAACATTTTTCCGTAACATTCAAAAACAATATTTAAGATCCCCAAGGTTTCATTGAAGCGGCAACTCTTAATTATATTTAAATAAGTATAATATAACTACTAACTTGTTTATGACAAAAGATATAATTGAAACCGCAAAAAATCTAAAAAAAAAAATTCTATTACTATTCCCCGTTTTATTAATTTCTATACAACTAATTGGACAAATTCCTGCTGGTTATTATGATTCCGCTAATGGATTAACTGGTATTCCTTTGAAATCAGCTCTCAATGATATTATATCAGGACATACTGTTTATCCTTATACTTCAACAGGTACTGATGTTTGGGATATTTTAAAAGAATCTGATAGAGACCCTAATAATTCCGCTAATGTAATTTTGTTATATACAGGATGGTCAGTTAATGCAGCCCAAGAATATAATAGTGGTGCTGGATGGACAAGAGAACATTGCTGGGCGAAATCTCATGGGTTTGATGATATGGCACAACCCGCTTATACAGATTGTCATCATTTAAGACCTTGTGATGTAAGTGTAAATTCAGCAAGAAATAGTAGATGGTATGGGGAATGTAATAAACAATATTTTGATGATGGAGGGACAGTCCCAACAGATTCTTGGACTAGCTCAACAGAGTGGGTATGGAAACCTCGTGATGAAGTAAAAGGAGATTGTGCAAGAATGATATTTTATATGGCTACCAGGTATGAAGGTGAATGGAATGCTACAGCAGGAGTGAACGAACCAGATTTAGAAGCTATTGATTATTTACCAGCAGATGATAATTCAAAATTACCAGAGTTGGCAAAATTATCTGATCTTTTATTATGGAACGAACAAGATCCTGTTAATGATTTTGAGAGAAATAGGAACGAAGTAGTTTATGGATATCAAGGCAATAGAAATCCTTTTATTGATCATCCTGAGTGGGTTTGTGAGATTTTTACAAGCACTTGCGAAACTCCAACAACACAAGCCGGTAATGTGACATTTTCAAATGTAACACCAAGTTCATTTACTATTTCTTGGAATCAAGGCAATGGAGATGAAAGTTTAGTTCTTATTAATTCAAGTAATTCTTATACAAATCCAACAGACGGGAATGATCCAACTGCAAATTCCACATATTCCTCCGGAGAGCAAGTTGTATTTAATGGATTGGAAAACACAATTAATATTGATGGATTAAGCCCGAATACAACATATTTTGTTTGGGTTTTTGAAAAGAATTGTACGGGATTAAATGCTATATACCAAACAATCAGTCCAGCTTCAAATGTTATGTTAACACCTAATGGAACAGATGGAGGCGGTAGTGAGGAAATAATAGCATATCAGGGGTTTGAAAGTGGTGATACCTGGAATTACACATCTAATCCGGGTACTGCAACAATAGCAACTACTACAGAAAAAGTAAACAGTGGTACTAATTCACTAAAATTAACAGGATCAACAGAGAATGCTGATGGAAACATTGTTTTAGACAATGTTGATATCTCATCTTATAATACAGTAAAACTATCACTAGCTTTTGCTTCTAAAGGTGTAGATTCTGATGATGATCTTTATTTAGATATTTCATATGATAATGGATTAACTTGGAATGGGAATGGATCTGTAAAACTAATTGATGGATATAATAATGGAGAAATTGAGTTTGGAACAACCAATGCTTCTAATCCAACGACTGTTTCTACGAATCCTTGGATCGTTTCAGTAGATGATGCAGAAACCCAAATAAAAGTAAGGGTAAAGTTTGATGAAAAAAGTGGAACAAGCACTAGTGATTATTATTATGTGGATGATATTAAACTACTATTTACAACAAATAATTCATACACTTCAAAAGATACCGATTATTTTAGAACTTGTACAGATGGGACATTCAGCACAACTTCAATCTGGCAGTCTTCAGATGATAATTCAAGTTGGTATACTTCAAGTTTGGTGCCTGATCAAAATGCTGTTTGTGTTATAATTTCAGATAATGATAGTATTACTTATTCATCTGATATTACAGTTAAAGATTTTATTTTAAATCCAAGTAGTTCATTTGAGTTTAGTGCTGATAATTTAACCTTAGCTGTGCAAAATGATTTAACTATTAATGCTAGTGCTACATTAGATTTATCAAGGACAGGGACATTGTTAAAATTAAATGGAAGTGTTTTACAAACAATAAGTGGAGTTGGCACAATATCACTTTACAATATTGAAATCGATAATACAAACAATGTTACGCTTTCAAAAGATATCACTGTTGCAAATCAAATAACACTAACAAATGGCTTGTTAAATACTGGGGAAAATACTATAACAATTGATAATGCTACAACAACTTCTATTTCTGGATATAGCACATCAAATTATATAAATGGGGTTCTTAAAAGAAAAGTAAATGCTACAGGGGTATATGTTTTCCCAATAGGAACGGGCTCGAATTATGAATTTGCCCAGATTGATTTAAATTCATCATCTGAAATAAACTATTTAACAGCTTCATTTTCTAGTTTAATTACTGGTAATGCTCCAAGCTTAACGACAAATGGAGTAAACATAAATACGCTTTTAGATGCCGGTATTTGGACAATATTTCCCGATGCTGTATCATCAGTTAATTATGATGCTACATTGGTTTCAAGAGGACACACGAATGGAGCTATCGCAGTTGATAGACATACATTGCTTAAAAGAGATAATAATTTAGATGATTGGGCATTGTCTGGTATAGCGAGTATTGTAGATCAAACAGGAACAGGAACTGATCCTATCACAATAAAGAGAAATGGCTTAACAGGATTTTCTGATTTTGGAGTAGGAGTAGGAGACGGAAGCTTACCCATTGAATTAGTCGATTTTAATGTGAATTCGAATATTATAATATCAAGAAATGTTCTTATATTAAGCAATAGTCAAAATAATATTAAGGAAATAACAATATATAATCTTTATGGTCAAAAGGTGTCTAAATTAAACGGTAACTCATTTACTAACAACCAATTTGACTTGAATTACTTAGAAAATGGATTATATTTTATACACATTGTAACTAACCTAGGACATACAACAGAGAAAGTTGTCATATATAATTAATTGTAATTTCTGTTGCTTCAAATTTTGATTAAATTAATAGTGTTTTAACTTATCTAATTATGCATAATATTATGTTAAATAGAATTTATGCAAAAAATAATTTGTTCATATTTTAAATAACTTGAACGAAAACTTCATTAAATTTTTCGAGTTGTAAATTAATTTTTTTCAGATTATCATATTTGTTGTGAAATAAAATTTTAATGTAATTTTATATAATAGTTATTTTTATAGATTATTTGAGATTTCAAAAATGAAGTTTATAACTCTCTTAGAATTGCATATTTACTAATATAAAAGACCTAATAGTAATTGAACCGCAAATTGCTTAACATAATTT
>JADFUR010000054.1 GCA_015222055.1 Bacteroidota bacterium | reverse complement strand
CTTTTTGTTTGAGTTTTGAAATAGTCAAATACCAAAAAATAATTTTTTAAAATTTAACTTCGTTTGTCTATAGCTTGATTTTTTCTACCACCTTTGCCTTTTTGTGATAAAAAAAATAATTACTCTAAATATATTTTTTCATCTTCATTAACAGAATTGTTTAATAAATATATTCGTTAGTTAATATAAGATTTTTATTATATTTGTTATAACAACAAGTTGCAATAAAGAAAGATGAAGTTTAATATGAAATAATAATATGGATTATAGAGATAGTGTTTTTTTGACGGTTGCAGAAAATTTGAGTTTTTCAAAAGCTGCTGACGAATTATTTATTAGTCAACCAGCTGTAACAAAACACATAAAAGAATTAGAAAATAAATTAAACATTGCACTGTTTGAAAGAAAAGGCAATAAAATATATTTGACCGAAGCCGGTACTCTTACATATAATCATTTAAAACCAATAAGACAATTATATAGGGAATTGGAGTTCGACATTGAAAGATTAAACGATTCTTTTAAAGGAATTTTGCGAATAGGTGCAAGTTCAACTATATCCCAATATCTTATACCTAAAGTTATTGCTGCGTTTTATAAACGTTACCCCAAAATTGAGCTTTATTTACTTAATGGCAATTCTTTTGAGATGGAACAAAAATTATTAGAAAATGAGATAGATATGGCTCTGGTTGAAAATGAAGCTTCTCAATCAAACATTAAGTATATCGATTTTCTTGACGATGAAATTATTGTTGTTACTGGTAGCAATAGTGTTTATGCAAAACGGAAATTGATATCAATAGCTCATCTTCAGGAAATACCAATTATTCTTAGAGAAAAAGGTTCGGGAACACTTCAAGTCATTCAAAATTCATTATTAAAACACAATCTAATTTTAGATAAACTCAATATTATTATGCATTTAGGTAGTACCGAAGCTATTAAAAATTTTTTAACTGATTTTGATGGAATTGCACTAGTATCTGAGAAATCTATAGAAAAAGAATTGCGATTAAAAGAAATTGTAAAAATAAGTATTAAAAATATTTCCCTTAACCGAAAATTTCGAATTGCACTCCGGCAGGGGCATCATGCTTCATCTACCAAATTATTTATTGATTTTCTTTCTCAATATAACTTTTAGTTATTTAGCATAGCTATTTAGTATTTGTTTTGACTATAAGCAATACATACTTTTGTCCCATATAAATATAAAAAGGATAAAAATATGACTTTAAATCAGAAACAAACAAGTACAATTTATGGTATAGTATTATTTCTTTGCTTTATGCCATTTATCACGCCAGCCATAGCGTTAGCATCGGGTATTTTGTTATCAATATTTGGACTAAAACATGAAAGCATAGCAAAATACACATCTTTTTCATTACAAGCATCGATTGTGTTAATGGGCTTTGGTATGAATCTAACACAAGTTATCAGTACTTCAAAAATAGGTTTCTTTGAAACGGCAATATCTGTTGCCTTTGTAATGACTTCAGGTCTTCTACTTACAAAATTTCTTAAAGTGGATTCTAAAGTTGGTATGCTCATATCAACAGGGACTGCTATATGTGGAGGTAGTGCCATTGCCGCTGTGGCTCCTGTATTGAATGCGAAAAATTATCAAATTTCATTTTCTCTAGTGGTTATCTTTATTCTTAATGCGATTGCATTAATTATTTTTCCAATGATAGGTCATTACTTTAATCTTAGTCAAGAAACATTTGGTACGTGGGCTGCAATTGCTATTCATGATACCAGCTCGGTAGTTGGTGCAGGAGCAACATATGGACCAAAGGCTCTTGAAGTAGCTACAACAGTGAAATTGATACGGGCGTTATGGATTATCCCTTTGTCTATAATTATTGCATTTACTCAAAAAAATAAAACGAGTGGAAAAATTAAGATACCGTGGTTTATCGGGCTTTTTGTTGCAAGTATTATTATAGCATATTTGTTTCCTGCAGGAGCGAATACTTTTGCTCATTTTAATTGGCTGGGTAAGCGTGGTATGGTTATAGCTCTTTTCCTTATTGGCTCAAACATTTCTTTTGCAGATGCTAAAAAAGCTGGGATTAAGAGTTTCATTTTAGGAATTTTGCTCTGGCTAATAATAGGTATTAGTTCTTTTATAGTGCTTACAACTAATCTATAATCATAATGGAATTATATTGGGTAATTTTAATCGTTTTTACTGCAAGTCTGGTTAAAGGAATTACTGGCTTTGGTTTTGCCTTGGTGTCTCTTCCTCCTTTATTAATTTGGTATTCACCCACCGAACTAATCCCGGTACTTATTTTTTGTAATTTGGCTGCTTCTGTAATTATTATACTGCAAAAGAAAGAGAAAAAATTAGTAAATAAACAATTCAGGTCTTTAATTATATACGGAGCAATATTCACCATAACAGGAGTGCTGACTCTTAATTATATTTCTGAAAACATTCTTATAAGGATAATGAGTATCTTCTTTATATTATTGTCTGTTCTATCACTTTTAGGAATAAAATATTCAGTGAAATTACACCCCATTGCTTATAAAATTGCGGGTGCTTTTTTGGGTTTTTTAACTGGTTGCATATCTATAAGCGGACCGCCATTGGCTCTCTTTCTTAATTCTGCAAATGTAGATAATCAGGAGTTTAGAGAGATATTTTCGTGGTTTAGTATTGTTACTTCTATTGTAGCTTTGTTTGGGTATTATTTTTCTGGCATATTAACTTTTCAAACCTTTAAAATGTCTGCTTTGTTTTTGCCAATTCTGTTTGTGGGTTCTTTCATTGGGAAGAGAATTAATCATAGATTGCCTATTCCGGTGTTTAAAAAATCAATTTTGTTGATAACTTTGGCTTCTAGTCTTTTTCTTTTAATTAAATGATTAATTTTTAAATTTTAGTTGCCAACAATAAAATAATTTTTATGAATAGAATAATTTTGCAATTATATTAACTGTGATTTGTTTTAATCTAAAATCACAGAATCAAAATGCAAATGATAATTTTTTAATTGCCGATGATGGTACAAAATTATTTGTGAAAAAAACGGATGAGGGACCTATTTACATCTTTATCCATGGTGTTTCAGGTGCATGGAGTAAATCTTTTGAAGACCTAAAAGTAAATAAATTAGAATCTGATTTATCAATGGTCTATTATGATCAGAGAGGTAGCTGACGCTCAGAAAAATCAGTAAATAGCGATTATTCAATAAACAGAATGATTAAAGATATTGATGTAATTAGAAAACATTATCATGCTAAAAAAATATATATTTTTTCTCACTCTTTTGGAGGAGTTTTGGCTGTAAACTAAGCTTTAAAATATCCGAATCATGTTAAAGGCTTAATTTTAGCAAATTCAACATTATGTATTTCCAAATCGTTAGAAAATCAAATTAGCTATATAAATAGTCTTTTAGAAACAAGCTTCGCTCTTGCGGATACTAAACCAGATTCAATAATGACAAGCTTTTTAAATGCAAAAAAAGCATTGGGTAAAAAAGGCTTGTCATATAAAATACTTTCGCATAATAAGAGTAGTGTTAATATTGTAGATAAAATAGATAATGAGATTCCTCGTAATTACAATTTTGCTCAAAATGCATTTCAAATGGATGATTACTGGAAAGACCACACCAAAATAACTAAGCAAATAGATGTACCTGTTTTGATTATAACTTTATTATGAAAATAACAAAGAGTTTATTAATTCAATATTTAGATTTGTGAAATAAATTAAAATTATTATCTTTCAATTTTATTAATGGATGATAATCAAGCATGGCGGAAGTTTTAAAGCAAAATAACGCTAGTTTTTTGTAAGCCATTTGATAAAATTAAGAGAAGTGCTCCGTAAGTAATTTACAATAAGTTAAATAGATAATATCTGCATCACATTAAAGGAATGTATATAGTTTGTTACAAATAAAAAAAATGATATATTATGCAAAAAAAGCTTAAATGGAAAAAAACTTTTTTTTCTAATTTATACACTATTTATGATAATGGTAAACAAATTGGGGAATTAACCGATAGTCTGTTTTCGCAAACTTCAAATGGGAAGTTAAATGGGAAAAAATATGCTTTTCAGATAAAAAGTTTTTTTAAACAAAATGTCGAAATTATTGACAGTGTAGAAAATAAAGTTGTTGGAAAAATTTCTTATGATAATTTTATGTCGAAAGCTAAAATATCTTTTGATAATAAAACTATAAATTCGAAATATGATGACTTATGGGGGGCAAAATGGAACCTTTTTAATTCTGAAGGTGTAACTGTTAAATACTCCTCTTCTTCTACAGGCGGAGAAATTGATTCTAATATTGATGATGATTTGCTCTTGTTGAGTGGATTATTTGTGAGTAGTCATTATTGGAAATATATTATTATTTTATTAGTAATCGTTTTTTTTTCATTAGCGGTAATATTTTTGTAAAAAAATAAAAATATTTCAAATCTCAATTTTTTTGATTGAAATATTGACTTTGAATGAAATCAAAAGCTTGGCGTAGTCTTCAACTACGCTTTTTTTTTATATTAAAAAATTCAAGTGTTTGCAATAAAGAAATTTTCCGGAAAAAATATGCTCAAAAATTTAGCACTCAATCTCGAAGTATCGAAAATTTTTCTTTCGCTAAATTTTCAACACTCAATAGAAAATAATGGGTCAATTTAAAATTAGGGTGTATTATAATAAAATAATTATTATTGTCCTATAAATCTTAATCCTATCTAAATATTGAAACAGGACGTACCTACGGCACTTTAAAATATTTTATAAACTCTGTGCTATAAATATATCACCACTACGTGGTTTTTTTTCACACCTAAATTAAGGCGTATTTGATTATAATAAAATGTTTATCAAGAAAATATAATTCACATCCGACCTCAAAGAAATTTTGTGGTTTTCAAACGTAACGAAGCGTAAAAAAATAAAAGCTGTTTGAACGACCGCAGGGAGTGAGTTCTTTTATTTTAGCGGAGATT
>JADFUR010000053.1 GCA_015222055.1 Bacteroidota bacterium | reverse complement strand
GTTTTCAAACGTAACGAAGCGTAAAAAAATAAAAGCTGTTTGAACGACCGCAGGGAGTGAGTTCTTTTATTTTAGCGGAGATTCATACAAAACCTCTTCAATAATTTTTATTATTATTGAAGATTTGGTTTTGTTAATGCCGATAGACTTTTAATTATTTGATAGCTTTTCGGTAGAAGTGAAGAAAACAAGAAATTGCTTTGCAGTCTTGAACTTTTGTTTCAATCCAAAAGTAAATGAAAAGAAGTTTAACAAAACTCTATAATACAAGTCCTTTAGGCTAAGGTCATCTCACTATTTTTGGGAGCGACCCGACAAATAGAGGGGATAATAAAAAAAATATGGTGAATTATAATAAAATAATTATTGTTCCACGATAAATTTTAATGCCCAAATTAGAGCGTATTTGTTTATAATAAAATATTTATCAAGAAAATATACACAGAAAGTGTAGCTATTTTGAAATATTAGGATATTCAAGCATTTTAAACTTTCTGTTTATGGATTAGGAGTTCTGAAATTTACGCTTAGTCCACCCAAATTTTAAAGTGAGCCCTATTTTTAAAATTTTCAGGTTCACTTTTCATCTTTTGTGAATATCTGAAAAATAAAAACAGGCTTTTTTTAAATTAATACCTTGGGCAAAACTAATTATGGTTTAGCCTTTTTAACATTACCACCGTATAAAACAGTGGTAATGTTAAAAAAGGAATAAAGAAAATTTTTCGGGTTTTTACCCCGAAGTAGAACCTTGAAAAATTATTTTGATTAAATAAATTTTCAAGGTTCGATTTTAATTTTGCTTTTTAGAATTTCAGATTCGGTAATAACCTGAATAATGTACATACCTCCATTAATATTATCCAAATTAATTTTAATTTCAGTACTGTTATAGTTGATAACTTTTTTTGTCCATATTGTTTGACCTAACAAGTTGTAAATTTTAATATCAATATCGCGGTTAAATATTGAATTTAACTTAATAGTAAAACTACCTTGATTTGGGTTTGGTTTAATGGTTATATCATTACTTTCTTTTTTGTCAAAAACCCCTGTACTATTACCTTCAAAGTTAATTGAACAAACAATAGTGCTTCCTAAAATATTATCTACAGTAAATTCGGAAAAAGCAGCATTCAAAAAGCTTAATGTAAGATTGGAAATACTATTAACTACACTATGTTTTATTGCATTTCCGGATAACATGAACCATAATTGAGTTTTATTTTTCACAATTATATTAGTAGTTAAACCATTCGGTAAATTCTGCACCTCATAATGTGTTCCTTCAATTAATTCGCCAGTACTAAGAGAAAAAGATCCATCTTTTAAATTAAGTACAATTAAGTTGTTTATACTTCCATCATCCTTTGATTTTTCAATAAATTTATTACCGCTACTTGTAATAATTGGCGTTATAAAATTAATTGAAAGCTTAATAGGGTTCCCGTCTAAGTCAACCGCTAAGCCTGAATTAAAAGCTGCATCTAGAAATGTTAATGTAATATTAGCAACATCATCTGTGTGATTATCAGCTATCCCTGTTAAAGCAATATTAGCTGTAGAATCATTCGTGGTAGTAATAGTTGCTGTTAACCCAGATGGAATATTGCTAATAGAATAATGTAAACCTTCTGTTAAAGTCCCACTTGCAATAGAAAAAGGATTTTTATAAACTTCCAAAATTATTGGTTCTGATATTGATCCATTATTTGTTGCATTTTCTTGAAATTGATTCTCAATTGGCAGAATATACGAAACTCCTCTGTCTCCTGAATAAATAGGCTTGCCAGGTTCTTGATTATATGCATAATCATATAAGACGTAAGAAGTACCATTATTTGAAACTTTTATTCTAAACCAACCATAGTGTGTTTGTTCATTGATATCGAATTTAAAACCTATATAAGCCTGTTTTCCACTCCAATTAGTATATGTTTGAGTTAAAATATTATGGACGTCGGATGAAGTACCTCCATTTACCCAATTACTGGTAGAACCAATCATTGTTCCTCGAGGTAAATCTGATACATTCTTAGAAGTTCCATCACATACCAAGGCTCTTGTATTTGTTTTAAACCTTAAATCTCCTCCATCATACCAAAGACTATAATCTAAAAGACTCGTTCCGTCTAAAATAAAATAATCAGGTTCAGATTCCAATGAGAAGCTTTTTAGCAAGGCGTTTGAATTTATTTCAAGATCTTCAATATCCTTATAATAAACGCTATAAGCATCCATGAAATTTATATTAAATATTAATGTTGCACTTTTTAAAATTGAGGTGTCATTTCCTACAAGCGAGGCATTAAGAAAAGTAATTTTTAGATTATCAATATCGTCAGCTTTTAAATGATTATTGGCATTACCTGTTAGTAGAATATATGCCGTACTATGCGAGGTCCCAGCAATTTCAATAGTAAAACCGGATGGTAAATTTTCAACATTATAATGAGTGTTTTCTGTCATTACTCCACTATTAATCGAAAATTTATCTCCATCAAGAAATAAATAAACAGTATCGACACTTCCGTCATTTAATATATTTTCACATATTGTTTCTTTATCTGAATATAAAGATGGTGATAATGCAGAAGGTACTGTTACTAATAAGTTAGATCTTTGCCACAAAGGTTTTCTTGCTGGATGCTCAAGTGCTGCTTGCATCCGTTTAACCTGGCCTTTTGTAAACATGCGGTAACATTCCGAGTAATCCATAAAATTTTCGCCATTAGGAACACCTGCACCTGGACATTTTTCAATAGAAGTGTTACAAGATCCACTGTTTGTTGTTGTTTGAGGAGTATCTTCAACACAATCGTTTGGTTCACTGCATCCCCCAGAAAAAGGATGTTTAAGGTTTAACCAATGTCCAAACTCATGAGTCATAATTCTGCGAAAATTCTCTCCGGTATTTGTTGCAAGATAACTTCCATTGTAAACAACTCTGGCCAGATTACTATTAGACATTGAAGTATTGGGATACCAAGAAACTCCTGAATTATAATAATCATCATCAGCATATAAATCACGCATAATATATACATTCATATATTTGTAATTGTCCCATGCATAATTTTGAATTTGCGAATCATAACCACTACCATTGCCGAATCCAGACAGTGCTGAATAATATTCAATACCAGTGGTTGCATTTCCTTCAGGATCCAATTCTGCCAGAGTAAAAGTGATATTTAATGCCCCCTTAACAGATTCGAAATTTGGGTCAACACTATTCCAGTCTGCTGTTAATCCTTGAAAATCATTACTAAGTTTTCGTAGAGCATCAATAATAAGTGCATCATCTACTGTAGTTCCACTATTAAAATTTGTTCCAAATACATGGAAAACCACAGGAATAATATATTCTTTTGTAGCTTTTGCCTTATGATTCTGAATAAATTCATGTGAATATTTTTCAAAGCTTAAAGCTTCTTCACGTGCTTTCGGATTTTGTTTATAGTACTTCTCGTTTTCCAAATCAGCCCTACATTCATTAGGCTTATGTATTTGTGTAAAACTATTTTTAGAAAAAAATAATTGTAATCCTATTAGGATTATTAATGTAAATTTTTTCTTCATATCAAAACTAGTTTAAAATTAAAAAAATTTATTTATAATAACATTGTCGGTTTGCAACAAATCCAACAATTTAATAGAGCTAAATTTACAAAAGGGATTCTAAACATAGAATCCCTTTTAATATATTAAGCTAAAAAAATGATTTAATTAATTATGATAGCATAATCTTCAGCTTCACCACTGTCCATTTTCCCACAACCATCTACTAAACCACCAGTTGCTTTAAACCATTCGGCTACTCTTAAAACAAATGTTCCTGCTGTAGCTGTATTAGGTACTGTAAAAGTTTTTACAAAAGTTCCATCACCTTGAGATATTGTTTCTCTAAATACTTTTTCTCCATCATCGGACAAATCACCATCTCCATTCCAATCTACCCAAACTGCCAATATAAGATCATCCTGAGGAGGTGTGCTTTCACAAGAACCTAATGTTACAGTAAAATCAACAAGCTCTCCTGGTATTACTGTAGCAGACATTGATGTGAAATCAATTTCATCATAACCATCGGCGGTAGATTCGTTATCAATATCTTTCAGTTGAAATCTTTTTATGCAACTATATGCCCCCCAATCAGCAGTAGGAGTACATTTTATTTGAGTAATTGAATTTACAGGTTCTGGTTTTTTATCCTTTTCAATAGTTATAGTTATTTGAGCAGGAGCTCCGATTGTTATTTGGTCTGAATTTAGGTCAAGTACAATAATTTTAGTTTCTTCAGGATTTAATCCATTAGCTAAAATTGTTATAGATGAGTTCACTGAATTAGTACCTTTGGCAATTGTCAAGGTTGGAGATTCCAAAGTAAAATGGGTTCCTGATACAGCGGTAGAAGATGCATTCTCAGCAATAGTTATTGTACCATCTAATGGTGCAATATCACTTAATTCAGCATCAAAAGTTACTGTTTGATCTGTTGTAGCATCCCAGTCGAATTTAATACTTGAACTGGAAATGTTTGCAAATTTAATTGTCATTCCATCAAAAGATATTACTGGTTTTTTATTCTTCTCAATAGCTATGGTTATTTGAGCAGGAGCTCCGACTTTTATTTTGTCTGAACTTAGGTCAAGTACAATAGTTTTAGTTTCTTCAGGATTTAATCCATCAGCTAAAATTGTTATAGATGAACTCACTGAAGTAGCACCTTTGGCAATGGTCAACGTTGGAGATGCCAAAGTAAAATGGGTTCCTGATATAGCTGTAGAAGATGCATCCTCAGCAATAGTTATTGTAGCATCTAATGGTGCAATATCACTTAATTTAGCATCAAAAGTTACTGTTTGATCTGTTGTAGCATCCCAGTCGAATTTAATATTTGAACTGGAAACATTTGCACATTTAATAGTCATTCCATCAAAAGATGGAGATGGATCGTCATCATCTTTTTTACATCCAGAGAAAATTAACAATCCTAATAACAAACTTAATAATACCTTTTTCATGTTTTTTTTTTTAGTTAAACATTATTATTTTGGAATAAATTATTACTATTTACAAAGATATAAAATAATTTAACATAACAGTACCAACTGGTATGTTTTTATAAAACCTTAAATTCGTAAATCAAAATTTTTAAATACCACCAATTAACATATCTTATTTGTATACTTAATTAGGACTTTACGCTTTATACTCAGATAATAGTTATAAGCATAAAATTATTTTAAATAAATTATCTCCTTTTGATTTGGCGAATAACATGAAAAAAATTGGGGATGAAGTTTTTCAATTTTTTTTTATTGTAATAGATAAATTTCATGCTAAACAATTGATTAATGATGCCATTCAAGAAATAAGAATCAAATAATAGATTAAGAAAATGAAGCGATAAAAAAACAATTATTTGCAAGAAACAGATATCTATTATTTAAGCCCTTAAACAAATTGACAAGTTCTCAAAAGATAAGGTCAGAGGTGTTTTTTAAATAATTTTAGGATATAGAAAAAGCATATAAACATACCATGCATTTTAGAGCAATATTTGAACATTCTAAGGATAAAGAAACCGTAAAAGAAAAAACATTTAAATGGATAAAAAAAATAAACGGTAATGAATTTGGAAGTTTTCAAACAGCAGGTTCCTCAATTATAAATCATTTTGATAATAGATCAATAAATGTTTCTGCAGAATTTTTTAATGCTGAAATTAGATCTTTTCGAGCAACTTTTAGAGGTGTGAGAGATGTGAATTTTTTTTATATTGATTAGAGATTCTCCTGAAAAGTTGTCTTTAATATAACCACTAACAGTAAATTATTTTTTCTGTGCAGATAAATTATTACAAATCAGGTTGAATATAAAAATAAGTATTAGCAATGATTTTGAGAACTTCATGTGAATATTTTATTGTTGAAAATGTGAAATTTTAATGAATTCTTTAATCAAAAAAGACCCGCAAGGTTTGTTTTAAAATCTTGCAGATATAATATTCTTAAAACTTAAAACTATAACTAACTGATGGAATAATAGGGAAAAGGCTTAATCCATACAAATTTATACCTTTTTTGTTGTCGTATTTATAATAAAGAAAATATGGATTTTTATGATTATATACATTATAAATACTTAAATTCCATGTTCTTATTCCTTTCTTTTTTTGCTTTTTGAAATTAATTCCAACATCAAAACGATGATAGGCAGGCATGCGAGAGCTATTACGTCCATTATAAACATGAACGTTATTAAATTCATCATCTCCCAATGCATAATTATAACCATAATTAATTAAACAATATTGATATACTGCTAAAGTTATTGCATTTCCGGTTTCATAAATCCATGTAGCTGATAGAGTTATATTTTTGTTAAATTTATGATTAATAACTATAGAGATATTGTGTCTTCTGTCATATCTATAAGGAAAAGGCATCCCATTATTTAATGTCTTAAAAACTCTTTCGTTTTTTGATAATGTATAAGATATCCAACCGGTTGTCTTGCCTTCTTTTTTTTGTAATAGAAATTCTATGCCATAGGCTGTTCCTTTACCATCAGTTTCAATTTTTTCCTGCCAATTACTCCCTCCTGAAAAACAACTTGCACCTTCACTAAATTCTATTAAATTAGTCATTGTTTTATAATAACTTTCAATGGTTAATTCTATTTGTTTTTCAAAAGGTAAAGTGTGTGCTATGCCAACTGCCAACTGTTGAGAATTTTCAGGCTTTATTTTTTTAGTTGCCGGCACCCATAAATCAGTAGGTAATCCTGCACCTGAATTTGATAATAGATGTATATGTTGTTGCATATTTGCATACGAGAGTTTTATTGACAAATTATTTTTTATTAAGTAATTAAACATTAGACGAGGTTGAACAGTGTAAAAAAAAGATTTTTGTATATAGTACAGTGACGAATGCAATCCAATGTTTGCTATGATTTTTTTTGAAATTTTAATTTCATCCTCAAAATATAAGTTATTTTCAATTGCATTTATATTGTTAGATCCGTAGCTGGTATCAATATTTGCTGTTTGTTTAAAAACAGTAATACCCGGCGTAAATATATGATAAGTAGCAGATGCACCAAATTTTATTATATTTTTTGTGTTAGGATAAAAATCATAATCAATTTTTGCAATTATATCTTGAACGCCTGAGTTAAAAGTAGCAACATCACGTTCATTCAAGGAATCTGTTTTTGTACCTTTTTGTTTGTAAATTAATTTTGTTTGATAGTTAAATTTTGTATAAGATAATGTTGTATTACTAAATAATTTTGAATTGTATAAATGATTAAACCGGATTGTTCCCATAATGTTACCCCAGCTTACAATATTTTTATATCTATATTCTACTACATCGGGTATAGATACGGAACCATGAGATTTTACAAATATTTTGTCTCTTCCTGTATAAAAACTAAAATATATTTTAGTTTTTTTTGAAATTTGATGATTATATTTGGCATTAATATCGTAAAAAGTATAGCCGGCAAAAGATTCTCCATTAGAATTAAACCATGAAATAGGAATTGTAAGAATATCAATGTTACATCTTCTCAACGAAAAAAGAAATGATGACTTATTATTCTTTACAGGACCTTCTAAAAGGAATTTTGAAGATAAAATACCGAGAGTATATTCACCATGTAGTTTTTCTTTATTTCCTTCTTTCATTATTATATCGACTACTGAAGATAGTCTCCCACCATACCTTGCAGGGAAACCTCCTTTAATAAGTTTAACACTTTTTAAGGCTCCCGGTTCAAAAACGGAAACAAAGCCTCCAATATGGCTGACATAATATAAAGGAACACCATCAAGTAAAAAAAGATTTTGGTCAGGACCACCACCTCTTACAGATATCGAACTTGTTCCTTCTTTTCCGGATTGTACTCCCGGCATTAGTTGAAATGCACGCATAATGTCAGGTTCTCCTGTAAGTGAAGGCAGATTTTTAATTTGCTTCAAAGGTATTTCGACAGTACTCATTTCCGTTTTTCGTTCTATATTTTTATATCTGTCCTGTATGACTATCTCATTAAGCATATTATTTTGCATAAGTGAGAAATTAATTTGTTGATTTTTATTGAATACTAATAATGTATCTTGTTTTTCATAACCTACGTATGATATATGCAAATGAACAGTATCTGTTTTATTTAAGCTTAAACTATAAAATCCATAATTATTTGTAACCGTACCTTGATAGGTATTAGAATCATATATATTAACTCCTATTAAGCTTTCTCTTGTTTTAGCATCCTGTACAAAACCGCTTAATGTATATGTTTGAGCTATAATGATTTGATAAGGTGAGAATATGATAATAAAGATAATTATTTTAATAACATCTCTAAATTTTAAAGACTTTCCCCCCATTTTTTATGGTATAAATTTAATTTTTTTAATATCTGATGAATATCCTGCAAAAATTCCATAACCGTTTTTAATATTTGTGTACATTGGCAATGACTCGCCAAAAAACAGTAATGTTTCGGGATCATCAAAATGTTCATTTGTATTTTGATTATATGAATGTCGTGTCCAGTATTTTCTGTAATTATAATATGATTTACTGACAGAGCGAAGTATCACATATAAATGTTTTATTTCCTGCACGAGTTGACCATCCATATAGTGTGGATCATAGCCGCCATAATAACCTAATTTAATTTTTGCAGTTTTACCATTAAATAAATTGTCGGAAAAAAAGAAAGTGCTTGGTTCATAATCTAAATCTCCTTCAGAAATTAAAATAGGATCGTTAACTATAAAATTAAAAATATCCATATTATCTATATTACTTATGCTATTTATTGTTTCAT
This sequence comes from Bacteroidota bacterium, assembly GCA_015222055.1. Lineage (GTDB taxonomy): Bacteria > Bacteroidota > Bacteroidia > Bacteroidales > B39-G9 > B39-G9. The sequence goes on along the minus strand of JADFUR010000053.1, from coordinate 35,003 downwards.
AGTGATTAAAAAATAATAGTAATTCGTAATAATTTACGGCATCGGCAGGGTCATTAAATTCTATATTTATTTCATATAAACAATCACCATATTCATCCATTCTTTTAAAAGCACATGTAGCGTTTAAGATTTTTATTTTTGCAGGTATATTGCTATCGGCGGTAATTGTTTTATAATTTGGGATACTCACTCTTATTTCATAATCTGTATTTTCTTCAGAATTTAAAGGCAGTACATAATCACCATTAGAAAAATTATTAAATTTACCCAATAATTTATTGTTTGAATATAAATTTACTTCTGCATCATTAATATAATAAATATTAGTATCTGTTATTTTTTTTGTCTTACTAATATTCAATTTAAATAAACTATCAGGAGTAAATATACAGTTTATTACAGGCTTAGGGTTAATATCAGGCAAATCAATATTTATTTCATTTGTACATGATATAACAAGGGAAATAAAAGTGATTATAAATATTTTTTTTATTAACATATTAATTTTTTAAACGGCTTAAAACATTGAAAATTGTTTCAAGCCGAATTTTAGTAAAAAGCAACCTCTCAAAAAAGGATGTAATTTATACTTTACCAGTTGCATGTAACAAGCAACTTGAAATTAGAAGCAGTTCATTTTCAATCGCAATTTGAGAAGTTACTTAATAACTTATTAAATTATTTTGATACTATAATATGACGCCCATGAGAACCACCCCAAAAAGTACTATTAAAATAAAACTGGTTTACATGTATTGAATTCATAAATCTCCAAGGTGAACCATAGTGCCAAACACCATTAGGTTTGAGATAAAATTTAGTATAATTACTATGACCAAAATAATAATGAAGGGGACTTTTACTATCATTATCAGAAAGAGCTGTTGCATAATGCCAATCACTACAACAATTTTCATTTTCAACTGTGTACCAATAAGTCCAATTTCCATCTACCTGACACAGTGGCATATAATTGTTTTTATATTTCCACCTTCCCCAACTTTTCTTTTGTGCTTTACACTCTAAATAAAATGTAGATTTCATATACATACCGTCCATATATAGATATGAACTTCCATACACAACCATACAATATCTTTTTTTTGAGCCGTCATGTTTCCAATCTTTCTTATTTACCCATTCATTATAGTTAGTGTTACCTGATTTATTCAATGAATTTATAGTTTTAAGAACATAGATATTTAATTTTTTATTTGTTGTTTGAGTTTTTTTTAGTAAATCAATTTTTCCCAGATTGCCATCAGTTAGTATTTTAATTTCATTTTTTTGGTACAAATAAATAACACTGTCAATCATTAATAGTCCATCTTCATTTACAAAATTTTCATTTTCTTTAAGAGTTAAATCAAAAGATTGTGAGCCGTCAGTTTCTTTATTCTCTTTGATTAATCCTTTTTTTAAATATTTATTATATATTTCGGTATGTCCTATTTTAACACCTAAATCAGATAGTTCTTTTAAAGATAAATTTTCGTCATATTTACCAAATAATTTATTCTCAAGTTTTATTTCTTCATCATTAATTTTATCATAAATAGATGCCTGTGAAGTAAAACCAATATTTTTTCCCCACTCTTCTCTAAAAATTCTGTTATTGAATTTTGGATTTGTTAAAGTCTGTTGAAAAACCTGCTGATTTTTAAATATTAACATGCCTTTAACTACTCTAATATTATTTTGGGGTGAAACAGTTTTCTGTTCCTGTGTTTTTAATATTTCCTCTTTTTGGCAACTGTTAAAGAATATTATTGAGATTAATAAGCCTGCAATTGCTGTTATTATATAAAATTTTGTTTTTTTCATTATTTACGTATTTATAAAATTTGTTTTTTATTAAAAAAGTTAATTTGAATTTTCTATACTAATAGAATATTCTCAAATTTTAAGAATATTATGAGGATTCCCGTTTCTTTAAGTAAATAATAATCGGGTTATCAAGAAATAAAATTGTATAGCATATTCGGAGCTTACATAAAGTGCAATCTGAAAAAATAGCAAGAAAGGTAATTAGGGGATTACTCTCTCTCTCTCTCTCTCTCTCTCTCTCTCTCTGGAAATATGAGGCTTATAGAATTCTCTGATTTGGATGAAAATAATATTTGTTTTAAGTGGAAATTTCATTTTATTAGTTGTGATTTTTTATAATCAAATTTCAACTATATTTAATGAAAAATCAATATTATTTTTATGTTTAAGAACATTATCCTGTGTGTTGATTGTAAATTTTATTTATCGTTTAGGCGATGTAAGGATTTGAGATTTAATTATTTCGCAATCAGTTAAGGCTGTTATTTTTATTTGTTTATTTGTATTTTTTTTATAAAACAATACTATATCACCTTCGTTTATTGTTTTTTTTTTATTATTTGCATCAATAATAAAATTTCCTTTATAGGCATAATAAGATATAATATTAAAATTCTCGAATAAATGAACTTGTCGTTCTTCAGTCTTGCCAAGTATGATACTGTTTAGTTCACCAACAGTATTTCCTTTAGTCATAAGGTTGAAATCTCTTATTTTACCTTTACTTGTTGTTTCCCATTCTCCCTTAAATTTATCAATATCAAATTTTTTTAAGGTTTTTGAGTATTCGTTTTTATGATTTATTTCTAATTCACCATCGAGCACCATTAATAATCTATAGACTTCTGGTAATTTAGTAAAAGCTGATTCTTCATCTGTAACCAGAGCTGTGCTTAAGCGAAAAATGAAATTTCGTTTTTTATAATCAGCATCATGAGGATATATTGCCAGTTGTGTAGTTGTACCACCTGACCAAGGGCTTGTTATTAAGTCTTTTTTTTTGAAAATATTTTGTCTCATTATTAATAAATTTTCAATGCAAATGTAACAAGAAGTTTATTAAAACGGTGCTAAAATAATATAGGTAATTAAAAAAAATTATATAGAATTTCTTTTAAAATAATGTATTGGATCTCCCCATTTGTAATATTGAATAGTATCGCCTGCCTCAATAATATTTTTTTCTAAAAGTTTAAAGTATTCTTTAGAATATTCTTTTAAACAAGGTTTATTTTCATATAAGAAATAATTTTCGATATATTTAGTAGGAGTAAGATTAGGCATAATAACATTTGTACCTGCTTTTAAACCCTGCATTCTTCCATTTTTCACAATAGCTTGCAAAGCCGTAGATGAGGCAATATTAATGTCTTTCATCATAATTCTTAAAATGGCAATCATTTTAATTGTAAGATTAAACCGTTCTATTTGTGGCATAAGCATATCTTTATAATTGTATAGGGGGGTGTCTTTATGTTCAATATAGGGACCCATACCAACCATATCTATATCAATATCTTTAAAAAAAATTAAATCGTCGGCAAGGTCTTCAATAGTTTGAAAAGGTAATCCTATCATCACGCCTGTTCCTGTTTGATATCCGGTATTTTTTAAGTCTTTTAAAGCTTGTATTCTTTCCTGAAAACTATGATTTTTATCTTTTGGATGTATTTTATAATACAAATCTTCGTTAGTAGTTTCTATGCGTAATAGATATCTGTGTGCACCTAATTCGAACCATTTTTTATATGTTTCAGCACTTTGTTCTCCACACGATAGTGTTATTCCTATTTCATTATTTGTGATTTTTTTTGAGTAGATTAATATGTCATTAAGGTGTTCAATAAAGTTTTTGTCTTTTCTTTCACCAGATTGAAAAACCATTGACCCATATCCATTTTCCCATGCGTGTAATACACATTTTTTTATTTCATCATCAGGAATATCATATCTGTAAGCTTTTTTATTATCAGATCTGATACCACAATACTTACAATTTTTTGTGCAAATGTTAGAAAATTCTAATAGCCCTCTAAGATGAACATAATTACCTACATGCTTTTTTTTAATATTATATGCCTTATCAAATAATTTTTTTTTATCCTCGTCATTTGTTATCGACAAAAGAGTTATAATATTTTTTTTGTCAAATATTTTTTTTGATAAAATTTTATCAATGTTATTTTCCATCAATTCTTTATTTAATAAAAGGAGCAATTACTCGTTTGTATATTCCATTTACGTATGAGATTGTCATTCCGTAGTTTGAAACAGGTATTTCGGCATCTACAGCAGGTTTTAATCTGTTAATAATCTGTTTGCGTGTAAGAACACATCCTCCACATTGTATCACAATTGCATATTCTTTAATATCTCTTGGTAATTTATTAAGACCTGTAACTACTTCAAAACTAAGCTCTTTGCCAGTAAATTTTTTAATCCAATTAGGGATTTTTATTCTTCCAATATCTTCACAGTTAACCTGATGAGTACAAGATTCGAAAATTAAAACTCTATCTCCATCTTTTAAATCAGATAATTTTGGTGTTCCTTTAAGGTAATTTTTGAAATCGCCTTTATAATGAGCCAAGACAATACTAAAACTGGTTAGAGGAATGTTTTCGGGAATAAGATTTTTTACTTTGTTAAAAACTTGACTATCAGTAATAACTAAATTGGGTTTAATTTTAGTTTTTTGAAGAAAATTTTCAATTTCATTATCTTGCAATACTATAGCAGTGCAATTATTGTCAAGAATATTTCTAATAGCCATTACTTCGGGTAGAATTAGTCTTCCCTCAGGAGTTTCACTGTCAATAGGAGTAACAAGCATAATAATATCATCTTTCGAAATAAGATTTTTTAATAAAGATGATTTTTGATAAGCTGTTTCAGGAATTGTTTTTTTTATTAGTTCAAGAACATCGTCAATGTTATTAGGTTCAATTGTTGAAAAATTAATTATTTCAGTTTTTTCATAATCATTTATCTTATTAATTGTTTCTTTATTAATTGTTTCAATATCCGACTTATTATGTATTATAAAATAAGGTATTGAGTAGTTATTAAATTTTCCAATTAATTTTTTTTCATAATTATTAAAATTATTCCTTGAAATAATCAAAATTGCTAAGTCAATAATTTTAATTACTTGTTGAGTTTTTTCAACTCTTTTGTTTCCCAATTCTCCTTTATCATCAATTCCGGCGGTGTCTATAATTATTGCAGGTCCAACACCAAAAATTTCGATAGATTTTTTTACAGGATCTGTTGTTGTGCCCGCTTTATTGGAAACGATAGCAACATCTTGATTAGTAATAGTATTAATGAATGAACTTTTACCGTTATTTTTTCTACCGAAAATTCCAATATGAGGCTTTTGATCTTTTCCTTTTGACATATTATTATGTATTGGATTTTATAATAACAAAAAAAAATAACCGTAAAGTTTTATTCTTTATTAGAATAAAACTTTACGGAAAAGAATTAATTTTTAAGTAATAATTTTAAATTTTTAATTAAAATTTCTACTTTTTCATTTTCCACATTTTTATCTTCAATTATCAAACCAAATTCATTGGAAATTTTAAAACGTTTTACAGATAAATAGATGTCGTTATCTCCAGCAAAAAATGACCAACGTGATGCAAATATTTTACAGAAATACGATCTTAAATTATACTTCTTATAAATATATTCAGTAATAGCATTTAATTCATCTTTTAAGTCTGTGCCAGAATCAACAATTTTTTTTAAATCGTTATATAAAGATGTCTCTTTCACCATTGCAAATTCTATTATAATTTTCTTTAAATTTTTCTAACAAATTTCCTTTTTTATAGAATTCCATAGCTTCTATTTCTTTAAGTTCTTTAGCTAGAACTTTTTCACCAACAGCTTTAGTTTCAGCAGAAGCATAATCTTCAAGATATTCTCTAAAAGTAAGAACAGCATTAAGTTTGCAGAATTTACCTTCAGTACAGCTTTTTAATAAGCCCATAATTTTGTCACCAGTTCTACCGCATCTGTAACCAGCAGTGCAGAAAGAAGTAATCATACCCATTTCAGCCATTTCTCTAATAACAGCATCTAAACTTCTGGTATCACCAAGTGTAAATTGTTGTTTACAATCAGTTTGATCGCCTTGATGTTCAGCAAGTTTTTTAAGAGCTTCGGTATAAGCACCTATACCAATTCTTGATGAAGCATCGGTTTGAGTACAACCCACTTTAATAATTTCTTTTTTTATTTCAGGTTCTTCTCTTGCTGTAATAATTATGCCGGTATAAGGGACAGATAATCTTAAAATAGCAGCAAGTTTTTTTGTATTTTCGTCACTAACTAAAAATTTAGATTCTTTACTTAAATCAGAACCAATAGCAGGAGTCATTCTAGGGAATGAAATAGTGTGAGGTCCTACTCCAAATTGTCTTTCAAGATCTATAGCATGATATAAAAGACCCATAACTTCGAATCGCCAATTAGCGAGACCAAATAAAACGCCAGTAGCAACATCATCAACACCAGCTTCCATAGCTCTGTGCAAAGCATAAAGTCTCCAACGATAATTAGCTTTTACACCAGCTGGGTGAACTTTTTTATAAGTTTCTTTATGATAAGTTTCTTGAAATACTTGATAAGTACCAATACCAGCTGCATTTAATTTTTTTAAATCGGCAATACTCATAGGAGCAGCGTTAATATTTACTCTTCTAATTTCACCAGAAACAGTTCCGTCTTTCGATTTTTCTTTAACGCTATAAATAGCTTTAATAGAATCGCATATATAATCTACAGCAGTAGAAGGATGTTCACCATAAACAGCAATCATTCTTTTATGACCTTCAGCAACAACAGCTTTGGTTTCCTCACGGATTTCATCCATAGTAAGGATTCTTCTTTTTTCTTCTTTGTTTTCTTTTCTGAAACCGCAATATTTACAGCTGTTAACGCAAAGGTTAGCACAGTATAAAGGAGCAAAGAAAACTATTCTGTTATCGTAAACTTTTCTTTTAACTTTAAGAGCCATTTCAAACATTTCTTCCCACATTTTGGGATCTGTAACATTTAATAATGCAGCAGTTTCTTCAGGTTCAAGTCTTTCTATGTTAAGAGATTTTTGAAGTATATCACGAATTTTTTGCTTGTCAGGATCCTTATTTTCAGAAAGCTGTTTATTAATTAGTTCTTCATCAATAAAATCTTTTCCATCTATAAGATATTTATCAATTTCTTCTTGCTTAACAACCTGTTTAACCCATTCGTCAGGGTTCATAATTTTTTTAGCACACATAATTTTTTATTTTTGTTAATAATGATTTTACTAAAATCCCTTTTAATCTTCCAATTTGACCGGTTAGAGAGTTCGCTTCATTAATATTTGCTTCAAAAACAACAGAAATTATGCAGATACCTTTGTCTTTTAAAGGAATGCCTTGTCTACCTATAATAATATTATTATGCTTATTAAGGATATTATTAAGCTCAGGTATATGTTCTTTATTTTCAACTATTATTAAAATAGCTCCTATTCTCTTTTCCATTAGTTTACTTTTGGATTAGATTAAAATTGGTTCTTTGAATTATATAAATATATTTTCTCAGAATAATTGTTTATTAAAAAGAGGAATAAATAAATTACCCCTCTTTTTAAATTTAGTTTTATCTTTTTTTATATTTTGTATGTAACAATTTATGTGATTTTTTTCCTAAAGGATCGCCTAAATAGTTTTCATAAACTTTTTTTATAGCTGGGTTTTCGTGCGATTTTCTAATAGGAAGATCTTTATCTTCTTTATATAAAACGTTACTACGTGTTTCTCGGAGGAAATTATTAGTGCCAAATGGCTGACCACCACCACCGACACATCCTCCTGGACAAGCCATAATTTCAATAAAATGGTAAGGCGATTTACCTTCTCGTATTTCATCTAAAAGTACTTTAGCATTGTCTAAGCCATGAGCAACAGCAACCTTTACATCCATGTCATTAATTTTTACTGTAGCTGTTTTAATTCCTTTTAATCCTCTTACAGGTAAAATATCAATGTTTTCCATCTCTTTATCTGTAATGATTTTATAAGCAGAACGTAACGCAGCTTCCATAACACCGCCAGTTGCCCCAAACAGAGTGCCTGCTCCCGAATATGTTCCCATCAATGAATCTGCGGGTACGTCTTTAGGTAAAGAAGCAAAATCAATATCAGCTTCTCTAATCATACGGGCTAATTCTCTTGTTGTTAATACATAATCAACATCAGTATAACCACTATCATTCATTTCGGGTCTTTTGCACTCATATTTTTTCGCAGTACATGGCATAATTGAGACTGAAACAATGTCTTTAGGATCTACACCTGAAGCTTCTGCATAATATGTTTTTACTAATGCACCAAACATTTGTTGTGGAGATTTACATGTTGACACGTTTTCCATTGTGTCAGGATAAAATTCTTCCATATATTTTATCCAAGCAGGGCAACATGATGTTATTTGTGGTAGAGGCATGTCAATTTTTCCTGTAATTCTATTTACAAGTTCATTTCCTTCTTCAATAATTGTAAGGTCGGCACTAAAGTTGGTATCAAAAATTTTGTCAAAACCAATTTTTTTTAATGCAGCGTACATTTTGCCAGCGACAAGAGTTCCTGCAGGAATACCAAATTCTTCACCAAGTGCAGTTCTAATAGCAGGTGCTTCTTGTACAACAACATGTTTTTTTGGATTGTCAATAGCAGCCCAAACATCTTTAATTGAGTTTTGTTCTCTTAAAGCTCCAACCGGACAAACTGCGATACATTGTCCGCAATTTACACATGGTGAATCTCCAAGTCCTCTATTCATAAATGTTGTAACAACAGTATCATAGCCTCTAAAAGCAAGATCTATCGCACCCACACCTTGAATATCTTTACATACTCTAATACACCTGCCACACAAAATACATTTATTTGGATCTCTTACAACAGACAAACTAGAATCGTCAATTTCTTGTATAGTATCATCATGATTGAATGTGCTTGTTTTTACACCAAATTCATTAGCTAATTTTAGCAACTCACAATTTTGATTTCTTTCGCAAGTATGACAATCCGCAGGGTGTTTTGAGAGAATTAACTCTAGGAGCATTTTTCTTGTTTCCCTTAATTTATGCGTATTTGTTTGTATTTCCATACCTTCTTTTACTTCATGCATACAAGAAGGCATAAGTTTTTTGCTACCTTTAACCTCTACTACACATAATCGGCAAACGCCAATAGGCTCTAGTCCTTCAAAATGACAAAGATGAGGAATGTTAATATTTATTTTTTTTGCAGCATCAATTATTTTAGTCCCTTTAGGAACTGTTACTTTTTCTCCGTTAATTGTTAATGTAATCATTATAAATAATGTTAAAAAAATTATAAAATAAATTTTATGCCCTGTGCAAATGGCAATTCTTTGCTATAATTAATTGTATTGGTTTGTCTTCTCATATATGCTTTCCAAGCATCAGAACCAGATTCTCGACCACCGCCAGTATCTTTTTCGCCTCCAAAAGCTCCACCTATTTCTGCTCCTGAAGTACCAATATTAACATTCGCAATTCCACAATCAGAACCTTCGTGAGACAAAAATCTCTCAGTTTCATAAATATTTGTTGAAAAAATAGATGAGGACAAGCCTTGTTTTACATTATTATGTATTGCAATAGCTTCTTCTATTGTGTTATATTTCATCAAATACAGCAATGGTGCAAAGGTTTCGTTTTGTACAATCTCAAAATTATTTTTTATTTCAGCGATGCAAGGTATAACATAATTAGTGGATTTGCAATCTTGATTTTGAATTTTTTTACCGCCATATAAAATTTTACCGCCTTCTTTTTTAACAGCTTCAACTGCATCTAAAAACATAGACACGGCTCCCCCGTCAATCATTGGTCCAACAAGGGTTTCAGGATCCAAAGGATTGCCTATTCGTATTTGTTTGTAGGCTTGTATTAATTTGTTTTTAAAATTTTCATAAATAGATTCGTGTATTATTAATCGGCGTGTTGAAGTACATCGTTGTCCACATGTGCCAACGGCACCAAATAAAGTAGCACTTAATGCCATTTTGATATCTGCATCGGCTGTAATAATGATGGCATTGTTTCCTCCAAGTTCAAGAATGCTTTTCCCGAGTCTTTCGCCTACAATTCGACCTACTTTTTTTCCAACTTTTGTTGATCCGGTACAAGAAATTAATGGTAAACGATTATCTGCCAGAAAATCATCTCCGATATATTTAGAACTTGATGCGATTAAATTTACAACGCCTTCGGGTACCTCGTTTTGTTTAAGAACATCCGAAATAATATTATGTACTGCTATTGCACTTAAAAAACTTTTTGATGAAGGTTTCCATATAACAACATTTCCACAAGTTAATGCAACCATTGCATTCCAAGCCCAAACTGCAACGGGGAAATTAAAAGCAGAAATAATTCCGATAACACCAAGTGGGTGGTATTGGTCATACATCCTGTGGTTTGGCCTTTCTGAATGCATTGTGTAACCCCACAATTGACGTGAAAGACCTAATGAATAATCAGAAACATCAATCATTTCTTGTACTTCACCCAGTCCTTCTTGATATATCTTGCCAACTTCAAGAGTTACCAACATTCCAAGAGCTTCTTTTTTTTCTCTTAATTTCATTCCTATTTGACGAACTATATCTCCTCTTTTTGGTGCAGGTACCATTCTCCATGTTTTGAATGCTTCTTGAGCTTTACTCATTACAGTTTCGTAGTTTTCCCAAGTGCCTTGTTTTATTTTCGCAATTGGCTCTCCAGAAATTGGTGAGATGGAATCTACAATTTCACCATCTGTTTCAATCCACTCAGTTCCTGTGCAAACACCATTGTTAATTTCTGATATTCCAAGTTCTTTCAGTGTCTTTTTTATATTAAGGATTTGTTCTTGTGTCATTTTTTTAAGTTTTAATTATTATTCCATGTATTTATATTTGAAGCAAGTTGCTGGGACAAAAGTCTCTTTTACAACTCTTGGGCTTGTCCATCTTAAAAGATTTATATAACTCCCAGCTTTGTCATTTGTTCCTGATGAGCGGGCTCCTCCAAATGGTTGTTGACCTACTACGGCACCAGTTGGTTTATCATTAATGTAAAAATTGCCAGCTGCATAGCGTAATATTTCATAAGCTTTTTTTATTGCTTCTTTATTTTTTGAAAAGATTGATCCGGTTAGTGCATATTTAGAGGTGGTATCGCAAATTTTTAATGTCTCTTCGTAATCGGAGTTATTATATATATATATTGTAATTACAGGACCGAATATTTCCTCTTCCATTGTTTTGAAATGAGGATTACTTGTTAATATAACCGTTGGTTCAATGTAATAGCCCTTTGATTTGTCTCCTTTGCCACCAATAATAACTTCCGCTTCTTTGGATTCTTTTGCATAGTTGATATGTGACATAATATTGTCAAATGAAGTTTTATCTATTACGGCATTCATAAAGTTGCTGAAATCATTAATATCTCCAAGTTTTATTTTACTAATAGATTCTATTAAGAGTTCTTTTATTTTAGGCCACAATGTTTTTGGAATATAAGCTCTTGAAGCAGCAGAACATTTTTGTCCTTGAAATTCAAAAGCTCCTCTAATTATTGCTGTTGAAACTTCTTTAGACTCTGCTGTTTCGTGAACAAAAATGAAATTTTTGCCTCCGGTTTCTCCAATTATTTTTGGATATGATTTATATGTTTCTAAATTATTGCTAACCTGTTTCTGTAAGGAGTTGAACGTTTTTGTTGAACCAGTAAAGTGAATGCCTCCCAAATCTTTATCGGACAATACTATTTCTCCAATGATAGAACCTTTTCCTGGAACAAAATTTATTACCCCATCAGGTAATCCAGCCTCTTTAAAAATTTTCATTAGGTAGTAATTTGATAAAAGTGACGTAGTTGATGGTTTCCACACTAATGTGTTGCCCATTAATGCAACTGCCATGTTTAAATTTGAAGCAATTGATGTGAAGTTAAAAGGTGTTACTGCAAAAACAAATCCTTCAAGAGGTCTGTATTCAGTGTAATTTAATTGATTTTCAGATGAAAATGGTTGATCGTTATATACTTGTGAAAGAAAATATGAGTTAAATCTTAAGAAATCTGCTGTCTCACAAACAGCATCAATTTCAGCCTGATATGGGTTTTTTGATTGACCAAGCATAGTTGAAGCATCTAAAAGATATCTGTATTTGCTTGTAATTAATTCTGCAGCCTTTAACATAACTGAGATTCTATCCATCCAAGAAAGTGACATCCATTCTTTTTTTGCTTCTTTTGCTGCATTTATAGCTAGTTTTATTTCTTTTTCAGAAGCTTTGTGGTAAGTGGCTAATACATGAGAATGATTGTGTGGCATTACAACATTTCCTATATCTCCTGTTTTTATTTCCTTTCCTCCTATTATTAATGGAATATCAATAATAGTATTGCTTTGCCTTTGTATTTCTTCTAACAATAGTCTGCGTTCTTCTGTGTTTTTATCAAAAGATATAACAGTTTCATTTTCCGGTTTCCTTAGCTTATAGATTAGATTATTCATAGTTTCATTTTTTTAGTTAAAAAGCGTTATGTTTTTTTGAGCATAACGGTAACAAAATTAATATTATTTTAAAATTCAGCAAAGTATTTTGAATTAATATTAATTTATTTTTTTTATTTTTAGATTATTGGTTTGAAGGGCTTGTTAAAAAAGAAAAAGCTACATGTTAGCAGCTTTTTCTTGAGTTTTTTGTTGAGAAATAGGGATTAACATATAAAAAATTTGTGTTAACCTTTTATGTTGATTTTTTTTTAAACAATAACGTTATGCAAAAATGAACTAAAATTATCAATATCTTGTTCGGTTGTATCATAAGAAGTCATCCATCTAATTTCCGATTTATCTTCATCCCAAATGTAAAAGAAATATTTTTTTTGAATTATGGATATGTATTTTTCAGGAATTATTGCAAAAATACCATTGGTCTCAACTTTTTGAGTTATTTGAATTTTAGGAATATCTTTAATTTTTTCGAATAATAATTTTGCCATCTTGTTGGAATTTTCAGCATTTTTTAGCCAAATATTATTTGAAAGTAAAGCCTCAAACTGAGCAGAAATATATCTCATTTTTGAAGTAAGCTGGGTCGATTGTTTGCGAACATACTTATAATTATTTGCAATATTTTTATTGAAGAAGATTACTGCTTCTCCATACATCATTCCGTTTTTAGTTCCACCAAAAGATAACACATCAATATCAACGTCAGTAGTAATGTCTTTTAAATTTAAATTTAAGCTTGCAGCGGCATTGCAAATTCTTGCACCGTCAACGTGAACGAACATGTTGTTTTTATGTGCAAAAGAAGTTATTTCTTTTATCTCTTCAGGTGTGTAAACAGTTCCCAACTCTGTTGACTGGGTAATTGAAATAACTTTTGGCTGAGAGTGATGCTCAAAACCAAATCCTTTAACATGTTGTTTAATTAAATCAACAGTGATTTTGCCGTTGTTTGTATGTACGGGAATAATTTTGCAACCCGTAATTTTTTCAGGAGCCCCGCATTCATCAACATTAATATGGGCTGTTTCTGCACAAATAATTGAATTATATGAGTTTGTGATTGTGCTTAAAGCAGTAACATTTGCACCAGTGCCATTAAAAACAAAATATACATCAATATTATTACCTAATAATGCTTTAAATTTTTTTATTGCAGCTTCTGTATAATAGTCGTCGCCATATGCAATAGAATGACCTGTATTTGCTTCAATAATTGCTTTAAGAATTTCAGGATGTACTCCTGAATTATTGTCACTGGCAAAACTTTTGAAATTTTTCACACAAATAAATTTTAATTAAAGATATGTTTTTATCAAAAATAATAATGTTAATAATTTTATCAAAGTATAAGCAAAAATATAATAGTATATTTTTGACAGGTTTTTAAATAATAATTTTCATGCGTTTTCTGATTAGAATAAAATTATATGTTAAACGACATTTGGGAATCATCATCATCAGGAATAATTCCTTTTATTGCTGATTTTTTTGCATCATCTTTTTCGTCATTCTTTTCAATGTTATCCTTTTCAAAGGAATCTGTTTCTTCCAAAATTTCTTCTTTCAACGGTTCTTCTTCTTCAATTTCCTCTTCTTTTATAATTGGGTCGAGAGTTTTTATTTTTTTTATATCATATGCTGATATTCGTTTTCCTTTTGCTTTGTAACTTTTAATGCCTATGAATTCTTCAACATTAATTATTTCGTTTTCGTGATTGTCATTTTCACCGCCAAAAACAACTTCAATTCTCGGATATTTATCGTCAGACAAAGTTATCATTTTGGAATTGGAATTTTCTCCAATAAAACTATTCATCTTGTCGCTTACTTCAATATCGAAACGTTTTAAATAATAAAAATTATATTCTGCATTAAAATAGACACAAGAAAATATTTTTTCAGGATTAAATTTTTCAATAATAAGAATATCGTCTTCAAAATGGTTAGAAAGATCAAAGTTGTGTAATTTATATATTCCGGTTTTGCAAATAACTAAAATTTTATCATCACTTAAGAATTCGCCAAGATATTTACCTCGTTCATCTGAATTAAGTCTTAAGACTGCTTCGTCAAACCAAATTTTTCGACCACCGAGTGTGGAAAAACCTTTTTCTTTAAGACTAATTTTGTGAACCTGATGTTTTGTTAAGATGTTACCTATCGAGCTACGTCCTTTTATGGCAAGCAAACTAAAATCAATTTCAATTATTAGTTTTTTGAGTTTTGGTTTTGGTTTTAAATTTACTTTAACGGTTTCAGCTTCGCCATTAGGATTAACACTAAAGTATAAAATTTTTGAGTCCTCTGTACCTTTTGTTAAATTATACTCTTTGTCGCGGGTAAGTCCTTTAATTGCGAAACGTTTCATCATAATAACACCATTTTTACCATCACGGTAAATGGCATTATAAATTGTTCTGTCGTCGTTTTTCTTAAATACATTTACATGTATTATGTCTTTTCCAACAAACGATTTATCGGCTACTTTTGTGATTAAATAATCGCCGTTTTTGAGAATAATAATAATATCATCAATATCTGAACAGTTGCATACAAATTCGTCTTTCTTAAGCGATGTCCCAAGAAATCCTTCCTTTCGGTTAACAAATAATTTTTCATTTGCTTCAACAACTTTTGAAGCAATAATCGTTTCAAAAGTTCTTATTTCTGTTTTTCTTTCTCTTCCTTTTCCGAATTTTTTCTTTATTTGTTTAAAATAATTAATTGTGTAATCAATAATATTATTTAAATAATTATCAACTTCTTTAATCTCTTCTTCAATATTTTTAATGTATTCGTCTGCTTTTTTTGAATCGTATTTTGATATACGCTTAATTTTTATTTCTGTTAAATGAACAATATCTTCTTGTGTAATTCTTCGTTTAAATAATTCTTTGAATGGGTTTAAACCCTTATCAATTGTGTCTATAACAGACTTCCATGTTTCGCATTCTTCAATATTGTTATAAATTCTATTCTCAATAAATATTTTCTCTAATGAAGATAGATGCCATGCTTCAAGTAATTCATTTTTGCGTATTTCGAGTTCTTTTTTTAGAAGATTGAGTGTGTTTTTAGTTGAATTTTTCAACATTTCATTTACACCCAAAAATACAGGTTTGTTATCATAAATTACACATGAGTTAGGCGAGATTGATATTTCACAATCGGTGAAAGCGTAAAGAGCATCAATTGTTTTATCTGGTGATGTGCCATTTTGAAGATGAATTAAAATTTCGACTTTGTCAGAAGTGTTGTCGTCAATTTTTTTAATTTTAATCTTTCCTTTCTCATTTGCTTTTAGAATAGATTCTATTAAATTGGATGTGTTTTTTGCAAAAGGCAATTCAGAAACGACTAAAGTTTTATTATCTGCTTTTGATATTTTTGCTCTTACCTTTACGGATCCACCCCTTATGCCATTATTATATTTTGAAAAATCGGCATAACCACCAGTTGGAAAATCAGGATAAAGGCAAAATTCTTTTCCTGTAAGATGGTTTATCGAGGCATCTATTAACTCGTTAAAATTATGAGGTAATATTTTTGAAGCCAAACCAACTGCAATACCTTCAACACCTTGAGCAAGAAGCAAAGGAAATTTTATTGGTAAAGTAATGGGTTCTTTATTTCTTCCATCGTAAGAGGACTTCCATTCGGTAGTTTTCGGATTAAATACTACATCTAATGCAAATTTTGATAGCCTCGCTTCAATATAACGAGGAGCAGCAGATCTGTCTCCTGTAGCAGTATTTCCCCAGTTACCTTGAGTGTCTACAAGTAAATCTTTTTGTCCGAGCTGAACTAATGCGTCGCCAATTGATGCGTCACCATGAGGGTGATATTGCATTGTGTTACCAATAATATTAGCAACTTTATTATATCTGCCATCATCTAATTTTTTCATTGAATGTAAAATACGACGTTGTACGGGTTTTAATCCATCGTTTAGATGTGGTACTGCACGTTCAAGAATTACGTATGATGCGTAATCAAGAAACCAATCTTTATACATTCCCGAAATTTGAATTATATTTTGTAACTCACTGGAAATGTTATCAGTTTGGTTTTGATTGTCTTGATTCTCGTTTTCTTGTTCTGAAGAATTTTTATTTATGTTGTCAGAATTCTCTTGCATCATTTAGTTTAAAAGTTCTTAAAGTTTATAAAGTTAAAAGTTATAAAGTTTTTATTAAGCCCGAAAGTGATTTTGAAATTTTTATTGATAATTCGTAAAGTTCATCAAAATTTTCAATTCTCATAATTATATAAAGTTTGTAAAGTTAAAAGTTCATAAAACTAAAACTAAAACTTTCAACTTGTTCACGCTACATCTTCTTCAATACGTAAATTATCGATAATAAACGTTTGTCGCTCGGGAGTGTTTTTACCCATATAAAATGACAATAATTTGGGAACGTCATCATCACGTTTAATAACTACAGGTTCAATGCGAATATCTTTACCAATAAAATTTTTAAATTCATCGGGAGAAATTTCACCTAAACCTTTAAATCGAGTAATTTCTGGATTAGCACCTGTTTTTTTCATGGCGTTTTCTTTTTCATCATCACTATAGCAATAGTATGTATGCCTTTTATTACGAACACGGAAAAGAGGTGTTTGTAAAATATAAAGATGTCGATTTTTTATTAAATCAGGAAAAAATTGCAAAAAGAAAGTTATTAAAAGTAAACGTATGTGCATACCGTCAACATCTGCATCAGTAGCAATTATTACATTGTTATATCTTAGGCTGTCAATTCCTTCTTCAATATTTAAGGCAGCTTGCAATAAATTAAATTCTTCGTTTTCGTAAACTATTTTTTTTGTAAGACCGTACGAATTTAGAGGTTTTCCTTTTAAACTAAAAACCGCTTGGGTGGTTACGTTTCTTGATTTTGTAATTGAACCACTTGCAGAATCACCCTCGGTAATAAATATTGTTGTTTCAAGACGTCTTTCGTCTTTTGAATTGTAATGTGTTCTGCAATCACGTAGTTTTTTGTTATGCAGACTAGCTTTTTTTGCTCTGTCTTTAGCAAGTTTTTTAATGCCAGATATTGCTTTTCTTTCTTTTTCAGATTCATGTATCCGTTTTAGTAGTATTTCAGCAGTATCGTGGTTTTTGTGTAAAAAATTATCGAGTTCTTTTTTTATAAAATCATTAATAAAATTACGAACAGACATACCTCCGGGAACTATATCTTTTGAGCCGAGTTTTGTTTTTGTCTGAGATTCGAAAATAGGTTCTTCAACTTTGATGCTAATAGCAGCACTTATTGATGAGCGAATATCAGAAGGTTCAAAACTTTTATTGTAAAATTCTCGAATTGTTTTAACAATAGCTTCCTTAAAAGCAATTAAATGCGTTCCGCCCTGAGTGGTGAATTGCCCGTTTACAAAGGAGTAGTATTCTTCACCATACTGTTTCCCGTGGGTTAAAGCAATCTCAATATCTTCACCTACTAAATGAATAATGGGATAAAGACCTTCTGAACTAATATTTTCGTTCAATAAATCTAATAAGCCATTTTTTGAATAAAAACTTTTTCCGTTAAAATTAATTGTAAGACCAGAGTTTAGGAAAGTGTAGTTTTTAATTAGAGTTTCAACATAATCACTAATAAAATGATAGTTGCCAAATAAAATAATGTCTGGAATAAAAGAAACTAATGTTCCGTCTTTTTCATTAGTATCTTCAAGTTGATTATCTTTAATAATTGTTCCTTTGGAAAATTCAACGCTTTTTACTTTTCCTTCACGAAAAGCTTTTATGCAAAAATATGATGACAGTGCATTTACAGCCTTAATACCAACTCCATTTAGTCCCACAGATTTTTTAAATACTTTTGAATCGTATTTAGCTCCTGTATTCATTTTAGAAACAACATCAATAACTTTTCCTAGAGGTATTCCTCTACCATAGTCGCGGATATTAACCTTATTTTCTGATATAGAAATATCGATTTTTTTCCCGAAACCCATCATGAACTCGTCTATTGAGTTGTCGAAAACTTCTTTAATTAGAACGTAAATACCATCGTCGCGTGAAGAACCATCTCCCAATTTTCCGATATACATACCGGGGCGTCTCCTGATGTGTTCTTTCCAATCTAGCGTGCGAATAGTTTCTTCTGAATAATTTGATGGCATAATATTGTTTTTTGCAAATATACTTAAAAGATGAAGTTTGTGAAATTTGTTTTATTAACAATAAATTGTGAATAAGTTCTAAATGTTTTTTTAATACGGGTGTGTAAAATATGATTTAAAAATAATTTCCTGTTTGTGATAAGTCTTAAATGTTGAAATAGATATGTTTATAAGGTTGGATTTTTTGCAGATATAAAATATAATATTTATTTTTGACTAAATAGTTAAGCCAAAAAATTAAACTATAGGTTTAAAATTATAATGAACAAAAAGTTAGAGAATACAGAACAAAAAAATTTAAATGCAGCAAAAAAGATTTTCCTGAAAAAAGGCAAAGATGGTTCAAGAATGCAAGAAATTGCTGATGAAGCGGCTATTAATAAAGCTTTATTGCATTATTATTTTCGAAGTAAGGATAAATTGTTCGAAGCCGTTTTTGATGATGCTATAATGAAATTTTTACCTAAAATTGGTAATGTTTTAAATTCAGATAAGTCATTGTTTGACAAAATAAGGCTTTTTACTAATCATTATATTGATTTTTTTATAGAGAATCTTTATTTGCCTTTATTTATTTTTTCGGAGTTAAGAAGCAAGCCTGACAGAATTATAAAGCTAGCCGGTCAGATTGGTACAAAATCAAGTTTGCTAATAATGGAATTTCAAAGTGCAGTTGATAATTAGGAATTAAGAATTAATATTAAATATATGAAAGATAATAATATTGTAAAGACCAAGTCGTATGATTTTGCATTCAGAATTATTAGGTTATATCAATATATAATTGATGGAAAAAAAGAATTCACTTTGTCAAAACAAATTTTGCGCAGCGGAACATCTATAGGTGCAAATGTTGAGGAAGCAATAGGAGGTCAACGCAAGAAAGATTTTGTTGCAAAATTAAGCATTTCATATAAGGAGGCGAGAGAAACTCATTATTAGTTAAGATTATTAACAGATACAGGATATTTTTCAAACGAACTTTCATCTTCTTTAATAAATGATTGTGAAGAACTATTAAAAATAATCGGAAGTATAATAAAAACAGTAAAAAGTTCAAACAACCAGAATTCTTAATTATTAATTCGTAATTAATATTAAACACATGAAACAATTTATTTTTTTTATTTGCTCATTATGTTTTGTCCCGACTTTGTTTGCACAAAGCACAGACACTTTATTTTTGGATGATTGTTACAATAATGCAATTAAGAATTATCCTTTGTATGAACAAAAAGAGTTGCATAAATTGGCAAGTGAGTTGAGAATGAAAAATTACACTACCAATTATCTGCCAACATTAGATTTTAATGCACAGGCAACCTATCAGTCGGATGTTCCGGGGATTGATTTACCACTGGCTAATATATCGAAAGTGTCAAAAGACCAATATAAGGCAAGTATTGATTTGAAGCAGGTAATTTATGACGGAGGTCTGACAAACTCCCATAAAAAAATTGAGAAAGCAGATTTTGATGTTCGAGAGAATCGAATTGATGTTGAGTTGTATAAGCTAAAAGAAAGGCTTAACAAAATTTATTTTTATGTTCTTTTGCTTAAGGAGAATGAAAAGCTTTTAAATACAGAAATTCATGAAATTAACGAGAGAAAAAAAAATGTTGAATCGTCAGTAAAAAACGGTGTATTATTAGATTCGAATGTTGATGTTTTAGAAGCCGCATTGTTAAAAACTAATCAGCAACTTATTGATGTAATAGCGGGGGAGAAGGCTGCTTTTTTAATGCTTCAGGATTATATTAAACAGCCAATTAGTGAAAAATCAGTTTTTGTGTTGCCAACAATAGATATTAATTTATGTGATAGCATAAAACGACCAGAAAATAGATTGTTTGATAATGAGATAACTAAACTTGATTTAACTTCTAAGTTAATTTCGAAGAAACGTAATCCAAAGTTATTCGGTTTTGGTCAGTTTGGATATGGTCGCCCTGGATTAAATATGTTAAGCAATGATTTTGATACCTACTATATTTTTGGTGCTAAATTAAGTTGGAACATCTTGGATTGGAAAAATAGCAGCAGACAAAAAGATGAATTATCTATTTATAAAAATATTGTTAATACTCAAAAACGAACATTTGAAAAAAACATAAGAATTGTTCTCGACAAAGAGAAATGTGAGATTGAAAAATTCGAAAAACTAATTGAGAGTGATGAGAAAATAATTAAACTAAGAACAAAAATATTAAAACGTTCAGCTTCGAAATTAGAAAATGGAGTTATTACTTCAACCGATTATCTTGTTGATTTGAATGCTGAAACACAATCGAAAATTGATCTTAAAACTCATAAGATTCGTCTTGTGCAATCAAAAATAAATTATTTAACCATTTCGGGGAATTAGGAATAAAACAAACCTGTCAGGTTTCTCTAATTAATTGATAAAAAGATGAAAATTTTTATAATAGTTATAAAACAAACCTGACAGGTTTCTGTAAAATATGGAACAGTTGGGAATTTAGAATTGCGAATTAGAATTAAATAATAGAAAAATGAAAAATATAATAAAATCAGCAATAATTATCAGTGTTTTTTTAGCGTCATGTTCTAATAATAATCATAGTTCAGATGCTTATGGAAATTTTGAAACGAATGAAATAATTATTTCTTCGGAGGCTACAGGTAACATTATTGATCTTAATATTGAAGAAGGTCAAACAATAGCGAAGGGCTATATTGTGGGACTTGTTGATACTACTCAACTATATTTGAAAAAGCAGCAACTCATAGCTCAAAAAAAACTCATATTTTCTAAGTTAATTAATGTTAAAGCACAAATTGCTGTTCAAAATGAATTACGCAAAAATATTATGCTTGATAAAAAGAGAATTGAAAAAATGTTCAATGATGGAGCTACTACTCAAAAGCAATTTGATGACATAAACGGCAAAGTGAATGTTATTGATAAACAGATAAAAAATATTGAAATTCAGAATATTACAATTAACAACGAGGCTACTGTGTTATCGAAACAGATTGCTCAGGTTCAAGATCAGCTTCAAAGATGTTTAATTAAAAATCCTATTAATGGAATTGTGCTTGATAGGTATGTTGAGCCTTTTGAGATGGCGTTTGCGGGTAAGTCGCTTTATAAGATTGCTGATATTAAAAAAATGTATTTACGGGTTTATGTTAGTGGTTCTCAATTATCGGAAATAAAATTAGGTCAAAAAGTAAAGGCTTTTATAGATAATGGCAAAGAAGATTTGAAAAAGTTAGACGGAGTAATTACTTGGATATCAGACGAAGCCGAATTTACACCTAAAATTATTCAAACTAAGGAAGAAAGAGTTGACCTTGTTTATGCTGTTAAAGTATTGGTTAAGAATAATGGAGAAATTAAGATTGGAATGCCGGGAGAAGTGGTGTTTAATTAGTAACGAACATTTATATTTTAATATTTTGTTTTTCCTGTCGTGAACTTATTGGAGTATTGATAGTCATTGAAAGTCATTGATTGTTATTGAAAGTATTAATTTACAACTAAATGACAGTAAACTAAATGACAGTAAAACAAATTTCTGAGAAACGAATGACATGAAATTAATGACGAAAAATAAATAATGACAAATGATAAATTATATTGCAAAAAACATAATTAATAATGCTTAAAGTTCAAAATATAAACAAAAGTTATGCTGATGTAAAAGCTCTGAAAGACATATCATTTAATGTGTCGAAAGGAGAGTT
This sequence comes from Bacteroidota bacterium, assembly GCA_015222055.1. Classification (GTDB taxonomy): domain Bacteria; phylum Bacteroidota; class Bacteroidia; order Bacteroidales; family B39-G9; genus B39-G9. Next base: position 12,708 of record JADFUR010000053.1, on the reverse strand, counting down.
GTTTGGGTTTATTGGACCCGATGGTGCAGGAAAAACCACCTTGCTTCGAATTATAACAACTTTGTTGTTAGCAGATGATGGGAGTGCAAAAGTTAATGGTTATGATGTTGTTAAAGATTATTTGAAAATTAGAAAGATTGTTGGATATATGCCGGGCAAATTTTCTTTATATCAGGATTTAACCGTTTTGGAAAATCTCGAATTTTTTGCAACGGTTTTTGGTACAAGCATTGATGAGAATTACGATTTGATAAAAGATATTTACTCTCAAATTGAACCATTTAAACATAGGCGAGCCGGCAAATTGTCGGGAGGAATGAAACAAAAACTTGCTTTGTCGTGTGCATTAATTCATAAACCAAAAGTTTTAATTTTAGATGAGCCAACAACAGGCGTTGATGCTGTTTCACGAATGGAATTTTGGGATATGTTAAAAAATATACAAAAAAAAGACATCTCAATTTTAGTCTCAACTCCATATATGGATGAGGCAAGTCTTTGTGACAGAGTTGCTTTAATACAAAAAGGAGAGCTTATGTCTATTGATACGCCCCAAAATATTATTAAATTGTTTAATAAAAATCTTTTAGCAGTGCGGGCAGATAATATGTATAAATTACTGCTCGATTTGAGAAATTTTGAACATACCGATTCTGTTTTCCTTTTCGGACAGTATCTGCATCTAACAATGAAAAATAATTTATCTGATAAAAAATTATTAAATAATTATCTGGCAAATAAAAAATATTCGAATATCGAAATATTTGATATTGAACCTAATATTGAAGATTGCTTTATGGATTTGATGGGGGGAGTTAAGAATTAGGAGTTAAGAATTAGGAATGTAGAAGTATTATTACATTATCTGTAAATAAAATGGAATTCGATATTTGGAAATAGTTGAGCAAAATTTATGAAAACACTAGAGACATATTACAATGATTTATTTAATAAGCCAGAGAAGTGGAATTATTATGGCGGAAAGTTAAGTAATCCAATTTATAATAATAGTTATGATAATTTTTTAAAAGAATATATCAAACCATCAGGGAAAGGTGATAGTAATCCGTTAATGGAAACTTTAAATCGTGTAGATTATAAAGGACATGTTTTTTCGGTGTTTTTTTTAGGAATTTTATTGTATGAAAATTGTAAAAAAATAAGAGACCAGATAGATATTAAAATTAAGTATTATAAAAAGGTTAATAATCATTCAGAAATATCATTTTCTTTTATTTGGTTTATAATTTCATTATTTCATGATTCCGGATATAGATTTGAAGAAAAAAATGAGTATAAAAAAATTGAACATGTTGATATTGATTATAAATTAAAAAAGTACAAAGGAGGTATTCCCAAACAAATTTCAAATACATGGAGGGATTATTTTAAGTATAAGTTGAACTATTTGAAACCTGAGAATCTTAGAAAACCAGACCATGGAATTCTTGCAGGCATATTATTATTTGATACATTAACAAAAACATATGAATATTATAAAAAATTAAATGGCAACAAAGAAGAATTTGTGTATCATAATTTATTTTGGTCTAAAAAGCTTCTTAATGTTTATAATCTTTGTTCATGGACTATTTTAGCTCATAATATATTTTTTTTAAATGTTAAGAGTGATGATAAAGAAAAAATAGATAGTTATTTTGAAAAAGATTTAGAACAATTAGTAATAAAGAGAGGTCAAAAACCTGTAATAAATTTGCATAATTATCCTTTTTTATTTTTGTTATGCTTGGTAGATACAATTGAACCATCTAAAATGCAATCTGATAATGATTTGAAAGAATGTTTAAAACAGACAGATATGGATTTAAATCATAATGAAATAAACATAAAATTTAGTAAGAAAATTGAAAAATCCCGCTTTGATAAAATTTTAAAAATGGGGAATTGGCTAGATGATATAGAAACAGAAAAGAGTGATGATAATATAAAAATAAAAATTGTTTAACAACAATTTCACTTTGTTTAATAATGTTTTAAAATGAGAAAAGAAAATGTTTTTTGCCATAATTTCAAATGTTAAATTTCAAGTTTAAATTAATAAACAATGAACACGGATAAAGAAATAATAAGAGCGAAAGGTTTAACTAAGAAATTTGGCAATTTTACTGCTAATGACAACTTGACATTTGAGGTTTATCAGGGTGAGATATTTGGTTTTCTTGGGGCTAATGGAGCAGGAAAAACAACTGCAATGCGAATTTTATGCGGCTTGTCTTCACCAACTTCTGGTGAGATTTCGGTTGCAGGTTATGATGTGTATCATGAAGCTGAGAAAATTAAAAAGAATATTGGCTATATGAGCCAAAAATTTTCTTTATACGAAGATCTTACAGTAAGTGAAAATATTCGCTTTTACTCAGGCATTTATGGTATGTCGCGAAAGCAAATAAGGGAAAAGACAAAAAGCTTGTTAGAAGAATTGGATATGTATAATTATAAAGATAAGCTGATTTCGTCGTTGCCACTTGGATGGAAACAAAAGTTAGCTTTTTCGGTAGCAATATTTCATAATCCTAAAATTGTTTTTTTAGATGAGCCCACAAGTGGAGTTGATCCAATTACGCGACGACAATTTTGGAATTTAATTTACAAAGCAGCAAATAATGACATAACTATTTTTATCACAACACATTATATGGATGAAGCAGAGTATTGCGATAGAGTATCAATTATGGTTGATGGCAAGATTGAAGCATTAGATACTCCTCAAAAATTGAAAAAAAAATTTAATGCAGAAAATATGAACGATGTTTTTTTGAAGATTGCAAGAAGACAGTAATTAGGAATTAAGTAATAAACTTATAGTGTTTTATAGGATTTGTAATTAAGAGTGTTCGGAATAAATTATTGGGCGAACGATTTATGGTAAGCCCAAATTTTTTTTTAAAAACTCCAATCTAATTCATGGTTTTTTTTTAAAGTTATTTGCGAATCGCAACCTAAATGTTTGACAATAAGATATTATGAACTTGTTCGGCTACTGAATACAAAATTGGTAGCAACGAGTGAGATTTTTTTCTAACGGTTGTGAAATGACAAATAGGCTACTTTAACGACAAACATGAACTGATTAATACAAAAAGTCATTATAAGGGAAGCGTTTAACATGTATTTCTTTCACTTTTTCATAAAGTAAATTTTTAAATTCGTCGATGTTAATTTTCTTTTTTGCAGAAATAAACAAGCAAGGTGAGTTGTTTTTTGCCATCCAGCTTTTTTTCAGTTCTTCTAAACTGTAATTTTCTCTTTGTTTAGGAGTTAAATCGTCATCATCTTTTTTTATATAAGAAAAGGCGTCAATTTTATTGAAAACCAGATAATTTATTTTTTCATTTTTGTTAATATCATGTAAAGTTTGATTAACAATATTTATTTGTTCTTCAAAGTTAGGGTGCGAAATATCAACAACATGAAGCAATATATCTGCTTCGCGTACTTCATCAAGTGTTGATTTGAAAGATACAACAAGATGAGTTGGTAATTTTCGTATAAAACCAACTGTGTCTGAAAGCAGAAAAGGAAGGTTTCCAATCACAACTTTTCTTACGGTAGTATCAAGAGTGGCAAAGAGTTTGTTTTCAGTATATACCTCCGATTTGCTTAATAAATTCATAATTGTTGATTTCCCAACATTTGTATAGCCAACCAATGCAACTCTTACTAATTTACCTCTGTTTCTTCTTTGTGTTGCTTTTTGTTTATCAATTTTTTTAAGCTGTTCTTTGAGCCGTGAAATTTTATCACGAATAATACGTCGGTCTGTTTCCAATTCCGTTTCCCCAGGACCTCTTAATCCAATACCTCCTTTTTGTCGTTCAAGGTGAGTCCACATTCTTGTTAAGCGAGGTAATATGTATTGATATTGAGCAAGTTCAACCTGTGCTTTTGCATTGGCTGTTTTTGCATGATTTGCAAAAATATCTAAAATAAGATTTGTTCTGTCTAGTATTTTGCATTCAAGAGTTCTTTCAATATTTCTCAGTTGCGATGGGGTAAGTTCATCATCAAAAACTACAACATCTATATTATTGTGTTTAACGTAACTTGCAATTTCGTTTAATTTGCCTGTTCCTACAAATGTTTTAGGGTTTTGATTTTCTAATTTTTGGGTAAATGATTTTACGGGCTCGGCACCGGCTGTTTTTGTTAAAAAAGCTAGTTCCTCAAGAAATTCATTAACTTCACTTTCTTTTTGTTGTTGATTAATAATTCCAATTAATATTGCTCGTTCTTGTTTTTTTTGAATATCAATTATTTTTGGCATAAGTAAAAAGAAAAGTTGTGGTTTTTTTTAAAAAATATGATATTTAATCATACGTAAATTTTGACAATTTGGTTTTCTGTTGAAGGAGTATATTTTTAATAAAAAAACCCTGATTTTAATAAAAAATCAGGGTAATATATTTTTATTAAATTTCCTAATTAATTTAACTGGAAGTTAATTGGAACAGTAAATGATACTTTTACAGGTTTCCCTCTTTGTTTTCCTGCTTTCCATTTAGGTAAGTTTTTAATTACTCTAATAGCTTCTTTGTCAAGAGATGGGTCAACTCCACGAACTACTTTTACTTGTTCGACTTTACCTTTTCCGTTTACAACAAATTGAACATATACTTTACCTGTTATTCCATTTTCTTTAGCAATCTCAGGGTATGATATATTATTTGCAATAAATTTTCTCATTTCGTTTGTACCACCTGGATATACGGGCATGTCTTCAACAACATAAAAAACTTCAGCTTCTTCTTCTTCAGCTTCTTCTTCAATATCAACTGCTTGAATTTCAGTATTTTGGTCAGCTTCTGTGTCTTCAATTTCTAATTCATCTTCAATTTCTACATCATCATCAACAATGTTTAACACTTCTGTTACTTTTACTGCTGGTGGTGGGGTTTCTGGTTTTGCTTGTTCTTGTCTTGTGACAGGAATAATTTCTTCTACAGCATCTATATCAGCTAATTCACCTAATGTGTTTTCTGATTTTTCAGATGTCGACCAATTAAATGCAAAAAATATTGCAGAAAGTGTAATTACAAATCCGATTTCAAGAAAAAGAAATTTAAATTTTTCTAAATCTGCTTTTGGGTTTTTTTTCAGTTCCATTTTTGTAAAATTTTAGTTCTTAAAAGTAATTATTTCTGTTAAAAGATTCAAGTAAATAATAAAAATTTATTAAACATTGTTTTAATTTGCTGTAAATTAATAGTTTGCTCTGTTTTGTTTACGTTTTTTTTAATGTAATTGTTGCAAATTAATTAGTTTTTGTTTAAGCAGATACAAAAAATTTGTAATATTTTGATTTTTATCAAAAAAATATGAGTAAAAAAATATTCAAACTACTTTAATTGGAAATTAATAGGAACAGTAAATAAAACGTTTACAGGTCTATGTTGTTGTTTTCCTGGCATCCATCTTGGTAAATTTTTTATTATTCTTATTGCTTCGTTGTCAAGCGAAGGGTCTACACTTCGCACTACTTTAACCTGTTCGACATAGCCTTTTTTATTGACTACAAATTGAATAAAAACTTTACCCTTTATTCCATTTTCTTTAGCAATTTTTGGATACTCAATGTTTGATGCAATGTATTTTCTTAATTCTTTAAATCCACCCGGGAAAACGGCTTCTTCTTCTGAGGTGTAAAAAATAATATCATCAGCTACTTCAGGTTCTTGATCCATTGTTACTTCCTGAATTCGGGTTTTTTGGGTAGCTTCAGTACTTTCAACCGTTAGTTCGTGAATAATTTTTTCAGTGTTTTTAACAATGTTTATAACTTCAAAAACTTTAATTTGATGTGGAAGAATTTTTGGCTTTTCTTGTTCTTGCCTTGTAATTGGAATAATTTCTTCTACTTCATTAAAGTTTAATAATTCACCAAGGGTGTTATCATTATTTTCATAAGTTGACCAATTAAATGCAAGAAGAACAGTTAATAGAGTTACCACAAATCCGATTTCAAGAAATAAAAATCTGTTTTTTTCTAAGTTTGCTTTTTTGCTTTTTTTTGGTTCCATTTCGTTTTAATTTTAGGTTAAACATTAAATATTAGTATGCTTCTATAATTAAAACGCTTGTTTTATAAGATTTGTTGCCAATTCATCAATATTTATTCCTGAAAAATTCCCGGAACTCATCAATAATAAATTTTTATTTTTGAAATTTATGCTCATTAAAAAATTTATTAATTCATCAATATCTGTAAAAACTTTTGAATTTTTATGATTAAAAGCGTCCTTAACTTGTTTTTTTTCTAGTTGTTTTAATTTTTTATGAGATATTGCTTTAGGGTTAAAATAAACAATTGCTAAATCAGCTTTACTCATAGTTTCTTTATAGTGAGGTAAAAATTTTTCGTTTAAACTACTAAATGTGTGTAGCTCAATACAAGCAACCAGATCTCGTTGAGGATATTGTTGCTTAACTGCTGAGGTTGTTGCTTTTAATTTAGACGGTGAATGTGCAAAGTCAAGATAAATATTTGTTTTGTCGTTTTTTGTAATTAATTGTAATCTTTTTGTAGCTCCTGTAAATTTTGAAACGGCTGAGTAAAAATTTTCATTACTTATCCCCAATTTATTACATATCAATCGAGCACCATTTATATTTTGCATATTATGTTCACCAAAAAGTTGAATGGGCTTTTTGGTCTTGTCAGTTATTAATAGAGTTTCATTATTCTCTATAATATATTTATGTGCAGAATAAGGAATTTTATTTATATCGTTATTAATATTTTGTGTAATTTTTTTTAAAACAGGGTCTTCGTTGAAATAAATTAAGGTGCCATTTTTTTCGATTTTATTGATAAAAATTTTGAATTGCTCAACATAATTTTCAAATGTTGGGAAAACATTTATGTGATCCCATGCGATACCACTCAAAAGAGCAATGTTTGGTTTGTACAGGTGAAATTTAGGACGCCTGTCAATTGGTGATGAAAGATATTCGTCGCCTTCAAAAACTGCTATTTCAGAATTTTCGGAAAGGCTTACCATAGTTTCAAAACCTTCTATTTGTGAGCCAACCATATAATCAAAATCAACCTTATTGTATTTTAACACAAACATTATGATTGAAGTGATTGTTGTTTTCCCATGGCTGCCACCTATTACTACACGTGTTTTGTTTTTTGTCTGTTCATATAGATATTCAGGATATGAATATATTTTTAAATTTAATTTTTTAGCTTTTAGTAATTCGGGATTGTCTTTGCGTGCATGCATTCCTAAAATAATTGCATCAATGTTGTTTGTTATTTTTGATGTGTCCCATCCAATATTTTTTGGCAATAGCTCATATTTTTTTAAGCGACTTTTTGATGGTTCAAATATTTCATCATCAGAGCCAGTTATTGAGTATCCTTTTTTGTGTAATGCAATTGCTAAATTATGCATGGCTGTTCCACCAATTGATATAAAATGTACTTTCATCTGTTTATTTTTTTATTAAGACAAAAGTAAGAAGAGAAAAGGTGAAAGACAATAGTGTTAGTCAGAAAAAAATATTGTTTATCAGATTCAAATATTTCAAAATGTTTGAATCTGATAATTTTTAAAATTGAGATTAGTATTGATGTGTTTTTAATAAATATTCATAATATGCAAATCGCTTGACGAAGAGCAAAAAAACAAGACTATTTAGATTTAATTTTTATTTGCTGTCCAGGAGAAATTTTTCGAGCGTTTTCAATATTGTTAAGTCTTATTATATCTGTATTAGAAACTCCGGGATATTTTTTAGCAATATCCCAAAGATTATCACCATATTTTACTGTATAGTAAACATAGTTGCCTGTATTTTTAATTTTAGGAGTTGATTTTGGTGAAATTGTAACTTTTTTACCAACAGAAGCCTGTTTTTGAGCATAAGTCATTGCGTTTATTTTTTTGTAATGTGTTGCGTTTTTTTTGGGGACGTATATAACTAAACGTTGACCTGATTTAATAAAATTTCGTCTAATACGATTCCAATAACGCAAATCGGAAGTTCTAACATGATACCAACTGGCAATAAAACCTAAGTTATCTCCTGACTGAACTCTATAATAAAGTTTTGCATGATTTCCTGAAGGTGCTTTAGGATGGTATCGTTTATATTTTGGAGGTGCTTTGTGAACACTATTTGGGTCGAAAAATATAGAATCTTTATATGCAAAAATAGTGTCTTGTAAATCAATAAATTGAGTAGTGTATTGAACCGGTAAGGTTAATGAGTAAGATTTACTATAAGCAGGAATAATATCGCGACGGTATTGTGGATTTAAATCCCGAATCATACGAACAGGTATTTTTAAAATATCTGCAACCTGACGAAAATGCAATGGTTCGGTTATAATTAATGTATCGGTAACGATAGGTAAATCAATTTGACGTGGGCTTAAGTTATGTTCTTGATAATAATTCATTACATAAGTAGCAGCAATGAAAGCCGGCACGTAACCACGAGTTTCTTTTGGTAAATGGTAATATATTTCCCAATAATCGCGTTTGCCTCCTGAGCGTCTAATAGCTTTATTCACATTCCCGGCACCACAATTATAAGCCGCAATTGCTAAAACCCAATCATCATAAATATTATATAAGTCTTTTAAATAATTAACGGCAGCATAAGTTGATTTTATTGGGTCTCGACGTTCGTCAACAATTGAATTAATTTCTAATTTGTAGCTTTTTCCTGTGTAATACATAAACTGCCACATTCCTGTTGCACCAGCACGTGAGATTGCTTTTGGATTTAATGCAGATTCTATTACAGGAAGATATTTTAATTCTATTGGTAAGCCGTTAGCATCTAAAATTTGTTCAAATATTGGGAAATAATATTGAGATAATCCCAACATAACCTCAACCAAATCGCGCTTTCTTTGAGTATAGAGATTAATATAATTTCTAACTACGCTGTTAAACGACAAGTTCATAAAAACAGGAAGTTCGCTAAGTCTTTTAATATAAACAGAATCGGCAAATTCAGGAATAATTGAATCGTTAAACTCGCTAACAACCAATCCACTGTCATTGGTTTGTAACGACTGCTGAACATACCAAAGTCGAAGTAAACTGTCGAGATTTTGTGAAAAATCTAACTCGGTGAAATGTGAAGTTACTTGTGTAGAATCTTTTTCGTTATCATTAGCAAAAACCACAATGGTTTGAGAAAATACAAATAATATTATTATTGCTATTTTAAATATTTTCATAATGTTTGTTTAAAAGTTGTAAGGTTAAAGTTTATAAATTTATAAACATAGTTCCATTAAAATCGCAGTTGCTTAGACATGTCTGTCTTATAATCAATTAATGCCTCTAAGAATAAAAGTTATAGCGTTTAAAACAGAATGTTATAATCATAGATTGTTATAAAACTACTAAAACTAAAATTTTATTGTGCATTTAATTCCTACCGGATAATTTTTTTTCGATGATGCAAAGATAATACTTTTTGGATTAACTATCATAGGTTCAACCCTTAAAGATAAATCATTACTAATATCGTAGTCGTAAAAATTTGCATCAACGCTTGCATCAATAATATTCAAAACATACAATGCTATTACCCCAATATAACATAAATCGCGGTTACGTCGCCAATAATCTTTTTGATTTTGCAAACTCTCTTTGCTTGCCCAAGGAAAGGCATCAACAGTAGTTGTGTCTTCATCAATACGGTATTGATAGGCGGTTTTGTATTTTTGATAATAATCATTGTTTATGTTTACATAATAAAATAAAGTACCAAAGCCTATATAGATGATAGGAATCTTCCAGTATTTTTTATTGTAAACCTGTCCCATTCCAGGTACAGACATTGAAAGAAGCGTAGCTAATTTTGGTGAATGCATTTTTACTTTCACACTATCAGAGTTATTATTTTCATTTTTTTGCCCGAATGAGAAAGTGGCAATGAAAAACAAAAAAATAATAATTGTAATTTTGGGAATAAAATTTTTCAAACTAATATTAATTAAAATTATTTTTTCTTCTCATACAGAATATTAATTAATAATATAAAGAAAGGAGATAGTTTCACATTAATAAATATTGAATCAAGCTTTTAATCAATACCATCTATTTCAATTATTCTGAATTTGTTTCGGAATTTTTAAATGTTGAAACGAGTTCAAAATGACGATGGTTTATTTTATCATAAAAAAAACCGATTGAATAGCCTAAAATTGATATTATTTTAATTGTTTAATTTATCAAGTATTCCAACAATCCGTTCTAATTCTTCATCAGTTTTAAAAGGAATAATAATTTTACCTTTACCTTTTAAATTACGTTTAAAGTCAATTTGAGTATTAAAATAATCAGATAAATGTTTTTGAAGTTGAACATACTCTTCGTTATTATTTACGGAATTGTCAGGTTCCTTGTTATTATTATTGTGCTTATCCATATCTCTAACTAAATCTTCAACTTTACGAACTGAAAGTCCCTGATCAATAATTTTTTTAAAGATATTCATTTGGCTATTAGCATCTTCAATATTTACTAAAGCACGTGCATGACCCATTGATATATATTTATTTTTAATACCTAGCTGAATTTCCCCGGGTAATTTAAGTAAGCGCAAATAATTTGTAATAGTAGAACGTTTTTTGCCAACTCTGTCGCTCAAAACTTCTTGAGTAAATTTACATTCCTCCATCAGTCGTTGATAACTAATTGCTACTTCAATAGCATCTAAATCTTCGCGCTGAATATTTTCAACTAAAGCAAGCTCAAGCATAGCTTGGTCGTCTGCAGTGCGAATATAAGCAGGTATTTGTGTTAATCCGGCTAGTTTTGAAGCTCTTAATCTTCTTTCACCTGTAATTAATTGATATTCTTTATTGTGTATTTTACGAACAGTAATTGGTTGAATAATACCTAATTTTTTTATCGAATTAGATAGCTCATTTAAAGCTTCTTCATCAAATCGTGTTCGTGGTTGGAAAGGATTAACATCAATATACGAAATACTGATTTCATTAATATTTTCGTTGTTTTCTATTATTTTTTCAGAATCTCCAATTAATGCTCCAAGACCTCTTCCTAATGCTTTTTTCTTTGCTACCATCTGTAAATTGTGATTTATTTATTAAGGCTTATTTAGAAATATACTATATCAGCTTTTCCTTCATAAAGCCATACAAAATGAAGTAAAAAATTAATACAAAGTTATTAATTAAAATAATAACTTATTATATAAGTTTAAATATTTATTTTATAATTTTATCTTCGTTACTAATACTTGTCATTTCATTTTTTTGCAATAATTCGCGAGCCAAATTTAAATAATTAGTTGAGCCCGGAGAGGCAGAATCATAAAGTAAAATTGGTTGTCCGTAGCTTGGTGCCTCGCTTAATTTAACATTTCTTTTAATAATAGTTTCAAAAACCATTTCTTGAAAATGTTTATTTACTTCTTCAACAACCTGATTAGATAATCTTAAACGCGAATCGTACATTGTAAGTAAAAATCCTTCAATTTCTAACTCTGGATTTAATCGTGTCTGAATTATTTTTATAGTATTTAATAATTTACCTAATCCTTCGAGGGCAAAATATTCACATTGAACGGGAATAATAATAGAATCGGCTGCAGTTAATGCATTAACAGTTATTAATCCTAAAGAAGGCGAACAATCGATTAAAATAAAATCGTAATTACTATTAATTTTTTCAATAACCATTTTCATGGTTTTTTCTCTATTGGGCATATTCAGCATTTCTATTTCTGCCCCAACCAAGTCAATGCTTGAAGGTATAATGTCAAGTCCGTCAATTTCTGTATTTAAAATAATATCGTTAGGATTAATGTCATCAACTATGCATTCGTATATGCTTGTTTTAATATTCTTAACATCAAATCCTAAACCTGAAGTTGCATTAGCTTGAGGATCCGCATCAATCAATAATATTTTGCATTCAAGGACTGCCAGACTTGCTGCTAAATTTATTGCTGTAGTTGTTTTACCAACCCCTCCTTTTTGATTTGCAAATGCTATTACTTTAGGCATAATATGTAATTTTTTTTGTGAAAATTTATACTTTAAAATACGTTGCAATTTAACTAAAATTATTAAATATTTTAAATATTACTATAAAAGGATTTTGAAGATTAGTGATTTTAAATTTTGTTTTGTAAACAAATCAGCACGTTACAAGGGGAAAAAGTTGTTAACAAATAAGATGATTGAAATTTAATTTAGACCAAAAATTAAGTTTGTTAACAAGTTAATTTTTTATTTTAATCAATCTTAATCCTTCTCTTACACTCAATTTACTCAATTCTGTTTTGTTTACAAAGTCAATTACCCATTCGGGATTTATTCTGCTGTAACTTCTTAAAATCCAGCCAATTGATTTGTTGATGAAAAATTCATCAGAGCCTGTAAGTGAATTAATAATATAACAAAGCAATTCTTTGTCTAATTTATCTTTATAATTTAACTGAAATAAAACACAAGATCTTTGAAGCCAAATATTATTTGAAGAAAGCCAGCTATTTATATATTTAATTTTTTGACAAGGATAAATTTTAAAATATTCGCCAACTAATTTAGTAGAAATAACATCAATTGTATCCCACCATGATTTGTTTTTTATCATAAATTCAAAAAGAATAATATCTTCTATTTCAAGTTGCTTATGATTTAGAAATAGAAGTTCTTGGGCAAAATATTGATATTCTCTTTCAGGT
>JADFUR010000052.1 GCA_015222055.1 Bacteroidota bacterium | reverse complement strand
GTAAAGAAAAAAAAACAAAAGAAGTGAAAATAAATCAGGACTAGCACTTATTTAGGTTAAGCCTTAAGTTGACGCATATGCCCTACGGGACTTGTATTATTTTGTAACTATTTTTGCTATAAATATTAAGTCCCTAACGGGACTAAGACTATTAAAATATATAAATTCGGCCTTCACTAATTTTAATTTTAAATTAAAACAAAATAATATTATCAATAAATATAGCGAAATACGTTATAATTGTAAATTAATTATTAAAATAGTAAAAGTATTTATTTACTAATGAAAAATTATTAGAGTATAATGTGGTTATTAATCCTTATAATGTTTACTAATAAATTAGTAAATTAACGAAGCCTGAATTTATATTAATAAAAAGAAAAATATAAATGAAAATCTGCCATTTAACTTCAGCTCATCCGGTTAACGATATCCGGATTTTTCAAAAAGAATGCATCAGCTTGAAAAATGCAGGATATGATGTATATCTCATAGTTAATGGTGAACAAAATCGAATACAAGAAGGCGTTAATATAATTGGCACTAAAAAGATAAAAAGTAGATTTTTTAGAATATTGTTATCACCATTATTTATATTTTTTAAAGCCTTAAAGCTTAATGCTAAAATTTACCATTTCCACGATCCAGAATTAATATTTGTTGGATTTATATTAAAATTATTTGCCAAGAAAGTAATTTTTGATATTCATGAGAATGTAGCTCTTTCTATTAAAGACAAAACATGGATACCAAAAATTATAAGGAAACTGGTTGAAATCGTTTATAGATTGTTTGAAAGATTTTTCATATTGTTTTTTGATTTATTAATTTTAGCTGAAAATTCTTATAAAAAATATTATTCAAAGAAAAAATCACACGTAATATTAAATTATCCATTAGTATTTGAGAAAATTAAGATTGAAAAAAATAAAGATTTTTCAAATCCCATAAGGTTTGTTTATTCCGGATTAATATCTGAGATGAGAGGTGTTTTTCAAATACTTGATATTTTTTTATTACTACTTAAAAAAGATTACGATATTTATTTAGATATTATTGGGCAAGTTGAATCTGAAAAATTAGAATGTGCAATAAATAATTTTATCTCAAAAAATGAAATTGAAAATAGAGTTACCTTACACGGTTATATTCCTGTAAAACAAGTTTATAAAATTTTAGAAAATGATCATATTGGTTTTTCTTTACTAAAACCAATTGACAATTATAAAACATCGTTGCCAACTAAAATATTTGAGTATATGCTTAACGGATTACCTGTTATTACTTCAAATTTTGAATTGTATGATTATTATATTAAAGAAAAAGATACAGGTATATGTGTCGATTATTTTAATGTTAATGAATCTGCGTTGCAAATTGAAACATTAATAAAAGACCAAAAATTAATGAACATTAAGTCTAAAAATGGTAAGTTTGCAGTTTTAAATGAATTTAATTGGGCATCACAAGAAAATAAGTTAATCAAAATTTATAATGATATTTTAAATAATTAATGAAAAAAGGAGTTTCTGTTATTATTCCGTGTAGGAACGAAAAAATATATATAGAACAGTGTATCAATTCGTTAATCGATAATGATTATCCTAAAGATAAATTGGAGATAATTATTGTTGATGGTAACAGTGATGATGGAACTATCGAAATTATTAATGAATTAATTTCAAAACACCCTTTTATTAGAATAATTAATAACCCAAAAAAAATTACTCCAGTTGCTTTAAATTTAGGAATTAAGAATGCAAATTTTGAATATGTTATGATTGCAGGAGCACATGCATTGTATTCCTCAAATTATATTTCTTCATTAGAAGATAATATTAAAAAGCTAAGTGCTGATGGAGTAGGAGGAATGCTAATAACAAAGGTGAAGAATGAGACATATAAATCAATGTCTATAGTAGCTGTATTATCAAATAAATTTGGAGTGGGAAATTCATTATTTAGAATAGGTGTAAAAAACGCTCAACTTGTCGATACCGTTCCTTTTGGTCTTTATAAAAAGGAATTGTTTCAGAAAGTTGGCTGTTATGATGAAAGATTGATTAGAAATCATGATATTGAACTATCTAAAAGAATGATTGCAGCAGGGAGTAAAATATATTTAATTCCAGATTTATATTGTACCTATTATGCACGTGAAACATTTCGTGATATTGCAAAAAATAATTACAGAAATGGATACTGGAATATATTAACAACATATTACACAAAAAGTTTTAAATCATTAAGTTTACGACATTTTGTGCCATTAATTTTTCTTTTGTCTATAGTTTTTCCTCTAGTTTTATCTTTGTTATTGAAACCAATTTCGATTTTTTTATTCCTTGTAGTTTTTTTTACTTATAATATTTTTTTAATATTTGCCTCATTGTCTGAAAAGAATAAGAGTACAAAGTTTAAGTTTTTGTTTTTTTGCTTCTATATTTTGCATTTTTCATATGGAATAGGCTCTTTTGTTGGATTGTTTAGAGTTAAGACTTTATTTAAAGCGAAAAATTAATTTTTTAATCTTGGTTTTTAAAAGCAACCAATTTAAAATTAATTTCGTCTACTATAATTGATTGAACAAATAATTATATTGTTTAATCAAAAATACAAGCAAATAATTATATTATTCTTTTATATTCCGATGCAAATATTATTTTTGTAAAAAAAAAAGAAAAAAAGATACTAAAAAATTAATTTTATTGTTATAAATATAATGTTAAGTATAATCAGAAAAAACAGGGCTTTGTTTAATAAAATTAATTTTTATTTAGCATTAATTTTTGCTTTTTGTCTGCCTTTGTATAAGGATTTTCTCCCATATATAATTTGGCTCTGGTCAATTTCTTGGGTTTTAGAAGGTGATTTTAAAAATAAATTTTCAAATTTTAATAATAAGAATATCTTATTATTATTATTAATTTTTTATATTTTTCATATCGTAGGGTTATTATATTCTAAAAATCTTGAAGTAGGTTTTTTTGATATACAAGTTAAATTTTCTATTTTTCTTTTTCCAATACTATTATGTGGATCAAATTATTTATATAAAAAAAATTACAATAAAATATTTTTTTCTTTTATTTTTGGAAACATAGCTGCTTCCTTAATATGTATTGGTTCTGCTTCTTTTCGTTCAATTAGCATTGTAGATAATTTTTTTGTTTTTAATTCTTCTTTTGGTTGGTCTAATTATTTTACATATGCTAATCTTTCAATATTTCAGCATCCTTCATATTTTGCAATGTATCTTGCTTTTGCTACTGCAATTCTGTTTTATTTATTTGATTATGAAAATAAGTTTAGCATAATTAGATATAAAATTTTTTATATCACTACTGTATTTTTGTTTTTTGTAATGATATTTTTATTATCATCAAGAGCAGGAATAATTAGTGAATTTTTTGTTTTATTTGGAAGCCTTTTTATTTATACAATTAAATACAAAAAAATATTAAATAGCTCTTTGTTTTTTATTTTTCTTTGTTTTTTATTTTTCTTTGTATTAAACAATAATGTTAGAGTAAAAAAATTAGAAAATGAATTGCTACATACTAATCATATAGCATTTTTTGATTCTTCCAAAAATTCCAACAAAAACATAAAGTTTTCAAATAAACAAAACACAACTAAAGATAGTGTTTCTGTAAATAAAATTGATTCTGAAAACCCAAATAAAATCAAGACTGAAGATAAAAGAAATATAAGACTTCAAATTTGGGATGTTACATATGAACTTATTAAAGAGCATTTTTTTACAGGTGCTGGAGCAGGAGATATTAAAGATGAGTTAATAGCTTGTTATGAGAAAGAAAATATTAACGAAGCAAAAATAAAATATTTTAATGTACATAATCAGTTTTTAGAAACTTTCTTAGGTCAAGGGTTGATAGGATTAATAATGTTAGTTCTAATTATTTTAATACCTTTCTATTTTAGTTTTAGGAATAGAAATTATTTACTTTTTTTCTTTATCTTATTAATAAGTATAAATTTTGTTTTTGAATCAATGTTAAACACAATTTCAGGTGTTCTGTTTTTTGCTTTTTTTTATAGTATGTTAGTTTTTATTGAAGGTGATAAAAAAAATCTTTCCAATATGGATTCTTCTCTCTAATAATTATTGTTAATCTGAGTTCTATTATTTTTTGAATAAAAATAAGTTAATTATGTGTTTTTTTAATTAATAATTTTCTGAAAGAAAAAAACGAATCATCTAAAAATTAGGATGGTTTAGGTATAAATTTTAGCAAGTCTAAATAGAAAAAATTATATCCCTCACAAGTTCAAAATTTGTGGATTATTAATATATTTTATTTAATATGGGGCATCGTCCCAATTATAGATCTGATTAGTCTCCAATCACTCTGAAAGAGTGAGAGAAATTACAAGCCAAAATAATTTTTATCTATTCATACTGTTTAAGAAATTCTTTATCATTTAAATCTGCCAGATTTTTATATTATATTAGTCTTTGTCTTTCCTCAAAAGGTGCAAGCGTTTTCGCTTGTACCTTTCTTCCTTTGTTTTTAAAAGCTCAAGCGAGGAACGTTTGTGCAAGTTGTGGTCGAAGTTACCATAAAGTCCAATCCCTAAGAGGGATTCATACCCTCGTAGAGGTTTCCTTTTAAAATATCAGAAACCGCCGCATGAGTTATTTTATAATTATTGGATATGAAATTTATTTGAAATTGAATTAATATTGAGTAATCTATTTGTCTCAGCCTTTCAGTCTGATATTATATTTTTTGGGTCTATGACTTAACGTTAAGATGTTTTAGTCCTTCAGACTATTTTTATAAAAAAATTTTATTCAAAAAAATATTGTGATTTCTTGTAGCCGTAGCACAGTTCTGTTAATTTAATGCGGAACACATGAAAAATAGATATCTAATAATTAAGTATATCCTTACTACGTATACAAATTTAAACAATCTTCATCTCTTTACGAAAGCAAGAAAATACATCCTCAGTTTTTAAACTTGCACCCTTATCGTTTTATTGTAATTCACCTAATTTTTAAATAATCCATTTTTTAGTATCAGATGGAATACATTATTCCTTTTTTGCAGACTTAATTAAAACTTTAAGACTTTTTCGTTGGTCAATAAAAATTGAGCAAACTAATCCAATAAAGAAAGATATAATTACAAAGTCTTTTGTTTTTTTTGTTATTGAATTTTCAACTTGGGTGGCAGGTTGAAAATCATGAATAACTGTAACTGTATTTTTATATAAGGTAATTTCTTTCTCGTAAGCTTGTTTGTCTTTGTATAGAGAAAGAATATCCTCATGAAACAGTTTTATTTTTTTTTCATTTAAAAGAATCATATTTTTCCCTGTTTCTTTTAAATATGGATTGCTCTTAAAATAGTTAATAGATTCTAAACTGTCTAATTTTTGCAATTCAATATCAGTTTTTGCAATTAAATTATTCAATTGTTTTATTCTTAAATTATTAACATCTTGAAAATATTCGTTTTTGTTAATATATGTAATTATTGATTTTTTTATATTATATATTGGAGCATTCTCGTAAACAGATACTTGGATGCTAAATTTATTTCTCATTCTTCGATTAGTAATTGATGTGTCGCGAACATTTTCGTAATCAACATAATCTGCTTGACCATCATTATTAATGTCAATAATATAAAAACTTTTTATCTCTTTAACATATAATGAATTTATACCAGCTATCTCTTTAACATTTCCTTTGTTTAAGTAATTAATCATATCAGAACTTGAAACAGCATTGGTTTGCAATATTATTTCTGTATTATAATATTTTTCGCTAATAAAATAATTAATAACTGCAAGCCCTACACCAATTAGAATAAAAATTAATAAAAGTGAGGCATTTCTAATAAAAAACAGTATAATATTATTAAATAATTTTTTAAACCAATTTGCAATTCTTGAAAAAATTTCAATCAAATCAATTTCATCATTGTTTTTATTCATAGTATTTTTTTTTATGAAAATTTTGTTATTCTAATTCCTTAAGCAAAAATAATAAAATAATTTATTATCCTTTTAAAATATTTTGTAAAAGTTTTAAATCTTTAATTTTATTAGGATAACCTAGTTTATTGTAAGTTACAATTAAATCATTTATGAGCCTATTTATTATTACTTTATTTGAGCACGGATAATAATATTGTTTTAATGATTCAATTTCTTTTTGTTCTATAAAAAAATCAATTTCTTTTTGCCCAAAAACAGCTCCTTTGTTAAATGGATTAATATAAAACAAAATATTTTGTTCAATATTTATATCTAAAGTTTTTTTATAAAATGGATTGTCAATGTATGCAAGAATAATATTTTTAGGAAGGTCAACACCATAAATTGGCAAACCCAGGCTCTGAGCAATATAAATATAAATTATTGCCAAAGATATTGCATTTCCTTTCTTTGAATCTAAAACAATATTTATGTATGAGTTTTGTGGAGTGTGTAAATTCGATGTATTACTTGTAAAATGATGTATGTCGTAAAAGATATGATTTAAAATTTTTATTTTCTCTAGAGCTGTAAGATTATTATTCAATTCTAACCATACGTCTTGTTTAATTATTTCTATTTGTTTTAAAATTTTGCTGAATTCTAAATCGGGATATTGATATTTTGCAGTTAAGAAAGCTCCTAATAAAATATCGTCACTGTCTTTTTCTTCCCATTTTTGAAGATTATCAGCAGTATCTCGAAACTGTATCTGCTGAATTATATTTTCAATTTTATTCTGCAAGTCATTATTTAATGAGCCTTCCCAAGATTTTTCTAATTCTGGAATTATTGACATTCCTTGTCTGAGTATCTGATTTTTTACAGTTTCGAAAATCTCTCTATCAGGATCGTCAAGCAAATCAATTAATGCTTTAATTTTATTAATTTCCATTTAAGAAATGTTTTTATCTTCCAGAATTAAAGATAGTAAATTTTTGAGATAAAAAAATCGGAAAATCAAATTATTTAATTCTCCGATTTCTGTTTTTTTAATTTATTTAAAATTATTCAGCAAGTCTGTCTAAAATGGTTTTTATAGTTTTTTCAATAGCAATTTTATAATCCGAACTATATTCTCCTCTAATCCTATTTGCTATTATGTTACATACTGTTACTGCATTGTGGCCTAAAAGTTTTGATAAACCAAAAATAGCAGAACTCTCCATCTCATAGTTGTTTATCTTCATTTCATTAAATCGAAATGCTGTAATTTTGCTATTTATTTCAGAATCAGCAATAGCTAATCTAAGCACTCGCCCTTGAGGGCCGTAAAAACCAGGAGCCGAAATAGTAAGACCACTTCTCATTCCTTTTCCAATTTTATTAAATAACTCATCAGAACAATCTACAAAATAAGGTTTTGCTAGCAAATCATTCCAATTTGTATGTTTAATAAAGGCTTTTTCCATATCCAGATTACATACTTCATTTCTTCCGGCATAAAAATTTAATAATCCATCGAAGCCAATTGCCATTTTTGATATAACTGGTGTATCAACAGGTATATCTCCTTGTAAAGCCCCTGAAGTTCCAATTCTAACAAAGTTTAATGTTTTATGTTCTTTTTTTATAGTTCTAGTGTTTAGGTTAATATTAGATATTGCGTCAAGCTCGGTTAAAACTATATCGATATTGTCTGTACCAATACCCGTTGACGTTACGGTTATCCTTTTTCCTTTATAAGTTCCTGTATGTGTAGTGAATTCTCTGTTTTGAACTTTAAACTCAATATTATCAAAAAGACTAGAGATAACAGCAACTCTGTCTTGGTCTCCGACCAAAATTATTGTGTCTGAAATATTTTCAGGTTTTAAATGCAGATGAAAAATACTTCCATCTGCATTAAGAATTAGTTCAGAAGATTTGATTTGTTCCATAATATTTACTTATTTTGTATATAAAAAAATAAATAGCAAAATTATCTAAAACTTATGAAACATCCAAATAAAAAAATTTTAGTACCTATTGATTTTTCTTCTCAATCGTATATAGGTCTTGAACAGGCATATAATTTAGCAAAAATTAATAATGCTAGCATTTCTTTATTGCATATAATCAATGAGGCCGGTCCTCTTTGGTCAATTTATACCGAAGATGAGAAACCTGTTGTTATAGATAAATTGAGGAATAAGATATTAGAGTTTGCTCATAAATTGATAAAGGATGAGAATTTTAAATTAAAAGTACATATTCGTCAAGGAAAACTTTGTGAAACAATTATTAGAATCTCAGAAGAGCATGATTTCGATTTTATTGTTATGGGAACTAGTACTGCCGATAATATTAAAAAGAAAATAATTGGGTCTAATGCATTAAGAGTTGTTAGTGAGGCCTATTGTCCTGTTATTACAATAAAAGGCAAACATTTCCGTCCTGAATGTGATAATATTATCTTGCCTCTTGATTTAACAAAAGAAACTAAAGAGAAAGTTACTAATGCTCTTCATTTTGGTCGTTTATTTAATGCAAAAGTTTTTGTAGTATCTATTGTTTCAATGGAAGATGAATTTATTAATAAAAGATTAAATACTCAACTTAAACAAGTGGAGGATTTTTTAACTAAAGGTAATGTTGAATGTTCAACAGATTTAATTCATTGTAATGATAAAACAAGATCTGAGTGTTTGATAGATTATATTCATAATAATCAGGGAGATATGATTATTATTACAACTCATCAACAACCTTTAGGAATTTTAAAATATTTTATGGGGTCGTTTGCCCAAGAGATTATTCATGGCGTTGATATTCCTGTTATGAGTATTGTTCCAAGATTACAGCAAAATGTTGCGTCATCATTCACAGGATTGTAGTTTAATTGTTCATAAAACGTATATTTGTATTATTATTTTTATTAAACATTAAAAAAAATTATTATGAAAAAGAAACAATCAACCTTAGTTATTATTATAGTAGCTATAGTATTTTTACTACTTTTATTTGGAAATAGCATGTTCTATAAGATTACACCGGGTGATAGAGCTGTTATTTTTAGACAATTTTCAACCGGTTTAGATACTGCAAATGTATATCTCCCGGGTTTTCACATTGTTTCGCCATGGAACGATTTTATTGTTTATAATGTTAAAGAGCGAAAATCAGAAGAAACAATGGATGTTCTTAGTAAAAATGGTCTTCAAATAAATATTGATATTTCTGTTAGATTTAATCCAATTTACAATAGAATAGCTTTTTTACACAGACGTTTTGGAGTAGATTATGAGAGTCAATTAGTTGTTCCTGAGGTAAGATCAACTGTTCGTCAGGTTGCTGGTAGATATACTGCCGAAGAAATTTATTCAACAAAACGTTCGGAGGTTGAACTAAAAATTATTGAAGAGGCTGGAGAAAAACTAACAAATAATGATATTGATATGAAAGCCTTGCTTATTCGTTCAATAAATTTACCTGCCGATATTAAACAAGCAATTGAAAGTAAACTTAAACAAGAGCAAGAAGCCTTAGCTTATGAATTTAAATTAGAAAAAGAAAAAAGTGAGGCTCTACGTAAAATAATTCAAGCTAATGGTGAAGCAAAATCAAATAAAATTATTAATAGTAGTTTAACTGACAAATTGCTCAAGATGAGAGGAATTGAGGCTACTATTGAATTGTCAAAATCTCCTAATGCTAAAACAATTGTTATTGGAAGTGGAAAAAATGGTTTGCCTCTAATTTTAGGTAATAATTAATTGCTATTTTTTTAAAAAATTTAAAAAGCTGTTTGTATATACAAACAGCTTTTTTGGTATCTACATTTTAAACTTGCACTAAAAAAAATATTTAGTTCAAATTTAATTCAATCGTTTCTGACGATTTTAATTTAATAACATCATATGACTTTGAAAAATTTATAATATTATCAATAGTGTTTTGATTCGGATTATACTGAAGTTTTTCCAAAATTTCAAAAACATCATTAAAGGAATCAAAATCAGTATTTATAATATTTTTTTCAGAATCAATAATTTTGTTATTACTAAAATGGTTGATTAAATAAAATAAAGTAAAATTTTTATTCATACGCTTATTTTTTTTTAGTTATATACTTATAACGATAAGAGAATGAAATTATTATTTGTATTTAAATTTTGTGTATATTGAAAATTAGAATAATGGTGTAATTCGTTGAAAATTAAAAGTTAAGAAAAGATTACTATTTAATTTTTTTTAATTTAAGTTTTGATTTAATTAATTATTTTCAATAATTTTACCAAATTAATAATTACCTATTACAAGGTTTCCTACTTAGTTAATTAATTCTATTTAAAAATATGATTAAGCAAAAAGTTATCTTATTACTGTTTATTATATTTGTTTTTAATCCGCTACCAATTTATTCTCAATTAAAAGATACTGCAAATTATCCTTGTTGGATAGATATGATGGATAACCCAAAACAAGGGTTATATATAGGTATTGATATTGGAGTGTTTTATAAAAAGGCCTTTTTGGATGACTGGGTGTATCTTAAAAATGGCTTTCCTGCATCTGCACGAGTTATCGATTTTGATTATAGAATTGATAATAATAGAGTTTGTTTTATTGATAACTCGGCTTATTCAGATTCTTTGTTCTGGGATTTTGGCGACTTTACTTACAATAAAGAATTTAATCCTTATCACGATTACAAAAGTCATGGTTCTCATAAAGTTTTCTATGTTGTTTGCAATTTTTGTAATACCGATTTTATATCTAAAACCATTAATATTACAGGAATAGACGATGTTGTAAATAATAACAAATTAATGATTTATCCCAATCCAAATAAGGGATCTTTTAATTTAAAATATGTTTCCGGTGATTTTGGTAATATCTTTGTAAATATTTATAATATGTCAGGTCAAAAAAAATATTCAATAGCGATTATTAAAAATATTAACTTAAGCTATTTAAAGTCATAAATTTATCAAATGCGACTTGTGTCACAAAAAAATGTGGTGAATAAAAAAATATTAATTAAATAAGGAAATCAGCTATGAAAAAGAACTTATCATTAAAAGCAATAAAATTTCAATTATTAATTACTGCAATTTTATTTACTAATTTTCAAGTAGTTTATTCACAGACTTATTGCTCAGCTTCGGGTGGTGGCGAAGAATATATCAAAAATGTAAAAATTGGTGCTATTGATAATACATCTTCATATGATGCATCAGGTTATCACGACTATACTTCGTTATCAACCGATGTTAATAAAGGAGCTTATTATAATATTGAAATTACAAATGGAGAACATTCCATAGGTGATAAAATTGGGTGTTGGATTGACTGGAATCAAGATAATGATTTTTATGATGATGGAGAAACTATATCAATATCATATTCGTCTGGATTAGGAACATCAACTATTAGTATTCCTGCAAGTGCTGTTATTGGCAATACTCGAATGAGGGTGAGAGTAGTTTATTCTTCATTATCACCTTGTGATCCAACATATTATGGTGAGGTTGAAGATTATACTCTAAGTATTACTGACAATTCAGAGCCAGAAATTCAAGTAAAAAAAAGCTCAACTAATATTGATATTTCTGATACCTTGAGCATAATAAATTATATAAGTCTTGGCTCTTATGAAGATATTACTTTTACGATATGTAATTTGGGAAATACTGATTTAACTATAGGAACTGTAAGTGAAGATTCAGACCATTATAGTATTATACAACAAGCTTCATCAACATTATCACCAAATAATACAACTGATTTTGTTCTTCGTTTTCAGCCTATAAGCGATGGCACAAAAATAACAACAATTCAATTTAACAATAATGATGCTGATGAAAATCCCTTTAGCTTTGTCGTGAAAAGAAAAGCTGGTGAGCCTCCTGTTGTTGATTGGACATATATGCTTTATCTTTATGAAGACGGTACAGATCTGGATGGTTCAGCAGATATTAATGAATGGGAAGTAAATGGTTCTATTGAAGATCATGTAAATTACATTCTGTTATACGATGCACAAAATGATGCTAAAGATGGAATATATTATGTTCAAAAAGACCAAGAAGGTGATAATGCAACTATTGTTTCTCAAATTGTTAGCACTGAGCTCGGTACAGACCCAAATATGAATGACTGGCATACACTTC
This sequence comes from Bacteroidota bacterium, assembly GCA_015222055.1. Lineage (GTDB taxonomy): Bacteria > Bacteroidota > Bacteroidia > Bacteroidales > B39-G9 > B39-G9. The sequence goes on along the minus strand of JADFUR010000052.1, from coordinate 16,092 downwards.
GTGATTTTATGATGTGGACTAAAAATAATTATCCTGCTCAGCATTATGGATTAGCTGTGTGGGATCATGGAAGTGGCATATTTAAAAGTCAGATTACAAAAGATATAACTAAAGGTTGTGTTGGTAGCATGAAACTTTGGGAAATGGATAATGCTCTTGATGAGTTCACCTTTTTAATAGGCCGAAAAATTGATATTGTTGGCTTTGATGTTTGTTTACTCGGACAAATAGAAACTGTTTATCAATTAAAAGATTATGCAGATTATGTTATAGCATCTGAAAAAACAGAACCTGGTGATGGTTGGGATTATGAAAATGGTTTTTCAGAACTTACTTTAAATTCAAATTTATCAGCATCTCAACTTGCAACTAATATTGTTGATGCTTATATTTCTTCATACTCCTCTGATGTTACTCAGGCCGCTACATCAACAGCTGCCTTAGAAAGCGATTTAATACCGGCTTTAAATGCATTTTCTAATCAACTTATTTTTTATTTGTTTGCTTATAAAACTCAAATAAAAAATGCTCGCGATAATGCCTGGAACTCTACATACAATGCAACCCATAAAGATTTAGGTGATTTTGCTTTAAATATTAAAAATACCGCAAGTTTGCCTCAGAATTTAAAAGATGCCGCTCAGGGTGTTCTTGATGCCATTAGTATAGCAGTTATTGCAGAAGGTCATATTGGTAATGCTGGAGCAACTGGCTTAAGAGTATGGATGACTGAGTATTTTAATAATGAGGGAGCATCCAAATCACTTTATATGGATTCATTAATATTCAGTGAAACTAATTGGGATGAGTACTTAGCTAATTATCAAAATCCACAACCTAATAATCCTGTAGGAGGTACAGCTCACACAAACAGTGGATCAATTTGTCAAGGTTCTATCACAAGCATTACATTGTCTGATTACAATGGTAATATTCAATGGCAGCAATCAAATTCTTACAATGGAACATACGTAAATGTTACTGGGGGTAGCGGTGCAAATTTGGGAATTTATACAACACCTGAATTAATTGACACAATATTTTACCGAGCAGCTTTATCTCAAATAGGATATGAAACTGTATATTCAACAATTGATACTGTAAATGTTTTATTAGCACCACTTGGAGGAACTGCAACTGCAACAACAGATCTATTTTGTTCTAATGGTTCAACTTTAATTTCTCTTACTGATTACTCAGGAAATATTCAATGGCAAAGTTCATTGGAGCTAAATGGGGCATATATTGATGTAACTGAAGGAAGTGGTGAAAATACGAATGAATATACTACAACTGATTTATCTTCTACAAAATATTTTAGAGCACTGCTCACAAACCCAGATAATGGATGTCAGAATTATTCAAATATTGCAACAGTTACCATAAATCAACCTCCTGTTGGTGGCACTGCTTTTACTAACGATAGCTTAATTTGCAACGGAAGCACATCATTAATTTCTTTAGCAGCTTATTCTGGAAATATTCAATGGCAACAATTATCGCCCACAACCGAAGATGTTTTTATAGATATTATTGATGGAAATGGTTTTAATTCAGATGAATATATTACAGCTCCGCTCAATAACGAGATGTCTTACAGAGCATTATTAACTCAGGATGCTTGCCAAAATGCTTATTCAAATATTGTAAAAGTAAAGGTTTTACCTTTGGCAGAAGTTGGTGTTGCTTCAGCAATACAAAATGAAATCTGCAGCGGAGAAACAACACAGCTTATTTTGTCCGATTATACAGGAACAATCCAGTGGCAGCAAGCTTTAAACATTGATGATGATTACTTAAATATCCAAAGTGCTGTTAATGATACTTTTGTTACAAATCAGTTAACCGATACTATCTTTTATAGAGCAATTGTATCCGTCGAAGATTGTTATAAAGATACTTCAAATATTGTAGCCATTAATGTTAAACCAATACCTATTGTCAATCTTGGAGATGATATTTTTGTTTGCGAAGGTGTTGCTTTAACAATAGATGCAGGAGTAGCAGATTCGTATTTGTGGTCTGATTATTCAACACAACAAACCATGAAAATTTTAACCGCCGGAAATTATGCGGTAACTGTTACAACAAACGGCTGTTCGAACAGCGATGATATTAATGTCTCATATAATCCAAAACCGATTGCCAATTTTGATTATTTAATAAACAAGCAATCAGTTTCTTTTACAGATAATTCTTCTGATGCATCATCATATTTATGGATATTTGGCGATGGTAAGAATAGTACGGAATCTGATCCTATTCATGCTTATTCAACAAATGAAAATTTTAAAGTTGTACAAATTGTAACAAATTTATGCGGACAAGATTCTATGGGAAAAGCTATTACGATTGTAGAAATTGACAATATTGTCCCAAATAATATCGCTAATATTTATCCAAATCCGAATAATGGAAAATTTGAATTAAAAATTAATTCAAACCAATATGGAAAAATTTGTATTCAAGCTTTTGATATTTCAGGTAAAGAGGTATATAAAAAGAATATTATTAAAAACACAAAAGAATTAATTGAAAATATTGATTTAAGTTCATTTAAATCAAGTGTTTATCAATTAAGAATTGTTTCGCAAAATAACCTTATTATTAAAAAAATTATTATTGAATAATTATAAAAATTAAAACTCAAAAAGAAAGTCTTGCTATTGCAGGGCTTTTTTTTTAATATAGCACAAGAGAAAAGGTTTAAGTAAAAGTAGGTATTAAAAAACTATTAACTTTCTTCAGCATCTCTAATTACTTACTTAATAAAAAAATAGAATTTATTAAATCTTAATATTTTGGTATTTCAACATAATAACTTATTTATAATCACCCCATTTAAAATCAAATAGTATTAATGATTTATATAATATTATCAACTAATTTTCAAATAAAAATAAAGTAGGATTATAACTCATATATTTTTATTTTAGAATTAAAATAATTTCAATCCCTTATTATTGGTTTCTCGAATATAATTATTAATTTTAAAAAAATATAACTAATTATAACTACAATTTATGAAAGATACTATTTACTTAAAACTTTTTGGTCTTGGTTTATTATTGTTGTTTTCAAAATTTTCATTTGCCCAAATTCGTTATGTTGAAGTTAATATTGAACAAGCCGGACTTTATGATTGTTTAACTTCTGTAGAAGAACTAAAACAAGAAAAAATTTCTTCGATAAAAGTCTTCCCAAATCCAGGAAAAGGTATTTTTTCTATTAAAGCTAAGGGTTTCGAAACTGAAATGTCAATTTCCGTTTCAGCTTATAATATAACTTATGTAGAAGTATTAAATCAAGATTACAATTTTCTGCCATCCAATAAAATTATTAAGATAGATTTATCTTTTCTTCCAAAAGGAATGTATCTAATTAAGCTTAGCAATAAAAAACAGTATGCAACAACCAGACTTATAATATTATAAATATCAATTATGAAAAAATATTACAAACTTCATATTTTTTTTTGGTTGTTTTTTTTATTTCTATAAATAATATTAAAGCACAAAAAGCATATTATTTTGGTCCCGAAATTGAAGCAACTCAAAATGATACAATATTATTCAATTTGAAAAATTATGTTGGAAATGTGCAATGGCAGCGTTCATACAACAGTGAAGATTGGCATGATATTATTGGAGAGACATCAGGAATCCTTCTATATGAAGCAGATAGTTCTGTTTATGTAAGAGCAAAAGTAACTGCAGGAAATTGCCCTGAATATTTTTCTGACACAAAATACATGACAGTTTCTAAACTAAACAAAAACGCTTTTAATGTTGATAGTACTGACCTTTTACTTATTTCTGATTCGTTGGATATAGAACATGGCATTTATGTCTATCAAGGAAAAGATGCTCACATGGTTGATACAGGATTAATTCTTATTGGCTCAAAAGGAGCAGGCTATATGCGTAAAGTAAAACAGGTAAATTTTGACACAAACATAGCAACTGTTGAAACTGAACAGGCTACGATTGAAGATGTATATGAATATTTGGATTTTACCGATTCAATTAAGATGCTTATGTCTTCTGATAAAGAAGCAATAATTGGAGGAGTTCCTGTACCTGTTGAAGTTCTGTATATGATACCCGGAGCAAAACACACTAAAGGAGGAATTGTTTTTGGTGATGAAGTAAGTTTTTTTGCTTCAATAGAAGATGATGAAACCGGAGAAGCTGGAAAAATTTCATTAACTCTTTCTGAAGGTTATCTAAATTTTGAACCTGCATTAATACGGAGTATTAAAGTTGGTTTATTCAAAATTAAAAAAGTCAAGATTGCTTTAAGAGGTACAATTGAACATAACTTAGAGATGAAATTGTCTTGTTCGGTAAGTAAAACTTATTCAAAAGAATTTAAAATAGCAAAATATCGAGTAGGACCATATTTCTGTGGTGTTGTTCCAATGTTTATTGAATATTCAATAACAGCAGTCTTTAGTTCTGGCTTTGGTGTAAACGGATCTATTGAAATGGGATATAAATCTAATATAAGCACAACAGTAGGTGCTGAATATAATTGCAAAAATGATCCTAAATGGAATACAATTTGGGAAACAAATGCAGGATTTGACCCTCATATTGAAAAACCTGCCTTCGGATTTAATGCTGAAACCGGATTTAGTATTATTCCTGAAGCTTATGTTGAAATTGCTGGAACTCAAGGACCATACATTAATCTTGAGCCATATTTAAAAGGGGGATTTGAAGTTTCTGGTTTAAACTGGGAATTTGCTGTAAAATCAGGAATAGATGCAAATTTGGGATATAAAGTTAAAATTTTTGGAAAAAAAATTGCTAATTTTAATACTAATTTACCAATAGCAGAGTGGACGCTTTACAAAGTTGATGGAAAAAATAAACTTGTTCCTCCTAGTCCTGTAAATAACAAAACGCCTAGAAATATTTCTCACAATTTGGCTACCTTAGGAGGTTATTGCGAAACAATGGTTGGCTCAAATACACCTGAAAGAGGCGTTTATTACGGAACCACAACAAACCCCCATGAAGGCAAAGGAATAAAAGTTCCAATGGGTGAAGGTGATGGCTATTTTGATATGACTGTTTATGACTTGTCTCAAAATACTACTTATTATGTAAGAGCTTATGCCGAAAACGATGCAGGAATAACTTTTGCTCAAAGCGACTTAACTTTTAAAACCGACATCCCTCATTATGAATCAGGGCAAAATTTGATTGATATAGATGGAAATTCATATAAAACAGTTATTATTGGCAACCAAACATGGATGGCTGAAAATCTTAAAGTTACTAAATACCAAAATGGCAATTCTATTGAATTTGCAAATGGCGATTACCAAACATGGAATAATAGTACTACTGGTGTATACGACTACTATGAACGAAGTCCTGAATTGGGGAATTTATACGGTGCTCATTATAATTGGTATGCTGTAACTGATTCTCGTAACGTTTGCCCGGCAGGATATAAAATTCCGTCAGCTGATGATTGGAAAGCCTTAGCTTTATATTTGGGAGCCGTTCCTTATAATACAAGTTATGAAGATAATAATATCACTGCAATGTTAAAAAGTACCGCTACATTTCCAAAAACTCACCCAAGATGGGATGAACCAAATATTGCAAATAATATTACAGGTTTCTCAGCTCTTCCTGCAGGTATGATATGGAATAGTTATTCACATCATTTAGGAATATTAAGCTATATGTGGTCGTCATCTCTCACAGACGAAACCTATCCTAGTCCAAGAATTTATCAATTCACAAATTCTTCTACACATTTATATGGAAATGCAACTGCGAGCAAAAGCAATGGTTTATCAGTGAGGTGTGTAAAAATTAACAAATAGCTATGAAATTTATAAATTTAATAAAAATATTAAAAAGTTACAATGCTTTACTTTTTTGTTTTTTAATTATAAACATAACAAATAGTTATGGAAATGATAATCTCAAAACAGATACCTTAAAAGTAATTTTAAACGATACAATTGTTTTTAAGTTAAACAATTGTATGGGTAATATACAATGGCAGGAATCATATAATGGAATCGATTTTACCAATATAGAAGATGAAACTGAGGAAACAATAATAATAAATGCTACAAACAATTTGCTGCAATTGCGAGCAAAAGTAAGTATGGGAGAAAATGCTGTAGATTGCGAATGGTACTCAGACACAATTATAATATCTGTTAATAATGAACTGCCATATCTTAAAAATATTATTACTGTCCCCCCTATAGAAGTTGAATTTAATACACACGATTCAATAATTAAATCAGTTTTACAACAAAACACCATAATTATTGATAGCGATGATAAAAATCACCAAGTAAATTTATCCTGGGAATTGCCAAATTACAAAAAAGATAGTGTTGGGGTTTATATAGCTTTAGGTAGTTTTAATCTACCTTCTGGCGTAGCACCTCCTATTGATAATGGATTAATTATGCTGAAAACAGAAACGCAGGTTAGTGTTATAAATCCAATGCTACCTAAAATAGCAACTATTCCACCCAAGGGAATTACAATAAACTCAGTAATTGTTGGAGGAATTATAATATCTACAGGAGGTTATCCTATTAAAGAAGCAGGCGTTTATTGGGGCACACAATTTAATTCTGAAATTTTTGGTGAAAAATTAATTGTAAATAGCGAAGATAATAATTTTACAGATTCCATAAAAAGCTTGTTATCAAACACAACTTATTATACAAAAGCTTATGCTATTAATAAAATTGATACTGCTTTTGGACTACAATACAGTTTTAAAACAAAGTATGACCATGGACAAGACAGCACTTTTCCAATCTATTATAATAATTCTAATAAATGGGACAGTACTTATGTATGGATTTGGAATAATACAGAAACCTTATCAGATTCTTTTCCGGGTGAACTTATGTATCCTTCTAAAGACATACAAGGATGGTACAATTACAATGTTCCCGTAAGGTTTGATCACTTGATTTTTTCTAATGGACATGAAGGAACTCAAACATCAACTTTAATAAGAAATTATTCCGGTTGGTACGATGACTCTGTATGGAATGACACTACTCCTGACGAATCTGTTTCAATTTTAAGCTTGGCAGATATTGATGGAAATAAATACAAAACAGTAATTATTGGCAACCAAATCTGGATGAATGAAAACTTAAAAACAACTAAATATAAAAACTCAGAGAACATTACTTTTTGCAATGGAGACGTATTAAGCTGGTCTAACAATACAGAAGGTGCCTATATGTGGCCAAGCAATGACATTAATATGAAAGATTATTATGGTGCTTTATACAATTGGTATTCTGTATCAAATGAAAATGGATTGTGCCCTGAAGGTTGGGAAATTCCAAAAGAAGAAGATTGGGCAGAATTATTTAATTACATAAGCAATGGAAAACAACATGGAGCTAATCAATTGATGGGGTGCCGTATTCCAAATTCACCATTAGATGGGAATTTTGACACCTGGGATCATCCTCATTGGGCTAGTTTTCAATTGGGTTCTTCTTCAATTTATGGTATTGATACTTATGGCTTTGAAGCCTATCCAGCTGGCAGAGCTTCAGGCACAGGATATTTAATGAATCCAGGAGGTTACCAAGCTGAATTTTGGAGTAGTAAAATTATTAATGATGGAAAAGCAAAATCATATATAATAAATTCAGGCAATGAAGAGATAACTGATTGGGAATATGGTAAATCTTATGGTCTTTCTGTACGTTGTATAAAAAGCTCAAATAATCAAAAATTCATTCCTAATATTACAACAAATACAATTTCATCTTCTAGTGCATATTCAGTAGAAATTTCTGCTAAAGTAAATTTTGACGGTGAAGCAACTGTTACTGAGCGGGGATTTTATTTTGGAACTGAAGCTGACCCTCAATTAAATGGTGTTCAGTATAAGGAAATGACCGGAATTGGAGAATTCTCATTAAATATTGCAAAACTAAAACCTAGCACAAATTATTATTACAGAGCATATGCAACTAATAAGTATGGAACAGCTACAGGGTTTCAAAAAAATATTAGAACAATGCCGGTATTAGATTCTGTTTTAATTGCAGATACCCTTGAATTTGTATATGGGACAGAACAAGACACTATCTTGAGAATATTAGGAGACAGTATCAAAATTATTGATACTGACAGTATTTTTCACACATTAAAAATATCATGGGATTTAATAGAATTTAACAATCTTGTAGCAGGAAATTACAACATCTTTGGAATATTTACTTTACCAGATTTTGTTTATAAAGACTATACAAAATCTCAAGAAGTTACTATAAAAAAGATAATAAGAATTAATTCTCCAAGTTATCTTGATAGTATTGTTCCAATAGATAATATTGAAATAATGCTAAATACCAGCTACGATAGAGCTCTGGGCCTGTTACCAGACACTACCCAAATAATTGATTCTGATTCTTCTATTTTTTCTGTAAAATTAAATTGGACAATTCCCGATTTTGATAGCACATTAATAGATACTTTTACTGCAATAGGAGAATTTAAATTACCTTTAAATGTTATTCAGCACGATACAGATATCCCACTTTTGGTAACTACAGAGATTGTTGTAATGGATAGTATTGTAGATTATAATGGGAACAAATACTACTTTGTTAAAATGGGAAATCAATATTGGCTAAACGAAAATCTTAAATCAAAAAATTCACCTAACGGAAATGATTTAAAAGAAACGGCTTATGATGAAAATAATTCTTGGGTAGAGCAATATGGATATTTATATTCTTGGCAAGATGCACAAAACGCTTGTCCAACAGGATGGCATTTACCTTCTGAAGAAGAATGGCAAACTCTGTTTGATACAGTTGGAGGTGATAATATTGCAGGAAAAATCTTAAAAAGTATTCGCGAAGAACCTGATGCTCATCCCAGGTGGAAAAATTATTCTTCTTCAAATGCTATAGATTCTTTAGGTTTTAATGCTTTCTCTGGAGGTTATAATAAATATTCTTTCTATCATTATACAGGAAGTTCACTAGGTGAAATTGGTTATTGGTGGACATCAGCTACAAACATAAGTGTTTCAATGTATTATAATAGAGATGATATTGACTTTTTGAATATGAGTGAAAAAAAATTAAGCATTAGATGTATAAAAAATTGATGCTAAAAAATAATTTAATAAAGACCTAATTTAGACTGAAAGCCTTGCTGTTGCAGGGCTTTTTATTTTGAATATTCTTTTTAATAAACAAACAAAAAATATTACAATAGTTTTCGCTCTAGCTATTTATTAAATATTCGTTTTATAACTAAACAAACCAAGAACCTTGAATTAAGGTGAGTAGGTGAGTAGGTGAGGGGAGTTAAAAAAAACAAACCTGTAATGCAAAAATTTTTCAGCAGATATAATTTTACAAAAAGCAAAAAAAATTAAGGTGAATAAAAATAGGAGCAAAGGATTAGAAAAATTTTATATCAACAAATAATTTACAGAACAAAAAAAAACAATTGAATAATTTAGAAATGGATTATATATTTTATAATTTTATTGAATATTTAATAATGATTAATAATTTACCTATATAATTATGAATGAAAAGTTGTTAAAAAAATTTGCAAAGTGGATAAAAAAAAACAGAATTGATTTATCACAAAATCCCGAAGAATTATTTAAGCTTACAAAACTTGATTTAAAACTAAATAATTTATCGAAAATACCTAAAGAAATTGCCGGTCTTTCGAATTTAGAAGACTTAGATTTAGGCTATAACGATTTTTCCAGTTTCCCAAAAGAAATTCTAAAATTAAAAAACCTTAAACATTTAAATATTGAAAGAAATAAATTGAGCTCATTACCTTCTGAAATTCAAGAGATGAGCAATCTTGAAATTTTGGAAATTGATATGAATCAACTTAGCGAATTGCCACCTGAAATTGGCAAGTTAGTTAAACTAAAAGAGTTGAATTTGTTTTTTAACAAATTATCACAATTGCCAAAAGAAATTGGCAATTTGCGTAATCTAATAATACTAAACCTGAGCTCAAATAATTTGACTGAATTACCAGACGATATTGGTTTCTTAACAAAAATACAAGAATTAAATCTTTGCTTAAATAAATTATCTACTTTGCCAGATACGATGGAGTATTTAAAAGAGTTGAAAGAGTTGAATTTACGATCTAATAATTTTAAGCACGTTATTGAAAAAGTTAAAACGCTTCCATATTTAACTGATATAGATTTGTTGGCAGAAAACAAACAACTTAACAACAAGTTGATTGAATACGTTAAGAACGATAATGTTATTGATGCACGACAAGTAATTGAAAACGGTGCTGATGTTAATTATAAACAATATAACTTTGATCAAACTCAATTTACTACGGCTTTATTTGAAGCAAAAAGCATTGCTATTATCAAGTTATTATTATCGTGCAAAGCCGACCCTCTTATTGAAAGAAAAATAGGAGTCAAAGAAACTATCAAAGTATGGGAAACAAAAGGTGATGAAGAAAACAAGTATGAAACCTTTTTAAGCATGAAACACCCTTATCAATTAGAAAAATTTGTTAAGTCGCTGAAAATTAAGAGAAAATAGTTTTTGTAATAATAGAAATAAAGGAAATTGTTGCTTATATAATTGTTACCCACATGCTGAACAAAAATCCATAAATGAACAAACAAATAGTAAAATCATACATTAAGGAATACAAAACCCAATTTGACTTTGTAAATTAACAAGAAATTTACCTCAAAAGGTGCAAGCGTCTTCGCTTGTACCTTTTTTTAATAGCCGTAGCATGGTTCTGTTAATTTGATGCCTAACACATGAAAAATAAATAGCTTATAATTAAGTATATCCGTACTACGGCTTATACGATAAATAAGCTATGGGGCAAAAAAAGATTTATTTAAACAAACATCATTTCTTTACAAAGGTAAGAAAACGCATCCCCAATTTTGGAACTTGCCCCCTTATCATTTTATTGTATTCCATCTTAATTTCAGATGATTAGATAAATGCTAAAAAAAACTCCAAAGGTCGATGACTTTTGGAGTTCTTATATCAAAAAAATTTAAATTTATTTAGGTACTTGAATAATATCTTGTGTAATTATAGTTGCATCTTTTTGCTCCATAATAAAAAATACGAAATATACATCTTCTTTACCTACTTGAGCTTTTGTGACTAAAAAAGTAGAATTTGTATAATCATAACGACACCTATATTTCCAACCAAATTTATCATTTTTCAGATAAGTGTAATAATTGTACCCCGGTCTATGATGTGAAGATTCATCATTACCTAATGATACAAGAATATTATAATTAGCAACAGCTAATAATTCTTTATAAATTTTAAGAACATATTCAGAATTATTTTCTGATGGTAAAGTATATTGAAACCTTGTAACTTTACCTTCAACTTTTATAGCTGACTTCCATGAAAAATTTCCAAGATTATCAATAGGTAATTTGGCGGTAGCCCATTTAAACCCTTTTTTATAAACCACCTTAGAATTAGGAAGAGAACCAAATTTTGACCAATCATTTTCTGAAACATTTTTTACAGCACCTGGATTGTCGCCAATATTAGTTGTTGCCGAAGCATTAGTATCCTTGCTTGCTACATTTGCTTGTGTATCTTCGGGTGTAACTTTTGTCTGTGCTGAAACGGGAAGAGGTGCAGTAGCTTCATCTTCAGTTGGTTTAATTTGACTGGCAAGCTCCATACATTTATCATAACATTCTTTACAAACAGGAGGAACAGAATATAAAATTCTTATTGCATCGTTGTTATAACCTTGAGAATTAAGGGTATTAGCTGTTGATATAAAAAAATCACAATTTGAATTGTAATATTCAATAATTTTTGTCTTACCCTGCTCAATAAATGCTTTATACTGACCTTTACGAGTATTAATATGTTTAATACCTTGAATATATGCTTTAGCTTCGTTTCTACCAACACCCTTAACTTCAATAGATGTTTGACTAAACACTTTGCCGTCTTTATCAGAAATTGACAAATTAATACTTAAATATAAAGCATGCATTGGTGGAGCTGTTGGTGTTATCTCTTTAGATAAAACATCAACAGATGCATCCATAGTAAAATATGGATTTTTACCATCTCCTGCCATTCCATTAAGTGTGCAAATCTGCTTCATTTTGTTTATAAGCATTTTTTGTGCAATTTTAGGAATACTATTGTCTTTCACCATTGGAGTGATAGATATTCGTGCAACATCATCTGATTTTCCTTCGTTGTTTTGAGAAAATGATGTGCCTGAATAAATTATTGAAACAATGAATATTAATATTAGCTTTTTCATATTTAAATTTTTTATTAGTTAATAAATAGAAAATTAAACTTGTAAGTTTAAAACTAAAATCTTTTACTTTTCACCAATAATCAGCCAAGCTTCACCTAAGCCTCGTTGATAAAGTTTACAAGTTAAATTAAAAGGATCTCTAGCAAGGAATTTGCGTAAATTATTAACAAATTTTTTGGTATCCATTGCTCTTTGTTTTCCTTTTCTATCGTAGAACATAGGAATTCTAACTTGTTCAAATTTTATAAAATTTTCTGTATTGTCAGAATTGCTGTATCTACCTTCAACAGTGTTGTCAGCCATCCAGTCGTCAATAATATCACCTAATTCAGAAGTTTCTCCATCATAATCATATTCTTCTTCTAAATCAACAAGAAAACCCTCGAAAAGATTAATTTCTACTTTAACCTCACGACCATTGGTAAACATATCTTTGAAATGTGTCATTAACATTCCGTTAAATTTGTCCATGTGGCTCAATACAGCTTCTTCTAATAACAGTTCGGGAGCTGCAGCAGAAGACGGTCTACCTGTACCAGATGCACTTGCAACACTTTTACTTGTATAAGCATCAAGACCATTAAGAGTAAAAACAACGTAACTTTGAGGTCCACGTTTTTTAACTTCAAAGTCGATGTCCATAATAATATCGGATTTTGCTGTTCTTTTCAACATGTCAATAGGAGATTCTACAATAGAAGCACCAGATTCTTTACTTGTCATCACGCTCCTTTCAGCAGAAGCTTGAGCAATACTCTTCAATTCTTGTTCTAAATCTTTTAAAGGGAAACCTCTTTCAGCCATTATTCCACTCAATTTTGAAATAACAAGACGAAGAGATCCATCTCCTTGAAGAGCAGCTTTATAATCAGGTAAAACTACTTTAGTTCCTTGGTTATCAAAAGTTAATTTGTATCCGTGACTAATGCAAAAATGATCGCTTGGAACAACCATAATAGTTGGTTTTTTTGCATGTTGACCAAAAACTAGCATAACTGCAAATAATGTAATTATTGTTAAAAATGATTTTTTCATAAGTCTTTTTTTTTAATGTTAGTTGTTTAGCATAAAATAATTAAATGTTTGAGATCAAAATCCTTCATCAAGTCTGCGTGCAATACCTTTTTCTTCAAGATATTTACGTAAGGTGTCAAATTCAATTGACACAGAAACTGCCACGTTATAACCATACTTAAGTTTTAAACGATCTTTGCCTGAAGGCACACCATAATTTTTTGAATTAACATATTGAAGATATTTTCCACCTACTTTAAAAAAGTCATCAAAAAAGACTTTATTTTCTATCCTAGAATTATCTTCTGATACAATAGGAAATATTTTATCAGAATCACCACCTGCAGAAAATCCTTTAAAAATAGCGACATCAACAGCATTACGCTTAGCATCAGTAATAGCAATATCAGGTGTTTTACCATAACCCCAAACTTTAATTAATTTGGTGCCTTCGTTACCAACTTTTAGAATTTCAGATCCAGTTTTGTATACACTGTCAATCTTTGTAGTAGCACAACCGAAAAATCCAACAGCTAATACTACAATTACTAAAATTTTAGTTAATTTTTTCATTCGTTTTTTTTTTAATTTAATTTGTTAGATGCAGTTCTTATAAAAAAAAATTATTTGAACTGCATCAATTATTATTCAATAATTTAAATAAATATTGAAAAATTATTTTACTTGACGGAGCAACATTCCTGACATTATTTTTTTTCCGCCACCTTTAAACATAGTTGCCTTTATTTCCACATCTTCAGGGTTCTCTTCAATTTTCATGTTATACCTATTATCCCAGAGGCCTTTTTTGTTAGCTTTTACCTGACCAACTTTATCATATTTTGTTAATCCTGTTTTACTATCAACAACCATCTCAAGCACATCAAATTTATCGCCAGATTCTACTCCTTCTTTCAGACCAATACTAGCAGTAACAGGGTCTGTTGATAATATAGGTGTTTTTGTTTTAAACACATCATATGCTTTTTGAAGTTTGGTATATACTCTATCAACATTACGAATAGTTGCAACTTGAATAATTTCTTCTGTTTTTTTACCAGCACTTATCAATACTAGTGATTTTGCTTTTTGAAACCCTAAGTACTTAAATTTAAATATACTTGTAGTATCAAAAGCTGCTTTACGTGCTTCTTTTGATAAATCTGTTGAATCTGTCCAAGATTCATCCATCCACATATTGTCATAAAAGTTATAAGCAATATCTTCATTCCAGTCTAATTGATATAGATAAGAAGCTGTCCAAACTGAATAACCATCTTTGCTTGCGTTATAAGCTATTTCTGCAGCTTTAATTGCTAGTGCTTGAGCGAGGTCATTCTTAATTGTTTTTTCTGCAATTGCAATTGCTGATATTTCTATGGCTTTTGCAATAGGCTCATTTTTAACAAATTTCATTTTATTAACAACAAAAAACGTTTTGTTAATAAGCTCATAACCAGCATCTTGAACATCTGCCATGCCACGTATAGAAGCACTTGCTAATGCAACTTGCATTTTTGAAGCATCATAAGATCCTCGTTCTGCAATTAGATTGGCATCAAACATTCCATTTTCTTTTCTATTAAACCACTTAGCTACCATCTTATGAGCAATCTTTTTTTCATTCATGTACTTATTTATTGCTGAAATGTATTTAAGATCAATTTTTCGCTGATTGTTTTTTTTACCATTTTTTTTTGCATCTTTCTTAGCATCATCCGTTGCCTTAACATCCACATAATCTGAAAATTTAAAACTTGCATCAAACACTCTGTGATCATTGTATTTATCTGGGAAAGGGGCTTTTTCATATGATTTCATAACCATATCGTTAAGTGTAGAATCAGACTCGTCGCTAAAAGCAGGATTTGTTACTAACAATACTGGGTATAATGAACTTCTACGATAAATGGTATTAATTTCGGCATCCTTTTCTTGTGCACTAAGTGGTAACACACTACCTATTGCTAATAAGATAATTAAAAAAAATTTACTTATATTCTTCATTTTACTAATTTTAATAACCCGATAAATTCTAAAGATAGCAACGAAATAAGTCGTCTTCAAAAAAAAATCAAAAAGGTTGGTTTATAAATAGTTGTTTAATTTGTTATTCGTTAATATTTCTCAAAATTTTATTTCGGTTAATAAGATTCTATTATTGTTATAAACAGACTAAAATCCAGAACTTAAACCTCGTGCAACGCCATCTTTTTCAAGGTCTTTTCTAAGTCTATCGAAATCAATCGATACAATTATACCAACTTTGTAACCTTTTTTCATTTTAATTTTGTCTTTGCCTTTAGGATAACCATCAGAACTTAAATTTACATAACCTAAATATCGTCCGCCAGGTGCGAAAAATTTATCAAAATATTCTGCATTCTTTTCTTCTGCTGAAGCACTAGTAATTATTGCAGGAGTACGATCTGCACCACCACCTGCAGGAATACCACGAAAAATACATGCCGAAATTGCATGAGATTTTGCTTTTCGTACAGCAACATCAACTTTTTTGTCGAATGCCCAAACTTTAAAAATTTTTGTTCCATCGTTGCCAACTCCGAGACAGTTAATTTCGTAATTATATTTACTTCCCCATTCAAGTTTCCTAATTTTTCGTCTGCTTTGTGCATTTGCATCGTTTAACATAAATGGTATTACTAATACCGCTAAACAGATTGTCCTCATTAATGTTTTCATATTAAAAATTTTAGATTAAAAATTTACATTTTTAGCTAAACAAATTTAAAATAAAATT
>JADFUR010000051.1 GCA_015222055.1 Bacteroidota bacterium | reverse complement strand
ATATTGATATTCTCTTTCAGGTTTTCCCCAAAGTGTTTTTACAATTTTTTCTAAATCGTTTTTTTTTGCTGATAATTTATTTTCAAAAAATGGTTTTTGAATTTTTCTTCTAATAGTTGTTTTAATACCATAAAATTCAAAATGATTTTTCAAATATGATTTTTGTTGAATCGCTATTTTTTCGTTTGAATTATTCTTAAATTCAATCTCTAAAGAGTTTAAATATTCATTCATTTTTTTTATTCTAAAAATTAGGAATAATATATTAAAGTTAATTCAATAAAGTTCATTTTTTTTAAAGAATTGATATGCACAATTAAAATTATTGTTTTATGATGGCTATATTTTTTCAGTAGAAAGAAATTTGAAAAACAAGTTTAAAAAAATGTTAAAAAACAATTATAAATTATGATAAAAAGCATTGTTTATTTATTTAATAAGTTATAAGTTTATACATTAAATTATTAAATAAATTTTTAATTAATAACATTAGTGAAAAACCCCGGAAAAATTAACTGTTTAATTCAAAAGGGAAGATGAAAAGGGGCATCTAACCTTTAAAAATTATTAAATGATGAAAAAAGCATTAGTATTAGGTGCAGGCATGGTTGCTAGACCAATGGTTCACCATTTATTAGATAATGGTATTCAAGTAACACTTACATCTCTTGTAAAGAGCCAGGCAGAAGAGATGATAAAAGGTCGAGAAAATGGTAAAGCTATATTATGGAGTGTAGACGATGAGGAAACTTTAGACAAATTAGTTTATGGTCATGATATTGCAGTAAGTTTATTGCCTTACGCTTATCATTCAATGGTTGCAAAATATTGCATTAAACACAAAAAGCCTTTAGTTACTGCATCTTATGTTCAACCAAAAATGAGAGAATTAGACGAAGAAGCCAAAAAGGCAGGTATTATTCTTCTAAATGAAATTGGTTTAGACCCTGGTATTGATCACATGTCTGCAATGAGAGTAATTGATACTGTTCATAATAAAGGAGGTAAGATTAAAGAATTTTATTCTTTATGTGGTGCTTTACCAGCTCCTGAAGCAGCAACAAATTTATTTAAATATAAATTTTCGTGGAGTCCAAAAGGAGTTGTAATGGCTGGAAATAATGATGCACAATATCTTAAACATGGTAAGATTGTAAAACTTCCTACCGAAAAATTATTTAGAGATACTTTTGAAATTGATTTCCCTAAAGTTGGTCCTCTTGTTGTTTATCCTAATAGAGATTCTGTTCCTTATAAAGATATTTATGGTATACCTGAAGCAAATACAATTTTTAGAGGTACTATGAGGTATAGAGGTTGGTGTGAAATTTTAGATGCATTCAAAATTTTAACTTTAACATCATATGAAAAACAAGACCTAACAGGTATGACATATGCTGATATGATAGTTAAGATAATAAGTGCTGATAATAAAAATGATATTAAACAAAAAACAGCTGATTATTTAAAATTAGACCTTGATTCTGTTGCAATTAATGCTATTGAATGGCTTGGTTTATTTGATGATAAACCAATGAACAGAAAAATAGATTCCGCTTTTGAAATTACTTCTGATTTAATGATTGCTAAAATGCAATTAGGTGGTGATGAAAGAGATATGTGTGTAATGCAACATGTTTTTTTAGCTGAATATGCTGATGGGAAACAAGAAGTTATTAAATCACGATTATTAGATTTTGGAACATTAAATACAAACACATCAATTGCTCGTACAGTTGCTTTACCTGCCGCTGTAGCTGTTAGAATGATTCTTGAAGGTAAAATTACCGAAACAGGTGTTCATATTCCTGTAATTCCTGGGATTTACAATCCTGTTCTTAATGCTCTTGAAGAAATGAATATTAAGATGATAGAAGAGTATGGCTTACCTGTTAGTGAAAATATTTAATTATTAATAGAGATACAGAATAAAAAAAAGGCACTTTTGCCTTTTTTTTTGCTAAAAAGCTAAATAAAAATCTTTTGTTAAATTTTTATACTGCTCTGTATAATCGTGTCGTTTATCCTTTTCAATTATTAAAATATCAACTTCATATTTAATTTTTTCTCTTCTCAATTCAATTAATGCTCTTTTTGGGTCTTTTTCAGTTGTAGGCTTAACTTTTAAAAGTTTCGTACAAAAGAAATTATATTCATTAGCCAATTTAATAAAACCATTTATTTGCTCAATAGGTAAAATTAAACAGAATAATCCTTTTTTAGTTAACAATCTGTCTGCTCCGGCAAGCAATTCGTTGTGAGGTAGTAGAGTATTGTGACGAGCATTTGTTCTTTCTATAGTATTTGCTTTTAGTGAATTAATAAAATAAGGAGGATTTGTTACAATTAAATCATAAATATTTGATTTGTTTTTTTTAAAATTTTGAAAAGAAACATTGTAAATATGAATTCTGTTTTGCCAATCAGAGATTAATATATTTTTTTCAGCTTGCAAAAAGGAATTCTCATCAATTTCTATAGAATCAATAATAGCTTTTGACCTTTGTGCCATCATCAAACTAATTAAACCAGAGCCTGTTCCAATATCTAGAATTTTTGTTGAGTTTTCACAATTAGCCCATGCACCTATAAGAACACCATCTGTACCAACTTTCATGGCACAATTGCTTTGGTTAATAATAAATTTTTTAAATTTAAAATATTGTGTAGCCATAAAAATTCTGTGTTAAATAAATATTGAAACATAAAATTGTAACAAACGTAATATATACGAGTTAAAAAAAATATTTTTAATTAAATTTTTTTTATATACTTTTGCAAATTAAAATTTTACAATGATTATATATTTGATAAAAGGTTTAATAGTTGGCATTGCGGTTTCTGCACCGATGGGCCCAATTGGTGTTTTATGTGTGCAAAAAACTGTAAACAAAGGGAAAATTATGGGCTTTTATTCAGGTATGGGTGCTGCTACAGCAGATACTTTTTATGCAATAATTACAGCCTTTGGACTTACTTATATAACTAATTTTTTACTTAGGCATCAGTTATACCTTGAAATAATAGGGATTTCTGTTCTTTTAGCTTTAGGATTAAAAATGTTTTTTTCAAATCCTGTAAAACAATACAAAGCAAACCAACAAATAAAAAAGAACAAAGGAATTTTTAGTGATTATATTTCAACATTTTTTCTTACCATATCAAACCCCTTAACAATAATTTTTTACGGTACTGCTTATGCAGCCTTAGGATTAATTGGCGATAGCCAGACAGCAGGCTCATCTTATTTGTTAATACTTGGGATATTTCTTGGTGCTACTCTTTGGTGGTACTTTTTAACTTCAATAGTTAATATTTACAGACATAAATTCAAATTAAAAATTATTTGGAATATTAACAGAATTTCCGGTATTGCAATTATAGCACTATCGTGTTTTGCAATAATTCAGGTTTTTGTAAGATAGAATTAATTTAGAATCATACCATCTTTTATGGTAAGTATCCTGTCTGACATTTCGGATAATTCTTTGTTGTGAGTAACAATAACAATTGTTTGATTATACTGATCTCGCAAAGAGAAGAATAATTCATGTAATTCTTTTTTATTTTTACTATCTAAATTACCGGAAGGTTCATCGGCTAATAAAACAGAAGGATTATTGATTATTGCTCTTGCAACGGCAACACGTTGTTGTTCTCCCCCTGATAGCTCGCTTGGCTTGTGATGTAATCTATTGTCTAAACTTAAAAAGTGAAGAATTTCTTTAGCTCTATCCTCGGCTTTCTTTTTTGGTGTATTTGATATAAAAGCAGGTATACAAACATTTTCTAACGCTGTGAACTCAGGTAATAATTGGTGAAACTGAAATACAAAACCAATGTTTTTATTTCTAAATTTTGCTATTTTTTTTTCTGATAGAGAAGCAACGTTAATATCATTAATAAATATGCTACCTGAATTTGGTTTCAAAAGAGTCCCAACTACTTGCAACAAAGTGGTTTTTCCAGCACCACTAGCACCAACAATTGAAACAATCTCACCTTTTTTTATATCAAGATTAATATTTTTTAATACCTCTAGACCACCAAACGATTTTTTTATTTTTTCAATTTTAATCATATTCAATTATAAATAATGTTTTGTAATTATCATTATGTTTTTTTACCCAATAATAACAAAATAAATATACACAATATAAGCTAATAAAAGTATAAAGCCTTTAAAACGCGTTAAAACAGATTTGTTTAAAGGGAATAGACATAGCAGAAGAACAATTGAAATTCCGAACATCCAGTAAAAATCATATTCCATAATTTTAAAAGAGATGTTTATATTTTTTACAATTGATGTTATTCCGAGAACACCAAGTATATCAACAATATTAGAACCAATAATTGTTCCAATTGAAATGTCAGTTTGTTTTCTAACAGCAGCAATCAGAGCAGTTGCTAATTCAGGAACACTTGTACCAAAAGCAATTACCGTTACGGCAATTACCCTTTCACTAACTCCTAAGTTTCCTGCAATTTTAACAGAGCCCTTAATCAACCAATCTGCCCCATAATATAATCCAACCGTTGATACTAAAATTAATATTATTGATTTTAGTAATGATATTTCGGGTTTGTTAATTTTCTCATCCTCAATTTTGCTATTTTTTCTTGATTTATATAAAGTAAACCAAATAAAAATGATTAACAAGAGAATGAAAATTATTCCTTCGATTGTTGATAAATTATCATTTAAATAAATAAAAACATACAGCAATATTCCCGAGAGCATCATTATTGCCCAATCGAATGGAACAGATTTTTTCTTTAAAGGGATAGGTAGTAAAATAGCTGCAAAACCTAATACCAATGCAACATTGGCAATATCAGAACCGATAACATTTCCGACAGCAATTTCGGGATGGCCTTTTAATGCAGCGCCTAAACTAACTAAAAACTCAGGTGCCGATGTGCCAAAAGCAACAACAGTTACCCCAACAACTAAAGTCGATATTTTTAGATGATATGCAAGAGCGACACCTGCATTAACTAAATATTTACCACTAAAGTATAAAGCTACTAAACCTAATATTAGGTATGCGTATTCCATATTAATTTTATAAAAAAAAATTTATTAAAGGTATGAAAAAGAGTTTGTAAAAATAAAAAAGTCCTAACATTTTTGTTAGGACTTTTTTAAATATTATTAAATACTATCTTTTTTTTATAATTTTTTTCGTTGAACCTACAAATTTAATTGTATCGTAAACAATAGGCGAAGCAATAAATAATGATGAGTAAGTACCTATTACAACACCAATTAACATTGCAAATACAAAACCTCTAATTGTTTCCCCAGCAAAAATAAACACTGATAATAATACAACGAAAGTAGTAATTGACGTAATTATAGTACGACTCAATGTGCTATTCAAGGCATTGTTCATAACATCAATTCTTTTGCTTTTTTTATGTAAAGTATTGAATTCCCTAACACGGTCGAACACAACAACAGTATCATTAATAGAGTAACCAATAACTGTTAAAAGTGCAGCAATAAATGATTGGTCAATTTCAAGAGAGAATGGTAATATGCTATATGCTATTGAAAATATACCAAATATTATTGCAACGTCATGAATTAAAGACAAAACAGCTCCAAGTCCATATTGCCAGTTATTAAATCGTAATAAAATGTAAATAAAAATAGCAATTAATGAGAATAAAATTGAATATAATGCTGATGTTTTAATATCATCAGCAATAGTTGGTCCAACTTTTTCTGAACTCATTCTGTAATTTTCAATAAATTCTTTAAAAGTTGCATTACCAAGAAATTTTAATTTTAATCCTTCATACAATTTTGCTTCTACAACATCGTCAATATCAGGTTCATTAACTCCTGAAATATTTTTTGTTTCAGAAACTTCTTTTTCGGTTAATTCATCAGCATCAATTAAAAATTTTGTTGTAATTTTAACCTGATTGCTTCCACCAAATGTTTTAACTTCGGGAGCTTCACCATACACTTTTGCAAGTTGTTTCTGAATATCAACAGTATTTACAGGATTTTCAAATCTAACTATGTAAGATCTACCGCCTGTGAAATCAACGCCTTTATTTAATCCACGAGTTAATAATGAACCAACGCCAATTAAAATTATGATGCTTGAAATAACAT
Source organism: Bacteroidota bacterium (assembly GCA_015222055.1). Classification (GTDB taxonomy): domain Bacteria; phylum Bacteroidota; class Bacteroidia; order Bacteroidales; family B39-G9; genus B39-G9. Next base: position 2,929 of record JADFUR010000051.1, on the reverse strand, counting down.
AAAATGTTTTTCGTTTACCGATGAAATCAATATGTGTATTATTAAAAGCGTTATCTGTTAATTTAATTGAGAAATTAATTTTCCATTTTTTAGCTAAGAACCATTCAAACATTAATCGAGTTATGAAAATAGCAGAGAATAATGAGGTTATAATACCAATACCTAGAGTAACGGCAAAACCATGAATAGGACCTTTTCCAAAATAACCTAAAACGAGAGCTATTAAGAAAGTAGTAACGTTTGAGTCAATAATTGCAGAATAAGCTCCTTTATAACCATCAGATATTGCTAATTGCATACCCTTCCCGGCTCTCAATTCTTCCTTTATTCTGTCATAAATAAGCACGTTGGCATCAACCGACATACCAATAGTAAGAACAATACCGGCAATTCCAGGCAATGTTAACACCGCTCCTAATGATGACAATACTCCAATAATGAAAAACACATTGGCAAGAAGTGCTATGTTAGCAGCAACACCTGCTCTATTGTAATAAAACAGCATAAAAATTAGAAGCACAACAAATGCAATAGCGAATGACCATAAACCTTTTTGAATAGCTTCGTGACCAAGAGAAGGTCCTACAATTGCTTCTTGAATGATTTTTGCTGGTGCAGGTAATTTACCTGATTTTAATATGTTTGCAAGGTCTTTTGCTTCAGCAATTGTAAAGTTACCGCTTATAGAAGATCGTCCACCTCTAATTTCTAGGTTAACAACAGGATATGAATAAACATAATTGTCAAGAACGATTGCAATTTGGCTTCCAATATTATCTTTGGTTAAACGTGCCCAAATTTTTGATCCTTCTCCATTCATACTCAATGAAACTTCAGCACTAGCTTTATTTTGTCCAAATTCGGCACGCGAAGAAGTTACAACTTCTCCTGTTAAAGCAGGCTTACCCTCTCTGCTTGTTATCTTTATTGCTATTAACTCATAAAAATTTTCTGCTTCATCAATTGATTTTATTCCCCACAACAGTTTTATGTTTCTAGGGAATAATGTACGAATTTGTTGCAAATGAAAATAAGAATTAATTTTTGCAGTGTCCATTTTATTTGCATATCCAATTGCAGCACCTTGTAATAATTCTCCTTTACGATTAGTTCGTGGTGTTAAAATTGAGAATAAAGGATAATTTTTAGCCATTTGTTTGGCTTGAAAAGCACTAGAACTATCTGTAGCTAAAGAATCTCCTTCAATTTGTTCAATTAATGAACTTTCTTTTTCTTCAATTGTATCAACATTAACAGTTTCTTTTTTCTTTTTTACAATATTTTTTTTATCATTTTTATTTTTTGATGCCTCAGCTTCTTCTTTGAGAGTTTTTTCGGCTGTTTGAATTTCTTTTAATTTATTGTTTGCAGCTAATAAATATTGATAAATTTCTTTGTTGTCATATGTTTCCCAGAATTCAAGACTTGCTGTTCCTTGTAATAATTTACGTACACGTTCAGGGTCTTTTATACCAGGTAATTCAACTAATACTCTTCCTGTATTTTCTAAACGCTGAATATTTGGTTGAGTTACACCAAAACGGTCAATTCTTGAACGAAGTATGTTATAAGAATTGTCAATTGCATCTGATGTTTCTTCTCTTATAACGGATAGTACTTCTTCGTTTGTTGAGTTAAAACTAATTTTTTCTTTTAAATCTACTGTATTAAATATTGCAGCAAGTTTACCATTAGGATCAATTTCTTCGAATGCTTCTCCGAATAAAGTAACAAAGTCTTTTTGGCTATTTCTCATTTGCTTTTGAGCTAATTTAACTGCATTAACAAATGTTTTGTCTTTACTATTATTAGACATTGCCTTAATAACATCAACAACCGAAATTTCCAGAGTTACATTCATACCACCCTTAAGGTCAAGACCTAAGTTAAGTTCTCTTTCTTTACATTCTTTATAAGAAAATTTTCTTATACCTAAAAAATTATAAACTGTTTTACCAGATATTGAATCGAGATATTGATTTTCTTTTACTATATCTTCATTAGCATATTCTTTTGCATCTTTTTGTACATTATTAGTTACCCATGTAAACGACAAGTGATATACGCACACTAACGCAAAGAGAATGGCAAAGACCTTAATTACTCCTTTATTTCGCATTGTTCTTGTTTTTTTTATTATTTATTAATTAATTTAAACCCAAAAAATTCCGACAAATATATTAATTTTTTTTCTATTCTCACTACATTAATTGCTAAATTGTTAATTGTTTGAAATAAACTTGACTTCTTATTTTGTTCCAAATTTTGCATAATTTTTATAAAACTTATGGCTTTTTATTTTTGACTTTTAATGTCAATAGTTTTTTTTCATAATCAATTTTTGCTTTATATTTATTTAAGAAGTCTCCTCCTAATAAGCCCCAAATCTTTTTATTATTGATATCTGCATATAATGAATTAATATGATCGAGATTTAACAATACTGCTTTGAAATTTTTTATTGAAAAATCACCAATTTGTATTTTGTTAACTGTTACAAGCTGAGTATCTGTAAGGTTTGCATTTATGCCAGATGACCTAATTTCTTCGCTATGCTCAATTATTTTTGAGTATTTTTTTAATCTGTTTGTATCAAAAATAGTTTTTGATGCCCCTGTATCAATAATAATATCACCTGTTTCTTCGTCATTAAAAATTATACTTACAAATAAATGGTAATTATTTTTTTCAATTTCAACAAGTGAGATAGGAATTTCGTATTTCATAATTTTTTGACAGTATTTACAGGATTAACAAGATTTTTATGTGCTTTTTATTTTTATTTTATTGATATTTCGATGTCTAAATTGTTTTATTATTGTTCGTCAATTCCTGTTTCATAATTTTTTGACAGGATTTACAGTATTAACAAGATGCTTATGTGCTTTTTATTTTTATTTTATTGATATTTCGATGTCTAAATTGTTTT
>JADFUR010000050.1 GCA_015222055.1 Bacteroidota bacterium | reverse complement strand
TTATTAACCTGATTTACTATAGTATGATTCATATTGTTTTTTATTAATACCAAGAAGACACTTTTTTGTTATACGTTTTTTTTAAAATGATTTTAGGAGTTTCGTCAAATGAATTACGAAAAATTATTTGTGAAGGCAATAATTTATTAATACTTTTAAATAATGTTTTTTCACTGGGAACAACATTGCCAAAATATAAAAAGCCTGTTAGCAAAAATTGTCTAACAGATTCTTTATCCATTTCTCGTACACAATCTGATTTTGATAATAATTGTTTCAGACTACTTGAGAAATAAAAAACATTATTTAATTTTGCATAATATAAAGGTTGATTATAACCATATTCATCTAAAAATATGCATAGACCTCCTGTATAAGTATTATAAATTACTAAAGTAAAGACTCCTTTTAAAACAGTAAAAACATCCCCTTTTAAAAGTTTCCACAAAAATGGAATTAATTGCAAATCTGAATCGTAATTACTCAAATATGTTTTATTTAATTCATCAAAATTAGAAATATACCCTATCAGAGTAAAATATAATCCCGAATCAGAATCAAAATAACTATCCTCTTTTTGAGATGAAAGTGTATTTATTCTGGAAACCTGAAATTTGATTTTTTTTGGTTTGCTATTTTCGGAATTTAAGTTATTTTTATTAGAAATTAATGGTAATTCTAAAAACAAAAAATTGCTATTTTTCATATATCAAATATTTTTAATCTAGACGAGAAGATTTGAAAAGATGTTGCAAAAAAAAATAAAAATATTATTTATTTAAAATTCAAAAAAAAATTATAAGTTATTCGAATTTTAAAAAATAATTACATAAAATTATTTTTCTCTCCTATTAATAAAATTTAAACGAATAGAAATACCTGTATTTATCCATTTTTTATTCATGGAACCAAAATTTGAAATTGGTATGTTTATATAAGGGTTTATCTGTATATTACAATTGCGTTTAGTTTTAAATTCATATCCAGATGATAAGCTTATAGCAGAAAGCCAAGTAAATTTATTTTTATATTCTAAATCAGAAATTATTATTTTTTGATACTGGATTTTGTATTTTTCTTTAATAAAATATTTGTTATTTAAGCCAATACTTATAAAAAATCCCGAATTATTTTTATTGTAAAAGTTATAACGTAAAGCGATATTCCAGCTTAAAACAGTATTTTTTGCAGATATGCTTACAACACTATCAGAAATTGCGTTAAAAATGTTATGTGTCCCATTATTTAACGTATCATTTTTTACTAAATTAGTATCGCCTACTGAAATTTTGAATAATTCTCGCTGACTAAAATTTTCTTTGGAAAATGAAAACATATTTTCTAAAAACAACTCCTTTTTCAATTTATTTATTAACGAAATATCAATTCCATAATTATATTCTGGATTTTCAAACTTATTATTAAAGCTTATAAAATTATTAATACCAATACCCATTTTTAAACAGAATTTGCTTTTGTCAGATTTTTTAATAATTTTTTTTACAGTATCGGTTTCTCTCAAATCATTTAAAGTATCAGAAATGATAAATTTATCATTTAAAAATTGTTTTGCTTTACAATTGTCAATATTAGTATCTACAAGTATTTTAATTTTTTTATAAATATTATTTAAAACGTATTTTTTTAAACTGTCAGATAAAATTAAATTTGAAGAAATATTTTTTATGTTTTTTTCTTTTTGCTTAATAGTATTTGTAATTATTATTTTTTTGTTAGCAACATTATTCTCTTTATTTTTAATTGCTTTAATCTTATCATTTTTAATTTTTAAATTTAAACTATCAAAAAGCAAATTTTCTTCTTCATTAATAATATTATTATCACTATTAACTAATGTTTTGTTTTTTATAATTAAATTTTTGTTTAATTTTTTATTTGAAAAATTAAAAATTAAAAATAAAAAACTAGCAATAAAAGCAATTGAAAAAAATATTTTTGCATAAAACTGCCAATATTCAAAAAAACTTTTATTAGCAGTTTGAATATTGCCACTATTCATGCTTGACTTAAGTTTTTCCCAGTCAGCAGGATTATATTCAGGCTCATAAGTCTTAAATAAATTTTTTATTTTTTTTAATATTTTCTCATCCTGCGAATTTTTCATAACTAATAATGTGTTTTTATTAATTGACGTAATTTCGATTTCGCTCTGGATAAATTAGAACGAGAAGTACCTTCACTAATTCCCAATTTTTTACTAATTTCTTCGTGCGAATAGCCCTCAATTTCGAAAAGATTAAACGTAAGTCTCTGTATACTGGGAATTTCATTAAAAATCTTAATTAAATCTTCTGCACATAAATCATCAATTCCACTATCCGGAACATCATAATTATCAGCATTAAAATTAATATTTTCATAATATTTTTTATTTTTTCTATAGTGATCTACTGCTGTGTTAATTATAATTCGTCTTATCCAAGCTTTAAAATTTTCATGGATATTATTTTTTTTTAAACTATTGAAAATTTTAATGAAACTATCATTTAAAATTTCCACTGCATTTTCTGTAGATGAAGAATATCGCATAGAAATAGACATACCATAACCATAGTATTGTTTATAAAGATATTCCTGAGCACATTCCTTGCCTAAAGAACAATCCTTTAACAAAATTTCTGTATTATTATAATTTTTTGTCCTTAATTTACTTAACAAATTCCAACAGTGTTACTAAATATTTTTTTTGTAAAAACATAAAAATTCTATCATTTAATTTTTCCACATTAATATTCTTTTATAGTCATCACGTAAAATTTATTATAAACGTTGCATTAAGACTATTAAAACTTAAGTTTTATTTTCGGGTTAATTTAAGTGTGAAAATTAATTTTTATTATTTTTTTAAATTATTGAAATGCCAATTATAAACTCTACGTCATATAATATCTCAAAATTTAATAAAAAATGAGTATAATATCTCAAAATTATTTTTTTTATTTTAAAAAATTCCAACTCAAGAAATCAATAAATATTTTTGACATAATAAAAGTGGAGATTGGTTCGGAGCAACCGCAAAAAACATTACATTGTAATAAAATAATAAGCAAATGAATGATTCATAATTTAAATTATTATAATTTTTATTTACAAAGAAGATTCTAGATTATTATGAAATTAAGTGTGTTTCAACAAAAGATTAGGCTAATTACATTAATTTTTATGAAAAAAACATTACTCCAGAAGAAATTGGTTCTTTTTTAAAAGGCAAGAATAGATAATCAGCCTCTAATTATTAAGTCATTAGCAAATTGTTATCATTTAGATAGAATACAGTTACAAAAGCAATATAAAAATCATTTAAGCGATTATAAAACTTGGAATCAATTATCACATTCGAAAAAGTGGTTGATATTTGAAAAAATTATAGGTTCTAAGCTTAGTTTTGATGAGACATCTATTTCAAATAGAGAGTAACACAGTATTAACAAACAAAGCTACTAATGGTAATAAAGAACCAATTATTGCTATGATTAAAGTGGTGAAATCTGAAAGAATAATTAAATTATTAAAAGAAAAGAAAATTAGTTAAAAAAATTACGATTGATATGACAAATAACAGGGAGAAAATAGGAACTGAAGTTTTTCAAAAATCTACTATTCTAACAGATAGATTTCACGTCCAACAATTGATTAATGAAGCCCTGCAAAAAGTTAGAGTTATATTTAGATGGGACTCAATAGATGAAAAAAATGAGGCTAAAAAAAATGGAAAAGAAATATTATTCACCAACTTAAAAAAATGGAGATACAAAAAAATAATTATTAGCAATAAGCAGATATCTATTATTTAAACCATCAAACAAATGAAGAACATCGCAAAAAATAAGGTCTGAAATACTTTTTAAAGAATTTCTAAATTTAGAAAAAACACATAAACAGACTATGATTTTAGAGAAATATTTAAACCTTTTAAGGATAAAAAAACAAAAACAAAAAAACACTGAAATGGATAAGAAAAAATAAATTGTAATAAATTTAAAAATTTTCAAACTTCAGGATCCTCAATTGTCAATCATTTTGATATAATATTAAATTATTTTAATATTAGATTAACGAATGCGTCAACCAAATTTTTTCGTGCAACTTTTAAAGGTGTGAGAGATGCGAAATTTTTTCTATATAGATCGCAAAAATTATATGCTTAATTTTTTTTATTGAAAATGCAAATAATATTTCCAATCGTTTGTTAAGGCATAATTACAAAACAGAAAAACAGAATAAAAATTATTCTTAATTATACTTGTTAGAATGAATATTAAGTGATATTGTATTTTAAATTATAGAAAAAAATTATAACTTTTATTCTGGAGATACTATTATAAAATAAATTCCGTCAGTCTAAATATTTATAGGCTGACGGAATTGAAACTAAAAGGTTAATACTAAAATTATTTGAAAAAAATTATTTGAAAAATTTATTTTGGAATAAGTTCACTGACAAAAATCCAAAAATACCGGTTATAAAAATTAAAGAAAAATCAATTAAATGATTTTTGTAATTAACTTTTCTAGGTTTTATAATCATAAAATGAGCAAAAACTAACAAAATGTTAAAAATCAACCAATTGAATCCTTTTGTTCTGGTAAAATAGAAATTAACAAAATCAGTATAACCGCTAAACATTGAAATTTGTGCTGGAAAAATATAACTAAAAACTTTTCCTTCGGTTTTTTCATCACGAGAAGACCAAGAATTACTATAATTAGCTATTTTTTCATATTTTTTATTAAGAGCATCAACATTGATGTAATTTTTTCCAATACGGATTATATTATAATTAAAAATATCTCCAAAAATTCTCAATTCTTCTTTTTCCGGATTAAATCCTTTAATTGGGAATTTAATTAATTCATAATCATCTTGTGTAAGAATATAAATTTCATTTTCATTAGAAATCATATACGAATAGTATTTTTTATCTCTAAAATCAACACAAGCAATATGTTTAAATTTCAAATCATCAGACTTTTTAACTTTTTGAACATAAGGACGTCCCTTAATCATTTTTATATGAAATAACTGATCATCAGAGTCAGTAACAACATAACCTTCATCACAAGATTTTCTTGTAGTAGGAATACCTGCAATTAGTTTAGCTGGGAAAGCAAATCCTCTTTTTTGTAAAACAGCTGAGAACATTCTACTTTTCTCTTCATTAATTGAATTTGTTTCTGTATCGATAAACTCCATACGCCAAGAAATTCTAAAAAAATCGTTTGGTAACTCAAGCTTAACTCTTCCAGATTCGGATTCGAATAATGGAAAAATTCTAGGCAGAGGTCCAACTATATCTTTAGGTTGAGATCTGAAAAAACTTTTATGAACACCAATTACATGAGGATCCATTTCAACTCCATTAATTGAATCAGGAAAAATTCCATCAAGCATTAACTGTCTCATATTTAGTAAAGGCAGTTTTTGTTCTTTTTGTTGTACAGTTAGTTTATTTCCTTTATTATCTGTAGTCTTAGGTCCCTGTGAAATAATAAAATCATTATCAATACAACTGTATAATACAAATTCCGATTTAATAGGTTTGCCAAAAGACATCCAATAAAACTCTGGCAAAAAAATTGAAAATGCCAGTATTGTGATGAATACTAATATATATCTACTTATTTTTTCCATAATTACATTTCTCCTTTTCTAAATCTGTATGCTGAGAATAAAAGCGATACACTAATTAATAAAGCTATAATAGTTAATTTAAAATTTATTGGTTCAAAGGCACCTGAAACACCACTTTCATAATAAATAGGGATAAACAAAGCCGCTACAACCATATAAAACATTTTATACTTCCAAATAGGTTCCAATACAATTAAACTTACGAGTGAATAACCAGCTAAGCCACCTATAAACCAAGGTAAAATTGTTACAATTGCTTCATTAACGATTTCATAAGGAAAGAAATAATTACTTAAGCCTACAAAAATTAAAAACACAATTGAAAAACAAGCTAATAAACTTAAGTTTCCAAATCCCATCATAGTAAGGATTATTTTATTTTCATTATTTGGAAGGTGAAAGCTTAATTTAATACGTTTTTGAATAATTTCAGGAACATATTGTGCTATAGCAATTCCAATACCAATTAGTAATGGCAAATATTTTATCAAATGAAAGTATTGTTCTTTTCTAAAAACAATTACATTCCAATAATTATTTGCTTGCATAAATGCAATAGTGTGCTGTACATTTATAAACATATAACTTACAAAAATTCCTAATAATAGGGTCGCTGCAATCAGATACCATCTGACTTTTAGCCATTCTTTATATATAATTGATTTCCACATATCTTTTTAATATTTACCTGTTAAACCTATGAATGCATCCTCAAGATTCAGATTTACTTTTTTGAAATTTTTAACTGAAATATTTTCTTTTAATAAAAAATTTTTCACAAATGCTTCTGTTTCAAAAGTATTTAATTCAATCTTATTCTTAATTTTATCTATATTAACAACAAATTTCTCCTTAGAAATATCAATGTTTGGGTTATCCAATTCAAATGTAAACTGATTAAAAGTATCCATGAATTGTTTAACAGGACATTGAGCTAAAACTCTATTATAATCCATAATTAAAACATCATCAATCAGTCTTTCCATATCAGAAATAATGTGAGATGTTGTAAAAATTGTTTTATTATTAGACTTAGCATATTCTCTAAGGTAATCAATAAATAATCTTCTGTAACCAGGGTCTAAGCCCATAGAAAAATCATCAAGAATTAATAGATCAGGATCTTGAGCTAAGATTAAACCTAAAGCAACCTGAGATCTTTGTCCACAAGACATTGTTGATAATTTCTGAGTGGGGGTTACTTTTAGCTTAGACATTAAATCCCAATAAGGTTCATTATTCCATTTTTTATAAAACCTGGAATAAAATTTTTCAATTTGATGAATATCCATAAAAGCATACTGTACGTGTCCTTCAATTAGAAATCCAATTCTTCCTTTTGTAATAGGGGTTAAATGTTGAGAATTCTCTCCAAAAATTAGACATTCACCACTGCGAGGTTGTAGAAAACCATTCAAAATATTAATGGTAGTCGTCTTTCCTGCGCCATTCTTCCCCAATAATCCTAATATACTACCTCTCTTCACATTAATGTTAAGATTTTCGTATACAAGTTTCTTACCATAGTAATGAGTAAGATTTTTACACTCGATAACATTGTCGTTCATAAAAAATTAATTTAAAAGTTTACACCAAAAGTAAAGTTGACTATGACTCTAGAAGCATCATTGCTTGCACGAATTAAATCAACATTAGTATTAATAAAAAATTCATCAAAATACTTTGTCAAATTTTTCTCATAAGAAATCATTAAGCCTGGAGCATAATATGAATCTGTTAAATATTTAAAGTCCGGAATTAATAATTTATCTACAATAAAATTTGTTTGTTCAAAGTCTTGTTTCCCCGATAAATTCGTTTTGTATTTACATCCTGCAGAAACAGAAAAAACACTTTTTCCTAAATAAAAAGATTTGTCAAAATAAATTGAAGCTAACAAATTTTCATAGCTTTGAGCTTGTTCAGGTAAGTAATACTTTTCTTCAAAACTAAAGTAGTTAACAGCCAATTTTACTCCATAGTTTTTATTATATTTATTTTTCAATCTAATGAAATTATAAATCAATTTTGCATCAATATGTGTAGAGCCATACTTCTCTTCTTCAGCATAAGTAACCCATTGTTCAAGATCTGTATTTCCAACCTGTTCTAATTTTTGAATAATTTCAGTTCCTAAATAAGTTTTTATTATGGCATTTGCAGATATTGCATGTATAGAAAGTCCGTTGTTTATTGTTGTGTGATTATAAACATTAACATCAAGACCTTCAAATTTTGAATCAAATTTACTAACAGACCAAGAAGCATTAGCTGCTTTTCTTCCATCATGAACTTCTTCTTTCGAGAACAGTACTTTTGCACCAAATAAGGTATTAAAATCACCATTATCATAATTTATTTGAGCATCTAAACCATAACCATCGTTAGTATAAAGACGTGCAAAACTGCTAGCTCTATGATAATTAAACATTCCAGGACCATGAATTTGAAAAAGTGTACTATATTCATTTTCCGCTATAATTTTAACATCAATATCTTCATTATAATATTCATAAATAAAATTCAAACCAAAATTAAATTTATCTAAAGAATACATAAGTCCTGATGTTACTGAGAAATCGAGCACTTTATTTTGTGGCCGAGGATCACGATCTTGAGAAGATAATCCAATATTGTAAACAACACCGCCACCTAAAGTTAATTTTTCACTTAATGGAACGGAAAAGCCTCCTTTAACAGTAAAAAATTCACGATCACATTTATCTCCACCAATAGTATCAATCATAGTATATGGAGTATTTCTAAAAGGATTGTTAATGCAAGAATAATCTAAATTACTCTCGTAACTTTTATCATATTTAAAACTACCAAAAAGATTAAATTTATGAAGATTTAAATAAGATTCTGTAAGAAATCTATAATGCATTATGTTATCTCCTTGTTGAACTCTTTTATAATCTCCATCTTCAAGATATAAGCCTAAATTAATAGTAGAAGGCATAACATCTTTAATTTTAAATAGACCAGCCGGATTTGAAGTGTTAAGCCATGGATTATTAATTTTCAACAAATCAAATGATGATAAAGAAACATTTTTTAATGAATCAGGCTCACTCGCCAGACAAAATATCATCTGAACAGATAATAGTATAGTCAATAATATTTTTTTATTCATAAATTCTTGGTTTTGGGTCAACACCTTTTAAAAAGTCTTCACTAGAATTATTTGTATCCTGATAAACAGTACGACCATTAATAACTTCCTTAATTTTTCTTCTAATACATTTTGCTGATTTAGTACCTAATGGATCATAAGTACAACCTGCATCTAATTGAATTGGAAATCGTTTATAAATAGCATAAGATTCGTCAAAAACAACTTCAACAGCGTCTAAAACATTGTCAACAGGAATTTTACAGAAAAAACGAGTATCAGAAGTCAATGTAGATTCTTTTGCTATTAAATTGTTATTTACATATTCTTTTCTTTCCTCTTCATTATCTCCGGGAAGAGAAACTAAAGCAATAGCACTTCCGCCCTTCATATGAAATACAACATCTGATCCCCTAAAAGTGAATAAATTTTCAATTAAATTTGTTGAATTCTGATTGTCCTTATCATCACCTGATGCTTTAAAAACATAGAATTCGAAATCAGCATCTCCCAAATTAACAGGGCATAATGGATTTCCATTAGGATCATCTCTATGATCAATTGCATCTCTAGCAATAATAACACTTTTCCCAGAACCAACAGGGTAATCATCACCATCACCAGGGAAAGTCCAAATCATTTTCACAACTATATCTTCAGGTAAAAATGTCCAGTAATTATCACCAGTTCCATAAGATTCATGTTCAACAATTGACAAGCCATCAATATATTGTGTATTCGAAGTATTATTATAAATTTCAATATATTGATCAGCAGAATAAGAATTTCCAGCTGGTGTTAAAGAGCCACTATAATAGAACTCTTTTATAATAAAAGCATTTGTTCTACTTTCAAAAATTGAAATTGTATCATCAACGGAAGAAAAGATATTTAAATTTTTCACACCATTAATATAAACGTTTCCACCATTAGAATTAAACGAATGAGTTACGGTTGCACTATAGAAACCCGGCTCAATTCCTGAAAAATTAACAATGCCTTCTGATGTTGACAATTCTTCTAATGAATAGTTTTTGCTTAAGTTATTTAATACAACTTTGGCTCCTTCCTTAAGCTCTCCTGATAATTCATTATCAAAGTTAATTTTTAAATTAACATCAAAACTTTTAAATTCAGGGTCTTTTATACATGATGAAAGAATGAATAAAACGAAAATGTAAATTAAAATTTTTCTCATAATTATAATTTTATTTTAAATTCAGCACCAAAATATACAGATGAGTTTCTTCTTACATAAGTTCCTGATCTAATATATTTGTACATAGGACGATTATTAAAAAAGTTATTTATAAAGAAACTTAATTGCATTTTATCTGAAATCTCTTTTGAAAGCCTAAAATTCACTTGCAACAATGGATCCATTACTTCAGTTAAATAATAGTTGTCTGTTTTCTTATTAACATATCTAACAAAATTGGGATCAGTTCTCATTTCATCAGTGAATTGAACCACATTATTATCTTTGTCGAAGATATAAATTGGTGCTTTATCATAGAATGGGTAATGATACTTATTATACCAAGTTTCCTGTAAAGTTGTTGAGAGAATTAATTTTAACTCAGGAATATGAGTAACCATTTTAAGTCTTGTATTTAGTTGTTCGCTAATTTTACTTTCTCCGGCAGGATACATACCAACAAAGTCATATTGTTCGCTTGAAACACTATTAGGTAGATATTCGTATGTGTCTGTACTATAAACTCTCTCTGTTTTAAACCATGCTCCATCAATAATAAAAGTAGTAAATAGATAATCTATTTTACCTAAATTTAAAGTAAATTCAACACCTTTTTTAATTGATTCTTTATTATTTGTAGCATATTTATAACTAAAAATATGATTATCGTATATTTTTGTTAGAGTAGTTAAATCGGGACTTTCTCCTGCGGGAATTTCTGCAGGGTCGTAGTAAAAATAATCAAGAAAGATATTATTTGAAATAGAGCTAAAACCATTAGTCAAATTTTCTTTAAAAACAGTTAAATTACCTTTGATTTTTCCTATACAAAAATTTAAACCAATTTCTCTTTTTAAATTTTCAGAAGGTTTTAAATTAGGGTTATCTGTATTGAATATTTTTGTGTCAAATATAGCCGTATTTGTATTTGGATCACCTGTATAATAATCTAAAACAGAAATATCATAAAAAGCTCTGTCAGGATACAAATACATTAAAGAAGGGGATTTAAAGTTTTTACCTATTCCAAAATTAATTGTTAAGTTCTTAAAAAGATTATTGTTTTTTCTATTTAATATTCTGTATTTAACATTAAAACGTGGTTCAAGATAAAAGCCTAAATCACTTGTAAATAAACCAGAAGATTGAAAATTATTTAAACGTACACCTCCTTGAACTGTAAGTCTTGTTGTTTTTATTGGAATAATAACTTTATCTTCTATATATACAGAATAGTTTTTTAAAGAAGGAATATCTTTAAATGAACGAGGTCGACTTGCGTGACTAGATAAAAATGGCGGATTTGTAATGTCGTAAATTTGACCATCACCATTATTGCCATTTAAACGAAACTCTGCACCTATTAAAATTGAGTTAACAGTCTTGTTTTTAAAATTAAGAATTTTTTTAGCATTAATTTGACCAAATAGATTTAATGGTTTACCATCAATAGTTAATTCTGTTAGTTGTTCAGAAGGCAAATAAATACCTTCATTCTCTCCTTCGATTTGTGAAATCGAAATTGCTTCAATATTACTGGTAGATCTATATTTCTTTTCCCAGCTCTCTTGATGAGATAATGAAGTTGAAAATGAATAATTAGCAGAAGTAATTAATTTTTTATTCAATCTCCAATTACCATGAATATTTAGTCTTAAGCCCTTATTTTTAGATTCATACTCTTCATCTTTGACCATTGCATCAGGATCTGTTTTTGTATTGTCAATAGTTCCAAAAAAGCCAACTTTTGCATTAAATGTAAGAGGGGTAGTATTTTTTGAAAAAATTGTAGAATAAGTTAAAGCCCCTGTTATTCTATCAAATCCCTTATATTTGCTTCTTACATCAGAATATGATTTTATATAATCAAAACTAAAATTAAGGAAATCATTTTTATTAGAAATTTTCATCCCTTTATTAATAGATACCTGCTTAATTCTAGGATCGGTTTTTAGTTTTATTTCTAAAGGTGAATATCCAGCTTTTGTTTTAACAATTACAGCACCTGAAGTTAAATTCCCATAAATTACAGAAGGTACACCTGTTATAACTTCAACAGATTCAATATTGTTTGTTGAAATTTGACGTAAATCAACACCAGTTCCAGCCGAAGTATTAAAACTTCCTTCGGAAGAAGAAGAAGTTGAGTATGTTTGTAAATTTGCATCATTTGAAATAGGAGCCCCATCTACAATAATTGCAGTTCCAAAAGCACTATTATCATCTGTGCCAATTTCTCGTATTGCAATTTTTTGAGGATTTGCTAAATCTGGGTTTCCTGATATGTTTCCAGGAACAAGTTGCATAACATCTCCAAGGCTAGTTGGCTGAATATACTCTAAAGCGACTCTTCCAATTTTAGTTGTTGTAGTAACACCTTTCCCTTTTTTACCAATAATAGTAACACCCTTCATATCAAAAGAAGTTGGAATAAGTTTAATTTTAATTTTTATTTCTTTTTCTTTACTTTTACTAAAATCTAATTCCTGAGAATAAGGGACAAATCCTAAACATTGAATTTGTAATGTATATACATTTGAGGGTAAATCATTAAATTGAAAGCTACCGTTTTCGTCAGTAATAGTCCAACTCTCAATCTCTTTTAATTTAACTGCAGCACAAACTACAATTTCACCTGTTTTTTTATTTATTAATTTCCCCTTAATATTAAATTTATTTTGGGAGAAACCTGAAGTACAAAAAAACAATATTAATAATATTATTATTGAAATTCTTTTATTCATATTAAATTGGTTTTATTATAAAAACAACCCACTTTTTTATGCAAATTGCATTTATTGTTTCAAAATAAAAACAAAAAAAATAAAGGGATCAATTTGACCAATTCAACAGATCCCTTTATAAATACATCTAAATCAGATGATTATCTAACTATAATTTTATTTGTATATCTTTTGCCATTAATTGATGTTGAAACGAAATACATTCCAGCAGAAAATTTACTATGATTAATTATACAGTTTAAAGCTTTAGGTTCGCTTTTATAAATTAATTCACCGCAAATATTATATACAACACAAATATCAATATTTTGCTCAGAAGAAATAACTTCAAATTCATAAGGTCTAGATAAGACATTAATCTTATTATTATCCTCAACTAAATTATCATTAATTCCAACATTAGTGGTTAACTCTTTTAAAGCAATTTTATATACTTCTCCTTTGGTAAGAGCGTATAATGAATCATTTACTACTCCACCAATACTCCATACAGATTCGCCAGGGAAACAATTTTCCCAAGTTTCGCCTAAATCTTTAGAAATTTTTGATTTTGTTGTAGTTCCTAATGCTAAATATCTAGTGTCTGAAAGTTTACTGAAATCATTTGCACCAGCAATTCCTTCTAATTTAGTAAATATAGTACCACCATCTAAAGTTTTCCATATACCATCCATACTTGTAGTAATATAATATTCATTATCATTAATATAATCTATTCCATTAATAAACATATTATCATCTTCATCTACATCTATAATTGGATATAAGTTAGTGAAAGTATCACCACCATCAGTAGTTTTCAATAAAGTTTTACTTCCAAGTACAAATCCATTATCTTTATCTGCAAAGAATATTTCATTAACATAAGGGCTACCTAAATCATCAGTAACAGCAAACCAAGTTTTACCACTATCTTTTGATCTAAATACTCTTGAGTGAGTAACTTTATTATCAGCTCCAGCTACAGTATCATTCCAATTAGCCCATACAAAAATAATTGAATCTGTAATATTTTCAATTACATTTGGTTTAAATGAAATGCAACTATCATTGAATGGATTTACTGTAACATCATCCTCGTTTTCTTTACCAATTTCATCAATATCCATTAAAGAACTAGTAGTCCAATTATCTAGAGATTTATAAATAAGTCCTGGAGAATAAGTATCATTATGAATTGATTCTTTAGGATAATCTAATACTTTAAAACTATTTGCTACTGCATAAGAAACTCCATTAGAAGAATTAATATCACTAAAGGTAATATCATACTCATCGTCAGTACCTGCAGCAAATAATTCTGGGGTATCAATATCTGTCCAAGTAATACCTTTATCGCTTGTAGATATAGCAAATTCATAATATCCAATTACAATTGCATTATTTTCATCAATTATATGCATTTTTTGGATATTAACACCTTTATCAGTTAAATTTTGAGCTACCCAATTAGTAGGTGCAGTTGCTAAATCAGAAACAGCAATTTTATAAATTGCATTTTTTGCTAAAGCATATACAGAGTCATTAAAAACGCCACCAATTTCCCAACAAGAGGCTCCAGGGTAACATGGTGTCCAAGTAGTACCACCATCAACAGTAACTTTTGATTTTGCAGAAGTACCTAAAACCATAATAGTATTATCGTCAATAACTTTAATGTCATTTCCCCCGTTAGGTGCTCCATCTCCAAGTTTAACAAAAGTTTCTCCACCATCTATTGTATGGAAAATACCATCTGATACAGTAACAAGATAAAATTCAGTTTCACTTAAAACTTCCATATCATATATAAAGACATTATCATCTTCATCATTAGCAGCTACTAAATTTGGAAAAATATCAACTACTTCTTTAGTTCCTAATGTATTTTTCAGGAGTTTACTAAATCCTGCAATATAATTTACATTACCTTTATTTTCTATAGCATTAATAACTTTACTTCCAAAATCTTCGGTAATTGCTGTCCAAATAGTTCCTCCGTCAGTAGTATAATAAACAGCTCCTTTTGAAACTTTTGAACCAGAGTTCATATCAATCCAACTAACATAAATTAAAGCGTTATTTTTATCAATACATTCAACAGTATAAAAATCTTTTCCAACACATCCAGGATCGTTTGGGTTTAAAAGTGTATCACCACCAAAACCAATTCCTGATACATCCATAATTGACCAGCTTGCTCCATTATCAAGAGTTTGCATTAATTTACCATCAACATAAACATCATTAATTCCTTTTTTAAAATTAATAATAGTATTTCTACGTGAGCCAAGTAAACCTACACCTTTACTATTAATACTTAAAGTATTAAAATTATGTTCTGCATCAATAACTTTAGTTGGTTCCCAGCTTAAACCCTTGTCGGTTGATCTAACAAATGTATTGTTAAGACCTACGATAGTTAATGTATCGTTTACATTAATCATTTTTTTCAAGTTATTATCAGGGCTCACTGTTTGAGGCACCCAATTATAAGTTGTTTGCGAAAAAACTGTAAAAGAAAATAAAAATAGAAATAAAAAAGTAGAAATTTTTCTCATAATTTAAATTTTTTAGTTAGTAATTTATTTAAAAATCTAGTATAATAAAAAAAACTTAGAAAGTCATAAAATATATGACCTCCTAAGTTTTTATTTTTTTAGTTTTCTAACACGATTCCTTTTTTATCAAAATGGAACAAGTTATCAACCTGAACTTTTTTCCCATTTGAGAAAGTAATATCTAAAATTTTATTATTAATCATATCATAAATACTATCTCCATCGATCATTCCTTTAACAAATTTTATGTCAAGTACTTGTCTGTAATTTTCATTAAGTAAAGTTTTCATTCCAAGAATTCCAGTATTGTTTGAAATATGGCTTGATAAGTATGGAAACTTTCTAACTAATGAACTATTTTTACCCAATAAGATTCGATATGTTGCTATTTTAGTGCTATCATATTTACTACTATTGTTAAATTGTGACTGATAAGAATTAAACATTCGGTTTACAAATTCTTTTTTACTCATCATCTTAGATGAGAACTTGCCAATAACTTCATAATTCAAATCAACTTGAGTAACTTTTGGAGCTACACCGTATTTAAGATATTCTGATTCTATTATATTTTTCAATTCTTCATCATTAACCTTATAATCGGCTGGGAAATAAATTTTAGCCATAACAGGACAACCATATTCTGTTTGAAGTCCAACAGCTTTAGTTTTTTGTCTTAAAAGAATTGACATGTATCTAAAATCATAAACATCAAAGAAATTTTCGACTAAGAAATTCACCTCTTTCACTTGGGTTACTTCTTTACCTAACGAACGAAATTGAACTTTTTGTGCAGTAAATAATGCTTTACTAATTTTATCAATATTAATAACTGATGGGTCATAATAAATTTTTGCAGTATGTGTTTTAACATAAGTAGCAACTCCTAATATTCCATCTATCTTTCTCATTTGAGAAGCAAATGCAGAAGAACTACCAAAACATTTAATATTTTTTAATCCAGAACGAGAATATGTCTCAGCTTTAGCCATTGCTTCTTCATCACCCCATTGCTTATCAATAGTTGGTATTTCAAATGTTGAACCAAGATATAAGCCAATAACGATTAAAACACTTATAGCAATTGCAGGAAGCCATTTTAAATTTTTCTTTTTATTAATTTGTAATGTTTCTTTAACAGGACAAACTGAAAGACAATCACCACACAAATTACAATCAACATCTTTAACTGTTGTCATTTTAGCAACATCAATTCCTTGAGGGCAATTCATGCTACATAATTGACAGTTAGCACAAGTTTTCTCGTTACGTGTAATTCTGGCAATTGGAAAATATTTGCCATTCAATTTAAAAATTTCAATTACATAACCACCAATACAAGCAACAGCTAATGGCCATACGAAACTAATTTCTAAACCAAATGTTAATAAAAGAATATAAATAACTAGAGTTGCTATAGCAAAAATTGAAAATTTAAATATATTTGAAATAGCTCCTAATGGGCATATATATTTACACCAAAACATTCTAATAAATATTGAGCTAAGAAATAATACCACAATAGATATAATTGCATATAATACAACAACATCAGTGTCAAAATTTGAAACTATAGCAAAATATGGGTCAAATTTCTTACAGAACAATTCACTTGAACTCAAAGTGTTTTGTAGAACAATAAATAATAGAATATACTTTAAAGATCTAAGAATTTTGTCTGCGATTCCTTTAACAGTAATTCTAACTTTTAATTTATCACCTAATTTACCTAACCATTCACCAATAGTTCCTAGCGGACATATATATGAACAAAATAATTTACCAAAAAGTATAAGTCCAATTATTAGCATTACACCCATTACAATTTGAGCACTAGTCATGGTGCAAGCCAATGAATTATTTAATATGTAACTACCTAAAGCTTGCAAACCTCCAAAAGGGCAATAAGCCTCAAAATCAGGTGTGAAATTTTTATTAAATTTTGGAAGAATAGCAAGAATAATAATTACTAAAATAACTCCCCACTGAAATAACCTCCTAAGCCAATTCGATGATGTAGATTTTTTTTTCATAAGTTTTTTTTTATTTTTTTTATTTATTTATTTAAAATAGGTGAAACACAGATGGTGCAACAACTAGATGATGAGCCTCACGAAATTCAATTAATGATTTAGATTTATCATTCATTTTATAAGTTAATAATTTTGTTTCTGCATTTTTGCCTAAAATAACTCCCAAAAAAACACTAATTACTATCACGGCTGCAAATTGTGCATACATAGATAGACTAGTTTTTCTAACACGCGAAACTTGAATTCTCTTATCTCTTTTTTTTAAAAGAACTTTATTTATTAAATCCTCTGAAGCTTCAAAATTTTGGTCTAATACTGACATAGTATTATTTACCAGAGTGTTAATCTCATTGCAATGAGAACACTCTTTTAAATGTTTTTCGATTTCTTTATTTGAAATCCCAAAAACTATATCCTGATATATTTTATTACATTTCATTTCTATTATATATAGACGTTATTAAAAAAAAAATCTGGCGTTTTATTTTATTTTTTTTCAAGTTCATCTCTTCTGTCACAGTCTTTCTTATTACAATAACGACATAAATCACCCACTTGCATCATATCTATTAGTATTTGGTCAAGTAATAATACTTGATCTTGATTACAAATACTTTTAATATTTATAAAATGTTTTATTGTTTGACGCTTAAGACCTGCATGAACTCTCCCCATATGACTTGCAATAGAATCTAATCGACTTTCAGAAGGATTTTCTCTAGTTAATTCATCAATAATTTCAAAATTAGCTTCACACTCCATATCAAGTAAAGTCTGATACATTCTAAAAGTCTTATTATCAAGCGAAGAGATTTTTTTGTATTGTTCATCAGACAAACTCAACTCTTTTTTGAGAAATAAATCAGAACTAAAATTGTTTTTACTATCATCAGAAACAGATGATTTGTCTGACTTATAATTTAAAAACAAAATCGTAATAAATGCAGATACGTTAATAATTAATAGAAAAACAGTTATCCACTTAATAATTCTATATTTTTTAATCATAATTAAATTATTTTATATAGTCCTTAAAAAAATTAACTAAAGATTTTCTTAAATTCACCTTTGATCTATATATTAATGATTCTACAGATGCTTGACTAAGCTCCATAATATCACATACTTCTTTTTGAGAATAATTCTCAAATTTATGAAGCAACAAAGCTTTTTTTTGTTTTTCTGGTAAATCGTCAATAGCTTTAAAAAGAACTGTATTAGCTTCTTTCTTCATAATAATATCTGCTGGCGAATTATTATTCACAGTATAATTAATTTCAGATTTCATATTTGTAATAATTTCTGAACCATCAGTAGCAGGATTTGCCTTTGCTGGATTTTTCTTCCTAAGAAAACTTAAAGATTTATTATATGCAATACGAAATAACCAGCCCGAAATATCCTCAATATTTCTTAGCTTATTAATTGAGCGATAAACTTCTAAAAACACATCCTGAAATATATCTTCAGCATCCATCTTATTTCCAACAATTCGATATGATGTATTCATAACTAATCCCTTATATTTTTTAATTAAAATACGGAAAGCTATATCATTATTGCTTTTTAGCTTATCAATTAATTGTTTATCATCCATTATGAAAGGCGAGAAAAAACTGGTTATTTTAAATTAATTTTTTCAATAATCTTATTCTAACAACCCATTTTCTTTTAAATATTTTTCAGCTTTATCTCTAGTTAAAAACAAATCTCCATCTTCTTCCAACCATGTTTCTCCTTTAGATAAACCCATTTTGCTACAGCCTGTTTTTTCACCAACATTTACGTCTTCAAGAGCTTTTAATTTCAAACTATTTTCGCTAATTGATACAATTTTTGCCTTAATTGGTTTTCCAAAACTTGGGAGACCACTTTCATCTACAGCAACAACAATACCATAACATATAGCTCCTGTTTTTGCCCAATCACCAATTTTAGCTTTTAAAGTTTCGTTTAATTCAGTAGATTCCTCTTCATACTCATATTTTACTTCTTCATGTTTTTTTCCTGATTCACAACTGATAATTGTAAAAATGCTTATAAGCATTAAAATTTTAAATAACTGTTTCATTGTTGTTGTTTTTTAATTTAAATTTATAATTTACATTCCGTTTAAGTTTTAATAAAGCTCATGCTAATCAAATGCTTTATTAAAACTTAAACACTAATTCATAATCATATAAGGCCTTTATCTGATTTAAATTTTTCAATATTGTTGAGTATAATTGTTCATCCAACAATTATATAGACGCAGAGAAATTAAAAATCCAGCGATTTTTTTTCTTTTTTTTCTATCACCTATTAAAAAAATTCGATGCAAATGTAATTTTTTTTAAACGAATTTGTGGGGGACTAAACTAAAATTGTGAAATTAATATTTTTACTTTCCTATGCAGAAATTATATATAATATGATTATCAGTTTTTTATGACATGTGAGCAACAAATAGGCAACAAAATAAAGAAAAAGAAAAATAGTTAAAATAAATTTTATTCAATTCTGTTACTAATTAAATATAATATGTGGTTAACTAAAATGGGGCTAACAACTTAATGAAAAATTATAGTGCATCTGAAAATTTTAATTACACTCCTAAATTTATCAATAATATAATGATTTTCAAATGCTTAATGTTTCTTTTAAAGATAAGTGTTGCTAA
>JADFUR010000049.1 GCA_015222055.1 Bacteroidota bacterium | reverse complement strand
TAACTCGAAAAGCCGCTAAGCGGTTAGCTTTATTAAAAGACTAAAAATTATGAATCGACATGGCATTTTTTTACAAAACCGCTAAGCGACTATAACGGAATGACGAATAAAAAAACCTGCCAGGTTTCAGCTGATTTATTTAAGCTGCTAGCGAATCTAAAACGAAAAGCCGCTAAGCGTTTAGCTTTATAAAAAGACTAACGGCAATGAATCTGTACGTCATTTTTTTACAAAACCGCTAAGTGGCTATAACGGAATGACGAATAAAAAAACCTGTCAGGTTTAAGCAATTAAAAGACTTAGACTTAAATCATTAGTAATCTGATTTATTAAGAACCTGACAGGTTTAAGCTAATTTAAGCCGCTAAGCGGATAGCTTTAAAAAAAACACTAAAACTATGAATCTGCATGTCATTTTTTTACAAAACCGCTAAGCGGCTATAAACTACCTCTCAAATAAAAATTTTGATGGATTATCAATAGTTAACTTATCGAAATCGGCATTGCTAAAAACTTTTTCGAAATTGTTTAAATATTTTTCAAAATCAGATTCAAATATGGTAACAATATAATAATCGGAACCATACATAATTTTATTCTTAATATTATCAGGTAATTTTTTATAAAAATTATTCCTTATTTTTATTAATAAATCTTTTGAATATAAACCTGATAAATCTGCATATAAATTTTTGTATTTGCTCATTAAATCAATAATATGCTGCCTCCATTCATCATTTTTGCCACCAAAGTGTGCCAGATTAAGATAAAGATTTGGAAATTTTTGCAATACCTGTTCCCACAATAATGGATGATTTAAAATTTCGCCCCTCTCCTGAACGGCTTTCAATCCATCTTTAACAACACTATATTTAAAATATAATTGAAAATCATCAACACGAATAATCTCTTTATACCTGTAAATTACACCTGTAATATTAAGTTTGTTTGCGAATGTAGCAAAACCAGCATCTGAACAATGTGCTGTGATTGGAATGCCATTTTCTTCACAAAATTTATAAACACAATCGTTATCGTTTTCTGTTCCGAACAAAACTGGATCGGTTGGCGAGTATCCTGTTGGAGTATAAATTTTAACTCCATAAAAAATTTTATTCTTACCTACATTTTGCTTCACAAATTGCAAAATATTTTTGCGTCGCGGGTCGACCGATAAAAACGGGAAAACCTTATCGCTATATTTATCGTTTTGTTTTAGCTGCTTAATTTGTTCTATTTGTGAATGAAAACTGGCATCGTATTTATAATCATTTTCAATAAACGAAAGCTTTTCTTCTCCTAATTTATCTGTAAGCTTATCAAATTCTCTTTTTGTAGTTTTAAATTTTTTAATTTTTGAAGTTGTGTTTTCTTCAATGCTAATATTTTTATGTCGTATGTGTAATGTGAAGAGTTTTTTTAAATCAAGAGTGACATTTTTTATGTTTGTATCTAATGTCAATTTTAATGATTTAAATTCTGTTAATAATTTTTCGTCATTTTTTTTCTTTTGTTCTGAGCTTAACTCTTTATAAAAACAAAAATCAAGGTCAAGAGTTAAGGGTGCAATAATATAATTTTTCTCAACCTTTTGAAGTTTCTTATATATAAGTTCGCTATTGCTACTATTAGCTATTTTTAAAAAATTATTTATTTTGGCAATTTTATCAAACTCAGCTTCAAAAACATCAATATTCTGATAAAAATTTTTAGCTCCCGACTTTTTAATATCTATTTTCCGCAACGATACTTGCGTTAATTGTTTAATAAGCAACGATAATATTTTTCGCGATAATGTATGCTTACTAAACAAATGGCAATGAATATCTATTCTGTTTCGGCTCATAAGAAAGGGGGAACTTTTAATGTTTTTAATTTAATGGTTACGTCAGCAAATCAAAGATAATGAAAAAATTATTTTTTTGCATTAATTTTGTATGCTAAATAATAAGTCAACAAAAATAATTTATTAAGCAATTTATGAGTCTGCTACGAAAAAACTTTATAGCCGTCATTGCGAGGGCAAAGCCCGAAGCAATCTGTTGCTTCGTAATGACGAAAATGTACTTTTCGTAGTGGATTCTTGCATTATTCTTTCATAATTTTAATATATTTGAATTTTAAAATCTAATTAAATTAAAAAAAAATGTTTTTCTTTTTTTCAAAATTGCTTATTTTCACAATAACTCCATTAGTTTGGATTATTGCATTACTTTTAATCTCATTGTTTGCAAAGAAAACAAAAATTAAAAAATATTGTTTAATAGCTTCAATCTCATTACTGCTATTTTTTTCAAACTCGTTTATTTTGGACGAATTTATGCGAGCATGGGAAATTAAAGCTGTGCAAGACTGCGAGTTAAAACAATCGTATGACTATGGTATTTTGCTAAGCGGAATGACCGCTCCCGACAAAAAATATAAACGCTTAAATTTCTTGCGTAGCAGCGACCGCCTTTTACAAACTATTAGATTATATAAACAAAACCGAATAAAAAAAATATTTATTAGCGGTGGTAGCGGAAGCATTATACAAAAAGAATATTGCGAAGCAAGAGATTTAAAAAATTACCTGATACAAATAGGCGTTCCCGAAGAAGATATAATTACAGAAATAAACTCACGAAACACAAGAGAAAACGCAGAATTTACTGCTAAAATTCTTTTAAATAAAGAGCAAACAAGTAGCTGTTTACTTATTACCTCAGCCTTTCACATGCGACGCTCAAAAGGATGTTTCAACAAAACAGGACTAAAAGTCGATATCTACCCAACCGACCGCTATGCCGGACAACGAAAATATATTTTCGACCATCTGTTTATTCCAAATCATAATGCATTTAATTCTTGGAATTTACTTATTCACGAAGTAACAGGCTATATTACTTATGCTGTTGTGGGATATGTTTAAGTTCAAAGTTTAAAGTTTAAAGTTGGGGGGTATTAATAGTCATTAGTAGACCTTCCTGCGTCTGAAAGTCCTGGAAGCGTCGGATTTTAATTGATCAAATTGTTAAATTGTTTTATTTTTCAAAGTATAACGTTTAGCGAAAGGGAAATTTCGACTTCGGGATTGAGTTTCTAATTTTTGAGTATGCTTTTTTTTGAAAATTCCTTTGTTGTTGACGATGGAATTTTGCATTAGCGAGGGAAAATGGCGTAGTTGAAAACTACGTCGAGCATGGTGTTGTTGTTGAAAAAATGGTCAATTTATTCAGGTTTTAGATGCACAATTTAATCAATTTTTCAAAGCTAGTTGGATTTACAAAATATATTATTTAATATGTTGACAATTTAAAATTCGAAGCCCTAATTTATTTTCGAATTAATAACGCCAATTCGATAAGATTGGTTATTTAAAATCTCAAAATCTTTAGTTGTCCAGAAATCAAGTTTTACAGAGGTCTTAATTAAAACTAGTGCATCTTTATCACTTAATTCAATATTATCCTCTGCACTCTTCCATTTTTCTGAATCTTCGGCAAGTTTTCCAATTGCTTCTTCCTCAGTAATCCTAGTTACATTAACAAAGAGTTCATTTTCAAACCAATCGTCATTCTTTTTATACTTCATACTAAACGATTCCTTAAAGTTACAGGCTATTATTTTATCATTTAATAATCTAGAGTATGAAAAATATACTGATATATTATCAAATGTTCCTACAAAATATGGTTCAGTTTTATCATTATCATGGGTGACTTCTTTAGCAGGTTTAAATAATTTGCTTTGCCTTAACTCCCTTCTAAACTTATTTTTTGATGAAACAAGAATTAAGTCTGGTATAACTTCATTGTCCTTTAATTCACTAATGGTCTTTTTAATTACACTAACTAAATCCTCATCTACAACTAGTCCACTTGAGTTTTGAATGGCTTTGTTTAAAAACGTGTCGTCTTCCCATACTCCAACATTCCCTCCAAATTGATCCACTCCGTATATGGTACTATAATTATCACCATCAATAAACATCATTTTTGCCTTTTCAAAAAAAGTTGATTGACCAATTATTTTTAGTTTTTCTTTTTCATTGTTAACCAATTCTGAATTACCAACAGTTTGAAATAAGGTGTTTAAACACGATTTATTTTTCCATGCATTACCAATCAAATTTTTAAATTTTAGTATTTTGGTGGGGGATATTTGAGCCTCAGATATTTGTTTTTCTTTTATGCCGATTTTTTGTCTTTTTAAGGATGCAAATACATTTAAAATAGGTTTAGTCCTTGATTCTAGGTCTTTAACAGTTTCAATTTTAAGAATGCGTTTCCATTTCTTAAAATTTATTTTAATACTTTTCGAGTAATCATTTAAACTAGAAAATAAATTATATGCCTGATTTAATTGGCTTGATGTCAATTTTTCTTGATTAACAAATAAAGTATTGGTTATGAGTTGGTCAACTAAAAAGCCAAAAGTCAACCACTTCTCAGCAGAAGTTAGAAAATACATAACACCTGAAACTTTTTTTCTATAGTCCCATCTATCCCACCCCATATAACTGCGACTATTTTCAACTAAATAAAGAATATCTTCCATTGTATTTTCCGAATCAATGTGTCCAACTTGTCCAATTAAATTTATGGCTGATTCTTCAGAAATTTCATCAAGGCTGTACAAATAATAAATCCAATATTTTGTTCCAAATAATACATGTCTACCGTATGATTTATATTCTTTTCGTATCTTAATAGTTTGCTCAAGATGTTCTAATTCTGGCTTATCTTGGTCTTCTTCATTGAGTCTTTCTATTTCATCAATTTTAAATTGCAACTTATATGAATTACCTAAATCAATGTCAATGGTTTGGTTGAATAATAATATGGTTTTTGTTAAAGATTCAACATCCTCATTCTTTATAATGCAATAAAATAAATGACTAAAAGCATTATATACAGAATAACAGAATTTTATTACTTCCTGCTTTCGTTCAAGGTTTGATTCTTTTCGCAAATCATATCCCAATCTATAAGACAACAATGCGTTGTAAATTGAAGTAGCTTTATCTAAGCTTAAGGCAATTGGAAGACTATTGCCTTTAGTAGTATCATATTTTTCAACTGCGATACTATAAAAATCGGCAGGAAACTTAATATAAGTGTTAAATTGATTAATTGAATTATAATCAAATGCATTCCTATATATTGACGAAACAAAACTGCTCAAAGCATTAAAAGTTTCCTGATGATTGTTTTCGATTGATTTTCTAACGGCATTAAATATTCGATAACTAATATCATTTGAGCAATCAATGTCAGTTGAAATGTTATCCGCTTTTATTTGAAGGATACATAATTCCTCAAGTGTTGGTAATATGGCTTCCAAATCTTTATGAGTTGAACTCATAGAATACTCTTCAAGCTTATCATTAAAATAATTTTGAAATAATTTATTTGTTTCGACAGAATCTTCAAAAATAACTTCCTTTGTTTTAAGTGATTTTTCCAATATTTTTGTTTCTCCTTTAGCAGGTTCCGTATTTGATTCCCAAACGTAATTGTCAATATTCGAAGTAACTCTGCCTATCCCTAATTCACTTGAATATTTTAATTCTTTTCCTGATTTTTTATCAATATATTTTTGAAGATTCCTTAGGTTAATATCAATGATTTGGCGTTTAGCTTTTTCTATTTTATCATATTTTTCTTCGGTTAATAGTTTTGCATCCATATTAAAATTTATTTCATCAATAATACTATGCTTTTTAACCTTATTATCTTCAAAGAACTTGTTTAGTAAAACTCCTGTGTAATGAAGTTTAACCTTGTTTTGATAGTTTTTAGTTACTTCCTCAATAAATTCATCACGGAGTAATTTTCCGATATAGGTTTTGTCTGTAAATTTAACTATTTTTTTAAATAATATACCAATTAGAAATAGAATAAACACAGATAAATATGTACCGGTTAGAACAAACTTATTAAAAAGATCTTGGTTTATTTCATCACGTAACATGGAGATTAAAAACATAATCCCAAGAGTGCTAAGTATGAAATAAAAAATAGGAAATAACCAAGTATATTTAAACAACATCGTATAGGCGAACGGGTCTTTAATTGCAAGGTTGGCAATTAAAAAACCTATAACAACAAGTGTTAAACTTGCAATAGTAGCCAAATTTCCAATTCTGCTGTCAATAAGAATGGTGGCAGAATCAAAAGTAAGATTAATTACGTTTAAGAAGCTAAAATTTAAGGAACAACCAAGCAAATAAACCAAACTAACGATCAAAATAATAAACCACCAAGAATTTTTACTTAAAAGAAAGCTTCGAATAAAAAGTCTATATTTCTTTCCTTTGTTATAGAATAGGTCTTTTTGTTCCTCTTTTGCCATTGCAGTAGCTTGGTATTTTAGCCATCTTTGATAAGGTAAAACTATTTTCATTTTCATATGTGGTTAATCGAATGTTAAAAATACAGTATATTATTAAATTACAAATTAAAACAAAAGCACGAGTGTGGATAAAAACAGCTCTTTTGTAAACATTGGATTGAGCGTTAGATAGTGTGGTTTAAAAATTTGCTATTTTGTGCGTGGGCTGTTCATTTCTTCTTTTTGCGGGAGGAAGAAAAAAAAATAAAATAAATTCCTCGAATTACCACAAAACTATCAAAGAGCTACGAACAAATCAGTCCGTTTATTATTAAATATTTACCGTCAAATGTCAATTTTAGGCATTCTGTTACACTTGCATCTAACATTTTAAATAAGACACACTGTGTCTTATTTCCATTATATATTTAGTAGTTAAACTCAAAGTTAACAAAAAAAAGGAAAATATATAAATTGGTATTGTAAAATTTTTTAAAAGCTGTTTTAAATACTAAAAAAAACACAGAAAATATATTAGTGCTATATGGGGTCGTAGTCAGAGACTATGGCAAGCAGGGATAACATAAATTATCAAAATACTGATAAAACCCCGCTTGATTTTGACTTTCAATTACCCACTGTTTAAAAAATTAGTCTATAAAAGTTTCTTTAAGTGTCGACTTAAGTTTTTCGATTTCCTTTTTAGTCAAATTATCAAGAATTTTAATAATTCTTCGCTTATCAATTGTTCTAATTTGATCAACTACAATCCAGCCGATTTTACTATTATGTTTCACCGAAACTCTGGTTGGGTATTTCTTTGATTGACTTGTCATTGGTGCTATTACAACAGTATTAAGATACATATTCATCTCATTAGGAGAAATTATAACACAAGGTCGCATTTTTTTTATCTCACTTCCAACTGTGGGGTCAAGATTAACTAATACGATTTCATACTGGTTTATTGCCATTCTTCAAAATTTTCGTCTTCAAATACGTCATTCATTAATGGCTTATCATCACAACTTTCATGCATCTTTTTAAAAGCTTTCTCCCAACCTTTTCTTGGTTCTGCTTTTGGTTTCAAAATGATATAGCCTTTCTCAAGAATTAGTTCAACTTTATCTTTGATGTTGTACTTTTCGAGAAGAGTTTTACTCAGCCTAATACCTTTTGAATTACCTATTGGGACAATTGAAATATCCATAACTTTTATTTTAAATTGTAATTACAAAGTTAATACATAAATTATAACTAATCAAGTAATTCTCATTTTTTTATGTTGTGGTTAACAATCAAACAAACGTACCAATTCCGTTTATTTCAGTAACAATAAGTTAGTCGTTAAAGTAATCGGCATTTACTTAAAGGCTGTAGGAAAAATTATTTTTTTGTTATAAAAATGCAGTAAAAAAAATGTGTTTTTTCACTTTGTTTATTACTCGTGTAAATTTATAAATTTTGTGTTAGTTGACAAAAAAACTTTTTGGTTTTTGTTTTTTTAAAAAAAAAGGCTTAGTTAGAAACTACGCCGAGCTTGGGTTCTGCTTTGGGTGATGGAATTGATTGAAGTAACCGTAATAATTCCTCTGTGTTAGCCACGTCTGTCTTTCTCATCTTTCCATCAGACGACTTCATTTTCAACTGTCCGATTTTTTCGGACAGTTCACTTCCTTCTGATTTTAGTTTGCTTTTTAAGTCTGACCAATACTATCTTGGTCTTTCACTTCCTGTTAATAATCCAATTACGTCTATTATTGAAAAATACCATTTCTCTTGCTCTCTATCCCACTCAACACGAACTCTTTGATCTTGAAATAATTTTATTGCAGTCTCTTTTGTCATACTTTCTAATTTTCAAATCCAAAAATAAATAATCTTTTCCTTTTTTCAGAATTTTTCAAACTTGCAGTGTCCTTTTTACAATGAAAGCTGACGTTCAGTATATGAGGCGTTGGGCACTTTATAGCACCAAACTTTCAATTTACTACGCTGTTTATTTATACTCATAATCTTCAATTTAATTACCACTTGCCCAATGACTTATATATATTGTTGGGGGTATGTGCTTTCTTCTTTCAGTCTGTCTTTCAGTGCGTTGGCAAGACATACTCTTTTGCAATTTTGGGTTTTAGCGTTGGCTCGTGCGAATTGCAAATGTGTATGGCTTTTGCGGTGGCTTTAAAATATATCTTCTTCCTTCTCTCGTTTCGTTAAATCTTTTCTTTCTTTATCTTCTTCTTCAACGGTAATGCTTTCAATTTCTTTATCTGCACTTGCTGGTCTGGCTCTGGTTGATGCCCATTCTCTTAGACCATCAATTTTAGTTTTCATTGTTACAGCAAGAGGGACAATTACTTCACACGCTTTTATTAAATGCAGAAGTTTAATTTGAGGACTTTCATTGTTCTCGATATAAGCATTAAACATTGCTTCTTTAACAACTTCCTCAATCTCAGCACCGTTAAAATATTTAGACTTTTCACCTAATATTTTCAAATCTGTAATATTATCTTGATTGTTCTTTTTTAAATGAATTTTAAAAATATCTTCTCTTTCCTTTTTTGTTGGTAAGTCAATAAAAAAGATTTCATCAAATCGACCTTTTCGTAATAACTCAGGAGGTAAATTGCTAATATTATTTGCTGTTGCAACAACAAAAACAGGCTTAGTTTTTTCTTGCATCCAAGTCAATATTGTTGAAAATACACGAGCATTTGTTCCTCCGTCTTTCTCACCACCGCCAGTACTTAAACCTTTCTCAATTTCATCAATCCATAAAACACAAGGAGCTATTGCTTCTGCTGTCTGAATAGCAGTTCTTATATTATTTTCACTACTTCCAACTTCTGCTTGAAAAACCTTCCCTATATCTAATTTTAATAATGGCTGGTTCCATTCACTTGCAATTGATTTAGCAGTTAAACTTTTTCCTGTTCCTGGCACACCTAATAGAAGCATCCCTTTTGGCTCTTTTAACCCAAACTCTTTTGCTCTACGTTCAAATGCTTTACTCCTTAGCTTTAACCATTGTTTTAAATTACCAAGACCACCAACGCTTGTATCTAAATTATCATTAGTTTGATAGAAATCTAAAATACCGCTCTTTTTTATTATCTGTGATTTTTCACTTGCTACAATTTTAATAGCTTCTTTTTTATCTAATCCAACTTTTTCTTTTGCAAGTCTAAATGCTAAGTCAGCTTCTGTATCTGTTAATCCTGCTGCTGCATCTAATAGAAGCTTTTGCAAGTCTTCATTTATGGTATTTCCTTTCCCCAAAACAACATTTAAACGCTTTTCTAAATCTGATTTATCAGGCAAAGGCATATTAATTACAGTAACATACTTTTCAAGTTCCACTGGAAGTTTAAAAAATGGTGAAAGCAATAATATATGTTTGTTTAATACTTTAAAATACTGAGTTGCTTTACGAAGTTGAACAACAAACTTCTCATCGCTAAATTGTTTGTGAGCATCTTCAATAATAAATATCTCTTTACTATTTTCCTTGTCTTTATTACCTTTCAATAGAAATTCTAATAAAGCATCAGGACTTTCGGTGTTTTCGTGTTCAGCATGCTTAATAACTTTATCAAGACTATTTGAACCTTCTTTTTTCTTATGACTTTGTAAACCATCAACTAAATCCCAAGTATTAAATTCATATCCTTTACGAAATGCAATACTTCTAACTTTCTGTATAATTCTACCGTATTCTGGCGATGCAAGATAAATTAATGGGTAATTTGCATCTAACATATATTTTAAATCTTCAAAACTTTTCTCCATAGCAATTAATTTTTAGCGATTATTTTATTTGATATTACTTCAACTTTCTTTTGATATTTAATTGGTACTTGTTTTTGAATAATATCTTTGTCATTTCGTTTATTTCCCAACTTCTCTTCAAGTTTTTTCATAGCTTCATCAGCGAGTTTGTGCATATCATCAGGAAGATAATTTGTGTCAGAAACTACTGTACCATCATTAAGTATTGTAAACTTAATCTCTGTACGCTTTTCGTGCTCTTTGCTATTCTTTGAATAACCAACCATATAAAACCTGTCAACTTCGGTTTGGTTAGGCTCAAAATCATAGTCTTTTTTTAATGAAAACCCAACATTCTTAAATTCTGACAGAATTGAAGAACGAGCATACTCAACATTCAATTTATAAAATACCTCTTTTAACTCATCAACAAGTTGCTCTCCGTTTTTTAAATAGTAACTATTGTAAATAACCTTACTTCCTTGTATTTTCATTGCATATTCCCCTTGAATATTCTGATTTGGAATTTTAGTAATAGCAACTTCATTTTGAGTTACTTTGTATTCCCAGTTTAAACGCTGAGCCGCTTTTATTAATACCTCTTTTGAGAATACTTGCGGATTTTTTAGAAATTTTGATGTTTCAAAACAAGACATATTATTTTTTCCTTTTATTTCGGTTAGAATTCTTATTGGTGTTCTTCGAATAAGCAACCTTACTCAAATTCAATATTGCTTTAAGTTCATTTATTGTTTTCACAGGTATTTCAAGGGTTTTTGCTTTTATATTCATCCCTTTATCATTTGTTAATAATATTGGATTTCGCTTTAAATATTGCAAGGCAACAGACAGAACAATATTATCGGGTGATTTCTTATTAAAGTCGCTTGGTAAATTTTGAAGTTTACTTGTGTTAAATCTAATATTTTTGTCTTTCTGATGTTTATGAATGCTTCTAATTGCATTCTGTGCTTTATCCTTTAAAGCAGGTTTCGTTTTTAAATTGTCTAATTCATCAATTACCTTCCCCGAAAAAACAATTATTTGATGTTGACCAATAATTTCAATTATTTGAGGTTCTTCAAGCAGGATATTGGTGTCAATAATAATTGACTTTCTTTTGCTTGCTATCTCAATATCTTTTTTTGAAGATTGAAGTTTTGTTTCTAAGTTTAAAAACAACCGATGCTCTTCCTCTAAGCAACTATCTTTTTCCTTTATTAATAGGTTTTCTAATTTTTCAATAAACTCAATTGTTAGATTATCTTTTTCAGAAAACTTAGTTAATATTTTTTCTTTTAAAGTATCAATTTTTTCTTTTCTATTTTGCAATATTGTATCAATATACTCTTGTTTTTGACTTTCAAGTCTTTTGAAATAACTGTGAGAACTACCAAGCTCTTTAAATGGTGATAATCTTTTATCTACATTACGTATCTCCTCAACAATGCTTTTATTTGTTTCTTTTTCAAGGTTTAATGTATCAAAGTACTCTTTAATATTCTTATCTATAATTGGCACGTATTCTTTTGCAAAACTGCTACGGTATTCAATTAAATAGTTTTTTTCTAAATCAATATCAGTAATATTTCTATGAATAAATTCTTTATTAATTTGATTTAATTGACCATCAATAGAAATAGGAATATTTGAATTGTTTTTTTTGAAAACATTCCAAATATTATTCTTATTCTTAAAAATCACCTTAAACTCTGCGACATCATCCATTAAAAGGATATACACATTTTTGTATTTCTTTGTACTTACGTTTATTTCATTATAAAACTGTTGGCTTATTTCTGCATTTTCTAAATAAACAAAGAAGAATTTATCTGTGTTATTATCAATTAGTTCTTTTATTCTCGCAATTTCATTTTCAGCTATATTATCCAGTAGTAACCAAATTTCTTGACCTGATATTTCAATAAATTTTCCAATTTCATTAAAGAACTTTACTTGTTCTATATATTCAGAATTATTGTAATATTCATTAACTATTGATAAAACATTTTCAGAATTTTCATCTTCTGATGCCAAATCAATTTTATCTTGAAAATCAATTAGGTTTTCGATGAGTTTATTTTCTACATTATCATAACGCTCTATTTTAAATTCAGTAGCAACAAAACTATTAAAGTCTATTAGGTTGTTGTTAGTTTTGATATAATCTGAAAAAAAATCATTTATTTTATTACTTGTTTTGTCAAAAACAAGCACTCTGTATTTTCCTGTTGAAATATCAAGTAAGTATATGCGATACAAAATAGTTTTGTAATCGGCTTTATTTAAGCAAACAGTATCTTTAAAGGAATTTAATTTTTCAGGATTATAAATTTCAGGGATTTGTTTATCAGCAAATGATTTTAAAAATCCTTCATTTTCATAATCAAAAACATTTTCATTATTTACGGCTCTTTCTCCTTTAATAAATTCAAAGTTTTCTTTTGCCTTATCGTGTTGTTCACTTGTATAATCAAAAAACAAATTAAACTCCTTGTCTTCGTGAATTTTAAACTTCTTGCCTTTTTCGACATATTCCTTACCAACCGTAGTTAATTTACAATATGAGAAATCTATATCACTACCCTCAATCATTTCATATTCTTGTAATGATTGCAAAGCTTCTTTTAATATTTCATATTCAGCATTGTCTTTATATTTCTGTTCAGAAGGATTATCAATTACGTTAAAACCTAAAATTCCGCCAATATCTTCAAGACTTAAATGTTCTTCAACCTGTAATAAACCACAAATTGTTTTATCAAATAGCGTGAATTCTATTGCCTCTGTGCAGGTTGCTGAATACCTTGCTTTAGTGTAATACCAATCCAACTCTTGATATCCAAGATATATTTCAGTAAGTTTTTTGTCTTGCTGAATAGCTTCAAATATTTTATAATCTAAACTACTTATCATCGCCAAATTTCTTTTTCAGTTCTTTAAAATCAATTACTAATCCCTCTTTTTGAATAATATCAATTACATTTTGGTAAATTCGCTCACCCTCTTTGTTTTTATATTGTGAAAAGAAATTTTTGTTACCAACCACAATTAATAGTCTTTTTGCACGTGATAGTGCAACATTAAGACGTTGTGGCGATTTTGCAAAACCAATATCTCTATTAGGTTTAGTAATTCCGTTTTCTATCTTTTTATCACTTCTTACAGTAGAAACAATTATAATATTTCGTTCCATTCCTTGGAATTTATCTACTGTATTAAGTCTTATTGGAATATCTAATTTGGCTCCAGAATATTTTGCAATCTCTTTTAATTTTCCAACTTGATGACCATAAAAACTAATCAAGCCTATTTCTTGTTCTTCTCTACGTTTATTCTCGTCTTTTAAATTATCCCAATGGTTCATATATTCAGAAAACCCATTTGATTGTTTTAATAATTTTAAGACCATACCAACTGCTTCAACTTCTGTTGGATTTATACGAGATGTTCCACTTAATTCTTCTGGGTCATCAACATTTACCCAAATTGTATGTATATCAGGATTTATAAAGTCCTTTAATATTAGTCCGTGATGTCTTGAAAAAGGATTGTTCAAGTCTGTATCGTCTGCATTTTCAAGTATTGGTTTTCCTGGCTCTAAACCACCCTCGTCAAGATAAAATTGTTTTATTACATTGTTAATTTTTGGGTGCATTCTGTACTGTTCATTAAAAGTAGATTTAATGGTAGGTGAAACATCTGGATGTGAAATAAGTCTTTCAAATTGTGAAGTCTCTACAAACTCCTTATCAATTTCAGAACTTAATTCTAATGCTTCTTTGGTTTCTAATGTTTCCAGCACTTCTTTGAATGATTTATCGTGTAACATTGGTGGTAATTGCCTATGGTCTCCAATAATTACATTCTTTTTTCCAAAACACATTGGTAAAAGTAATTCAGGGGGTGTTGCTTTACTTGCTTCGTCAGTTATTACTGTATCAAATTCAATAGACTTGATACTGTCAAGTAATTTCCTTCCAGTTCTTGTATTCCCAAAATTATTAATGCTTCTAAGTTTTTTCTTTAAATATTTATAATCTTGACTAATATTTCCTTCGTAATCATTATTGAATATGCTTTGATAATCTGCACCAAAACGAGGACTTCCAGCCGAACTACTTGTACTTCCTACAACATTACAATATTTGAAATATTTATCTCTAAATAATTCTTTCATTTCTTTTCTTGGTTGAGCCATTTCAAAAGCCCAATCTTTCATTACTTCTGCATATTTAGGATTTGTCTGTTGAGAATTATCTGCAATTCTTCGCATCCAAAGTTGAACAGCATTATTATTGTAATCTTCATAAATTATTTCTTCATTACTTTCATCTTCTGCAATGGTTTCATTTTCGTATATATCATCAACAGTGGCTGTATTATCAATCCATTTTGTTATTCTCTCAAAAGAATACTTTTTTCCCTCTTCTTCAAATTTTGATGCTCTACCAAAACGAATAGGCTTTACAAGAGTATGGTCTTTGTTTAATAGTTTTTCAAGAGCATTATCAACAGCAAGGTTTGTTTCAGAAGTTAGTAATACTTTTTGCTCTTGGTTAGTTCTAACCATTTGCCAAATCATTTCGGCAATTACTGTTGTTTTTCCTGTTCCTGGGGGACCTTGCAATAAAGCCAAGTCAGTAGTGTATAGTGCCGATAAAATTGCTCTGCGTTGCGAATTATTTAAAATAAGAAGTTCGTGCCTTTTTAATTCGTTCCAATCTTCGGTATCTTCTGATAAATCTCGAAATACGTCCTCTGCTTTGGAACTATCAAAAACAAATTCTTTTAATCTTTCATTTACAGGCTTACTATCTAATCCTTCTTGCGGATTATTTACTTTATTCATTGCTTCATTTAACCACGATATTTTGGCTTGGTCTCCTCGTAAATTCGGAATTACTTTGTTAATCTTTGGTTCTTCATCGATGTATTTAAGAAACTTATCAGTTTGTTTCTTTTCATCTTTCCATTTATATGGCAAATTAAATACAAGATTATTCAAATTTGAATTTCTTGCTGCAAGATTACCTATAACAAGATGTCTTTTGTTAAAATCAAATTTATCTCCTTTATCAAGTTGAAATTCAACACCTGATAGGGTTTTAATTTTTTCA
The DNA here is from genome assembly GCA_015222055.1 of Bacteroidota bacterium. GTDB lineage: Bacteria > Bacteroidota > Bacteroidia > Bacteroidales > B39-G9 > B39-G9. The sequence goes on along the minus strand of JADFUR010000049.1, from coordinate 2,625 downwards.
AGAAATTCTTGTTTTTTGGATTTCTTAGTTATTAATTCTATTTTAACTTTAAATTTAAAGTCAATATCTAATGGTGATTTTACAATATCAAATCGGTTTAAAGATTTAATAATATTAAATTTATATTCTAATTCTTCTTTATTTTCAAATTCAAATGCGATATTTTCAAAATCATTAAAGATTAAATCAAACTCAAAATCGTGAAATTCTCTTTGTAAATCATTCCAAAACTCTTCATCAAATCCAATATTAGTCTCTGAACTAATAGTGTAAACTTCTCCAAGGTTAAATTTTACACTTTTTGCACCATCATCAAATAGATTTTTTCTTTTTTTGAGAAGATGCGTTTTAAAGTCTAATTTAGTTTTTGAAACAAATGCAAAAGTTGAATTTGTTCTTATCTTCTTAGTAATATTATCTTTAATAGGTAATCCGTTTTTATTTATAATTGAAAACCGACCAATTAGACCTGCTCTTTGAAGATTGAATTTCTTGATTATTTCTTTTGGAATAATTGCAATTTTATCACTGCTATTATAGAATTCAATCGTATTTTCTCCAATTCCATTTCGAACAAAAAGGTTCCAGTTAATTTTATCCAATTCATTTTTTACAAGTTGGGAATTAAAAAAAGGTCGTATTTTTAAAATGCATACTAATTTTATATTTCGCTCAAATATTTCTGAGAAATCTTTACTGATAACTTTATCAACACCTTTGAAAATATCATTATGCTTTAAGAAAACCACATCACCATCAAATTTTTCATTTATCTGAAAAGGTTCTTCTTTTAATGCTTCTTCCAAAGCATCATACTCTGGATTTTCTTTTTGTTTTAATTTAGTTTTAAACTGTAATCTGGTAGTACTAATGTCAGGCTGTTGATAACCTACAATTTCAATCGGTTGTGAATTTTTATCAAGAATTAATTGTTGTGCTTCAATCCATTTTCCCCATATTTCTTGTTGGTTCTCAATATTTGATTTTGGCGATATTTCTAATTTGCAGATGTTATCATATAAATTTTTCTGCTCTTTGCTTGGGAAGTTAGATGCATTAAAATCAATGAATGTCAAAATACACTCTTCAAGAATACTGTATTTGTCGTTTTCTAAAAGTTTGTAATCTTGAATAATCCTTTTAGATTTTTTGTTTACTACAGCTTTATAATCAAATGTTTTTGGCTGCCATTTGAGTGTTAATTCAATGTTTTTATTTTCATCTTCTATTAAAATAAGTAGTTTGTGTTCATCATCATTCTTTTTACTAAAAAAACACTGATATTGATTGTCGCTAATCCATTTTTTAAAATCTTCAAAATTTCCGTTATTTTGGTTATCTAAATTTTGAATTGCTTTTCCTTCAAATCTTATTACAATTTCAATTGCATCATCATTAAATATATCTTCTTCGATTCTTTGTGCCATTGTTAATTTTGTATATGATAATTCAATAATTTTATTGTTAATCCTCTGTAAACTTTGCAATACCAATCAAATAACTCTGGATTGTTTTGTTCTCGTGTAATCAAACATTGTGTTTGGCAGTAATCTTTGATTATACAAGTTGTACATTTTTTATTTTCAGATAGATTTTTTTTAACAACATTAAACTCTTTATTAATATCATGCCAATCAGTCTTATATGTCCCAAAAAAAGTATCAGAATAAGGACACATACTAATTTTCCCGTCAGGCAAAATAGATATTGTTTCTCCTTTTGTTGCAGGACAGAAACCGTTTTTATTGTCCGAAATCAAATTATGAAATGGATAAAGCCAAGTTCCTTCAACTGAAATATGATGTTGAATTGCAAAATTGTATAAAGTAAAAATTTTATCTATCAAATCATTTGGCTCTATTTCAATTCCTAGATAATCAATATTTAATCGCCAAGTTTTTACTTTCAGATTTTCAAGTTCAGTTATAAATTTGGTTGAAATGTTATTTATATTTTTATTCTTTAACGTTGTTGTAACGGAATTAATTTCAATACCAGCCCTTTTTAATCTCTTAATATTATTTGTAATTATCTCAAATGTTCCATTTCCCCTTATTGTATCATTCTCTTCTTTTAATCCGTCAAGTGATGTGTGTATTTGAATATTATTTGATTTGACAAACTCAATTATATCCTTATTTAGGATTGTTAGATTTGTATAAATGCTATAATTCAATCGATTACTTGTAATCGATTGAATTTCTTTTATTGTTTGAGTTAACAATGAAAAATCAAGAAAAGGTTCTCCACCAGTAAAATGAATTTGATATTCTTTTTCACTTTTATTTTCTATAATAGATTTTACGAAATTTGGATAATCAATTGTTTTTTCTTTTTCATTTTTTGTCCGTATGCAACCAATACAAGACAAATTACATTCATTGTCTAATACAATATCAATTCTGTATGGTTGATACAATTCAGTCATTCTTGTAATTGGTTAATTGTGGGTTGGCTAAAATTGTACTCTTTTGCAAATTTTGGATTGTGGACAGGCTGGTGCGATTTGCAAATGTGTGCAATGTGCGGTGGGTTTCTATGGTGTCTCGTCCTGAATTTAGTTTACACTTTTTAATTTTTAATCCTGTTACAAATTTACACTTTATTTTTAATCCTAAATACAGT